>JBNKEE010000031.1:0-5093 GCA_050288625.1 Sedimenticolaceae bacterium | reverse complement strand
TGTGGCATCAGCAAATAGAGCATACTCCTGATCCTTCCGTTCACCGCATTATTGTTACCGTAGGCAGAGACGGCCAGTCGGCTGAATTAACCCGAAGTATCGGCTACTTGTGGGTGACACATGAATAATCGACGCTGTTTTCAAGGCTTCACTCTGTTGGAGTTGTTGATTGCTATATCGATATTCTCGGTAATGGCGACATTGGCATACGGTGGCCTGAAACAGATAATTGACGGTAACCGGCAGCTTGAACAGTCCGCAGCCGGTCTGGCTTCGCTGCAGCGCACATTCCTGTTTATTCAACAGGATCTTGAACAGGCGGTGCCCCGGGGGGTTAGGGATGAGCTTGGATCTCAACAGGATGCGCTAATAGGTGGTGCCGGAGAAAAGCTGCTGTATCTTACCAGGGGTGGTGGTAGCGGCGAAATATCCGGGAAATCGGATCTTAGTAGAGTTGAGTATCATCTGAATGATGGACACCTGGAACGTCTGGTATGGTCTGTGCTGGATCGGGTGCAAGGCAGTGAGTTGAGCCGCATCCGGCTTATCAACGATGTGCAGAGTATAGAGATGGATTTTATAGGGCATGAACAGTCTGATTGGCACGGGTTTTGGCCACCAGAGGCAGCAGAAACAACACAAGATGTGTTGCCCCGGGCGGTGGAAGTAATAATAACAACAAAAGAGTTTGGCAGGGTTAAACGCCTGTTTGTGATCGGATCATGAAATCCATGCATCATCATTCACGTGGGATTGCGTTGCTGACAACATTGCTGGTTGTATCTATCGCCACTATTATTTGTGTATCTATGATCAAGCGGCAATGGATTGATATCCGTAAAACAGAGAATGTCCAGCGAGTGGAACAGGGTTGGTTATACGCCCAGGGGATAGATGCATGGGCTGTGGCCAGGCTACAAGAGGATATTACTAATAACAAAACAGATAGTGAGCAAGATGTCTGGAGTCAACCTATAGAACCGACACAGGTCGAAGGTGGACAGCTGTCAGCTACGATTACTGACTATCAAGGTAGATTTAATATCAATAATCTATTGGCTACTGGTGATGCCGGGAAAAAATACCTGGGAAGGTTTCAGCGTCTGTTAATTGTGTTGGATCTCCCACAGCAATTGGCAGATGCTCTATTGGATTGGTTGGATGCAAATGGCGAAACTCGCTATCCCAGTGGTGCGGAGGATAGCCACTATATGGCAAAAACTCCACCGTACCGACCAGCCAATCAGGCAATGGTAGATCTAAGTGAGCTACGATTGATTGAGGGGTTTACCGAAGAGGTGTGTCAGGTACTCGAACCAAATGTATCTGCCCTGCCTGGAATTGTTGATATAAATGTAAATACAGCACCGGAACCAGTTCTGCGAAGTATGAGCAGGGATATTTCGCAGCAGGATGCCCAGCTTATAATTGAAACTAGATCAGAGAAGCCGTTTGAAGATATGGCATCATTCATGTCACAACAAGCATTGGCGGGTAGGACAGTTGTTGCAGAAGGATTGGGCGTCTCCAGTAAATATTTTACTGTTGCCGGCAATATACAGATAGGCCAGCAAAGATTTGGTTACAGATCCATCATATACCGGGAAGATAAGGACAAGATCAGAGTGATTCAGCGAGTTAAAAGAGGTTTTTTTGATGAGTGATAGTTTGATGATCAGATATGATTCAGACGATTTCTCTCATTGGAGCTGGACATCTCTGGACAGGGATAACCGGCCGGAAGGAGAGGTGGGGTCGGGAGGTTTAGATGACCTGGCTATGTATGCTAAGGGGAAAAGAGCGGTTTTAGTAATTGCCGGGCGCTCGCTGTTGATTACCGCTGCAGATTTACCTGATGGGAATAGCCGGGCCATTGCAAGTGCAATACCTTATGCATTGGAAGAGCAGATGGCGGAGGACGTCGAGCTTATGCACTTTGCCCGGGGAAAACGCCAGGCAAACGGATTGATTCCGGTTGTTGCGATTTCCCAGCGGTTTCTGACCGATCTGTTACAAACACTTGCCAATGCGGGAATATATCCGGTTTGGGCGGTGGCAGAACCACTGCTGATACCCTGGAACGAAAACGAGCTGTCGATCCTTGTCAGAAACGATACGGCTATCGTACGTGATGGCGCTATATCCGGTTTCGAGTGTTCTCTGAAGCAATTGCCTGTGCTGCTGACACGGCTATGCAACAGAGATGAAACCGAAAATTGTACAATCATCCGAATCTGGGAACGTGTTCATAACGCTGAAATACACTCACTTCTGGAACAGCTAAACGCGCAAATAATTTTTGGCCAGAACAATTCGGATTTTGACCAATTATCAGAACTTGGAACAAAGCGGCCGGAGATAAATCTACTACAAGGATTCGAACAGCTAGAGCCAGCAGGTGTTTCTTCCGGAAGTTGGTGGCCTGCAATTGTCCTAAGCGCATTGGCGGTCGTTGTCTACCTGGGTGCGTCCGGATACCAATACTACTCATTGCGACAGGATATAGACACTGTTACCCGGAAGAGTGAAGAGCTGTTTCACACCACATTCCCAGATATCAAACGTTTGGTGCAGCCCTTGGTCCAGGCAGAACAGAAACTTGAGCAACGCAGGATCGCCCATGGTCAGGGAGTAGACAATCTGCTTGAGTTGCTCTCTATATTAGGCAAGACAAAGCGGAGCAATCCCTCCATAACATTCAACAATATAGAGTATCGCCAAGGAAGCCTGGTGATCAATCTGGAAGGGCAGAGCGTTGCACAGATTGAGAGGTTTAAGCAGCAGTTGGACAGTGGCGGCAGTACCATCTCTGAAATTCTATCTACCGTGTCCAAAGACTCCAAAGTGGAGGCTCGTATTAAGATCAAGGATAAATCGGTATGACAGAGTGGTATCGTAATCTCTCTTTGCGCGAGCGCAGATTTGTATCACTGGGCATCCTGTTTGTCGTGCTGCTGATGACTTATGCCTTTATCTATCTGCCTTTGGAAGACGCGCTGGAGGCAAATAAAACCAACCTGGAGAAAAAGCAGTCGGAATGGACTCAATTAGTACGTATCGCCAGTGAATACAAAAAATTAGGCGCAGCTACTGACATACCGGTATCCAACGATAACCAGTCATTGCTTGCGCTCATAGACCAAAGCGGTTCGGTTGTGGGGATAAAGTCATCTATTAAAACATTGACACCGGAAGGTGAGCATAAGGTTCGAGTCAGGGTCGAGGATGTGCCGTTCGACAAGTTGGTTGAGTGGTTGGTGGTAAATTCTGCCAAGCATCTAATACATGCCGAACTATTAATCGCGAGGCGAACAGAAAAGAGTGGTATGGTGGATGCAACGTTGCTCTTCGTCAGAGATTAGCTGGCCAGCAATATCGGGAGTATTGCTTTAGTTGGTCGATATCTCAGTTATTTGAGAAGATATAGAAAAGATGAAGAATGCCAAAAGATGGCTGATCTAAATCAATAACATCTGAAATATTATAATAGAACGCTCATTTTACTTAGACCATTATTCTTGACATTAAATGCAGTCCTGATATCTACTAAAGGCATCATAGAAAAATATTAATAGAGATGGAACTCAGCTGTTTTGCATAATTATCACGCTAACTCCCAACACATCATCTCCTACCTGACCGGGAATTTTCACAGCCCTGGCAACCCATATCCGTTAACGGTCCTGAAATCCGTACGGATGGTTGTGACATCTCATCTGTTTATCAGGGTGGCGGACGAAGGGTAAAACAAAAAGGAATAACAATGAAAACGGGAAGAGGGTCAATGAAAGATAATCTGCGTAAGTTAATAAATTGGAAGGACGAAGAGCCTCTATTTGTTGATGAGAGTGAGCGACAGATAGTGTCAGGGTTGCGCAGAGAGGAAAAAGGAGGCCAAAAGCTGAGGAAAAATAAATGCGTCCCCTTTCCCTTTTTCTTAATGAAAACAGGAACTGGTCAGGTAAGATTATATGCATTATCACTTATATTATTGTTATTCACTAATAAGGCATTAGCTGTACCAGATGCCGACTATTGGCTTTATTGGCACATGAGCATTGGTGGGGATGGAAGGGCTAAGATTAGGTTAACGGCTGAAGAGGCATGCAGTGTTTTGAGGCCTCCTGGGGTTGCATTGAAGATTGAATTTTATAATGGAAATTGGTCGTGCATTTTAGGTACAGCTCCTAACGTGTTTGTGAGAGGTTTTATTCTTGGGAGATATTGTAGTGAAAGCCAGATATTCGATCGCTACAGAAGGAACTGTTTTGATAAGGGTATAGGTAAAGGAGAGGGCAGAGCATGCTCTTCAAAAGGTAATCCGTCAGACGGAAATCCAATTACTATAGCCAATGGAAACAAATATCAATACACCGTTGATTATACGAGTCATACACCTTTTCCTCTTAGTGTAACCCGCGCCTTCAATTCGATGAGCGGCCGGTGGAATTTCTTTCCTGAAGTTCAGTTGAACGGCAGCAAGCATAAAACAATGGTACTTAGACCTGATGGCAAGAAATTGCCGTATATACCGGATGGTACCGGAGGTTGGGTCTCTGATGCAGATGTAGTTGGAACACTGACTGCTACCGAAGACTCATCGGGCAACATCACCGGCTGGACCTATATCACACGCAATGACCAAGTAGAGGCTTATGATGCTCAAGGCCGCATCTTAAGTGTCACTAAACGTAGTGGCCTGAGTCATAGCTACAGTTATCAGACGGATAGTATAACGGTATCTCATACCAATGGAGATACGCTTGTCTATCAGCTGGATAGTGAAGGAAGAGTGGCCGGATTTACCGATCCGGCTACCAGAACATACCAGTACGGCTATGATACCGAAGGACGCCTGGTTAGCATCACATTTCCTGACAATACCCCAGATGATGCAACCGATAATCCACAACGTGTCTATCACTATGAGAACAGCACCTTTCCTTATGCCCTAACCGGCATAACCGACGAGAATGGCAACCGTTATGCCAGCTGGAGCTACGATAGTGAAGGGCGTGCGGTATCATCCGAGCATGCTGGTGGTGTGGATAAAGTAACTATCGACTACACCTATCAGACAGATAGCACTGACC
>JBNKEE010000030.1:0-2918 GCA_050288625.1 Sedimenticolaceae bacterium | reverse complement strand
GACGGCGCAGCCGGCCCCGAAGGGGCGTAGGGCATGGATGCCCGGAGCAATCCTGGCGCTGGGCGACAGGAGAAAGTGATAATTTATTGGGGCGTCGCCAAGCGGTAAGGCACAGGGTTTTGATCCCTGCATACCCAGGTTCGAATCCTGGCGCCCCAGCCATATTGGTTTAAATGTGTCGTGGGTATTGTGTTGGGCAGGATGAGAACCTGGAGGGTTCGACAGATTTGCTGGGAGCAAATCTGAACAGCGGAGCGAAGCGACGCTGGCCCCACAGGGGTGAAGGACAGGATGTCCTGAGTAATCCTGGCGCCCCAGCCATACTATATATATACAGTCGATCAGGAGCTATATAGTGCCAGATAGTCGCATTATGGTCTTTTCCGGCAACTCTAATCAGGAGTTGGTAGCGGATATCGCCTCACGCCTGAAGATTCGTCTTGGACGTGCAGTTGTTGGCAAGTTCAGCGATGGCGAGGTAATGGCGGAGATTCAGGAGAATGTGCGTGGGCGTGATATCTACGTAATTCAGTCGACATCGAATCCGACCAACGACAATCTGATGGAACTGCTGGTTTTGATTGATGCGTTGACCTGGGCTTCGGCTGACAGGATTACTGCTGTAATCCCGTATTATGGCTACGCCAGGCAGGATAGAAGGCCGCGCTCAGCCAGGGTGCCGATAACGGCACGCTTGGTAGCAAAACAGTTGGCTGCAGCAGGTGCTGATCGAGTGCTTACGGTGGATCTGCATGCCGATCAGATACAGGGTTTTTTCGATATCCCCGTGGACAATATTTATGCGTTGCCAATTTTGCTGGGTGATGTTTGGCGCCAAAAGTATCCGAACCTGATGGTGGTTTCACCGGATGTGGGCGGCGTGGTACGAGCGAGAGCGCTGGCCAAACAGTTGGATGATGCCGATCTGGCTATCATTGATAAACGGCGTCCCCAGGCCAATGAGGCCAAAGTCATGAACATCATCGGTGATGTGCGGGGTCGAAGCTGTGTATTGATTGATGACATGGTGGATACGGCCGGCACCCTATGCAAGGCAGCTCAAGCCTTGAAAGAACACGGGGCTGAGCGGGTGGTAGCTTATTGTACGCACCCAGTGTTGTCAGGGCCGGCGGTAAAGAATATATCCGGTTCTGTACTGGATGAGCTGGTGGTGTCAAATACCATTCAGTTGGGTGATGAGGCTCAGGCATGTGACAAGATCAGACAGATCAGCGTTGCTGAACTTCTAGCAGAGACTATTAGGCGCATCTCCCATAATGAGTCCGTAAGCTCTCTGTTTATGGAGTGATGATATTTGGGGCTACGCATTAGGCCGTAGTCCAAACTAGAGGCCGCTTTCCTGGTCGCGGGGAAGTGGCATTTTTTAACCATTAGGTGTTATTGGAGAAAGAGATGAAAAACGAATTTGAAATCAACGCGCAGTCGCGTGAAGATGCGGGGAAGGGTGCGAGCCGCCGCCTGCGTCGTAGCGGCCAGGTGCCTGGGATCATCTATGGAGGAAAGTCTGAGCCAAAGATGATTGCACTATTACATAATGAACTGGCGCAGCATCTGGAGCACGAGTCCTTCTATTCCCATATCCTTCAGTTGAAGGTGGACGGCAAGGCGGAGCAAGTGATCCTCAAAGACCTACAGCGCCATCCTGCAAAGCCAGTGGTTATGCATGCGGATTTTCAGCGCGTCTCAGCGGACACCAAGCTTCGTACGAGTGTTCCTATCCACTTTACAGGCGAGGACGTTGCCCCTGGTCTCAAGATGGGTGGGGCTGTATCTCACTCCATTACCAGCGTGGAGGTTATTTGTTTGCCCAAAGATCTGCCTGAATATATTGAGGTGGATATGTCGAAAATGGAAATTGGAGACAACGTGCATCTGTCCGAGTTGAGTCTGCCAAAAGGAGTTGAGATCCCGGCTCTGGCTCAGGGCGAGGGGCAAGACATGCTTGTCGTATCACTGCATAGCGGCCATACCGGAATGGATTCAGAGGACGAGGCTGAGACAGGTACAGAAGATGGCGTTGTACAGGCTGCTCCATCGTCTGACGAAGCGGAAAGCGAAGATTAAGGGTGCAGGTGATTTTGAGATCAGGGGTTGGTGGATAAGCTGGCCCTTGTTTTCAATTTCCATTGATTGAAGTGGCAGACCACATTCAATTGGTCGTAGGTCTGGGTAATCCAGGCAGACGGTATGAGCTGAATCGCCACAATACAGGTTTCTGGTTTGTGGATCTGTTGGCGCGCCGCTTTGGCGGAGAGTTTAAAGTAGAGAGCAGATTCCATGGATCGGCTTGCCGTATCCGAGTTGAGGGAGAGGAGTGTTGGTTACTCAAGCCGTCTACCTATATGAATGGAAGCGGTCAGTCGGTATCCAGCTTGGCGAATTACTTCAAAATCGATGCGCCACAGATCCTGGTGGCGCACGATGAGTTGGATTTGACTGCGGGTGAGATAAGACTGA
The DNA here is from genome assembly GCA_050288625.1 of Sedimenticolaceae bacterium. GTDB lineage: Bacteria > Pseudomonadota > Gammaproteobacteria > Chromatiales > Chromatiaceae > JAAGZL01. The sequence goes on along the minus strand of JBNKEE010000030.1, from coordinate 440 downwards.
AAAAAAATGGTGGCCATGCGGGCCATAACGGGCTGAGAGATATAATCAGCGCCTTGGGGAGTAAAGACTTTTGGCGTCTTCGCATTGGGATAGATCATCCTGGTGATCGGGATCTTGTCGTGGACTACGTGCTGGGTAACCCATCTCGTGATGATGCGGTTGCTATAGAGTCTGGCCTGGAGCGTACGCTCGATCTTTTTCCTAAACTTCTCCAAGGTGAATGTCAGGCAGCGATGAAAGATCTGCATTCAATTTAATCCAGTTGTAACAAAAAGCCGGTAATTTACGGAAAAAATGGGTAAAAACATCCTGTTGGATGTTGACATGCGGGGGTGATCTAACTGAAAATAGCCCGCTTATGTTTGGAGGGGTTCCCGAGTGGCCAAAGGGATCAGACTGTAAATCTGACGGCTCCGCCTTCGGAGGTTCGAATCCTCCCC
>JBNKEE010000029.1:0-77680 GCA_050288625.1 Sedimenticolaceae bacterium | reverse complement strand
GCTGCATACACAGACTACGACAGTGATTTTGCCAATGCAGATTGGGATGCGTTCTCAGTTGGTATCATTCACACCTTCTAAGTTTTTATAAATTTAGAAACTGTGTAGTTAGTTAAACGGGGCCTTCGGGCCCCGTTTTTTGTTGAATTGGATTTGGTTAGTATCAAATGGAAGCAAGATTATTAAATAAGAGTGGCATGAAGAAATAATAACTAAGCCGGCAGAAAGAGAAAATCACCATAAAAATCTTCAGTAACAAATATGGTGATGCCTTCAACGTGCGCGATCTGCACCGCAATAAGCTATGGCTCTGTTGTCATGTGACCCCATGATTTGTGAGTAACGTTTTAGTTATTTTCTGCGATTAACCCAATGGGGATGGGAAATTATTTGTTCTATAGTGCGTTGCCCGATTGAAGCACTTCAATCAAAGGTTGTAACTGTTTTTCATAGTGTTGCCATAGTTTAATCGAATCAGAGTAGATCTTTCGACGAACCTGTTTTTGGCTGGCAGTTAGAATTGCACGTTTGGTTTTATGGAATTGTAGACAACCTTCTTCCCAAGGCAGGTCGCAGAACTCTAGCAAACGTCGAGTCATTCCTTCCTGATCCGCCACTATATCCTCGTATTCCACTTCTAAAATATATTCGTTAGGTAGCACGCTTCGCCAATGGTCCATTAAGTCTCGATAAAGCAGATAATAGTGCCCCAATTCAGCTAGATCATAGGCGTACTTATGTTTATCTGTGAAATTCTGTTTATAGATTGATAGGCAGTTATCTATGGGGTTACGCTTGCAGTGAATAACCTTGGCGTGCGGAAAGAGTATTCGTATTATCCCTAGATTTAAAAAGTTATGCGGGAGTTTATCTGTTATCTTCAAAGCATCTGTGTCTTTATCTCTTATCTTATCAAGATACCAACTAGCTATCTTTGTGTATTCGCTAGGGTTAAGGCTTTTAACTGCCTCAGGATAATCTATATATAATAGAGAGTTGGTGAGGTTCCTTAGGGAGTTACTTATATATTGCAGTTCACCAGAACCAAACACTTGAGAGTGACTGGCAAGTATTTGTTCAGTTAGGGTGGTGCCAGAGCGTGGCATACCTAGAATAAAAATTGGTGTTTTGTCTGATAGTCCATAATCTACCCTTTTATTTATAAAATCCTTGGTAAACACAGATTGGATGTTATTAAAAAAACATCGTTCATCCTCAAGAAAATCATCATATATTGAACGCTTTAGGCGATTAGCATCCATTAGAATGTCAAAGGACTTTTTGTATTGTGCGTCTTTTTCATAGAAATGTGCCAACGAGAATGCAGTACGCCATTTTTCTTTATCTGAATATTCGCTTTTGTTATATAGCTGTTCAATAAACTCAAGCTTATCGCGGATGTTTTCCGGATCTTCAAGTTCTAAAAGAATAGAATAGGCCTCAAGGAAATGTGGGTTTCTGCCTAGCTCCTTCCAGCATAACTCTTTTGCTTTATCAAATTGACCTAAATTCATCTCTGCGCCGGCTAATCCTATCGATGCTAGCTTAGAATTTGGCTGAAGCTGAAGTGCTTTGGAGTACGCTGTAAATGCTTCATCCCACTGGCCAACCTGTTCTAATGCACGGCCTAAGTAAAGATAAGCATTTGGGTATTTGGGGGATAGTTTGACTGCCTTTAAACTATAGTCGAGTGCGTGATGATCTTCTTTAGCTAGTAATACGCCGGTAAGGTTGCATAGCACTTCAGGGTGAGGTGGCCCAATATTTTCAGCTTTGCGTAGGTATTCTTCTGCTGCGTCCAGGTTTCCCTCTGAAAATAGAATGGTCCCAAGATGTGAGAGCGCTTGCACAAAATTAGGTTGTAATTCTAATGCCTCGTTAAGTGCCTTTTTAGCAGCAATATTATCACCTTGTTGCCAAAGGAGCTGCCCTAGTGTGGCTTTAGCGGTAACGTTATTGTGATTTATCTTTAGAACATAGCGGGCTGAAGAGATTGCCTCACTTGTCCTCTTTAATTTGCCAAGCACTATTGCCTTATTGATGTGTATCCATTCGTTATTTGGGTCAAGCTTCGATGCAGTTGTTAATGATGATAATGCATTGTCTAGCTTTCCCTGTGCTTCTTGCACCTGCCCTAGACTATGATGAAGTTTTGAAATCTTTTTATTCTTCTTGACGGCTGAGCGTAGAATGCGTTCTGCATCAGGTAAACGTCTTTGCTGAAACACACTCAGTGCTAAGAGATGTAATGCGTTGATATTGTTCGGGTTGACCTTCAAATAAGTGTTAAAAGCTGCCTCTGCCTCTGCATAACGACCGTTTTGATATAGGGCTACGCCATGATCCATCGGCGACATTAACTTGTTGAATACCATGATAATAGGACTTATTAGATTTTGTCTTGGGTGTAATCGAATTTAGTATTGAACATTATGGATATTAGTTTGATATATGGGCTAAAGCTAATGTGAGGCATGTGATTTTCGTATCTGTTTGAGTGCAGTTTAGCTTATTGAGCCTTAATCACCTTTGCCCCGTCTGGAGTCCCTAAGATAAGCAAATCGGCAGGGCGTAGAGCGAACAGGCCTACGGTAACTACCCCGGTTATATTGTTAATCTGCTGTTCTAACTTGATAGGTTCCATTATCTCAAGATGGTGTACGTCAAGAATTTGGTTGCCGTTGTCAGTTATAAAGTTCTCTCTCCATACTGGGGTGCCTCCTAGTTTTACCAGTTCACGTGCCACTTGGCTGCGCGCCATAGGTATGACCTCTACAGGAAGCGGAAAAGCGCCAAGTATTTTTACCAGCTTGCTTTCGTCAGCAATACAAATGAATCTTTTGCTGGCTTGAGCAATGATTTTTTCCCTGGTTAGGGCGCCACCTCCTCCCTTAATTAGTTGTAGGTGGTGATTTGTTTCGTCAGCTCCATCTATATACAGTTCTAATTCGCCAGTCGAGTTTAAATCAACTACAGGTATTCCGCATTGCTTAAGTCGTTTGCTTGATTCCTCAGAGCTGGATACAGCAGCTTCAACTCGTTGCTTGATGTCAGCGAGTAGATCAATGAGATGATTAACGGTTGAGCCTGTACCAACCCCGATAACACCTTCATCAAAATATTCCAATGCAGCTTCAGCAGCTACTCTTTTTTGTTGATCTGGGGTCATAAATTGCTCCTGTAAGGATATTTGATTCTTATGTGATGGTCTTAAGTTGGTTGCGGTTATTGTGATGCTTGTTCGTATATCTATATGATTATTAGAGAAAAAACAAGGCCCGCTTTCGCGGGCCTTGTTAATTTCAATACTAAAGAAGATCTAATTGCTACCGCTTTTTACGCGGTGTGACTTTGCGTGGTCTGAGGGTGCGTTTCTTAGAGACCTTCTTTTTGGCTACTTTTTTCTTAGCAACCTTTTTCTTTGCGACCTTCTTTTTGGCTACTTTCTTCTTAGCAACCTTTTTCTTTGCGACCTTCTTTTTGGCTACTTTTTTCTTAGCAACCTTTTTCTTTGCGACCTTCTTTTTGGCTACTTTTTTCTTAGCAACCTTTTTCTTTGCGACCTTCTTTTTGGCTACTGTTTTCTTAGCAACCTTTTTCTTTGCGACCTTCTTTTTGGCTACTGTTTTCTTGGCGACCTTCTTCTTTGCCGTCTTCTTTTTGGCAACAGTCTTTCTTGCAGGTGCCTTCTTCCTGGTTACTGCCTTCTTCTTTGCTGCTTTCTTGATCGCCATTTTGTCCCCTCCAAAACATAGTTAGCAAAAGTCAGTAAAGAGTATAATAAAGTATTTGAAAAATACCAGTTTTTTTACAACGAAATTACATCTTGTTTTTGGGTAAAGTGAACTCTGTTTATAGAAGGGTTGGTAAAATTATCTTACCCGTAAAAATTTCAACTCAGTGACGATGCCATTAAGCTGAATATCCCATGGCATCTTTTGTATTGAATCCGTTCTTTGTAGTTCATGGGCCACACCGACTAATGTTGGTTTGCGCCACTTGTTTCTGGTTCTGAGGTAGGAGAAGGTCCTATCATAAAATCCCCCTCCCATACCAATTCTGTTACATGAAGCATCAAACGCTACTAGTGGTACCAGGACAAGGTCGAGGCTAGATGGCGATACTGGCTTGCGCATATTAATGTCAGGTTCTGGTATGCCGTATTTGTTAAGTATCAGTTTATCTCCCTTTCTATATTCAGAGAACCATAATCTGTTTGGGCGCATGGGCCTCAGTACCGGCAGATAACAGCATTTCCCGATATATCTGATCAAGTGGATTAGCTGTGAAACAGAAAGTTCGCCATCGTTTTCTATATATATGGCTATTCTTCTACTGTAGCGAAATAGTGAAGTTCGATTGAGTATTTTGATCATTGCTCGGCTGTTTGCGAGCTGCTGCTTGGTGGATAGGGAGCGTCTTTGTGCGCGTATATCGCGTCGTATCTGATTTAGTTTTTGCAAAACAGGATAATCCGATAAGTAGGAAGACATCCCCCGTAAGTGCCGTTGCGTATCATCGTTCTTGAACCAGTAGGTTCAAGTGGGGACAACAGCCTTGCCTAAGGCTTCCCACTCTAGGTGGGCTTGCACACCGGCGTCAGCATTTTGCTCCCAGGGTATTGGATAGGCTCAAGAAAATACCCGATTTGCTGACGTACACTACAGGGAATGCCCATAACTGGTATGAATTTTATGAACATTAGTTTGCTGTGCGTCTACTTATAACGCTAGCTCGTTTTTTTCTAAAATTCTAGTTGTTTATTTGTTGAAAGGGCGCTTTCGATCTTTGATTGAAGCCTCATAAGACGCATGCTGGTTGCAGTATCACCTGATTTAGCAGTTCGTTGGTGGTCCAGCAGCTCATGGGTTATGTTAAGCGCCGCCATAACAGCTATACGGTCTGTCCCGATTATCTTGCCGCCATCACGGATTTCGCGCATTTTTTGGTCTAAGTGACGGGAGCTCTCGAGCAAAGTCTCTTTTTCTTCGGGTTGACAGGCGACCAGATACTCTTTGTCGAGTATGTGTACGCTTACCGGAATAGGGTTGTCGCTCACGTTCCCGTTTCCATAGATTTAAGCCTGGTGATCATCGCCTCTACTCTGGTCTTGGCAAGCTCTGTTTTTTCAATCAGCTCAGCTCTCTCAGCTACCAGGCTTTCTTGGGTGGATAGTAAGGAGCTGTTTTCGCTTTGCAGGCGGATATTTGCCTGAATCAGCTCATCAACCTGGGATTCAAGACGCTTGAGATCGTCCTCTGTGATGTTTATATCTTCGCTCATGGTTTCCAATATAGAATGCGTAAGTTGTTGGGTCAACGGTGTTGGTATTCGTAGAGCATTATAATAGATAATTATCCTATATTTCTCGTGTTTTTGTGATATCTGCATGGTGACTTAAATTGCCAATAATTTATCTAGGCACACCTTGGTTCGGCCCGTGTTATTATTCGTTGCGGGTAAACTAATTTGACACAAGTTACTTAGAAAGGGGTTCCATGCAGGTTGATCACGAATATATGGGCCAGTGTTTGTCGGATATCGGCATCGATGCAGGGGCCTCTGAGGCTCATGGTCTGCTGTGTGGCCTTATTTGCGCAGGTGAAAAGGATATTTTACAACGACTCGCTAAAGAGTGGTTCACAAATATGCCTAAGGACGATTCTGCGGTTGCAGAGTGTCAACGCGCACTGGAGGAATTGATCCAGGTGGTGCACTCTTCTATTGATGGAGTGGACCTTGGGTTTACTATGCTTTTGCCAGATGAGGATAGCCCGCTGCGGCAAAAGGCGACTGCAGTCCGGGACTGGTGTGAAGGATTCCTTTATGGGGTAGGGCTGGTCGAGATAGAGGGTGAGGAGGGGTTGCCGGAGCAGGTCAAAGAATCATTAAATGACCTTGCGGAGATTAGTCGCATGGATATTGATGGAATAGCGGGAGACGAAGAGGAAGAGGTAGCTCTAACCGAGATAACAGAATTTATCTGGGTCGCGGCAATGCTTGTTCATGATGAGTTAGTGAGCGCAGGGGTTGATGGAAAAACGCGATGAACCGAAAAGAATTTGCAACACGCCGACGACAACTCATGCGCATGATGGGCGAAGACAGTATTGCGATCTTGCCTGCTGCGCCAGTAGTGAAAAGAAACAGGGATGTCGAATATCATTATCGTCCAGATAGTGACTTCTATTATCTAACCGGATTTCCTGAACCTGAGGCGGTGGCGGTATTGATCCCTGGGCGCCACCATGCCGAGTATGTCCTGTTTTGCAGAGACAGAGATGTGGATAAAGAGAGATGGGATGGGTTGCGCGCCGGTCATGAAGGGGCCATAGAAAAATATGGTGCAGATGATGCTTTTCCAATTGGTGATCTGGATGACATATTGCCGCGAATGTTGGAGCAGTGTGAGCGGGTATTTTACGCTATGGGATGTAATCCGAATTTGGATAAGCGCATGTCGGAATGGATCAGCCAGATTAGAAGTCATTCCAGATCTGGGGTGCATGGCCCCCTAGAGTTTATAGCTCTGGATCACTATCTGCATGACATGCGACTATACAAGGGGCGTTCAGAGATAAAACAGATGCGTATCGCCGCCAAGATCTCAGCTCAGGCACACAAGCGGGTCATGCAGGCGTGTCGACCAGGTTTGATGGAGTATCAGTTGGAGGCGGATTTTATCCATGAGTGTGCGCGAATAGGGGCTCGCCATCAGGCATACCCGGCCATCTTTGGGAGCGGGAAAAATGGCTGTGTTCTGCATTATGTGGATAACGATGCGGAGTTGAAGGATGGAGAGATGTTGTTGGTGGACGCGGGCTGTGAATACAATTACTACGCCTCAGATATCACACGCACCTTCCCAGTTAATGGGGTCTTCAGCAAAGCGCAAAGGCAATTGTATGGATTAGTATTGGATGCTCAGGAAGCAGCGATAAAACGGGTAAAACCGGGAAATCACTGGAACGACCCACATGATGCAGCGGTGAAGGTGGTAACTAAGGGGTTGGTGGAGCTCGGCCTGCTTAAGGGTCGGGTAACGACTCTCATAAAGAAAGAAGCATATAAAGAATTCTATATACACCGCACCGGACATTGGCTTGGGATGGATGTGCACGATGTAGGTGACTACAAGGTGGATGGTCAACCAAGATTGCTGGAACCAGGAATGGTTTTGACGATTGAACCGGGCATCTATATCCCTGCGGGAAGTAAGGGGGTTGCCAAAAAATGGTGGGATATGGCAGTCAGGATCGAAGATGATGTGGCGGTGACCAAGGATGGCTGTGATGTCCTAAGCAAGGATGCCCCCAAAACGATAGCTGAGATCGAAGCGCTGATGGCCGGATAGGCCAAGAATCCATTTTTTGAATCGGTATCCTTTCCTGTAATATAAGAAGTTCACTCCTGTGCACAATCAGTTCAACGGAAACAGTAATGGGATTAAAGACAGCACTATTTGATATACACAATGAAATGGGCGCCAAGATGGTTCCCTTTGGCGGCTGGGATATGCCGCTACATTATGGTTCACAGCTCAAGGAGCATCATTCCGTAAGGCAGAAAGCAGGGATGTTTGATGTGTCGCACATGCTGGCATTGGACATTATCGGCAGAGGCAGTGAGGAATTTCTCAGGGAGCTGCTGGCAAATGATGTGGCCAGGCTGCAACAGCATGGCAAGGCGCTGTATAGCTGTATGCTGAACTCAGATGGGGGAGTGATAGATGACCTGATCGTATATTTTATGGGTCCGGGAAATTATCGCATGGTTGTGAATGCGGGAACGGCAGAAAAAGACCTCGGCTGGATGGAGAAACAGATTAGTGCCCATGATGCCGAGATAACCGCCAGAAGGGATCTGGCCATGATCGCGGTGCAGGGGCCGCAGGCTCGAGATATGGTGCTGCCACTCCTGCCTGAATCATTAAAGGTGGAGGCTGCCGAGTTAAAACCATTCTTTGCGGTTGCTGATGGTGACTGGCTGGTGGCTCGCACCGGCTATACCGGCGAGGACGGTTTTGAGATATCCTTGCCCGCTGCTGAGTCCATAGGTTTCTGGAAAACATTGGCGGAGATAGGGGTGGCTCCCTGCGGATTGGGTGCTCGAGACACCCTGCGTTTAGAGGCAGGTATGAATCTATATGGCCACGACATGGACGAGCACATAACTCCCATGGAAGCAGGACTTACCTGGACCATAGCCTGGGAACCACAGGAGAGGGAGTTTGTCGGTCGCAAGTCACTTGAGGCGAAACGCGATAAGGATGACAATCTACGATTTGTGGGACTGGTCCTAGAGGGACGCGGCGTATTGCGCGATCATCTAAAGATATATTCTGGAGAACAGGAGATAGGCGAGATCACTTCCGGCGGCTTTGGGCCGACCCTGGATAGATCCATTGCCCTGGCGCGGATACGTCAGGGATGCGGCGAATCCTGTGAGGTGGATATACGAGGCAAACGCCTGCCGGTGCGTGTGGTAACACCTCCTTTTGTGCGTAATGGAAAGATCAGAATTTAGACTATGAAATCACCAAGACCAATATCAACGGTCCCTTCTCCCCTCTGGGGAGAGTGGGCTATGGTTACAGTGATTGCAATAATCAACAACTGCCTTTAAGAGGGCTTTAAATATGAGCAACATACCTACCGATTTGAAATATGCTAAAACCCACGAATGGGCTCGGGACGAGGAAGATGGAACCGTTACCGTGGGGATTACAGACCATGCCCAGGAGCAGCTTGGTGATCTGGTCTTTGTGGATCTACCGGAAGAGGGCGATAGCGTGGATGCGGGAGCCGACTGCGCCGTGGTGGAATCGGTAAAGGCAGCATCCGACATCTACAGCCCGGTCTCAGGAGAGATCGTGGCGGTCAATACAGCGCTGGCTGATAGTCCGGAGATAGTAAATGAGTCTGCGTTTGGCGAAGGCTGGATGTTCAAGGTGAAGATGTCTGATCCATCTGAGTTAGGTGATCTGCTGGATGCTGCTGGCTATGCGGAAGTGGCTGCGGCTGACGAGCACTGATTAGACCAAGATGCCGTTCATTCCACATACTGAAGAAGAGATCCGGCAGATGCTGGAGACCATCGGTGCCGCCAGCATTGATGATCTGTTTGACGAGATACCGCAAGAGCTACGCTTTGATGGATTAAAGGAGATGCCAGAGGCCATGTCCGAGATGGAGGTGGCCCGGCTTATGTCGGCCAGGGCCCAGTCCGACGGGTCTCCCCTCTGCTTTATCGGTGCCGGTGCCTACGACCACCACATCCCGGCCGCGGTCTGGGAGATTGCCGGTCGTGGCGAATTTTACACCGCCTATACACCCTATCAGGCGGAGGCCAGCCAGGGCACCCTGCAACTATTATATGAGTATCAATCCATGATGACGGCATTGACCGCCATGGATGTCTCCAACACCTCCCTTTATGATGGTGCCTCTGCCCTGGCCGAGGCGATCCTGATGGCGGTGCGGGCCAATCGTAAATCCAAGTCCAAGCGGGTTTTGGTGCCGCGCAGTCTGCATCCGGCCTATCGTAGGGTGGCGCACAATATAGTGAAGAATCAGGGGATCGAACTGGTAGAACTGCCTTTCGATCCTAAGGGCGGCCACACCGATCCGGCAGCGCTGGATAAGTACGCAGACGAGGATATAGTCGCTCTGGTGATCCCACAACCCAATTTCTTCGGGGTGCTGGAAGAGGTGGATGCCCTCACAGACTGGGCTCATAGTAATAAAGCTATAGCCATTGCGGTGGTCAATCCAGTTGCCCTGGCCCTGTTAAACCCTCCGGGTGAGTGGGGCAGTGAGGGGGTGGATATCTGTTGCGGCGAGGGCCAACCACTGGGGGCGCCCCTTTCATCCGGCGGACCCTATTTTGGATTCCTCTGTTGTCGTCAGGCCCATGTGCGGCAGATGCCGGGTCGGATCGTAGGTCGGACCCTGGACCTGGATGGCAAGCCGGGCTTTACCCTGACCCTGCAGGCGCGTGAGCAACATATCAGACGCTCCAAGGCTACCTCAAACATCTGCACCAACCAGGGGCTGATGGTCACGGCAGCCACCGTGCATATGGCGCTGCTGGGGGCCGAAGGGTTGGAAAGAGTGGCGGCAGGATGTAACGCAAACATAGCCGCCCTAACGGAGATGCTTACCAGAATAGAAGGGGTTGAGACCGTCTTTAGTCGTCCAGTATTTCATGAGCAGGCAGTGCGTCTGCCGTTACCGGCTCAGGATGTCCTACACACCCTGTCGGCCCATAATATCCAGGGCGGTTACGATCTGACAAAAGAGTATCCGGAACTGGGAGGTGCCATTCTGGTCTGCGCTACCGAGAAGAGGACTAAAGAAGATATGAATATATTTACCGCAAAGCTGGAACAGGTGGTGCAGATGCAAGAGAAGAAATCCAGCGGGGCCATGGCGGTAGGGAGTAAGGTCAAGTGTTGATTCAGGAACAATCTAAGAGAGGTAGGCGCGCAACGGCTCAGGCGCCACTGCAGTCGATTGATGGCACCTCCATCCCTGAGCAGTTTCGACGCAAGTCCCGGCCGGCACTGCCGGAGGTGTCGGAGATGCAGGTGGTGCGCCACTATACGCGTCTGTCGCAGAAGAACTTCTCTATCGATACCCATTTCTATCCTCTGGGTTCCTGTACTATGAAGTACAATCCGCGCAGTTGTCACACCCTGTCCATGCTGCCTGGGTTTATCAACCGCCACCCCGAGGCGCCGGACAACCACAGCCAGGGCTTTCTGGCCTGTATGCATGATCTGCAGGAGATACTAAAAGAGGTGACCGGCATGCGCGCCGTATCCCTCAGCCCTGCGGCCGGTTCCCAGGGGGAGTTTGCGGGCGTGGCTATGATTCGGGCCTATCATGACGCTAGGGGAGATACTGAACGGAATGAAATATTAGTACCGGATGCTGCCCATGGCACCAATCCGGCGTCAGCCGTGATGTGTGGTTATAAGGTGCGGGAGATCCCCACCGGACCGGATGGTGATATAGATGTGGATGCACTGAAACAGGCATTGGGCCCCCAGACCGCAGGCATCATGCTTACCAACCCATCCACCTTGGGGGTGTTCGATCGACGTATAGCCGAGATTGCCGGGCTAGTACATGAGGCAGGCGGGCTTCTCTACTACGATGGCGCCAATCTGAACGCAATTCTGGGTAAGGTGCGGCCGGGGGATATGGGGTTTGATGTAATCCATATAAATCTACACAAGACCTTTTCCACTCCACACGGTGGCGGTGGTCCGGGCGCTGGTCCTGTTGGTGTTAGTGAGCGTTTGGAACCGTTCCTGCCGGTACCAATGGCTCAAAAGCATGGAGAGGGTTATAGCTGGCTTACTGAACAAGATTGTCCGCAAAGCATTGGGCGTCTCTCCGCCTTTGCCGGCAATGCCGGTATTCTGTTACGGGCCTTTGTCTATGCCCGTATGATTGGTAGGAGGGGAATGGCTCGAGTGGCTGAGTACTCGACTCTTAATGCCAACTATATGCTTAAGCGGTTGCAGAGGGTAGGTTTTGAGGCGGCCTATCCGGAGAGGCGTGCCACCCATGAGTTCATTATCACCCTGCGGCGTGAAGCACGCAGCCTGGGGGTTAGCACCATGGACTACGCAAAGCGTTTGTTGGACTATGGGTTTCATGCACCTACCACCTATTTCCCACTGCTGGTGCCTGAATGTCTTCTGATAGAACCTACTGAGAGTGAGGATAAGGACACCCTGGACGCATTCATCGATGCGTTGATTACTATTGAGGAAGAGGCGGAGTCCGATCCGGATCTGGTCAAGGGTGCTCCTCATACCATGCCGGTGAAGCGATTGGATGACGTACGTGCGGCGCGTGAACTGGACCTGGCCTGGAGACAGGAAGACTAGCAATGGCGAGTCAGGGGCCTCTTGGGATTCAGCGCATCATCAACGCATGGGGTTACTCTATAGCCGGGTTTCGCGCCTGTTTTAAACATGAAGAGGCGTTGCGGCAGGAGACATACACATTGATCCTGTTTATTCCCCTGGGCCTGTGGCTGGGGAATAGCGGTGTAGAGCGCGCGCTATTGGTTGCCAGCCTGTTGCAAGTGCCATTGGTTGAATTATTGAATTCTGCCATTGAGGCGGTAGTGGATCGATTTGGCGGAGAACACCATAAACTATCGGGTCGAGCCAAGGATATAGGCTCTGCAGCGGTGTTTCTAAGCATCACCCTGGCTGTGGTTGTCTGGGTCTTAGTGCTAGCGCCACGCTTTTTCTAACTTAATCATTATTTGAATCTGGATTTGATATGTCTGCACTTATCTGTGGCTCCTTTGCCTACGACACCATCATGGTCTTTCAAGACCATTTCAAGAATCATATCCTGCCGGAGCAGGTACATATACTAAACGTATCCTTTCTGGTGCCAGATATGCGGCGCGAGTTCGGCGGTTGTGCCGGCAACATCGCCTATAACCTTAATCTCCTCGGCGGTGAGGGCAAACCCATGGGTACGGTGGGTACAGACTTTAAGCCCTATGCGGAGTGGATGGACAGCTGTGGCATCAGCCGCGAGCATCTGTTGGAGATCAATGGACAGTATACAGCCCAGGCCTATATCACCACCGATCAGGACGACAATCAGATCACCGCCTTTCACCCAGGAGCTATGAACTTCTCCCATGAAAACAGGGTGGATACAGCCAGTGGTTGCAGCATAGGCCTTGTTTCGCCGGATGGGCGTGACGGCATGATCCAGCATGCAGAACAGTTTGCTGAGGCTGGTATCCCATTCATATTCGATCCTGGTCAGGGTATGCCCATGTTTGATGGGGATGACCTGATGCGCTTTGCCGAGCAGGCCCAGTGGCTGGCTTTTAACGACTATGAGGCCAAGTTGATGCAGGAACGTACCGGCAAAGGACCTCAGCAGTTGGTAGAGATGGTGGATGCTGTGATCGTAACTAAGGGTGGCGAGGGTTCCAGTATCTATACTAAAGAACAGGTCTTCGACATCCCTGCGGCCCAGGCGAACGGTCTGGAGGATCCCACAGGATGTGGTGACGCTTATCGTGCCGGTCTGCTATATGGTTTGATGAATGATATGGACTGGGAGGTGACCGGTCGTATCGCGGCGCTGATGGGTGCCATTAAAATAGAACACGCCGGCACCCAGAACCACAGTTTTACCCGGGACGAATTTGATCAACGGTTCAAGGATAGCTTTGGTATTTCTCTATAGATCTATCAGTGAGGCCTAGCCATGACAGGACACTTTGACGACTGCGGCTTTATCCCGCTGAACATAGCGGTAGTGACTATATCCGACACTCGCTGCGAGGAGGACGACAAGTCCGGCAGGTTGCTGCTAGATGGCGCCCAGGCCGATGGGCACAAAGTGGTGGAGAAGGCCATGGTCAAGGACGATGTCTATCAGATGCGCGCTATATTCTCACGCTGGATCGCCGATCCAGATGTGCATGTCATCATCAGTACCGGCGGCACCGGCATCACTGGACGCGACAGTACGCCGGAAGCGATAGCTCCGCTACTGGAGAAGCCGATAGATGGTTTTGGCGAACTGTTCAGGAAGGTCTCGATGGAAGAGATTGGGGCATCCGCCATCCAGTCGCGAGCTATAGCCGGTCTGACAAACAGGACTCTGATCTTCTGTCTGCCTGGATCGACTGGCGCCTGTCGTACCGCCTGGGAAGAGATACTGAGTGCACAGCTGGATCATCGCACTCGACCCTGCAACTTTGCTCAGATGTTTCGCTCTTAGGTGTTCCAATGATTTTTGCACTAATGACGATTGAGCAGGCACAGGACCTTATGCTCTCCCATGCCGTGGCAGTTAAGGCGGTGGAGACGGTTGCACTTGCGGATGCCCTGGGACGGGTGCTGGCTGAGCAGTTAACCAGCTGTGTAGATCTACCGCCCTGGGACAACAGTGCCATGGATGGTTATGCAGTGAATTCAGTCGATCTGGTTTCCGAGAATATACGTCTTCCCGTATCCCAGCGTATCCCTGCCGGTGTGACTGGTGATCGGCTCCAGCCCGGGACAGCCGCTCGTATCTTTACCGGTGCACCACTGCCCCCCGGCGCCGACAGCGTGGTCATCCAGGAACGCTGCCAGCGGGATGGCGACGACGTGATTATCACCGAACTGCCGGCAGCAGGCGCAAATGTACGTAAGGTCGGGGAGGAGGTACAGCAGGGGCAGGAGATTCTGCAGCCGGGGATCAGGTTGGGACCACAGCACCTGGGTCTGGCCGCGTCCGTTGGTATTGCCGAGATTCCGGTATTTAGAAAAGTGAAGGTGGCTCTGTTCTCCTCCGGCGATGAGCTGGTGATGCCGGGTGATACTTTGGGTCCGGGACAGATCTTCAACTCCAACCAATTTACTCTAACTGGTCTACTGCAATCCCTCGGGTGTGAGGTGGTAGATCTGGGCATGGTGGAGGACAGTTTTGATGCCACCTGCGCTGCACTACAGGCGGGGGCGGAGCAGGCCGATCTGGTGCTGGCCTCGGGTGGTGTCTCCGTGGGCGAGGAGGACCATGTCAAACCGGCGGTGGAAAGGTTGGGCAGTCTGGATCTATGGAAGGTGGCCATCCGTCCTGGCAAGCCGCTGGCCTTTGGCCATATCGGAGAGACCCCGTTTATTGGGACGCCGGGCAATCCGGTCTCCCTGTTTGTCACCTTTTGTCTATTTGCTCGGCCGTTTATCCTGCAGCTCCAGGGTGTGACTGCAGATCTGTTGCCCATCCCTATTCGTGCCCCGGCCGATTTTGAACGTTCCAAGTCGGATAAGCGGCGTGAGTTCGTGCGCGCTCGGCTCGAGCTGGACGAACAAGGCCAGACCAGGGTATCCATCTCGACTAACCGCTCTTCCGCCGCCTTAACAACCTTGACCTGGGCCAATGGGTTGGCGGTGATCCCGGAGCATAAAACATTGGTTCGAGGTGACATGGTGGAATTTATACCCTTTAGTGAGTTGCTAAGATGATACAGGTCCTGTTCTTTGCCCATCTGCGTGAGCAGGTGCAAACTGAGATGCTGGAGCTGGAGGCCAACCCGGGGCTGGCGAATGTAGCTGCTATCATTGAGCTATTACAGCAGCGCGGTGACGCTTGGGCATCGGCCTTTTCCGATGAACGATCGGTCATGATGGCGGTGAACCGGGAGCTAGCCGATTTGGAGACTCCCATTAAAGATAATGACGAGGTGGCCTTCTTTCCTCCGGTGACAGGGGGGTGAGTGGTGATCGTTTGTATCCATAGGGCATGAATCCAGTGGACAAACACAGCAGCACGATCGACCAGCCAGGGATGGCTGGGCCGGAACAAACCTACATGGATGTATTTGTATTACTATCCATGACATAAAATATGAATACGATCAGCATCCAGCAAGAACCCTTCGATATCAGTGCAGTCCAAGAGGAGATGCGTCAGTCCAATCCGGCCATAGGCGCAGTCGTCACATTTATCGGTCAGATGCGCGATATAAACGCGGGTGAGCAGGTGACCGCCATGACCCTGGAACACTATCCGGGTATGACGGAGAAGGCACTGGGGAAGATCCTGGCCGAGGCAGATGAACGCTGGGATCTTATGGGTATGCGGGTGATACATCGGGTAGGTGAACTGAAACCCATGGATCCGATCGTATTGGTCGCTATAGCCAGCGCCCATCGCGGCGAGGCCTTTCAGGCCTGCGAATTTGTTATCGATTATCTAAAGACTAGGGCGCCGTTCTGGAAGAAAGAGCAGACAGCAGACGGTGAGCGTTGGGTCGATGCCAGAGATGGCGATAAAGAGGCGGAGAAACGCTGGTCTTAACGTTTAACTTAAAGAGGAAAGCGGTATGAAAAAGAACCAACTGAAACCACACCTGGTAACGATTGTTGCATCCATCCTGTTCCTGCTGACCGGGTTCTCATTTTCACAGCCGGCTGCGGGCGCCTCTGCGGCAGAGATAAATATCGGTGCAAATGCCACCCTGCAGCGCTTCAAAAAAGAGATATCCGGTGGTGCTGAGTTTCTGAACAGGGCCGAGGGTGTCCTGGTATTTCCCAGCGTCATCAAGGCCGGTATGGTCGTGGGGGGAGAGTACGGTGAGGGCGCTCTGCGTATAGGAGGTAAGACAGTGGGTTACTATAGTACCGCAGGCGCGTCAGTAGGATTCCAATTGGGTGCTCAGTCTAAGTCCGTGGTCGTAGTCTTCCTCACTAAGCAGGCCCTGAATAAGTTTCGTCACAGTGATGGCTGGAAAGTGGGTGTGGATGGCTCGGTCGCAGTGATTAAATGGGGCGTGGGAGAGGATATAAATAGTATCGAGATCAAGGATCCTGTGGTTGCCTTTATCTTTAGCAACAAAGGTCTTATGTACAACCTGACCCTGGAAGGGTCAAAGATCAGTAAGATTGCGCGTTAAGGTTACAGTAGATTTGAGTGTATATCTTCTCGCATCATGATGCGGTAGTGACTGTACAGGAAACCATCAAATGAATGCCGCACAGCTGCGTTTGAAAAAGAATCAGGATCGTCGCATCCGCACGGGGCACTGTTGGATCTACAGCAACGAAGTGGATACCAAGGCCACATCGCTAAAAGATTTTACTCCGGGCCAGGCGGTGGATATTGTCAATCATCAGGAGAAATGGCTCGGTTCCGGGTATGTAAATCCTAACTCTCTTATCTGTGCCCGTCTGGTCAGTCGGGATCGAGAACATCCGCTCTCCGCTTCTTTGCTGGTACATCGCCTCAAGGTGGCCTTAGCCTTGCGCGAGCGTATCTATTCTAAACCGTATTACCGTATGGTGTTCGGAGAAAGCGACGGCCTGCCTGGGCTGGTGGTGGATCGTTACGGAGACCAAGTGGTGGTGCAGATCACCACCGCGGGCATGGAGCTTCTGAAGCAAGAGGTGGTTGCGGCTCTGGAAAAGGTGCTGAAACCTGCCGGCATACTGCTGCGTAACGACAGTTCGGTTAGGGAACAGGAAGGACTTGAACGGTATATAGAATTGGCCTCAGGGCGAGTGACTGATTTACTGGCTGTGGAGGAAAACGGTTTGAGCTTTCAGGTGCAGTCTCAGGAAGGGCAAAAGACCGGTTGGTTCTTTGATCAGGCGGATAATCGTGCTCGTATGGCCAGATATATCCAAGGCGGAAGGGTGTTGGATATTTGTAGTTATGTCGGGGCCTGGGGGGTGCAGGCGGCCGCTATGGGGGCGAATCATGTGGTGTGCGTGGATACATCCAACAGCGCCTTGGAAATGGTCTCGGCCAACGCCGCCAAAAATTCTTTGTCCGAAAAGGTTGAGACTCGCCACGCCAACGCCTTCGATTGTTTGCGAGAAATGCGCACAGAACGGGAGCGTTTCGATTTGATCGTTCTGGATCCGCCTGCCTTTATTAAAAGACGCAAGGATAAGAAGGAGGGGGCCCTGGCCTACAGACGACTTAACCAGGCTGCAGTACAGCTATTGTCCAAGGATGGAGTTTTAATAACCTCCTCTTGTTCTCATCACATGTCTCAGGAGGAGTTGTTGCAGATGGTGCAGCAGGCAGGGCGCCACTGTGATCGTTCTTTGCAGCTCTTGGAGCAGGGACAGCAAGGTCCAGATCATCCGATCCATCCGGCCATTCCGGAGAGCGCCTATCTCAAGACCTTTTATCTGCGGGTGTTACCGACCTTCTAAGGCGTGGTCGCGGTATGGGCCAACCTTCCAAGAGAACCGCTGATCTCTTTAAGCACCTCTTTGCAGTTTGAGACCTGATGACGTTTTGCCAGATATCCAGGGTCGTTGTAGGTATACCAGACCTGGCCATCTTTTGATTTCCAGATAAGGGCCTTCTGGGGTAGATCTATGGCGATACTTTGGCTGCACTGCATCAGGGGAGTGCCCTCATTCGGGTTGCCGAAAATGATCAGTTCTGTTGGGGGTAGTTGCTTACCTACCTTTTGCGCGTCCTCGGCATGGTTGATCCGGGTAAATATGGTCATGCCCTTTTTGTTTAGCGCTTCTTCGAGCCGGTCGGCCGTGGTCCTTACATCGTATGCACTCTTAACGTTTATGGTGCCATTGTCGGCCATGACCATGGCTGCGCATAGGAGATACAGTATGATGGTTAGAAGAGATCTTCGCATGGTGTCTGCTCCTTTGTATCGGAATGCAACACTCAGACCTGTTGACGAAGGGTCAGTATACGGAATCGATGCCTAGCTTGTTGCGGTAAAGTTCCATCTTGTGATGTAAATCACTGTAGCAATCAGGCGTCATCTCTGCTCAAAGCGCAGACTGGCCGTGGCCAGGTAGATCTCGCGTAAGAAGAATACCATCGCGATAATAAATGAGAGCATGGCCACCACGAACATCATGCCCACTGGAATGGTCACATCCAGATTAAAAAAGGCACCGATAAACAACAGGGCGATAACGGCCGCAACCAGCAAAGCTGTAAATGTGCAGAGGCTGATGGATGAATTTGCCAGACGGGCCCGGCGGGAGAGAACGGCGAGCTCTTCTTGATTTGTCTCCTCGTCGAAAGCCCGGTTCTCAGTTAGTGCCCTTGCTCGGTTAATAATCCTGGAAAGCCGATTGGTCATGACCGATAACATTGCTCCGATACCGGTTAGTAAAAACACAGGGGCCACGGCCTGCTGAATGACGCCAGATGTGGTTACTATTCCGGTTTCCTGCAGCATTTTTCTTCCCCTTAAGACATTGGCAGAGATCGACAACATGATTATACATGGACGCAACCACACCCGTTGGGGGTGGTTTGTAATTGGTGTTAAATTAACTCAAGAGGCCCCCGCAAGGAATGCGGGGGTTGAGGATGTTATCCAATCCTTCTATGCGAGGAACCTAATTCCCAGTTTCTTTGGATAAGGTTGTGGATCTCACGCTGAATACGGGTGCGGTGTGGTTCCGAAAGTTGTGACCACTCTTCTGCCACTACTACTGCGTCAGGGCTGAGGCCATTCTCCGCCTCTTCACCGAACATGAGCCAGGCCGGATTTACCCCGAGAACCTCTGCTATCTCATTGATTTTACGAGGCCTAAGACTTTTGCCGTTTTCAATTTTTTGAATTACTGCCTGGTTGGTCCCAGCCTGGCGCGCTAGCTGCTCTTGGGTCCACCCCTTCTGTTGACGCCGCATACGCATACGTTGCCCCAGAGAACTTTTTGTTGTTTGATCTTGTGATTGGATCATGGTGTTACCGTCCCTATCAGGTGACATTCTGAGATAGATAGCGGCACCTACTAAAATATCTTTAGGGCATATTTTTTAAACTTATAGACTCCAATAAGCCGGGCGTGATGGTAAGATATCGCACCAT
Source organism: Sedimenticolaceae bacterium (assembly GCA_050288625.1). GTDB lineage: Bacteria > Pseudomonadota > Gammaproteobacteria > Chromatiales > Chromatiaceae > JAAGZL01. The sequence continues at coordinate 58,330 of JBNKEE010000029.1, read as the reverse complement.
GTTGACCTACCCAGATATAGATCCGGTTATCCTAGCTTTAGGTCCTGTGCGCATACATTGGTATGGCTTTATGTACCTGTTGGGTTTTGCAATCAGTTGGATGTTGATGCGACGGCGCGCGGATCGAATTGGTCAGGAGCAAACACTGCAACGGATTGATGACCTCATATTCTACGGCGCAATGGGTGTTATCCTGGGGGGGCGGATCGGATATGTGCTGTTTTATGGGTTCTCACGGTTTTTATCAGATCCATTCTACCTGTTCAGGATATGGGATGGTGGTATGTCATTCCACGGTGGTCTGATCGGAGTGCTGATTGCCATGTGGCTGTTTGGGCGACGTATTAAGCGTAGCTTCTTCGAGCTGACCGATTTTATTGCCCCTATGGTACCGGTGGGGCTGTTTGCCGGCCGTATCGGTAATTTTATCAATGGTGAGCTCTGGGGTAGACCCAGTGAACTGCCATGGGCAATACAGGTGCCTTGTGCTCGTTTTCCTGAGGTATGCAATGGGGTATATGCCGGATTCAGTCAGCCGCTACATCCAAGCCAGCTGTATGAGGCCGGTCTGGAGGGTGTATTGCTGTTTCTGATCCTGTGGATCTATTCACGGATCCCACGTCCTTTGATGGCCGTCTCAGGACTGTTTTTGGCCTTTTACGGCCTGTTCCGTTTTGCGGTAGAGTTTGTACGTATGCCCGATGCCCACATCGGTTATCTGGCATTTGGATGGTTTACCATGGGGCAATTGCTTAGCCTGCCGATGTTGGTGGCGGGGCTGGTGTTGACTGCCATGGCTTATACGAGAGAAAAATAATCATGCAGCAATATCTGGATCTGATGCGTCACGTGCGCGACCAGGGTACCCGCAAAGAGGATCGTACCGGGACCGGGACCATGAGTGTGTTCGGATACCAGATGCGTTTTGATCTCGCTGCAGGTTTTCCGGTGGTGACTACCAAGAAATTGCATCTGCGTTCCATCATCCATGAGCTACTATGGTTTCTGCAGGGAGATACCAACATAAAGTATCTGCATGATAATGGCGTAAGCATCTGGGATGAGTGGGCGGATGAGAATGGTGATCTGGGTCCGGTGTATGGTTACCAGTGGCGTTCATGGCCGACGCCAGACGGCGGTAGCATCGACCAGATAAGATTGGTATTGGAACAAATTAAGAGCAATCCGGATTCACGCCGTCTGATGGTAAGCGCCTGGAACCCGGCCTGTGTGGATGAGATGGCATTGCCGCCTTGTCACTGTCTATTTCAGTTTTATGTAGCCGACGGCAAACTCTCCTGCCAACTATATCAGCGCAGTGCCGATATCTTCCTGGGTGTGCCGTTCAATATCGCGTCTTATGCCCTGCTTACCATGATGGTGGCCCAAGAGTGTAGACTGGAGCCGGGTGAGTTTGTACACACTTTCGGTGATGCTCACCTCTATTCCAATCACCTGGATCAGGTGGAGACACAGCTTGCCCGTGCGCCGTTACCGTTGCCCAGTATGAAGATAAATCCAGACATTACGTCAGTGTTCGATTTTCGTTATGAAGATTTTGAGTTGGTGGATTATGAGGCTCATCCCCATATAAAGGCGCCGGTTGCTGTCTAGCCTTTCTTCTTGGGGTATTCAACGGTCTCAATGCGCCCGATCTCCTTGACCCAGCGGTCAAAGCCGCCGCGCATGTGGCTCACCTTTTCAAACCCCATCTCCTTTATGGTCAGAGTGGCTAGGGCCGATCTCCAATCTAGGTTGCAGTAGAAGATGATCTCCTCTGCATCATCAAAGAAGCTCTTATAGTATATACACTCAGGGTCGATCCAGAACTCCAGCAGGCCGCGGGGCACATGGATTGCCTCAGGGATCTTACCCTCGCGTTTTAGCTCGCGTATGTCCCTCAGGTCTATCAGCAGCACACCTTTGTTTTTGATGCGCTGGTCCACTTCTGACGGAGGGATGGACTCGATCTGTTTTTCCGCCTTTCCCACTAGATCTTTGCTTCCGATTTTTAGCTTCATCATGCGGTCCGCTTATGTGTCTGAACGTTACTTGGATAAAGATATCAGATTGTTTTATTGAGTGCAGTCTTATGCATGTTATGCTTTCATCCCATGAAGCAGCAGCAACCAATCATATCCATTATCGTGGCCGTGGCACAAAATCGGGTGATCGGAAACGCAAACTCACTGCCCTGGCACCTGCCTGCTGATCTGAAACACTTCAAGGCCATGACCCTGGGCAAACCGATCATAATGGGGCGTAAGACCTGGGAGTCTCTGCCCGGAAAGCTTCCGGGGCGGACCCACATTATTGTCACCTCTAATCCAAACTATATAGCAGACGGCTGTGTCGTGGTGCATTCACTGCAACAGGCCATCGAAGCCGCTGGCGAAGCGCCAGAGATTATGATTGTGGGGGGTGCTATGCTCTATGGGCAGGCCCTTTCTCTTGCTGATCGTATCTACCTGACCCTGGTTGAGACAGACGCTGATGGCGAAACTCAGTTTCCTGAGTATGATTCGGACCAGTGGAGAGAGGTGGAACGGGAGCGGCATACGAGCGACGATAAAAACCCCTTTGCCTACAGTTTTATCACCCTGTCACGCGTCTGATACATCACCAGTATCCAGCTGTCCGGTGATGCGCCTGCGGATGTGGGACCAGGATACACCGGTGCTCATTATTCCAGCTACTACCAGCTCTCCGATGTAGCTTAAAACCTTAAAGTTGTCAGTGGCGATCGCCAACCAGTCTACAATCAGCCAGATTAGCAGGACGAAAAAAGCCAAGGCCAGGATTATGCCGAAAGGTCCGAGGGATTTGAAGGTGGCGCGTAGCAGTATGGTCCAGCCGATGAGCAGTACCACGCCCACAAAACCTTTCAGTATTGAAAACTGGGTGAAATCTACCAGAGACCAATGGAAATAGGAGTAGCCCTCAGGGTTGTAGGTGGCGAAGACCAAGACCAGGGCCGCCATAAGTCGGACCAGGAAGCCGCCCCAGGTGAATGATGATGCGTTAGCCATGTGTCTTCTCCAGTAACTGGTAGTTGTTCAAGGTTGTAGAGCCTTGGGGCAGTCTTGCTGAAACAGTATTGGATCCTTGTGCTTTCTGATGCGGAGTGCTGTAAGTGCTCCGCCCCAAAGACAGCCGCTATCCAGAGACCAGACGTCGCCATGTTGTCCATAGCCCAGGGTGGACCAGTGTCCGAACAAGATGCGTTTACCCTTGCTGGCGCGTTCTGGTACATTATACCAGGGAGTCAGAGTCGGGTTCTGGTTGCCTGGTGCGCAGTTCTCCTTCATGGAGATAGACCCATCCTGGTTGCAGTAGCGCAGACGGGTGAAACAGTTGGTGATAAAACGCAGCCTGTCCATCCCTTTCAGTTTCGGATCCCAGCGATCAGGCAGGTTGCCATACATGTTATGTAGATATTCTTGGTAGGAGTCACCCTGAAGTATTGATTCCAGCTCTGCTGCACGTTGCATGGCGGTGGGGATGTCCCACTGAGGTGGTAGGCCGGCGTGGACGATACTGATGTTTCGCTTACTACTGTGATGCATAAGAGGGCGTTGGCGCAGCCAGTGCAGCAACTCATCTCGATCCGGTGCCTTTAGCACCTGCTCCAAAGTGTTGTTGGGGTCCTTGTGCTTGTCTATGGATTCGGACAGGGCCAGCAGGTGCAGGTCATGGTTCCCCAGTACGCTTACGGCACTTTTCCCTAGGCCCTTTACAAAGCGCAATACCTTGAGTGAGTCTGGTCCTCGATTAACCAGGTCACCGGCAAACCAGAGTTTGTCTTTTTCCGGGTCGAACTCGATTAGGTCCAACAGCAGACGTAACTGATCATAGCAGCCCTGGACATCGCCAATGGCATATACAGCCATAGCTATCTGATTCCTGTGTTCGGTATCTGGTTTGGTGGGAGCATTGCGATTATTGCACGAAATGGTTTGTTATAGCTCTTATCATGCCCGAAACATTATCGGGAGAATAGTTTAATTGCAAGTCGATTCAGGTTTTCCAATTTTTGGCCGATATAGGGGATAAGTGCAAGGTTTTCAGGGTGATGATATGAAACGAATATCGCTTGCTTATTTTGCTTTGTTGTTAGTTTGGGCGCCGTTGCAGGCAGCCGATATGAGTCCTTTGCTGCTGGCCGCAGCAGCGGAGGGCGACGCGGTTATGGTGCAGAAGATCCTGGCTCAGGGAGGGGATGTCAATGCTAAAAACGGCGCAGGACGGCCGGCCCTGGTTATGGCGGCATTTAACGGCAATACCCATACGGTCAGGGCTCTACTTGCGGCAGGTGCCGATGTGAACGCTGTGGATGGGGCTGGTGCCAGTGCTGTTATGGAAGCGGCCGCTTTTGGGCATGAGGGAGCGGTAAAGGCTTTAATACAGGCTGGTGCAGACCTCAATCTCAAGAACAAGGCAGGGGTCTCGGCCGCACAGCGGGCAGAGAAGGGCAAGCATCAGGAGGTATTGAAGCTGTTGCAGGACGCTGGCGCCTCTTAGGGAGTGCTGTGTAGAACCATCTCTTTAGCAGTTTCCAACGCCACATTCAGGCTCCCATGGTTTGCTTTGCCGGTCCCGGCAAGATCCAGTGCCGTACCATGATCCACCGAGGTACGGACGATAGGTAGCCCCAAGGTTATGTTTACCGCATGTCCAAAACCCTTATGCTTTAGTACCGGCAGCCCCTGGTCATGGTACATGGCCAGCACCGCATCTGCCTGCTCCAGGTAGTAAGGCGTGAACAGGGTATCGGCCGGCAACGGACCCTGTAGTCTTATCCCTTCCTGGCGCAATTTTTCCAGCACTGGGGAGATTATCTCGACCTCTTCTGTTCCCAGGTGACCGCCTTCCCCTGCATGGGGATTGAGACCGCACACCAGAATGTCTGGCTTGTCGATGCCAAATTTTGATTGTAGGTCTGCGTGCAGGATACGAATGACGCGTTCCAACAGTTGTGGTGATATGGCCTGACTTACCAGTGACAGCGGAAGATGGGTAGTGACCAGGGCTACTCTGAGCCCCTGGGTTGCCAGCATCATTACCGGATCACCATTAGTCAATTCGGCCAGGTATTCAGTATGGCCTGTGAAGGCTACGCCAGCATCATTGATAACACCTTTGTGTACTGGTCCTGTTACCAGGGCATGAAAGCTTCCGTCTAAGCAGCCATGGGTGGCTTGCTGTAGACACTCCAACACATATTCGGCATTTGCAGGATTCAATTGTCCTGGTGTTGAAGTGGTAGCTAAGGGTATGGGGAGCACACAAACTCTTCCAGCATTTCTGGGGGGGGGTGGTGCAGAGCGGTCAAACAGATCAATATCTAATTTCAGTCCAAGTAGTTCCGCACGTCTTATTAGCAGATCAGGATCAGATACGACAACAAGGTCTATATCCTGCGTTCGTTGGACCAACTGCACACATAGATCTGGACCTATACCGGCTGGTTCTCCAGGGGTAAAAACTATTCTTGCGGGTTCGATGTTCATGTTACACCCTGTATGTTGATGATGAGTGTAAGATTGTCTGCAACTTGAGGTTTTATTCGATATCTTCGAGATGTATCTCTATATAGGCTTCATCACGCAGACGACGTATAAACAGTTGTGCCTCTTCCGATGCCTTGCGATTGAAGATGGCACCTCGCGCCTGTGAGCGCTGAATATCTCCTGCTCTGTCGTGCATGCGCCGTTCCAGTACCTGCACGATATGCCAGCCATATTGGGTGCGGAACGGGTCGCTTATCTCATTTACAGCAAGACTTTGCATCTGCTGCTCAAATTCAGGAACCACATCACCTGGATTTATCCAGCCCAGATCTCCACCCTTTATGGATGAGGACTGGTCGTCCGAGTGGGAACGGGCTAGATTAGCGAAGTCGTCACCCCCGTCTAGGCGCTGTTTTAGTTGCTCCAGACGTATCCTGGCATCATCATCAGAAGTTATCTCGCTGGTACGGATGAGTATGTGCCGAGCCTTGGTTTGTTGAAACACGGTTTGTGCCTTACCACCTTTATAGTCTGCAACCTTGATGATGTGAAAACCACTGGATGTCCTTATAGGGTCGGATATATCACCGCGCCCCATTTTTGGTGCGATGTTAGCGAACACTGTTGGAAGTTGATCTGCTCTGCGCCACCCAAGATCTCCGCCCTCCAAGGCTTGTTGTCCGTCCGATTCTGATAGTGCGATGTTCTGGAAGTCCGCGCCGGCGCGTAGTTTTTTAACTATGTTTAACGCCTTACGCTTTGCCTTTTGTATCGTCCCTGAAGATGCGCCCTCGGGGGTGGCGATGAGGATGTGCAGCAGATGGAACGCGGTTTTTCTGGTGCTTTTAGGGGTATTAGTTGCCCCCTTGGCATTGGCTATGTATGCATCAATTTCACGTTCTGTGACATGGATGCGACTTCTCATCTCTTTGGTTAGGAACTGTTTGATTGTGAGTTGGTCGCGTAGCTGTTCACGGTACTTATTGAATGAAATACCGCTTTTTTCAACTGCGCCCCGAAATTCGGATAGGCTCATCTTGTTGTTGCGGGCAATATTGCTGATGGCTTGGGCCAATATCTCCTCATTTACACTAATCCCTGAGCGCTTGGCTGCACTTAGCTGTACTCTGTTAGCTATCAGACGTTCCAGAACCTGGCGTTCCAGGATTTTCTGGGGGGGGAGTTTTGCCTTTTTTGCACGAAGCTGCGCGACTATCTGCTTCAATCTTTCTTGAAGCTCGCTGTTGACTATGACCTCATCATCCACAACCGCAACAATACGGTCCACATCCTGAACCCCTGCGTCTATCGCAGTAGACCCCAGTACAAGGATGATTAGCAACAACATACTCAGGTTGTTGCGAGTATGAAGCCTGATCATGGTGTCTATTCGGCTCTGGTGTACCCGAGAAGATTGTCTTCGAGAAATTCGCCCACTTTGTCGCCTATACTGGTAAGCCCCTTCAACTCAAGTTGTAGATAGAACGCTGTATTGGCGTCTTGATCAATGTCGTTGATGTAATGGCGACCAACAAGACGCAAGGCCCAGCAGCAGTCACTGTACTCAATGCCGGCGAATGACTCCATGGTCTTGTCGTAGAGTAGGGAATAATCCCAACGACCGACCGCATTTATGTGTGATGTAATCGGGAGGCGGAATGATACGTCAGTCTGCTCAAACAGAACGCCGTCATTCTCGTAGTCTCTGGCATAGCGGTAGCCTAGATTGAGCAGAGTCTTCTTTTGATCGTCATATCTTAGATGAAATGCCGATTGCGCAGTCTTGTTGTTGCTCCTGTTGTGGTCCCACTCTATATCAGCCTGGGTGCTCCAACTGTTGCTGATTTGCCATGCAACCTGTCCGATTGTGGCCGAACTGCTGTCGTTAGATGCTGCGAGAACAGTTGCGGAAGGGGTTGGTAACTGTATCTCTCGATCTTCAAAATAGAAGATCTCACCTATGCTGAAGCGGAAGCTCTCAGCACCGGTTGCGTTGCTATAGGTGCGGCTGGTTAGTGCAAGAGCCAACTGGTTTGCGTCACCTACGCGATCAGCGCCGGCAAAACGGTCTTCACGGAACATGTTGTAGAAACTGAAGTCGTAGGAGCTGGTGTCAAATATCGGTATGTCGTCCTGATTTTCTTTTGAAGTGTAGAGATAGAACATGCGTGGTTCTAGCGTGTGGGTATAGTCATCGCCTATCTTTTCAAAGAATAGGCCGCTGTCCAGACTGAACGTGCCGGTAGTGCGGTCAGGAGAGTCAGACAATCCTGCGACCTGATCTTTTAGATCATAGGTGGTATAACGAGCCCCAAGCTTAGGCGTGATATACCCCCAACTATTGCGCATGGGCAGACTTATTGCTGGCTGAAAGTCGAAACGGCTTCCGCGGACACTGTCACTTCTGTCAAAGTAGACATACTCAGCCCTTGTGTGGAGGGTTAGGCCCCCTATCTGGTCAGGTTTCTCATAGTTGAATAGGACTTGTGGTAGTCGGGCATATGGGCGATTCGACTTGAGTACGGTGTGGTCAAGTGTCTGGTAGTATTGGGCGCGGGTCAGAAGGCTCCAGTCGTCTCCATGGTAGGTTAGGTCGCCACGCCTCTCCAGATATCTGCTGCTGGAAACCGCAAGGCTGTCACCCAGGTCTTCCAGATAGTTGTTGTCGGAGGCATAGTTGATGTTTGTGTTTAGAGATAGTCTTGGAGCTAGGAAGCCATGGCTATAGTATGAGAATGCGCCGCGCGTACTGTTTGTGTCGCTGTTTACCTCTTTGTCATCCGGAAGGACTTCAAACCTTGTCTCGGCATAGTAGTCTTCCGTCAGATAGCGGAATTCTCCGCCCAGCATCAGGCCGCGCTTACTCATGATGCGGGGTACGATGGTGGCGTCCATATCCGGTGCAATATTTATATAGTAGGGGATAGATATGTCAGCGCCTGTTTCGTCAGATCTACCGATGGACGGCACTAGGAAACCTGTTTTACGCCTGTCATCGATTGGAAAGCTGGCGTATGGCAGATAGAAGAATGGGATGCCTTTGAAGCGGAAGACAGTATCATGAGCCACACCTACACCTGTGCTCTTGTCGATCTCAAGCTTACCGGCTTCCAGCACCCAGTCTTCGTTTCCTGGACGGCAGGTTGTGTAGTTTATATTCTCATAACTGCTTTTATCACGTCCCTCAATATCCACCTGGGAGGCGCTGCCGCGAGCGCGTCTTTTGGGGAGGCGGTACTCTGCATTTTTGATACGTCCAGTGTTGTTACCCATGTCCATCTTTGCCGAGTCGCCACTGACCAGCAATCCAGGACTTTGAAAGTAGATGGAGCCATCGACCTCCATGGTGTCTTCTTTATTGTTATAAGTGATGCGGTCAGCTTCAAGCAGTTGATCATCCTTGGTTACTACCACGTTGCCGGTGAAGGTGGCCTGCTTATTCTCACGTGAAACGTCGGCGGCATCTGCGGTTATCTGGGTCTCGCCACTGTATCTGGGCGCGTGTTCAGCTGGGTCGTTCATGGGGCCGCATTGGTCCCAATTCAGATCGCGATCGATGCGTTGAACGTTACTGGCTTGCAGTTGCCTTTGACCGATAACCGGCTCGTAATATTCCGTCGTAGCGGTTTCGGTTGCAATGGGTGCGGTTTCTCCTTGCTCGGTTGCTTCAAAGCTGCTTTCATAAGCCGGCGTGGTGGTCACGTCTCCTTGGTTTGCCGAGCTGGGGGTAGTAGCGATGGGTTGTCCAATTTTTCGTTCACCACGCTTGGAGCATTCCCAGGTGTTGTCCGGCCCAGCCTTGCAATCCCACTTGGTTTTTGCGTTAAGGGTTACTGGGGCAACAAGCAGGGCGCAGATGGCCACGGGTAATATTTTTGTTTTTCCTGACACTTTTATGGTTCTCTATTTCTTGTCGGGCCTTAATATTTACTAGGGCATTCGCGCGCAACGAAGTGACTCGCCGCCTAATATACCAAAAGAGGGGTAAAATCGCATAGAATCAACAATTCTTCAATGTTTCTTTAGGATTTTTTCACGATTATTCTGCATATATCTGTCAAAATAGCCATTTTATCCCGGATCGATAAGTTTTTAGCACAATATGCCCCGTAGAGAGAGATTATTGCAGATTTGGCTTGCGAATTCAGTGGGCCATAAAGATTATTCTATAGAACTGGCTTCTGGTGATGCTAGTTTCAGGCGCTACTACCGCCTCACCCAGGTAGACGGGGCAACGAGGATCGTGATGGACGCACCCCCGGAGAACGAGAATTGTAGACCATTTGTCGCTGTAGCCAGACATTTGGGTGAGTTGGGGCTGAATGTCCCTGCGGTATACGAGGCAGATCTTGAACAGGGATTTCTGCTCTTGAGTGATCTTGGCAGTGAGCACTATCTGGATCGGCTCGCCGATGGTGATGGTGAGAAAGATCGTCTCTATGCAGATGCTTTGAGCGCGCTTGAGGTGATGCAGGCGGGTGGAAAGATGGACGGGTTGCCTCCTTACAATACAGAACTGCTAATGCAGGAGATGGGCTTGTTCAGGGATTGGTTGCTGGGAAAACATCTGGAGTTGAGCCTGGAGGCTGATGAACGGCAGATGTTGGATAAGATATTCGAACTGCTGGTATCCAATGCCCTGGAGCAGCCCCAGGTGTTTGTGCATCGTGATTATCACTCCAGAAATCTATTGGTGACACCGGTGTCCAATCCCGGGATCCTGGATTTTCAGGATGCGGTGGTAGGTCCGGTTACCTATGATCTGGTTTCTCTCCTGAAGGATTGTTACATAAGCTGGCCGCGGGAGCAGGTGAAAGCGTGGGTCTTTGGTTATTATGAACAGGCGCTACAGTCCGGGGTGTTGCGTCAGGAACATGAAGAGTCGTTCCTGCGTTGGTTTGATCTTATGGGGGTGCAGCGCCATCTCAAGGCGTCCGGCATATTTGCCCGTTTGAACATACGCGATGACAAACCGGGCTATCTGAAGGACATCCCCAGGACTCTGAATTACATTGTAGAGATCGCTCCGGAGTATCCAGAAATTGAGCAGCTGTCAGTATTCATAAGTGAGCGTGTGCTACCGGTCTTATAGTTGTTTATCTCTGTTCTCTGGCAACTGCCCTATAGCCGATATCCTTGCGATAGAAAGAGTCATCCCAGCTGATCTGTGCAGCTAGGGCATAGGCCCTCTGCTGGGCCTGGGCCACGCTGTCACCTAGAGCGGTAACGCAGAGTACGCGTCCACCCGCCGTTACTATCTGGTTATCTTGCATCGCGGTGCCGGCGTGGAAAACCTTTTCTCCATCGAGCTCTTCCTGTGGCAACCCGCTTATCGCGTCTCCCTTGCGATAGCTGGATGGATAACCACCGGCGGCCAGCACTACGCCAAGAGAGGCCTTGGGATCCCACTCGGCCTTTTCTGAATCAAGCCTGCCTTCCAATGCGGCGATACAGTGTGCGGTAAGGTCAGAGCGCATACGTAGCATGATGGGCTGGGTCTCGGGGTCGCCGAAGCGGCAGTTGTATTCGATCACCTTGGGGGTGCCGTCAGATGTAATCATCAGTCCGGCATAGAGGAAGCCGGTGTAGGGAAGCCTCTCTGCGGCCATACCATGAACCGTGGGGGTGATAACCTCATCCATGATGCGTTGGTAAACTTCATCAGTGACCACCGGTGCCGGAGAGTAGGCCCCCATGCCGCCGGTATTAAGCCCGGTATCGCCGTCGCCCACTCTTTTGTGGTCCTGGCTGGTGGCCATGGGCAGGATATTCTTGCCGTCTACCATTACGATGAAACTGGCCTCTTCTCCATCCAGAAACTCTTCGATCACCACCCTGTGTCCCGCTTCGCCAAAGGCGTTGTCAGAGAGCATGTCTTTTATGGCGGCCTCTGCGGTCTCCAGATCCGTAGCTACGATTACGCCTTTGCCGGCGGCCAGGCCGTCGGCCTTGATCACGATGGGCGCACCCTGTTCATGCACATAGGCCAGGGCCTCATCCTGATTTGTGAAGGTCTGGTAAGTTCCGGTGGGGATGTTGTGGCGAGCCAGAAAATCCTTGGTAAAGGATTTTGATCCCTCCAGTTGCGCTGCACCTTGGGAGGGTCCGAAGCAGGCTAGTCCCGTGGCCTGAAAGGCATCCACTATGCCCATGACCAGAGGTGCTTCGGGTCCGACTATGGTCAGTCCGATCTCTTTGTCCCGGGCGAAGGCGATCAATCCCTCAATGTCGTCGGGCGCTATTGAGACATTTTTCAACTTGGGTTCCAGTGCGGTGCCGGCATTGCCCGGAGCAACATACACTATGTCTGCTATGGGTGATTGTGCCGCCTTCCAGGCTAGTGCGTGTTCACGTCCGCCGCTGCCGATGACAAGAATATTCATGGGTACCTAAACCTTAGTGTCTGAAGTGGCGCATGCCGGTGAAGACCATGGCGATATCGTGTTCGTCCGCCGCCGCGATCACCTCTTCATCGCGCATGGAGCCGCCAGGCTGGATCACGGCACGAATACCGACGGCAGCCGCGTTGTCTAGGCCGTCGCGGAAGGGGAAGAAGGCATCAGAGGCCATAACCGCGCCCTGTACTTCCAGGCCGGCGTGTTCCGCCTTGATTGCGGCGATACGCGCAGAGTTGACCCGGCTCATCTGGCCTGCCCCTACACCGATGGTCATGTTGTCCTTGCCGTAGACGATGGCGTTGGATTTGACGAACTTGGCTACACGCCAAGTGAACAGGAGGTCTTTCATCTCCTGCTCGGTCGGTGCGCGTTTAGTCACTACCTTGATCTCGTTGCTGAGTTGCAGGTCTGCATCCTGGACCAGCAGTCCGCCGTTGACCCGTTTGTAGTCGAGACGGTGCAGGGCCTCGGCAGACCACTCGCCGCACTCCAGCAGACGCACATTCTTCTTGGAGCTGACCGCTTCGACGGCCCCTGCCGAGATCTTGGGGGCGATGATCACCTCCACGAACTGGCGCTCCACTATGGCCTGGGCGGTCTCGGCATCCAGTTCCTGGTTAAAGGCGATGATGCCGCCAAAGGCCGATTCCGGATCGGTGCTGTAGGCCCGGTCGTAGGCCTGCAGCAGGTTGTCTCCGATGGCCACGCCACATGGGTTAGCGTGCTTAACGATGACACATGCAGGACCTTCGTCGTACTGTTTTACACATTCTAGGGCGGCGTCGGTGTCTCCAATGTTGTTGTAAGAGAGCTCCTTACCCTGCAGTTGCTTGGCTGTGGAGATGCAGGCCTCTGGCTGGTCGCGCTCCACGAAGAAGGCCGCATTCTGGTGCGGGTTTTCGCCGTAGCGCATGGTCTGCACCTGACGCAACTGCAGGTTGATGGTGCGAGGGAAGGCCGCTATCGGCGTCCTGCCTCCTGCGGCACTAGTTCCTCCCTGGGCGTCGGTTGTGGTTTCCTCACCAAGACGCGTACCTAAATAATTGGCGATGGCGCCATCGTAGTTAGAGGTGTGCTCGAAGGTCTTTACCGCTAGATCGAAGCGGGTGGCGTCGCTGACGGCGCCGTTATTGGCGTCCATCTCTTCCAGCACCCGGGTGTAGTCAGCTGAATCCACTATCACTGTTACGTCTTTGTGGTTTTTGGCCGCAGCGCGCAGCATGGTGGGGCCGCCGATGTCGATATTCTCGATCGCCGTGGGCAGGTCGCAGTCGGGGTTGGCCACGGTCTGTTCAAAGGGGTAGAGATTAACCACGATTATATCTATAGGGGCAATCTCGTTCTCCTTCATTACAGAATCATCCATACCACGTCTGCCTAGAATGCCGCCGTGGATCTTGGGGTGTAGAGTCTTGACCCGGCCGTCCATCATCTCAGGGAACCCGGTGTGTTCCGATACCTCGATAACCGGGATATCGTTTTCCGTGAGCAGGCGAGCGGTGCCGCCGGTGGATAGAATCTCTATATTGCGTTCATTCAGGCTGCGGGCGAATTCCACGATGCCGGTTTTATCCGATACGCTGATAAGTGCTCTGGTGATGGATGACATGGCTGGGTCTCTTGTTGCGTTTCTACAGAAATAAATAACCGCCTCAGACCACGCATTGGCTGCTGAGGGTATACGTTTTTTGTTTAATCAAGATTATATAGAGCTAGTTTTTTTCGTAAGGTACTTCGGCTAATGCCAAGCATTTCGGCTGCGCGACTCTGGTTGCCGTTGGTCTGGCGTAATACAGACTCAAACAGGGGCGGTTCCACCTCGGACAGGACCATGCGGTACAGATCTGATACTTTATGGCCGTCCATTTGTACGAAATAGCCCTGCATGGCTTCAAATACTGAGTCCCGGAGAAGCTCGCTCTTTTTTTGGGTCTTGGTTGTATATTTTGGTCTTTCTGAATTTTTTTCTTGAACCATGGTGGCTTCCAAACTCATGCTGCCAGCTCCTTATTGGCCGTTAACTTGTGGTAATACCTTTTTACTAGCTCTTGCTGTTCTTGAGTTGTCCCAGTTTTGTTTATTTTTGATCTGAAATCGGCCGATCCCGGAAATCCCCGGCTGTACCAAGCCAGGTGCTTACGTGCAATGCGTATCCCCTGATGCTCCCCATAAAAGGTGTACAGCTGTTCCAGATGCCCCAATATCAGTCTGCCGATCCATTCTGGAGATGGATCAGGCAATTTCTCACCCTTGGTAAGGTAGTGCTGCAACGCGCTGAAAAGCCACGGTCGGCCTCTGGCTGCGCGGCCTATCATAATGCCGTCAACGCCGGTTTTTGCCAAGACCTTTTTTGCAATTTCTGGCGTATTAATATCTCCGTTGGCTATCACCGGAATAGATATGGTCTGTTTTATCTCTCTAGTGGTGTCATATTCAGCGGTTCCGGAAAAACCGCAGGCCTTGGTACGTCCATGCACGGTTAGGGCCTGGATGCCAGCTTGTTCCGCGATTTGCGCGATTCGTATGCCGTTGCGATTGTTTCGGTCCCAACCAGTCCTGATCTTGAGTGTGACAGGCGCCGAAACAGCTGCAACCACAGTATCCAGGATGCGCTTTACCCTGTCTTCATCCCGTAGCAGGGCAGCACCGGAGTCTGCACGGCACACCTTTTTGGCCGGACAGCCCATGTTTATGTCGATGATGTCTGCGCCAAGCTCGATATTGGCCTTTGCAGCTGCTGCCATTTTCTTTGGGTCCGATCCGAGTATCTGTACTGAAACGGGACCTGGTTCGCCGGCAAGGTCCATGCGGCGAACGGATTTTGGAGAGGCCCAGAGAGTGGAGTCTGAACTGATCATCTCGGATATGGCTAGTCCGGCCCCATGTTCCTTGCATAGGCGACGGAACGGCAGGTCGGTGATCCCGGCCATAGGTGCTAGTATCAGATTGTTCGAAAGTTTATGTGGTCCGATCTGCATCGTCGATTGCCAACCAACAAGGGGCTGTACATGGTACGCGGAATAATCTGTAGCGCAAGATCTGGTTGGTTATAAGTCCTGAGCCAATTTAGAAGAAATCCAGCTTGAACCCGGTTACATCATTGCCCGGATCCTCAATGGCAAGTTCAACATACATAGCCTTTCCTGGAAGAAGAGGGCCGGGTTTGGCGTTGTCTGCAAGATACTCACTTGGTTTGAAACGACGTTGCACCACCAATCTCTCGTCACTACTAAAGAGGCTGATCTGTAATAGTGGCTGGGGTTGGGGGAAGCTTGCCTTATTGGCGATGGTGAGCTGGATCAATAAGGCGTTTTCTATCTTTGGGTGCATGGTGATGGAACGACTGAGTACCTGGATCTTTTCCGGTGCGCGAATGGTCGGTAGTGTGCAGCCGACGTATTTACATGTGGTCTGTAACAGCATTCTGCCTTCGGGGTAGTGCATCAACTGTTCTCGCTGGAACCAGGCCAGCTGGGACAGTCCGATCGCTAAAATCAGTAGGATGCCTAAGGACCAGAGCAGCCCCCCCTTTTTTTTAGGCGGTCTCTTGGTGTTTAGTAGTTCAAGAGGATCGTGCAGGTTTGGTTTATTGTCTTGAGCTTTCTTTTCGCTGTCTGGAGCTAGTGGTTCGTCCGAGGGGTTAGGGTTAGCTGTCTCCTGCTCTTGCGTTTTGTTCTTGGAGATGTTTTCCAGTCGTTCAAGCTCTTTAATCACCTCTGATAGATCGTCGTCGATCTCCTGCCCAAGTTCTGGCAAATCCTCCTCGGACTTGTTCTCCTCTTGCTTTTGCTTGCCAAGGTCGTCTGAGACCTTGGCCTTAAGTTCGGAAAATTCCTCCAGATCTGCCTCTGACATGAAATCAGTAACAGTGTCAGGAAGGGTGGGAGGCGGCGGCTCAATAGAGGCGGACACAGTCTGAGGCGGCGTTTGTAGAGACTCAAGCGCGTTGAATACCTTATGACATTTGGAGCAGCGGACCTTGCCTTGCGCTATACGCAATTGACCGTCATTGACGAGAAATTTTGTTTGGCAGTCGGGACACTGGGTATGCACTTGAGGCTGAATCCGTTTAGTTCAATATCTAGATGGACCTATTTTGCCAATAACTCAAAGGTGATGTCCATGCAGAAGCGCCCATCCATCTTGTATCAAAGGGTGCTGTATAGTGAAATCGTCCGCAAAGGCGGTAATAACCGAGCTGGTTTGTTCCTCCAGGATGCCGGAGAGGACTATCTCGCCACCGCTTTTCGTGTGGCGGCTAAACAGGGGTTCCATCTCAATCAGGGTGGATGCAAGGATGTTGGCCAGGGTGATGTCCGCAATAACCTTCAGTGGTTGTTCGCTGTGTAGTATGGTCAATCCCTGATTGACCCCGTTCTTCTCCGCATTGCTTGCAGTGGCCTCCAGTGCCTGTGGGTCATGGTCAACAGCTATTACCTCTTTGGCGCCGAGCAGTGAGGCAGCGATGGAAAGAATGCCGGAGCCGCAGCCAAAATCAATCACGGTTTTACCTGCTACGCTCGCATGATCCAACCATTTGAGACAGAGGGCGGTAGTAGGGTGGGTACCGGTACCGAAGGCTAGGCCAGGGTCTAGTTGTACTGTGATCGCGTCGGGATCATTCGTGGCTTGCCCATCGGGGACGACCCATAAACGTCGACCAAACTGCATGGGGTGGAATGTGTCCAGCCAAATCCTTTCCCATACCTGATCGGCCAGACGACCCACTTCCAAATCATGGATAGGATGTGGACCTAGTTGTTCCTGGATCTGTTGAACCAGATGTTGCGGATTGATCTCTTCCGGGAACAGGCCGGTTACCTTGGTTTGACTCCAGAGTGGAGTCTCTCCCGGTGCCGGTTCCAACATAGGCTCGTCTTTGGCGTCCACCATGGTCACCGAAAGAGCCCCCAGGCTATCCAGTATTAGGTCCGCCAGTGGCGCAGTCTTCTTGTCAGTGGTTAGGTGGATCTGAACCCAGGCCATGGAATGGACGGCCCTTATATACCTAGCTTCTTTTCCAGATAGTGGATGTTGGTGCCACCGGCGGCGAAGTTACAATCATCCATTATCTGCTGTTGTAACGGTATATTGGTGTTGATTCCATCAATGACCATCTCGGACAGGGCTATCTGCATCCTCTTTAGCGCACTGTCTCGGCTATTGCCGTGAGTGATCAGCTTGCCGATCATAGAGTCGTAATAGGGCGGAACTGTGTAACCGTTGTAAATATGGGAGTCAACCCGGACGCCAGCTCCTCCGGCGAAGTGCAGTTGGGTGATGCGGCCGGGACTGGGAAGAAATGTCTTGGAGTCTTCCGCATTGATGCGACACTCAATGGCGTGGCCGTTGATCTTTATGTCTTCTTGATGATATGTGAGCTTCTCTCCAGACGCTATTCGTAGCTGCTCTTTTACGATGTCTACGCCGGTGATCATCTCGGTTACGGGGTGTTCCACCTGGACCCTGGTGTTCATCTCAATGAAATAGAATTCACCGTCTTGGTAGAGGAATTCGAATGTGCCAGCGCCACGATATCCGATTTGGCGACAGGCGGCGGCGCAGCGTTCTCCTATCTCTGATCGTAGTTCTTCGGTGATGCCGGGCGCCGGAGCTTCTTCCACCACCTTTTGATGCCTGCGTTGCATGGAACAGTCACGCTCGCATAGATGGATGGCGTTGCCGTGTGTGTCGGAGAGCACCTGAAATTCCACGTGGCGTGGGTTCTCCAGAAACTTCTCCATATATACTGTTGGGTTACCGAAGGCGGCGCCAGCTTCTGCCTTGGTTAGAGAGATGGCATTGAGCAGGGTAGCCTCGGTATGCACTACACGCATACCGCGTCCTCCACCCCCCCCGGCAGCCTTGATGATGACCGGGTAGCCGATCTTGGCGGCCATCGCCAGAATTTCATTTTCGTTATCACCTAGCGGGCCATCAGAGCCAGGAACTGTTGGGACGCCAGCCTTTTTCATGCTTTCAATGGCGGTAATCTTGTCGCCCATCATGCGAATGGTCTCGGCGCTGGGGCCGACAAAGGTGAAGCCGCTCTGTTCGACGCGTTCAGCGAAGTCTGCATTCTCAGAAAGGAAGCCATATCCTGGATGAATGGCAGTGGCGTCAGTAACTTCCGCGGCGCTGATGATGGCTGGTACCTGCAGATAACTTTCCGTCGAAGGAGCTGGTCCTATGCAAACGGTTTCGTCTGCAAACTTAACATGTTTTAGGTTGCGGTCTGGCTCAGAGTGAACGGCGACTGTTTTGATGCCTAGTTCACGGCAGGCCCGGAGTATGCGCAGAGCGATCTCGCCTCGGTTGGCAATTACGACTTTTTCAATCATGGGTTAGAGACCTGTTAGCCAATGATGAACATGGGTTGATTGAACTCTACCGGTTCTCCGTTTTCAACCAGGATCTTTTTGACCGTTCCCGCCTTGTCAGACTCAATCTGGTTCAGGATTTTCATGGCCTCTACGATACACAGGGTATCACCCACACTCACCTGATCCCCCTCTTCCACAAATGGCTTTGCCTCAGGCGAAGGCGCGCGGTAGAAGGTGCCTACCATAGGTGATTTGACCTGGTGTCCGCTGATCTCCTCCGCTTTGGCTGCTTCTTCGGCAGGGGCTGCGGTAGGAGCTGCTGCTGCGACCGGAGCTACCATTGGCGCTGCTACGGGCGCTGGAAGCGTTACCTGGGAAGTGCGGCTGATGCGGACAGATTCCTCCCCTTCGTGGATTTCGATCTCTGCTATGTCAGATTCTTCTAGTAGTTCTATTAACTTTTTTACCTTGCGGATATCCATTATTTCTTTGTCTCTTGTTTGTTTGTTCGTCTGTTGGCGGTAATTATTTGGTTATATAGGATATGGCAGCCTCCAGGGCCAGCTCGTAGCCCTTGGCCCCAAATCCGCTTATAACTCCCAGGGCGATATCAGAAAAATATGAATGTTGACGGAATTCTTCTCGCGTATAGATGTTTGTAAGATGTACTTCAATAAAAGGGATGGCAACTCCTAGGATTGCGTCACGCAGGGCTACGCTGGTGTGGGTGAAGGCGGCAGGGTTGATGATCAGGATGTCAACCGCCGCATCCCTGGCCTTGTGCAGTTCAGAAACCAATTCATGTTCGGCATTGCTCTGCACGAAATCTATGCTGTGTCCTGCAGCTTCGCAAATTGCCGTGAGTCTGGTCTGTATGGACTCCAGGGTTTCGCTGCCGTAAAGGTTCGGTTCGCGTGTTCCCAGAAGATTCAGATTTGGGCCGTTCAGCACCAAGATGCTAGCCATAATTGTTCTTCCGCTTGCCCTTCGTTCTACGGAGCATCGGCCTCAGAAAAGGTAGGATGCCCCCTGTATAATAATGAGGATTGGATTTTGCCCGGAGTATTTGGAATTGTCCAGTTTTTTGCAAGATAAGCTCAGATAGCGTCAATTTACCCGCTCATTTCCGACTATTCTCATAAGTAGAATTGACTTATGGCAGGGTTTTTAGCGATTTTTCCAAGACTTCTTTGGTGATTTTCCCAGGCTGGGCATAGAGGGTTTTCCCATTATGGTCGAAGATCGCTGTATATGGCAGGGCGGAGATGCGATTTCCCATCTTTTGCGCCAAGGCTATGGCGTCGTCATTCCCGACCATGACCGGGAAGTTTATGCCGAAGACATCCATGAAATCTTTCACTTGTTCCAGATTGTCCACGGCCACTCCAACGACCTGTACACCTCGGGAGGAGTGCTGATTTTGAAACTCTATCAGGACTGGCATCTCTTCCAAGCAAGGAGGACACCAGGTGGCCCAGAAATTGACGACCAGTATCTTGCCTCTCCATTCGCTGCTGTTTCTGATAGCTCCGTCGGTATCTTTTAACGTGAAGCTAGGTAGCCGTTGCGGTCCACTGGATATGGATATCTGAGTGGATGCTGGTTTCTGATATTGAGTAAACCAGATGCCGATCCCTACTATGACAGCCAGGGCCAGGGTGATTGCGATCTTTGTTTTATACACAGGCAATGTTACCTTGCGGCTTGTTGTATGTGGGCGGAAAACTGGGCTGCGGGGACAAATCCCACTACGCGCAGTTCCTTTCGTTCTTTGCCGTTGCGATCAAAGAACATGATGCTGGGTGGGCCGGGCATACCGAACCTGCCCTGGAGCAGGGCTTTGTCTGTAGCATCGTTTGCTGTCACGTCTGCCCGTAATAATATGAATCCACGGAGGGAGTTGATCACGTCTGGGTCAGTGAAGGTGTAGCGCTCCATCTCTTTGCAGGATATACACCAATCCGCGTAAAAATCGAGCATCACCGGTTTGTTCTGGGAAGTGGCAGCCGCAAGTTCTCGATCCAGGTCTGCTGTACTCTTGATAGGCTTGAACCACAGCTGTTGCTGTTGAGATTTCTCTTCAAGCAGCGATGTGCCCCGAAGTGGCTGTAGAGGATCCTTGCCGCCAGCTGCCGCTCCTACCAGGATGAGGGCACCGTAGATCAACAGAACTAGGCCTAGCCCTTTCCAGAGTCTTTGCCAACCGGAGGACTCTGCCGGTAGTTTACCAAGAGCTCCCATGTAGATGGCGCATACCACCAGCAGTGTTCCCCATAGTGACATGGACACGGCGGCTGGGACTATTCGCTCTAATATGACGATGGCAACCCCCAGCATGGCTACACCAAACACGTTTTTGACTACATCCATCCACCCGCCTACCCTGGGCAGCAGTTTGCCGGCTGAGGTGCCGAATGCCAGTATGGGTACACCCATGCCCATACTCAGGGCGAACAGTGCGGTGCCGCCCAGGACCGGGTCGCCGCTCTGTCCGATGACCAGGATGGCCGCAGCCAGGGCTGGGGCCACGCAGGGGCTGACGATTAGTGCCGAAAGTGCGCCCATGATGGCGGCGCCGATCAGAGTTCCGCTCTGCTGTCTGTTACTGATCTCCCTTAATCTGCTCTGCAGCCAGTTTGGAAGTTGCAGGTTATAGAATCCGAACATGGAGAGGGCCAGTAACACAAACAGTGCTGCAAAAATGCTGAGTATCCATGGATCCTGGAGTGTGGCTTGGAGGTTTTCTCCGAACAGTCCGGCCAAGACGCCGGCTATGGTGTAGACGATGGCCATGGCCAGCACATAGACTAGTGAAATGTTAAAGGCCTTGGCGGCGGTGATCTTTTTGCCTTGGCCGATAATGATCCCGGAGAGAATCGGGATCATAGGTAAGACGCAAGGGGTAAGTGCTAGCCCCAGGCCAGCCAGAAAGAAGATCCCGATTATCAGCCAGTAGTTACCACCATTTAAGACTGATACCAGGCTATACAGCTCAGAAGAGGGGGCGGTCTGGTTATCTGCCTGGCTGATTGCGGGCGGGTCGTCTTGCGCGGTGTTTGCCTCATAGGCGGGCAGGTCCATAGTTACCCGCTTTATCTGTGGTGGGTAACATACCCCAAGATCGGCACAGCCTTGATAGATGACCTCCAAAGTAATTTTAGTCGCGGACCTATTAGTCCTGATCAGAGGCACGGGGAGGTCAATCTCGTGATAGTAGACAGGGAGATCGCCGGTGGTCCCATTCGGTCGCAAGGCATCCTTCTTTATCTTTGCCTTCGGGAGTTGATACTCCCCTAGCATGATGCCACTACCATGTGTTATTGCGAGCCGTATTTTCTCTTGATAAAGATAGGTGCCCTTCGCTATCTCCCACCTCAGTCGCAATTGCTGGGGTCCTTCAACCTTCGCACTGAACTTGTACGCCTGTTCCGGCGGGATGATCTCGTCTTTTCCGCTGCTTGCGAGAACGGATTTTAGGTCGGGGGAGGAGCTGTTGCCATCAGTGTACCCCTGGGCAAACGCTGTGGTGGTTGTTAATGAGAGAAGCGCGCCTATGAGTAGTCGAATAAAGGTGTTTCGTATCACTTGCTGGTGCATTGGGCTATCCAACCGAGGTAATTCTGTTGCCCCTTTTCGATTTTGACCGCTACCACCTCTGGAAATTCATATGGATGTATCGACATGATGGAATGTTCCAGCTCGTCGTAACAGGATGCTGAAGTCTTGATGAACAACATGTACTCTCCAGCCGTCTCTATCTCCCCTTGCCATCTATAAACAGATTGCACCGGGGAGGATATGTTTACGCATGCAGCCAGCCTGCAGTCAACTAGGTGATTGGCTATGCGCTCGGCGCTTTCCTGGTCAGGGCAGGTGCAGAGGACGATTAATGCGCTGGAATCCATATGTTAAAGATACAGGATCGGCTCCCTGGTCGTAAAGTAAACTGACCTTGTTCAGCCGGCAGTTAGGGCGTAATCTCCCGCTATACATCAGGGATATCCGGGGGGACGGTGTGTTGAAAACATTCAATCTGTTACTCTCTTTTTTATTGTTGGTAAGCACGTTGGCTCTTGCCAATGCTGGTCCTGTCACTTTGATAGCATTGGGGGATAGTCTTACTCAGGGTGACGGTGATGTGGAGCCTGGGGGCGGCTATCCTGCTCGGCTGGCGATGCGTCTCAAAGTAGACCGCCCCGGATCTGTAGTGAAAAATATGGGACAATCGGGCTGGACTTCGGATGATTTGATAAATACCCAATTACAGCCTGCCATTGATCTCTTACGTTCCGCTCCCGCAGGAAATGCCAAGATAGTTACTGTGTGGATCGGGAGCAACGACCTGTTCGGACTATACAACTATGTATGTGACGAGGAGTACCGGAATGACCTCTCATCCTGTGAACGGGATGGCTTGCGGATCTTTTCCGATAATATCCGGCGTATTCTCTCTACTTTGAAGGACGCCGGGGCTCGGATCTATATTGCGCTACTTGATGATCAATCCAAAAGACCGGTGATGACCAGTAAGGACCAGCGGATCAGCAGCTTTGACAAGATATCTGGAGATGACGTGCGCAGGATGTCGCTCCAGTCTAAGAGATACAATCAAGTCATTCGGCAGATGGCAGACCGCTACGGTGCTACAACAGTGGATTTTAGCGCTGTCACTCTGTTTACGGATAAGGCCACTCTCGACAGTGACGGTAACCATCCAAATGGCAGGGGCTACGATATCATTGCTGATATTTGGTATAGATCCGTTACCGGCCCTTAATCTACGTAAGCTTGTACCTCCAGCCTGTAAGGCGTAAGCTTTTCTCATATGAATCCATTGCTTTTGATTTTGCTCTTGTTTGTTGGTATCCCCCTGTTTGAGCTCTATTGGCTGATTGAAGTCGGAAGCTATATCGGAGCCATACCTACCGTGTTTTTGACCGTGTTCACCGCCGTGCTCGGTGGGCTTTTGGTGCGTATGCAGGGCTTGGCAACGGCTGTAAAAGTGCAAAAGTCCATGGCTGTGGGAGAGATGCCTGCCCTAGAGATGTTGGAAGGGGTGATCCTTTTAGCCTGTGGTTTTCTGCTACTGTTGCCAGGGTTCTTTACAGACATCATAGGTTTTCTGGCGTTAGTTCCAGATGTTCGCAGATGGGCGATCCTGTCCTTTCTAAAGCGTGCTCAGATTATCCAGCCGCCACCTAATGGTGAGGAGGCTGAGGTCCACAGGCCACGCATCATTGAGGGAGAGTTTCATCGCGATGACGATAAGCCTAATTAGACCCGATAAAAACCTTCACCTGATACCAGGCCATACCAAGATATTCATGCAGGGCTAGGTAGCTGTCTTTCAGTGCTGCTGGGTTAGGCAGCCAATCTCTTATCTTGCTATCTTCAAGATTATATCTGCCTCTTGAGAATATAGTTGGGGCGGCGATTACATCGATATTGTCCCGTTGAAACGCTCTTATAGCGCGAGGCATATGCCAGGCGTGGGTGACCAGTGCCACCTTATTTATACCGTTGGACTTTAATAGCCTGCTGGTAAAGAGGGAGTTTTCCCATGTGCTCTTGCTATTGTCTTCCGTGGCCAGGACCTTGCAGCCATACTCTTCTTTGAGGACTTTGCTGGCTAGTTTGGCCTCCGAAGGGTGTCGTTTATCTTGGTCGCCGCCGGACACTATTATGGGTAAGTTAGTCCTTTTGTGTAGCCACGCGGCATATCTTACCCTCTCCAGTAGTTGTCCTTTGATGGTGTCGCCGCCGTATTCCGGACCTTCTTTGTAGATGCCTCCGCCCAATACCACAATGGCCTTCGCATTACTGGCAAGGATCTCGTCGGGGGTGATAAATATATGCCGTTCAAGTCCCGCCAGCATGTTTGTCGCCACGAAAGGGGTGCTGAGAAGATAGAATGTCGCCAGGGTAAAGGCTAGCAGTATCTTTCCAAATATGCCCCTGATAAAAAGCAGTGAAACAAACAGAAGCAGGATGAGTCCGCCTGGTGGGAGCAGTAACGCCTTTACTACGGTTATAATATCTTGATCCATGGTTGGTTTCGCCTCAACAGTTCTGTTCTTGTTGTAGGATCTGTCCGGCCTGCGTATCCGCGTGGTATGAGGAACGGACCAGAGGGCCGCTTGCCACGTTAGAGAAACCCATATTCTCTCCGATCCGTTTTAGTCGATCAAACTCCCACGGTTCCACAAAACGCTCCACCGGCAGATGATCGCGGCTCGGCTGCAGATATTGGCCCAAGGTGAGCATGTTGCATCCATGATCCCTCAGATCACGCATCACCTGTTCCACCTCCTGAATGGTTTCTCCCAGTCCCAGCATTAGGCCTGATTTGGTAGGAACCTGGGGATGCAGTTCAGCAAAATCTCTAAGAAGTCTTAATGATCCGGCGTAATCGGCCCCGGGGCGGCATTGTTTATAGAGTCTGGGTATCGTCTCCATATTGTGATTGAAAACATCTGGTTGGATGCTGTGAAATCTCTCTAGCGCAATCTGCTCGCGACCTCGAAAATCTGGCACAAGAATCTCGATCGACAACTCCGGGTTGGCTAGCCGCAACTCCCGGATACAGTCAACATAATGACCGGCCCCACCGTCGCGTAGGTCATCTCGGTCGACCGATGTGATTACCACATACTTAAGCTGCATTATCTTTACCGCGTCGGCTAATTGTGCCGGTTCATTCTTGTCCAGAGGCTGCGGCTTACCGTGGGCCACATCACAAAAGGGGCAGCGTCTAGTGCAGATATCACCCATGATCATGAAGGTGGCGGTACCATGATTGAAACACTCTCCCAGGTTGGGGCAGGCCGCCTCTTCGCACACCGAGCTCAATTTATGCTCGCGCAGGATGCGCTTGATCTTGCTCACGGCCGCTCCGCCGGGTGCCTTGGCCCTAATCCAGGCCGGTTTACGCTGAATGTGGGATGAGGGTGTAACCTTTACCGGTATGCGGGAAAGCTTGTCCGAGCCCCTTTGATGGGTCTGCGGCGTGCTGCGGGAGGGGGCGGAGTGGCTGTCTCTGTTGCTCATGCCATGAATTGTAGCGCTGTAAGGCATTAATTTCCTGTTGTAATGGCTAGACGTGATAAGAGGAGTATCAAGTTTCTCCTGGTTTCAACACAAGAAAAGACGTTTATCAGTAAATTTCTTGGTGCTATGCTTACCAGTTCGCGTCTTTGGTCAATATATTTAGGGAAGTGGTGTTGGGCATAAGATGCATCCCAATACTGAGAACAAAATATCCGGAGGATTCAAAATAATGGCAGATCCAATTCGAGTTGCAGTTTCCGGCGCCGCCGGGCAGATTTCCTATAGCCTGTTATTTCGTATAGCTTCAGGCGAGATCTTCGGCGCAGACCGGCCGGTGCATCTGCACCTGCTTGAGATACCTCAGGTGATGGATAAGCTGGAGGGTGTCGCCATGGAGCTGATCGATTGCGCCTTTCCAACCCTGGCTGAGATAAAGATGTTCGATGATGCCAACCAGGCCTTTGACGGCATCAATCAGGCTTTTCTGGTCGGTTCCAGACCGCGGGGTCCTGGTATGGAGCGGGCTGATCTGATAAAGGTGAACGGCCCGATCTTTGTGGGCCAAGGCGAGGCCCTGAATCGTGCCGCGGATGATGTGCGTTGCATGGTAGTAGGCAATCCCGCCAACACCAACTGTCTGATCGCTATGAATAATTCTGATGTGCCAAATGACCGTTTCTCCTCTATGATGCGTCTGGACGAGAATCGGGCCAAGAGTCAGCTGGCGGCCAAGGCCGGAGTGCCAGTCGCAGATGTCAGCAATGTGGCTATCTGGGGTAATCACTCCAATAACCAGTATCCGGATTTTGAGAATGCCAGAATTGGCGGCAGATCGGCAACCGATGTAATAAACGATGAGGTTTGGTTGCAGGATACCTTTATTTCGACCGTACAAGAACGCGGCGCTGCCGTTATCAAGGCCCGTGGCGCTTCAAGTGCGGCTTCAGCCGCCAGTGCCGCACTGGACCATGTTATGTCCATGATCAACCCCACTCCAGCAGGTGATTGGTTTACTGCCGGAGTCTGTTCCAACGGTGAGTATGGTGTAGATTCAGGTCTGATGTTTGGTTTTCCTCTAACCTCCACCGGCAACGGGGACTGGAAGGTGGTTGAGGGTCTGCCGATGTCTGATTGGGCCAAGGCTAAATTTGAGATTACCTTGAACGAGTTGCGTAGCGAGCGTGACGTGGTTAAGGATCTGTTGAAGGGTTAGTTTTTTGGAAACAAGCGGGCCGAAGAACAATCTTCGGCCCGCTTTTCTTTTGGGTTTTGCGCTCTATTTATGTGTCATCATCCAGGCAATGACCTTCTTTACATCCTCAATTGGTGCCGGGCTCGCCGGCATTTCCACATCGCCCCAGGTTCCTTTGCCGCCAGCCTTCACTTTTGCTGCCAAGGTGTCGACTATTCCAGCCTGCCCAGCATATTTTGCTGCAATATCCTTAAATGATGGACCAATCAGCTTTGCATCAGCTTTATGACATGCCATGCATCCAGACTTGGTTGCGGTGGCCTGATCTGCAAAAGTTTGGAATGAAGCTAGGAGTGCGCATGCAAACCATAATGCCAGGTGTTTTTTCATGGTATTACCTCAGTGTCTTCTCAGTTATTTAAAGCGCCTTGATCAATCCATTTCTCAATAGCTGCGATTTCACTTGTAGTCATGGGTCCCTTGGAGTGCGGCATTTGGATTGATTTGTCCACCTTCCCTGAAACAAGTCTGTATAGGGAGCTAGATAGGGAGTCTCCAGCCACAACGACAGGACCAAATTTGGTGCCCTTCATCAGGCTGTCGTAGGAGTCCACAAGAAATTGTGTTTTCACCGCACCGGTTCCGCCTGGCAAATGGCATTCAGCACAGTGCTTGTCGAGAATGGGTTTAATGTCAGATTTATATGTAACCTGTCGTTCAGAACCGCACCCAGACAAGATTGCTGCTGTACAGATTGATGCGAATAGGTACAAATTGTGTTTTTTCATGCTTGCAGCTCCATCCAATTGCTCAATTTATTAAGTTATAGCCTTTTTATTGCTCTTCGAAATTTATTGCGGCAGCTGTGTAAAAATATTTAGTACTTTTTTTCGTGAACGTCATTTAAACATTAGTGTAGTTATCAGTGCTCCATGTCTTGGCTATCCTTCGGGGGCTGCTCTTTTGGTAACATATTGATTTATTAGGAATATAATTGTTTTGATTGTGAGGTTGTGACCAATCCATCGAGTCGGAATTCTATTTTTAATGAAATCGCTAAAGAAACCCATGGGAGCGCCGATAGATAGCTCAGAGTAGATTATTTCCTAATGATTAAAAGGTAATCAGCAGAAAATCAGAACTGCAGGAGATATAGTTCATGATCAATAACAAAAGCTCCATGGGGACGTCGCTTTCTATCAGTACCAAGATAGATCTCGCTCTGGCCATACTGTTTGTATCGGTCTTGGTGATCTCTTCTCTGGCTCAGCTGAGTAACCAAAAATCCCTGATTGAAGAGATAGTTCAAGACCAATCGAACGTCTTGGCAGATTCCTATTTTGATAATGTAAATACCTTAATGTTAACCGGAGGTATGGCTAACAAAGAGATTGCCAGAAAGAAACTTGTCTCCAGAGATGAGGTGATAGATGCCTATATAGTGCGTGGGCCAGGGGTTACCAAGGCCTATGGCGCAGGCACTGGTCCCAATAAGGCCAAGGATAGCCTGGATAAACGTGGCTTAAAGGGAGAAAAGATCGATCAGTTTAAAGATACTGCGGACGGGCGTGTACTGAGCGTTGTGCTACCTATGAAGGCATCAAAGGACTATCGTGGTACTAACTGCCTAATGTGCCATATTGTTCCTGAGGGAGAGGTATTAGGTGTAGTAAGAGTGGATTATTCTCTCAAGGCTTTGGACGATAGGGTGTTCACTGAGATCCTGATGAGTGTAGGGATGAATTCTATCCTTTTCCTCATCGGCCTCATAACGATCAGCTTTATTATGAAAAAGCTGGTGGTAAGGCCACTGCGCAAGATAACCGATACTGTTAGGCTGGTGGAACAGAATTCTAATCTTAGTCACAAGATTGAGCTGGATTCCGACGATGAGCTGGGTAACCTGGCCAAGGCCATCAATGTCATGTTGAGAAAGTTTGAGCATATAATCGAAAAGGTCGCTCAGACTACTAATATGCTTGTGGCTGAATCTCAACAGCTTTTGGCCATCACTGATCAGAGCATTAAGGGTTGTCAAAGAGAGAAGAGAGAGACGGAGTTGGTGGCTACCGCGATGAATGAGATGGAGCAGACGGCGGTTAACATGGCGCAAAATGCACTGCAGGCTGCTAACTCTACACAAGAGGCGGATAAGCAGGCCATCGAAGGTAGCTCTGTAGTCAACAGTGCGGTTAACACCATCAACGCCCTCGCAAACGAGGTGACCGAAGCCTCTGAAGTTATCCAGAAGCTTGAAGAGGACAGCGAAGGTATCGGTAGAGTGGTTGAGGTGATTACCAACATCGCGGAACAGACCAATCTGCTAGCCCTTAATGCGGCGATTGAGGCCGCTCGCGCAGGTGAGCAGGGCCGAGGGTTTGCTGTAGTGGCAGATGAGGTAAGGACTCTTGCTACCCGTACCCATGAAGCCACTCAGGAGATCCAGACCATGATTGAAAGCCTGCAGAATCAGGCTCGCGGGGCTGCCTCGGTGATGCATAGGAGCCGAGAAAAAGCCGAGAATAGTGTTTCTGAGGCGGCGCGTGCTGGTGCAGTACTCGAAGAGATTACCGTAGCGGTTGGTACCATAACAGAGATGAATAATCAGATATCGGTTGCCGCCAATGAACAGAGCGTGGTATCCGCTGAGATGAGTAAGAATGTGGTTAGCATCAATGATGTTTCAAATCAGACGGCGGAGAATGCTGAACTTCTCTCAAAGTCGAGCGATGTGCTATCTGATCTTGCGGAGAGTCTGCAGGCGCTGGTAAATCAGTTTAATACCGAATGATTATTTGTTTTCGTAACAGGGCCATTCAGCCTAAGACTGACTGGCCCTGTTTATTAGTCGGTCCTGCATGGCGGCAGTTAGCTGCAAAACCACCTGCTCCATTGTTGTGTCTATTCCCAAATCTTTGATCTGGGTAACCTGCATTCCAGGGTGACCACAGGGATTGATGCGGGAGAACGGTTCCAGGTCCATATCCACATTCAGGCTGAGGCCATGAAAACTACGTCCTTTGCGTACCCGCAGCCCAAGTGCTGCTATCTTTCTATTATCGACATACACTCCGGGTGCCCTGGGTATGGTGTGCGCTTCAACCGAATGTTGATGCAGTAGGTCTATTACCGAGTCTTGCAGTAGTTCCACCATTCTACGCACACCGACCCTGGCTCGGTTCAAATCGTACATAACGTAGACGATTAGCTGTCCGGGTCCATGATATGTTATCTGGCCTCCGCGGTCGCATGCTATTACGGGTATGGCTCCTGGGTCTAATAGGTGCTCCATCTTTCCGGCGAGGCCAAGGGTGAATACAGGATTGTGTTCCAGTAGCCAGAGTTCATCCTGGGTTTGATCGGTTCTGTTTTCTGTAAAGGCCTTCATCTCCTCCCATACTTCTATATAGTCCCTTTGCCCAAGATGCTTTATACGGAACCCTTGTTGTGTGTGATCCATTGGGGAGAAGCTATTAGAGACTCATCAGGACCAACTCATGGTCGGTCAGGTCCTGATAAATGGAGTCAAGCTGTCTTTTGCTGGTGGCGTTTATGGTCACGGTGACTGATAGATATTTACCGCCCTTGCTGGATTTAGTCTGTACCGCACCCTCACCCAGATTCGGGGCATGCCGACGCACGATCTCTACCACCAAGGCATCAAATTCAGGGTCGGCCAGACCCATAGCCTTAATGGAGAACTCGCATGGGAATTCTAATAGTGTCTCTTCTTCCGACATGGTCTATAAGTCAATCTATTTTTCCAAGCCCTGCTTAATCCGTTCCTTGTACTCTGCATAGATGGTGGACATCTTTGCGTACATGGCCCCAGGTTTGGCATCAGCAACAGGTTTATCGTCCAGGCGGATAACAGGCATGATCTCTTTTGTGGAGCTGGTCAGCCAAATCTCATCTGCATTCTTCAGTTCCGTCTCTTTTATGGCCCTTTCAGTGAGGGGTATAGAGTTCTTAGTTGCTAACTCAAGTATCAGATCTCGGGTAATGCCTGGCAGCAGAAAGTTGCTCTTAGGTGGCGTAATCAATTCCCCGTCCGAGACTATAAATAGATTGCTAGCAGCCCCCTCCATCGCTTCGCCATCGCGTATAAGTATTGATTCAATAGCATCGGCATCTTTTGCCTGCTGTTTCAGAAGTACATTGGCCAAGAGGGTGGTGGCCTTTATGTTGCAGAGGCGCCAGCGCACATCATCCAGGGTGATGGCGGCAATGCCAGGATTGTCCTTAGGTTGATCCTTGATGGGGGTGGACATTGCGAAGACCGTAGGTTGTACAGTCTCAGGGATGGTGTGGTCGCGTTGTTCTGCAGGTCCGCGGGTAATCTGGAGATAGACCGATTGATCCTGCCCATCACCTTGCTGGACTAGCTGCTCTAGAACTGAACTCCATTCATCTCTATTAAGGGGA
Organism: Sedimenticolaceae bacterium; assembly: GCA_050288625.1. Lineage (GTDB taxonomy): Bacteria > Pseudomonadota > Gammaproteobacteria > Chromatiales > Chromatiaceae > JAAGZL01. Next base: position 27,435 of record JBNKEE010000029.1, on the reverse strand, counting down.
TTATCCATGCCAATTGCCCGCAGGCCGTTGTCCAGTCGCTCCAGGTGGTGAGACAATCGGAACAGGCGCCCACTGTAAGCCGGTATCACCTCGTAGATGCTGTCTCCAAACAGGAAGCCCCTGTCCATGACAGAAATTTTGGCATCATTCAGGGGTATAAAACTGCCATTTAGATATACCTTATTCATGATCTATTCAAACCTGCGTAGTACGGTGTCTTTGATCCTGGTCCAGAGTCCACCCTGATCCACATCTTGCAGCGCAACCAGGGGTGCTTCTGCATATGGTTTCTCATTCAAGGTAACTATGACCTTCCCTATTTGTTGACCTTTCTGTACAGGGGCTTCTAAGGGTGAAATCAACGTGATGCGCGCCTTCAGGTTTTTGTACTGTCGACGCGGGATAGTTACATAAAGGTCTTTCGCTAGCCCCTGAGACAACAGCTTCTGGTCGCCCATCCAGATCCGAGAGCTGTTCAGGGTATCACCAGCCTTATAGAGGCGGTGGGTTTCAAAATATTGAAAGCCATAATCCAGCAGGGACTTGCTAACTACAGTTCGTGCCTCCTTGCTTTTTGTGCCCATTACGACACTGATTAGCCGCATGTTATCGCGTTTGGCAGATGCCACTAGGCAGTATCCGGCATTATCTGTATGCCCGGTCTTGATGCCATCTACGGATTCGTCGATCCACAATAATTTGTTGCGATTATATTGTTTGATTTCATTGTGCGTTAGTTCCTTTTCCGCGTATATGGCATAATGTTCGGGAAAGTCTCGTATGGTTGCCATCGACATCAGTGCTATGTCGTGGGCGGTGGTGAGATGATTCTCTTCCGGCATGCCCGTACTGTTAGCGAAGTGGGTGTCTTTCATGCCTAGACGCTGCGCATGCTCATTCATGAGCTGTGCGAACTGATCTTCACTGCCGGATATATATTCAGCCAGAGCAACGCTGGCATCGTTTCCTGATTGGATGATCATTCCTTTGAGCAGGGTTTCCACCTCGATGCTAGATCCTGGCTCTATGAACATGCGTGACCCACCCATACGCCAAGCCTTGTCGCTGATCGCGGTCTTGTCGCTTAGTGCTATGTCACCCTTTTTTATCTCGTTCATGACCGCGTAGGCTGTCATGATTTTCGTGATGCTGGCGGGCTCTAATCGCAGGTTTGAGTTTTTTTCTGCTAGCACCTTTCCGCTGTCGAAATCTATTAGGATATAGCTGGTGGCTGATACCTGAGGAGGGGGAGGGATGCGCGGCGCAGATATTGTGTTGCTGGCTACAGCGAGTCCTGTCAGTAACAAGAGAAATGCGGTTAATCTTTTATTACAAAAAAGCACGTTAGACTGGCTCCTGTGGTCACGTCTATACAAAATCAAACAGTTTTGGCTTAATTCAGCGGGGTAACTATATAGACTACATTCTATCTCGGATGTTCGAAGATCGAAACTGTGACAGTTATTCTACGATCAGGTGCATATCTCTTATTCCGAGCTGAGCAAGCCGCATACTGGCGGCATCGGTTTCATCAATATTGTTCATAGGGCCGACTTGTACTCTGTATACAGTCTGTGCATAGCTAACCGCCATTTGAATGCGAACCTGGTTGTTCATGGGACCCCTGAGGCGCTCCATCAGTCTCTCTGCGTTATTACGATCGATGAAGGCCCCCACTTGCAGGAATAGGGTCGCATCTCCCCTAATGGCGATGTTATTTCTGGTTGGTCTGGGCACGCCTTTATTTGGATCCAGTGCCTGAACCTCAACCAGGCCGGTACCGGTTCCTGTTATCCCCAACTTTGTGGCTGCTGCATAGGATAGATCGATCAGACGGTTGTCATGGAACGGCCCCCTGTCGTTAACCTTAACTATAGCTTCACGTCCGTTTTTCAGGTTTATTACCCGAACATAGGTTGGAAGCGGCAGGGTTTTGTGGGCCGCGGTCATGGCATACATGTTATATGTCTCACCGCTGGAGGTGCGTTGGCCGTGGAATTTTGTTCCGTACCATGAGGCGACGCCGCGTTCTTTATAACCGCTGCTGTCACTCATTACGTGATATGTTCTTCCCAGAACGGTATAGCTGCTGGGATTTCCACTACGGCTGCGCGGTTCCGCCTTGGGGACTGCATCGATGATCTGGGACGGGTTTAGGCGTCTGTTCGGAGCTCCATCTCCCACCTTGGATCTGTCGAAGATCCATGAAGGGGTAAGAGAGCAGCCTGTAGCCAGGAATGCAAGAATGATAACTATGTTGAAGCGAATCCGAGACTCTATGTGATTAGCCATTTTTATTGTTTTCTGCCTTCCGTCGATCCAGAATTTTCTGGCTGAGTTGATAGACGGCCATTGCGTACTGGTTATTGGTGTTATAGCGGGTAATTACATAAAAATTATGAAAGCCCAGCCAGAACTCTTTCTTGTTTTCGCCATCAAGTTGGATGATGTTGCATCTGGTGTAGGCGGGTAGATTTTGTGACGTTTTTACACCAGCCTTTGCCAGTTCATCGATGGTAGATGTTGGTTTAAGCCACTGGTTCAGGTGTTGCTGGTAATAACCCCCATCCACTTGAGCTGGGAGGGTAACCAGCTCCCCCTTGCGCCAACCGTGAGTATGATAATAGTTTGCTACGCTACCGATGGCGTCAGCAGTATTGTTTAGTAAATCCCGTCTGCCATCTCCATCAAAATCAACCGCGTAGGCGCGGTAGCTGCCGGGCATGAACTGTGGTTTGCCGATTGCTCCGGCATAAGAACCGTGGGTCTTCTCCGGGTCTATATCCTCTTCGCTCAATAACAACAAGTATGATTCAAGCTGCTTGCGGAACATGCGTTGTCGTTCCGGATAGGTGAAGGCTAGGGTAGAAAGCGCGTCCAGCACTAGATGTTTACCCATGAATCGTCCGTATTTAGTCTCAACACCGATGGTAGCGATGATAATCTGGGGAGGCACTCCATACTCTTTCTCGGCCTTGCTCAGTATCTCGGCGTTTTTATTCCAGAATTCTACTCCGCCTTTGATGCGCTCTTCGGTCACGAACAATGGCCTGTATATGTGCCAGGGCTTGGCTTCATAGGGGTGATCCATGGAGTTCACGACTGCTTGACTGTATTTGGCTTTGGACATGAGGGCGGCTAGGCTTTTCTTCTCAAAGCCGTGTTTTTCAGCCATCTCATCGATGAATTCTGTCAGACCAGGGACAAATTTTTCTGGATCGGCCTTCGTTGAATTCTCGGCGGCAGATAGATTTGCTTGGGCTGATAAGGATAAGGCTAGTATGCCTGCAACACAGGCTGGTGATAGGCGTTGTACAATCTCTATTGCTCTCATTATATCCCTGTTCTAGGTTTGCATCAGTTTCTTGTGGGAGTGTATGGACATCAGGATACCGAAACCGGAAAGTATGGTCACTAGTGAAGTTCCTCCGTAGCTGACTAGAGGCAACGGCACCCCAACTACCGGCAATATCCCGGACACCATGCCCGTGTTTACGAACAGGTAGACAAAAAATGTCAGTATTAGTGCCCCTGCCAGTAGCCGGCTGTAGCTGTCTTGGCCATTGGCTGCTATGTAGAACCCTCGCAATATGATGAATAGGTAGAGCGAGAGCAGGATCATTACCCCAATAAAGCCGAATTCTTCAGAGATTACTGCAAAGATAAAGTCAGTTGTGCGTTCTGGTAGAAACTCTAGTTGGGATTGGGTCCCGTTTAACCAGCCTTTCCCATACATGCCTCCAGAGCCTATAGCTATTTTAGATTGAATGATGTGGTATCCACTGCCCAGAGGGTCTCTTTCCGGATCCAAAAAGGTCAGTACGCGGTCACGTTGGTAGTCTTTCATACCCCATTTCCACAGGGCCCAGCCTGTGGGTATGGTGATCAGTACTATGCCTATGATTAGTCTCCAGCTTAGACCGCCCAAAAACAGCACGAACAACCCGGATATTCCCACTAATAGGGCCGTTCCCAGGTCTGGTTGTTTGGCTATCAACAGCATGGGCGACAGAATAAGGATGCCTGCAACCAGGATTCTTCCCCAAGTCGGTGGTAGTGGCGCCTTTACCAAGTACCAGGCCATCATCATGGGGAGGGCCAGTTTCATGATTTCAGATGGTTGAAAACGAAAAACTCCCAGACTGATCCAGCGCTGAGCACCTTTACCCATCTGTCCCTCAATCAAAACTGCCACTAGAAGGATGATAGCTATAGCAAAAAAGAGTGGTGACCAGAAACGCAGCTTGTCTGGGTTGATCTGCGCTAGGATAAGCATGCTTGCGAAGCCTACGGTTAGGCGTACTGCCTGCTTGATTATCTGTCCTGTGTCTTGCCCGCTGGCGCTGTAGAGAAATATCAACCCAAGACCGCATAGGAGGATAATGCCGGTGAGAAGTGGCAGGTCCAGGTGCATGCGGGAGAAAATATTTTTACCTTTTTGTCCGTCTTCAATCATTGGTTCTGACCCAGTAGGTAGAGGTCCATTATGCGGCGCGCTATAGGTGCGGCCACCGAACTGCCGTGTCCGCCGTTCTCAACGATTACTGCGATTGCAATCTTGGGGTTATTGGTTGGAGCAAAGGCAATAAAAAGTGCGTGATCACGCAACTTTTTTTCAATTTTCTCCTCATCATATGTTTCATCCTGCTTTATAGAGAACACCTGTGCCGTTCCTGTTTTACCTGCTATCTTATACTCGTCAGTATGAATTACGTTGGCGGTACCGCGGGAACTGTCGATCACGTCCGTCATGGCATTTATTATATGATTCCAGTTATGGATGTTACTAATGGGTATCTTTTGTCGCTTTGTAGGTAAAAAGGGTACCGGCTGTTCCGTCTCCGTAGTTTGGATGGCTCGCAGAATCCTTGGTACGTAGTGTTTGCCTCTTGCCGCCAGGGTTGCGGTCGAGCTGGCCAGCTCCAGGGGGGTGGCCAGGAAATAGCCCTGTCCGATGCCTACGATCAGGGTCTCTCCAGTGAACCACTGTTCCCCTTTAGTACGAAGCTTCCACTCACGGGAAGGAAGAAGACCGCTGATTGCGCCGCTGATATCAATTCCCGGATCCTCGCCAAATCCAAAACTGCTTAGGTAATCGTGTATGTTGTCAATGCCAAGTTTGTTGGCCAGATCGTAGAAGTAGACGTCACATGATTCAATGATTGCGTTTCTTACATTCATGGGGCCATGCCCCCATTTTTTCCAATCACGGTATTTGTGTTCATGGTTCGGGAGTTGGTAGTAGCCACGGCATAGCTCTTCCCTGGATTTTGTGGTCCTGTTTAGCTCAAGTCCGGCTAATCCTATTAGAGGTTTAGTGGTGGAGCCTGGGGGGTAACGTCCGCGCAGCGCCCTGTTAAACAGAGGTTTGTCCGGTGAACTTTGCAGGGCCTGATAGTCTTTGTTTGAGATGCCGTTTACAAACAGATTGGGGTCAAACCCTGGATTGCTGACCAAGGTCAGGATAGAGCCGTCAGTCGGATCAATTGCTACAACCGCACCATTTTCTTCTCCCAGGGCTTTTATGGCCTCTTGTTGCAATTTTATGTCCAGGGAAAGGTATAGATTGACGCCTGGTTTTGGTGGTTTTGAGTCTAGTATTCTAAGTGTCCTGCCTAGGGCGTTGACCTCCACTCGACGTGTACCCACCTCTCCATGCAGCAGCTTCTCATAGAATTTTTCTACCCCCGTCTTTCCTACATGGCTGGTACCACTGTAATTGGATGCATTCAGGTCTTTAAGTTCTTGTTCGTTGATGCGGCCGACGTAGCCGAGCACATGTGCTGTATCGTTCCCCAGAGGATAGGTGCGTAATAGTTTTGCCTTTATTTCGACTCCGGGAAAGCGATGCCGATTAATCGCAAAACGAGCGATTTCTTCTTCTGTCAGATCGATACGTATGGGTATGCTGTCAAAACGGCGCTGTTGTTTGCGTAGGCGTTTAAACCGTTTGATGTTGCCTTCGCTGATATCTATTACCTCTCCAAGTTGAGCGATGGTCTTCGATAGATCCTTAACCTGCTCCGGAGTTATTTCCAAGCTGTAGATAGGTAGGTTTTGCGCAAGTAGTATTCCGTTGCGGTCGTAGATAAGCCCCCTGGTTGGTGGGATTGGTTCTACCCTAACTCGATTGTCTGTTGATTTGGTGGTGAAGTGTTGATGCTCTAAGAGTTGGAGCTTTCCTAGTCTTAACACCAGTATCACCATAAACAGCAGGACAAAAATAGCGGCTACTATATTTCGTCCAGTAAACATCCTGGCCTCGGTAATGTGGTCTCTGAAGCTCGAGTGTGACATCAGTTGAAATGAAATCTTCGCCTTATGTTTCGCAGGATTATGAATACCCAGGGCCATAGCAACATACCTATGAAAGGGGTGGCCCAGTAGAGCGGAGGAGGCGGCGGCTGGTGGCTTATGCCCATAGCCCAGGTTGCTATCAATGGCTCAAGAAAAAGCAGTAGCAATACTGCAACCGATTGTTGCCACAGAGGAAACACTCGGATCTGGGTGTGTAGCTTAACCACGATGTATGCAACCAAAGATAGGGTTAGAGCGTGTTGCCCTGGAAGCGATCCTGTCATTACATCCACGACCAGCCCCAGCAGCCAACCCGATCCAACCCCTATCTTTTCTGGATGGGCCATGGCCCAGTAGATCAACACCAGGGTATACCACTGTGGCCTGAAGGGGCGGATCAGCTCTGGTAGTGGGAGTAAAGTGATTATCAGGCTGGCCAGAAGTGTCAGCAGGATAATAAACATGCCATGTCTGCGTCTGTAGGTCACGGCTGTTTTTCCTGTGTTGGATTTTCTGATTCTTCCTCGGTCACGTCTTCACTCTCACCCTCTGGCTCATCAAAAGTGGGGGTTTTAACCGTCCATACCAATAGGACTTCACGAGTATGATTCAGTTGGGCGTTAGGTGTGGCCACGATGTCTATAAAGGCTTTGCCCTCCACTCGCTTCGCCTCTGTAACTGTGGCAACCGGATAGCCTGGAGGGAAGCGTCCGCCCAATCCCGATGTAACAATCAAATCGCCGACCTGTATATCGGTGTTGTTGGGCAGGTGAGGGATGCTAAGCCGGTTGATATCGCCGGTTCCCACTGCTATGGCCCTTTGTCCGGTACGCAGTATCTGTATAGGCAGAGAGTGTCTGGCATCAGTAATCATCAGAACAGTTGATGTGTATGGTGATACTCTTGTCACCTGGCCCATTACGGCATTGGCATCAAGAACAGGCTGTCCTTCAAAGACTCCCGAACTGGATCCCTTATTGATTAAGATCTGATGTTTGTATGGATCTAGATCCACTGCTATTAGTTCTGCGATCAATACACGATCTTTAACCTTGAGAGAGGATTCAAGTAGATCCCTGAGGCGCATGTTTTCATGTTCCAGGGCGGCAAATTTTTGCTGTTGGGCCTGGAGGGTCAGGTTTTCTGTCTTAAGTCTTTGGTTTTCAGCTTGAAGCTGGCTTTTGGTGGAGAACAGATCCATTGTCCAGTTGCTAAGCATTAGCGGCAAATTGGCCACTACATGTAGTGGATATACCGCCTTGGCCATCATGTTGTGCACGGCCTTCAAGTGTTTCTGGTTATGGCCGCCGAACATTAGGGCCAGAGAAACCACCACCGCCATGATCAGGCGGGCGTTGACTGACGGTCCGTATGTGAAGATCGGTTTGATGGAGGTCCTTCCTAAGCTTTTTCGAATTAGTTATGGCGTATGGTGCCATAGGTAATCGGACCTATTCTAGCGCAAAAATATCCCCTCCGCGTCGATCCATGAGCTCAAGCGCCCTGCCGCCCCCGCGGGCGACACAGGTCAGGGGATCTTCTGCAACCAGCACAGGTAGGCCGGTCTCTTCTTCCAGGAGTCGGTCGATATTGCTTAAAAGAGCTCCGCCACCAGTAAGTACCAGGCCGCGCTCCGCCACATCGGCGGTCAGTTCTGGAGGGGTCTGTTCCAGGGCGGTCTTGACTGAATCCACGATACCGGAGAGTGGTTCCTGCAACGCTTCCAGCACCTCATTGCTGTTGATGATAAAGCTCTTAGGTATACCTTCAGCTAGGTTGCGCCCTGTTACCTCCATCTCCTTGACGTCGTTGCGTGGGTAGGCGCTACCGATCTTTTTCTTGATCATCTCGGCGGTGGATTCGCCGATCAGAGTGCCATAGTTTCTGCGTACAAAGCTGATTATGGCCTCGTCTAGGCGGTCTCCACCCACTCGCGCCGAGTTGGCGTAGACTATTCCGCTCAGGGAGATGATAGCCACTTCGGAGGTGCCGCCGCCGATATCTAGCACCATGGAACCCCTGGCCTCATCTATGGGCAGACCGGCACCGATAGCCGCAGACATAGGTTCATCAATGAGATATACCTCACGGGCACCTGCACTTATTGCAGACTCTTTGATAGCCCTGCGCTCAACCTGGGTGGAGCCGCAGGGGACACAGACTAAAACCCTGGGGCTAGGTCTGATAAGCCTTGTTTCGTGCACCTTGCGGATGAAGTGTTGGAGCATCTTTTCGGTAACGGTGAAGTCAGCAATAACGCCATCTTTCATTGGTCTAATGGCCGTGATATTGGCAGGTGTGCGTCCCAGCATCTGTTTTGCCTCTTCTCCAACAGCCACCACAGACCTCCCGCCGCTCTGGTTGCGGTCCTGTCGAATGGCGACAACCGATGGTTCGTTCAATACAATTCCTCGGCCACGGGTGTAGATTAGGGTATTTGCCGTGCCAAGATCGATTGAAAGGTCGTTGGAAAAAATCCCTCTGATACGTCGTAACATAGTCTGATTATTGTCTCAAAAAATACTGCGTTAATGGGTTGGGGCGGTAAAGCTCCATGCTAACCGGCATAATCTAACAATGGGCGCTGAGTTGAGCAAGAAACTATCGCCAGGAAATCGCAATTTATCACAGTTTTACCTGCAGTGATCCACTGAATATGGTAATTTTACCCACTTTGCCTTTACATGGTTTTCGAGGTAGTTATGTCATTAGCAAGAGATGATGTGGAGAAGATAGCCCATCTTGCCCGTCTGGCGGTAGATGTGGATGAGCTGGACTCCGTGGCGGCCGGCCTATCCGATATCCTGAAGATGGTGGAGCAGATGGGTTCCGTGGATACTACAGGCGTGACCCCCATGGCCCACCCGCTACATATGATCCAGCCGCTGCGCCGTGACCAAGTGACGGAAGAGGATCAGCGTGAGCTGTTTCAATCCATAGCCCCCCAGACCGAAGAAGGGCTCTATCTGGTTCCAAAGGTGATCGAGTAAGATGCATAACAAGACTGTTTCACAGCTGGCGAACGGATTACGCGCAGGGGAGTACAGTAGTGTAGAGTTGACCCAGCACTATCTTGATCGTATCGGTTCCCTGGATGGAAAACTGAATAGCCTAATTACCTTGTGCAAGGACGAGGCCCTGATCCGAGCCGAGGCTGCAGATGCCAAGATCAAGTCAGGAGATGCCGGGCCACTTACTGGCATACCGATCATCCAGAAGGATATATTCTGTACCAAGGGGATTAAGACCAGTTGCGGTTCCCGTATGCTGGATAGCTTCATTGCTCCCTATGACGCTACCGTCTCCGCCAAGTTGAATGCCGCAGGGGCGGTGACCTTGGGTAAGGCAAATATGGATGAGTTCGCCATGGGGTCATCCAACGAAACTAGTTGGTATGGACCGGTGAAGAACCCATGGAACCTGGATAAGGTGCCTGGTGGCTCTTCCGGTGGTTCGGCAGCGGCGGTTGCTGCTAGGCTGTGTGTTGCCGCTACCGGTACCGATACCGGCGGGTCTATCCGGCAGCCAGCAGCCATGTGCGGTATTACCGGACTCAAGCCCACCTACGGACGCGTGTCGCGTTACGGTATGATCGCTTTTGCCTCCAGTCTGGATCAGGGTGGACCCATGACCAAAAGTGCCGAGGATGCTGCAATTATGCTGCAGGCTATGGCCGGGTTAGACCCAAGAGATTCCACCAGTGTGGATGAGCCGGTGCCGGATTATTCTGCCAGCTTGAATGATGACCTGACCGGACTGAAGATCGGTCTACCAAAAGAGTATTTTAAAGAGGGCCTGGATGCTCAGATTGCCGCCTCCATTGATGCGGCGGTGGAGGAGTATAAAAAATTAGGCGCCGAGGTGGTGGATATCAGTCTGCCCAATACAAACCTGGCCGTCCCTACTTATTATGTTGTGGCGCCAGCCGAGTGTTCCTCCAATCTAGCCCGTTTCGACGGTGTGCGCTACGGACATAGGTGTGAAGACCCCAAAGATTTGGAAGACCTGTATAAACGCTCTCGTAGCGAAGGCTTTGGGGCCGAGGTAAAGCGCCGCATCATGATCGGTACCTATGCCTTGTCAGCTGGTTATTATGATGCCTATTACCTCAAGGCCCAGCAGTTGCGGCACCTGATCTCGGAGGATTTTAGGCGCGCCTTTGAACAGGTGGACGTAATAATGGGTCCAGCCTCACCTACCACCGCATTTGGTATAGGTGAAAAGGCTGATGATCCGGTGACCATGTACCTGTCTGATATCTATACCATAGCGGTCAATCTGGCAGGGTTGCCTGGGATGTCAATCCCGGTACAGTCTGTGGACGGAATGCCGGTGGGCATGCAGATCATAGGTAGCTATTTTGCTGAAGCAAAGCTTTTGAATGTAGCTCACCGCTTGCAACAGGCGACGGATTGGCATCTGGCAGTGCCGGGTGGTTTTGAATAAAAGAGTTATGATTGGAAAAGAATGATGCAATGGGAAACAGTAATCGGGCTTGAGATACATGCCCAGCTTGCCACCAGGTCCAAGATCTTCTCTGGGGCTTCTATCGCCTTTGGTTCCGAACCAAATACCCAAGCCTGTAATGTAGATCTGGGCATGCCAGGGGTATTGCCGGTCCTAAACGAGGAGGTAGTGCGTATGGCGGTGAAATTCGGTACCGCCATCGGCGCAGAGCTGGGCAAGCGCTCTATCTTCGCTCGTAAGAACTACTTCTATCCCGATCTGCCCAAGGGGTATCAGATTAGTCAGTATGAATTGCCAATCGTTGGACTGGGGCATGTAGATATTGTTCTGGATGACGGTTCGGTTAAGACTGTAGGTGTCACTCGCGCACACCTGGAAGAGGATGCAGGCAAATCTCTGCATGAAGACTTTCACGGCATGAGCGGCATTGACCTGAACCGTGCCGGCACTCCACTGTTGGAGATCGTATCGGAGCCGGACATGCGTTCGGCCAAAGAGGCGGTGGCCTATGCCAAGATGATTCATCAGATCGTCCAGTACATTGGGGTGTGTGATGGCAACATGCAGGAGGGTTCCTTTCGGGTGGACGCCAACGTGTCCATCCGTCCCCGGGGGCAGGAGGAGTTTGGCACCCGCGCGGAGTTGAAAAACATCAACTCGTTTCGTTTTTTGGAGAAGGCCATTAATTTTGAGGTTGAACGCCAGGTCGACGTGTTGGAATCGGGCGGCCAGGTGGTACAGGAGACTAGGTTATACGATGCGGATAAGGATGAGACCCGCTCAATGCGCACCAAGGAAGAGGCGAACGATTATCGCTATTTCCCTGATCCTGATCTGCTGCCGGTAGAGTTCGATGATGCCTTTATCGCAGAGGTGACCGCCCACATGCCCGAGCTGCCGGAGGCGCGCCGTCAACGTTTTATGGAACAGTATGGGATGGGTATCCAGGAGGCGGTATTTCTGGTATCCAGTCGCGAAGTTGCAGATTACTATGAGGATGTGGTTAAGGCGTGTGATGATGCTAGGCTTGCTGCTAACTGGGTTATGGGAGAATTAACCGCTGCACTTAATAAAGAGAACAAAGAGGTTGCTGAGTCGCCGGTAACGGCGGAGATGCTGGGGGCGCTTATTCGACGCATTACGGATAACACTATATCCGGCAAGATAGCCAAACAGGTGTTCGACGCAATATGGAGCGGAGAGGGTGGTGTAGACGAGGTCATAGACGCTAAGGGTTTGAAGCAGATAACAGATAGTGGCGCCATTGAGCAGATTGTGAATGACGTTATTGCTTCCAATCCGCAGCAGGTGGAGAACTTCCGCGATGCCGAGGAACAGAAGCGCGGCAAGATGATCGGGTTCTTTGTGGGGCAGGTGATGAAAGCATCCAAAGGCAAGGCAAATCCACAGCAAGTAAATGAGCTGCTAAAAAAGAAACTCTAATATTTCAAAATTTATGCTTGGCATGTAGCTCGTAACCAAACTCTTTTTTCCATCCCCAGGAGTAACTCCTTAGATTGCTTGCAGCGACTTTTTCTGCGTCTGCTAACGATGTGTCGCTAAATCCGCAACCATAACTGGTGCGGGTGTTTCCCATCTTTGTTTTAAATGGCGTGGTATATTTTGTTTTTACGATTACCATGTAGCCATGGGGCAGTTGGGTGCTGGCTTGTACATGTACATCAATAAGCTTTCTTTTACTGAATCCCTGGTTGTGAAGAGATGTCTTTGTCTTTTCGATTGCGCTGTCCACGCTTTCTTTCGCATCTGCCACCCACTCTATGGCAAGAGAATTGCCTAGTTCCTTTGCGACGGTGCACACGCCGCCGGCGTTGGTCGGATTTGGTATATACATGTGTATAAAACATAAAATACAAATGCTATTTCTAATCTGCGTTTGCATTGCGGATGGTTCTTTAGTCATAACCATTGCCATCTTGATGTGTGTTTAGATCACCCTATTCAATTTTTAAGTATATACGATGATTTGGGTCATGTTTTGTCGGTGTTATCTTGTTTCTTGCTATTAATAAACATCTGGACAAATAGTGACGGATACAATTTTGTATAAATAATACTATAATGTTTGTCGCCACCTTTATTAAGGCATGGCATCTATGAACGTTTCATAAACCAATTTAAGAGGTGACTGATGGTAGTTAAGAAGAGAGCGACCAAGAAGAGAGTTGCAAAGAAGAAGGTTGCGGCAAAGAAAAAAGTTGCTGCAGTTAATCGCCAAGCCGAGATGGTAGCTAAGCTGCGTGAAAGTCTTAAGGCAGCGAAGGCAGAAGCCGCCGAGGCAAAAAAGCAGGCGCGTGAAAGTGATCGGCGTACAAACGCTCTGCTTAAGCTTATGGAGTCTACTCAGGCTGCTACGGACAAGTTTCTTGCTAGTCGCACTAAAGATGCCATTAAAAAATATGGCGCTGTTACTAAGCCAAAAACGCGTAAGCGTCGTGCAAAGAAAAAAACAGCTACTAAAAAGGCTTAGAGAGCTATCGCAGTTTTACCGAGAATTCCAAATTCTTCGGTACATTAAAACAACCGCCTCCGTTATTAAGCTCCACACGGAAGCGGTTGTTTTTTTGTGTTTAAGTTTTTTATGCGCATGCCGATAACTCCGTATACGGGCAAGATATACCCGTAGAACTGAGAAACATTAAGTGGAGATGCGGATGAGCTGGTTTAATAATAATGCAAATATACGCTTGGCCGAGGTGGAGAGGGAAAACGAAGAGCTGCGCCAAGAGATAGGAAAGATTCAGGCCGAATTAGATGCTGTTACTGATGAGTTAGATAGTGTTAAGCAGCATAGTTTAGTCAGGGAGCGGCAGCTTGGTGATTTGATGGCCTTCGAGAATGAGCATCTAAGGGCTGGTTTGTTGAATATTCAGTCAAATCTTGCTGGGTCTGTGGAAATGGCTAAAGTCACAATAAATGCCACAAGTGATATTGATAGTGATTTCTCAGGGCTGTCGGTGGATATTCAGGGGATCACGGATGATTTGGGGGCGTTGACGGGTATTTCGCGTGATTCTGCGGAGGCGGTGGATGGAATGTCATCGCGGGCAGGTGAAATCAGTTCGATCCTTGCCCTTATTAGAGGGATAGCGGAACAGACCAACCTGCTTGCACTCAATGCAGCGATTGAGGCGGCGCGCGCCGGTGAGCAGGGCAGGGGTTTTGCTGTGGTTGCAGATGAGGTAAGGGGTCTGGCGGATAAGACTCAATCGGCTATTGCCGAGACCGATGAGGTGATCAAATCGCTTCATGCAAATGTCAGTTCGGTTAGCTCTGCATCTTCGCAGCTAACGGAAAAAATCGAGCAGGTGAACGAAACCGTAAATGGTTTTCAAGGCAGCCTCGTTGCAATGAACAACCGTGTGGACGGTTACTTTGAAGGAATATCTGAAACTACTGATAATGTATTTATGAGCCTAGCAAAATTGGATCACGTGTTATGGAAGGTTAATACCTATCTTTCAGTAAATAAGGGTGAGCCCGTTTTTGATTTTGTTGATCATCACAATTGTCGTTTGGGGAAATGGTATTACGAAGGAGAAGGCAGAGAGTTCTTCTCTGATTCAGATCACTACGGCAACCTGGAATATCCGCATTCAACGGTACACAACGGGACAAAGGGTGTTTTTGACATTATTGCTAGCGGTCATGAGTTAGACTACTCAGCACTTATGGAATCATTTAAGGTTATGGAAGATAGTAGTAATGAAGTGTTTTCTACTCTGGATCAGATTAAGTTCGACAAGGAGTCAAAATAGATTACATCTTGCGCGCTAAAGCAACCGTATAGGTTTTCCCTTGTTTGACCTTTTTATAGTTGCCAAAGACCTCTTTGAAGGCCCTTGCTACAAATTTACGTAGTCCGGATATGGTCACTACGTAGAAGCGCGCACCGGGATTCATTCTGGCCAGAGCGTCATAGAAGTAGAGATAATAGAGCTCTTTTCCAGTCTTTGCAGGCAGGTTAGATAGAATAAGATCGAAATTGCTGTCGCCTACTTGATCGAAACCGTTGCTCAAAAATATCTTGGCGTTATGGATATTGTTGAGTTGGGCGTTCTTCTTGCTGTATTCAATGGCCACGAAATCTTTATCCACCAATACGCTGGTTCCCTCAGGTGCAAGCTTTGCTAAAGTCAGTCCCAATGGTCCATAACCACAACCTAGATCCAGAGTATCGTCATCTCTGTTTATCTCGATGTTATCCAGGAGAAGACGGCTGCCTTCATCAATGCCTTTCGGAGAGAAGAGTCCCCAGGTTGTGTGAAACTGTAGGGTGTGACCACAGAGTGTTTCACTGAATACAATGTCCTGTCTTAGATTCTCCAGGTACTCTTTGTTCGCATGATCGTTGGTGTTGATATTCATATCTACTGCTATTAGTTGATTTGACTGCCGCAAACTGGGCACTCTGGGTCTGACTTCAATTTTATAGTGCGCCACTGCATATCCGTTGCATCCAACAACATAAGCTTTCCGTTCAGGGCAGTGCCTACTCCGGCTAGCACCTTAATGGCTTCAGTGGCCTGTATACTACCTATGATGCCGACAACCGGGGCCAGCACTCCATTCTCCGAGCAGGCCGCATCTGTTTCTCTGCCGTTGCCATAGAGGCAGTGGTAGCAAGGGTCTCCTGGCTGTCCCGTGAAGACAGATACCTGTCCTTCCATGCGTATTGCTGCCCCTGACACTAGTGGTTTACGGCCGCCCACACATGCCATGTTTACGGCAAAGCGAGTGGAAAAGTTGTCGCTGCAGTCGACAACCAAATCAACACTGGCTATATGCTCGGCTAGCTCATCGGTTGCAAGCTTGTGATCAACGGTGGTGATTTGACAATCGGGATTTAGGGCTGACAGGGTCTCTCTTGCAGATTGCACCTTTTTTTGGCCTATGTTTTGGGTGGTATGAACGATTTGGCGTTGCAGGTTGGTAAGATCTACCTGGTCGAAGTCAACCAGTATCAATTCCCCCACACCTGCGGCGGCCAAGTACATAGATACAGGAGAACCCAGTCCTCCCAGGCCGATTATCAACACCCTGGATTTGAGCAGTCTCTCCTGTCCTTCGATGCCGAAGGCCGGTAACATAATTTGGCGGCTGAAGCGTAGTAGCCTGTCGTCTTCCATATTCCTAAGTTCGTTGAACGTTGATAATCGCGCATCCTATCTTAAAAGAGGCTCCCTGAGAAATATGGCAGATGCCATTCTTGATCGTAATATTAGGGTAGGAGGTAATTGTATTTGACGTCGGTTGTTTATATGGGGATAAGATACTATTATTAGGATCAATGATAGACCCTGTTTTTATTAAGGGGATTTAGGCCGGTTCCAGGCAGTTACAAAGCCAATTTTCTGGATTTTCTATACAACCTACATAGTTGTGGGGATGTCTAACTCCCGACGGTTTCAATTAGAAGAGAGGAGGAATAATGTCAAAAAACTCAATGACTTTTCGCGATAATCGCACAGGTAAAGAGGTTGAACTGCCAATTATTGAAGGTACCACCGGCCCTGCAGTGGTGGATTGCACTAAATTTTATAGTGACTTTGGACTGTTTATGTTGGATCCAGGGTTTCGTGCCACCGCTTCCTGTGAGAGTAAGATAACCTTTATTGATGGAGAAAAGGGGATTTTACAACATCGTGGTTATCCCATTGAGCAGTTGGCACAAAATAGCAACTATCTTGAGACCTGTTATCTCCTTATGTATGGTGATTTGCCTACTAAATCTCAGTATGAAGTCTTCAGTCGTCTTGTTATCGAGCATACTATGGTGCATGAACAGCTTCTGCAGTTTTTTAAAGGATTTCGTCGGGATGCACACCCAATGGCGGTAATGGTAGGCGTGGTTGGCGCTCTGTCCGCTTTTTATCATGATTCATTGGACATCCGAAATCCAAAGCATCGTGAGATCTCGGCTATTCGTGTTATGGCCAAGATCCCAACCATCGCCGCTGCCACTTATAAGTATCACATAGGCCAGCCTTTTATATATCCAGACAATAATCTTTCGTTTGCGGAAAATTTTCTACATATGATGTTTGCGACACCTTGTGAGGAGTACAAGGTGTCACCGGTTATTGTCGACGCCATGGATAAGATATTTATCCTACATGCTGATCATGAACAAAACGCATCCACTGCAACGGTGCGTCTGGCCGGATCGAGCCAGGCTAACCCGTTTGCCTGTATCTCTGCTGGTATAAGTGCTCTATGGGGACCTGCCCATGGGGGTGCCAATGAGGCCGTGTTGCGAATGTTGAATGAGATAGGTACCCCAGATAAGGTGGGTGAGTTTGTCAAACGCGCCCGTGATCCTGAGGATAGTTTTCGTCTTATGGGCTTTGGGCATCGTGTGTACAAGAACTATGACCCGAGGGCCAAGGTGTTACGTGAGGCGGCGCAAGGTGTCCTGGAGGAGACTGGGCGTAAAGATGATCCGCTGTTTAAAATCGCTATGGAGTTGGAAAAGATCGCGCTTGAAGATGAGTATTTTATCAATAAGAAGTTGTATCCGAATGTTGATTTTTACTCAGGGATCATACTCCGAGCCATCGGTATCCCGACAAATATGTTTACAGTGATCTTTGCGTTGGCTCGCTCAGTGGGTTGGATCAGTCAGTGGATAGAGATGATTGGTGATGAGCAACTATCAATTGGACGTCCGCGTCAACTTTATACCGGAGCAGCTGAAAGAGATTGGGTGCCATTGGATAAACGCAGCTAAGTAGGTGGTAGATATATGTTATGAAGCGCCTCGTCGTTCCCAGACGAGGCGTTTTGCATTTTGGGTTCGTCTAGTCTTTTCTGTCTTTGTCTGGCTGAAATAGTTCTATATTGTAGGGAAATGCGATATTGAGGAAAAACAAAAATGAGCCGGCAAACTCAGCCAGCTCACCTTTTTTGGGATCATCCAACATTATTTGGATAAGGGTCAGCGCCGCCAGGTAGCCAATAACCTGATATGGTTTGGCTATAGGTACCGCGAATCTATCTAAGAATACCTTCAGGCTTGGCTTGCGTTTATATAGCGGTACCAGAATCAGGAGGTAAATGAGTAGTACCAGTTGCAGTCCCACGCCGAATACTATCTTGTTGATCTTTTTGCCGCCGACCACAAGGTTGTGCAGATTTGTTTCGCCCTGAGCATTGTGCTGCTGGAAGAACTCTGAACTCTGGGTATTGAAGATGCGCTGCCCCCAGGATATCTCTTCTCCGGCGCCAAAGAAAAAGACCGCGCCGAGCAGTATGGTCATGAATAGGAACAGCTTGGGTCTTATTCCCCTTAGAATGAATACTCGCTGGAAACATACAAATGACGTTAACGCCAGTCCAACAACGGTAAGCCACTCTATTATTCCATCCTCAGTAATAATTACTGAGACAAAGAAATCATTATTCAGGTATTTCATTGCCACGCTAAATATGACCATGGCGATTATGAACCCTAATACCGTTTTTTCAATGGTTGATATTTGACTGCTCACGTTTTTTCCAAATAAGTAATTTTACGGACTCAATGCCAATTCTGAATAGGCCAAAAATAACAATCAGAGGGTCAATGAGATAGTCCCAAATATTCCTAGATTCCATTGCCCCGATCAAGAACGCCATGGTTGCTGATGCGATGCAAAGCAATATGAGGTCGTTGTTCAAGCGTAGTGCAATCAGCATGATAGCAGCAAGGGCGGTTAAAAATAGCATTGGGGCAGCAATTCCGCGATAGGCATTAAGATAACCCCACTGATATGGATCTGTCATGCCCAGCCCCAGTGCGGCAGGATAAAACAGGATGCCGACGACGACTATTAGAATAAATAGTTGATTGGACTTTTCTCTGGAGGTGGTTGGGAATATGAGAAAATATCCCAGCATGACGATAGTGGTGATGCTCATATCACCAAACACTCCTCTGGTTATCTGAGCGAGCGGCATGGTTTCTGTAGGAATGGATACGGCCACTAGGGCCATGATGGCCAAAGTATAAGAGTATCCTCTTCTCAGGTTTGTCGCGCAGGCTAAACGTAGAATGATGGCCGACAGAAGTATGGCGTGACCGCTAATGCCAATGATCGATGAAAGGGTCATCGGAGGCGAGCCTCCAGCCAGGCTTGGTTGAAATGTACGTGTTTGATCTTGTGTACATTCCAGGAATATACCAAGTGAAAGTCACCGTTGGTAGCCTGTATCAGACTGGGATAGGAGTAGCCTTGCTTTTTCCCCTTCCACTCTTTGTTCCAACGTTCAAAGACATGAACAACCTTCCAACTTTCGCCTTGGTTGTCAGAAATTGCCAAGCTCAGTTTATCCCTCTCCTCAGGATGGTCGTTGAACACCATAAGGAGTCGCTTCCCTGCGTTGGTGCTTATACCGGCTATCGCCGCATTAGGATTTGGTAGGTCAGTCTTGAACGGCTCTGGCCAGCTAAGGCCAGAATTGCTGGAGAATTGAGCCAAAATTCTATTTGGTGGATCTCCAGCATAACGCAACAGGGAGATAGCCTCCTGCTTCGAGTAAGGCAGGATAACTGGTTGCAGGGAGTCGCGCCCCCAGGCCAGTCTGGTTTTGTCGATAACATTGCCATCTTTATCTAGGCGTAAGAGTTCACCGAATTTTGCCAGGAACTCGTGATATACCGGAAGACCAATGCTTCCATCGGTGAAGCTAATAGGGTTGCCTTTGACTAGTGTGCTGAGATTAAGAGTTGGCGATGTGATGAGGCGCTTTGGTGTGCTCCAGGTCATCCCTTCATCTTTAGATATGGACAGGTTTATTCCGCTGGTGGCCCATCCGCCTACGGCGCTTACGTAAAGAAGCCATAGGTTATTGTTGGGGCCGCGCGTGATGACCGGGTTGCCCAGTTTGCGGGCAAAACGCTTGCTACCAGTACGGGTCGTCGCCAGGTCGACCGCAATATGTTCTTGTCCCCATTCTTTGTTTGCTGAGCTCCAAACGTTTGTGTATATCGCAACATCGGCATCCCCTTCTCTGGTGCCTCCGTACCAAACAGAGCGGATGTCGCCGTTGTTTAGCTCTACTACGCCGGCACTGTGCACCTCTGTTGTCACCGCATTAGAGGCGAAAGATGTTTCGTAAATCGGCGGGCTGTTTTCTGGGATTACCTCTGGTACTACAAAACCGGCGGGGGCCGGATACTGAACTATCTTCCAGGCCAGGCCAAGGATAGATAAAAGACAGATTAGAAAGAGGAAGCGTATCTGCATTGCTGTTATTGCAATTATTATGGTCTAGCTTATCTGGCCTATGCTCACTCGATCATGTCCCGAAAGGTCCTGACTGGTGTGAACTGAGGCAAACCCTGCATCCCTTAGAAGTGACCTAACTCGCCCACCTTGATCAAAGCCGTGCTCCAGGAACAGCCATCCGTTGGGAGCGATGTATCCAGGAGTCTCTTCGATTATCCTGTTTATGTCATCCAGACCGTCATCTCCGGAGCGCAGAGCCCTCTGCGGCTCCCATGGGAGGCCGTCATGGGCTAGATGTCCATCACCCTCAGCGATATATGGCGGGTTACTTACAATGATGTCGAACTTTTTATCTGGAGGAAGTGCGTTGCACCACTCTCCCATCGATGTCTTAATATTACTGAGTCCAAGTCGACTGAAGTTGCGCTGCGCTACTTGAATGGTGCTATGGGAGAAATCGGTGGCAATGATGCTGCACATTGGGCGTTCGCTGGCAATGGCTGCGGCAATGGCGCCGCTACCTGTTCCCAAGTCTGCAATGTGCATTGGACTCATCTCTGGAATGTGTTCCAACACTTTTTCCACCAGAGTCTCGGTTTCCGGTCTTGGGATCAAGGTATCAGGGGTTACCTCAAGATCCAGAGACCAGAACTCTCGCCGCCCAGTTATATATGCAATGGGTTCTCCCACAGAACGGCGTTCTATCATAGCCTGAAAACATTGGGCTTGGTTATATGTGAGCTGCATCTCTGGCCAAGCAGCCAGGTAGGTGCGCGGCTTATCAAGTAGTGACGCTAGCAGTACCTCGGCCTCAAGCCTGGGTATGCTGTCCGGGATACCGGTCAGTTTCTCTATCGCCAGTTCCTGGGCCAGCGCAATGGTGGGAGTTGCTTCTTGTTGCATGCCTGATATTTAACCATGTTGTGGACATCTGAACCATGCTGCGGATCAGTTAAACCCCTAATGCATGAGGATATGTATCGATTATAGTCAGAGCTCACCAGATGCTAGGGACGTAAGCTGCTCTGCTTGGAATTCATGTATTAGTGGATCGATTACCTGACTCATATCCCCTTGAATTATCTCATCTAATTTGTATAGGGTTAGATTAATTCTGTGATCAGTAAGCCTATTTTGGGGGAAGTTGTAGGTGCGGATGCGCTCTGAACGGTCTCCGCTACCGACCTGAAGCTTGCGTTTTTCCGCCTGTTCGCTGGCCTGATCCTGCTGGGCATTGGAAAGTAACTTTGCCTGGAGTAGAGACATGGCCCTGGCTTTGTTTTTGTGCTGAGATCTTTCATCCTGGCACTCCACCACTATACCGCTGGGAAGGTGGGTGATACGCACCGCGGAATCGGTCTTGTTGACGTGTTGGCCTCCAGCCCCAGAGGCGCGGTAGGTGTCGATGCGCAGATCGTTGGTATTTATATCGATATGATCAATATCCTCTGCCTCGGCTAATATTGCCACGGTGCAGGCAGAGGTGTGGATGCGGCCCTGGGATTCGGTCTCTGGGACCCGTTGCACCCGGTGAGTGCCGGATTCGAACTTGAGCTTGGAGTAGACGTTACGGCCGCTTATGCGGCTAACCACCTCTTTATATCCACCCTGTTCACCCTGGCTTTCGCTGATGATCTCTGTCTTCCAACCTTGCAACTCGGCAAAGCGGGAGTACATGCGATAGAGGTCGCCAGCGAAAAGGGCGGCCTCGGAACCGCCGGTGCCGGCGCGCACCTCCAGGAATATGTTGCGCTCATCGTTGGGATCGGGCGGGATCAGCAGCAGTTGCAGCTCCGGCTCCAGCTCTGTGCGTTTCTGCTCAGCCTCTTCCAGCTCATCACGGGCCAGTTCTGACATCTCCGGGTCTTGTAGCATCTCCCTGGCGCTCTCTATCGCATTCTCCAGTTCGCGGTAGCGGTTGTAACAGCCTACAACCGGGTCCAGCTGGGCGTACTCTTGGCTTAGAGAACGAAACAGGTTTTGATCTCCCTGTACCTCAGGCTCGGCCAAGAGTGCGGTTATCTCCTCAAACCGTTCACTGATCTGCTCAAGTTTACTGCGGATAGATGGGTTCATTATTTGTTGCCGGGCTTTTTGATTTTGAGCAGGGCATCAGCTGCTTTAAGCAGAGACTGCTGACCCTGGAAGCCCGCTTGGCGGATCTGGGTGCTGGGGGTGTGTAGGATCTTATTGGTCAGAGTGTGCGCCAGGTATTGCAGGACCTCTTCCGGCTCCTTGCCGTTCTGCAGTTGGCGTAGGGAGCGCTCCAGCACCTCATCTCTTATGCTCTCTGCCTGTCCACGATAGTTTTGGATTATGCTTACAGCATCCAGAGAGCGCAGCCATCCCATGAACTCCTCTGTATGCTGTTCAATGATCTCCTGGGCTTGCAATGCCGCTTCCTGGCGTGAGCGAATATTCTCCTGGATCACCTCGTCCAAATCATCCACTGTGTAGAGATATACATCATCCAGATTGCCTACTTCGGCCTCAATGTCCCTAGGCACAGCTATGTCCACCATGAACACAGGCTGATGTCTGCGTTTCTGCAGGGCACTCTCAACCGCACCTTTGCCCAGGATCGGCAACGGGCTTGCTGTGGACGATATGATTATGTCAGCCTCGGATAGGTGAGTGGAGATCTCAGTTAGCGAGATGGCATAGCCATCAAATTGATTGGCCAGAGTATGGGCTCGGTCCAGGGTGCGGTTGGCGACGATTATACGCCCGATTCCGTGCTGATATAGATGGCGAGCCGCTAGCTCAATGGTCTCGCCAGCCCCAATAAGCATGGCGGTCTGTTCGGACAGGTCACTGAAGATCTGGCGTGCCAGGCTCACGGCGGCGAATGCCACCGATACCGGACTACATCCTATGGCTGTATCTGTGCGGACCTGTTTGGCCACAGAGAAGCTGTGCTGAAACAGTCGACCCAGGAGTTTACCAGTGGCATTGGCTACATTAGCGGTCTGGTAGGCGGATTTCACCTGACCTAGGATTTGGGGCTCTCCCAGCACCATAGAGTCTAGGCCGCAAGCCACTTGAAGTAAGTGTTGTATGGCGTTTTCGTTTTTGTGCCGATAGAGGTAGGGAGATATGGTCTCTAACTCTACGCCATGAAATTCACTCAGCCAAATACCAGCTTCATCCTGTTCGGTTTCGTTTAGTGTGCAATATATCTCGGTGCGATTGCAGGTGGATAAGATTACCGCCTCGGCCAATCCAGGCTTTTCCAGCAGACTGCGCAGCGCCCCCACGATGATGTCCGGACCAAAGGTTATACGTTCGCGGATATCTACAGGCGCTGTTTTATGATTTAAGCCTAGGACAAGCAGTGACATGGGTGCCGTTTCTGTTGATCTCAAACGGCAAATTCTGAATTATCAATGGGATAAATTCAAGTGGAGTATGTTAGTTGGTAGGCATTGTAGAGATTGTGGCTGTGGGTTTGATGTCATCTAATCAGCTGAAACCACGCAATTTCTGCCTCTCTCCTTGGCCAGGTACAGACGTCTGTCTGCTGTTTCAATCAAATCATCAACTGATTGAGGCCCCTCCATTATGTCAGAAACACCTATAGAGATGGTTATGGGTATTTCGTCTTTTTCAAATATGAATTTATGTGAGGCGACTGCTTTATTAAGTTTAGAGGCAAACTTGAATGCCCCCATAATGTCGACTTCGGGCAGGATGATTGCAAACTCTTCGCCGCCATAACGACAGACATAATCAACTCGACGCGAACGGCTGACAAAGATGCGAGCAAGATTTTTTAATATATGATCGCCCGCACGGTGACCAAAGGTGTCATTTACTTTCTTGAAGTGATCGATGTCGATCATCAATAGAGAGAGCTCCCGATTGTACCTTTGTGCCCTCTCAAGTTCATTTTCCAGGGACTCGGAAAAGTGCCTCTGGTTGAAAATATTGGTAAGGCCGTCAATCTTGGCTAGTCTGAATAGTTCTTCGTGGTAGGCCTGCTCGATATTATTTCTGGAAAGATACTTAAAAATCGTCTTGCCGATGCGCAGTAGGTCGCCATCCTGAAGGTATCGATTATCAACTCTGGCATCGTTTACGAAGCAGCCGTTTTTAGATTCGTTGTCTGCTATGCGATAACCTTTTTTGTCTTTTACTATGAAAGCATGGTCTCTTGAGACAGAATCATCATTGACCTGTATGTCGGCATTGATAGAACGGCCTATCATAGTTTGATTCGTTTTGAATCTATGTTGATGCCCAATATCTCCACCTGAGATTACTATCAGGCATGCGCTAACCTGCTCGCTGTTTGATTGATCATCAACGAAACCATCAACCAAGATTGTCTGGGTAGTCTCTTCCACAATATTGTTCCGCGCGTTTTGAGGCATCTTGCCGTCCTGACGGTTGCTCCTAGGCTACTAAACTTAGGATAGGCCTAGATGGTCACGTCCTGAGCAGAGTTTTAGGGGTCCTGCTTTAAGTATAGGAAAAGCCTAACTTATTGATTTGACAAGGTTCACACTTCCAAGTGCTGCACATCTTTCTTGTGGAACCCTTTTATAATCAAGATATTGCAGACAACAGTTTTCCCTGGGGCTGCCGCTATTTTTGATATACTCTCGTCGTGTATGACATGTTGAAATGAATATGATTATTAGCCCCTTCTTGTGCAGATTGGCACTTATCCATCTTGCGGTCACATTGGCTGCTTGTAACGGAGTATTACAGAAACAGCTGCTTTCCAGTGCTGACGATGGTCAGTATGGAATAGAAAAACAGTCGCTTACTCATCCCCCTTCCTCTTTGAGCACAGATGTAATCTATAACCTGTTGGTGGGTGAGATTGCGCTGCAGAGACAGGATCTCGAGCTGGCGTATAAACATCAGTTAAAGAGTGCTGACCTGGCGAAAGATGCGGTAGCTGCAGAGCGTGCTGCCAAAATTGCCTTGCATCAAAAGGATCGGTCGGGGGCTCTGGAGGCGGTAGAACGCTGGATTGAGTTTGATTCAAAATCATACAAGGCGCGACAGATGGCGGTTATGCTCTATATGCAATTGGATGATGCAGACTCCGCTCTCAGTCAACTCAAGCAATTAGTTAGGCTGCAAGATAAGGATAAACAGGATGGATTTGTCCAAGCCGTTGTTGCTGTTGCATCTGGAAAAAATAATAAACTTGCACTCGAACTAATGCGGTCGTTGGTCTTGGATTATAAGTCGAATGCGAATGCTAGATATGCGGTTGCACTGATTGCGGTTATGGCGGAGAGGTTTGATGTGGCAGAGGCTGAGATACTTGAGGCCGTAAAGATCGAGCCAAAAATGGAGAAGGCTCACATATTGCTGAGTCGTATCTATGTTGAGAGGGAGGACACAGCTGGCGCCATGAACGCTATGCAACGGGCCTTGCAGAAATCTCCAGATAGTAAGGCTCTGCATTCTGCGTATGCGCGGCTGTTAATTGACCTTAATAAGCCAGAGCTGGCGTATGAGCAGTTCCAACAACTAAGCAAGTTGGTCCCAGATGATGTCAACGTGAAGTTTACTCTGGGTGTCGTTGCGCTTCAGTTAAAAAAGTACCAGCAGGCCGCTGGTTATTTTAACGAACTTCTGCAGTCTAATAAGAGGGTCGGCGATGCCTCTTTCTATTTGGGGCGTATCGCCGAGGAAGAGGATAGATCTAAGGAGGCCGTGGAGTGGTACGGAAAGGTTAAGAGCGGAAAGTATATGTTCAATGCTCAGGCAAGAATCGTTGAGCTAGTGGCTGCGCAGGGGGGTCTGGATAAGGCCAGAGCTATGCTTGTCGGGATGCGAACCAGGATGCCTGATCGTTCGGTGGACCTGTATATTCTTGAAGGCGATATTCTGCGCAAACACTCTGCGCATGAAAAGGTAGTAGAACTTTTTGATACCGCACTCAAAGAGCATCCAGATGACATCGACCTACTCTATGCTAGAGCGCTTTCAGCATCTGCTATTGGAAAGGTGGATGTCCTGGAAAGGGATCTTCAATTTATTCTAAAGCGGAAACCTGATCATGCAGATGCATTGAATGCTCTGGGTTATACTCTGGCAGATCAGACCAACCGCTATCAAGAGGCCCTCGGTTATATAACAAAGGCGCTGGCTTTGAAGCCTGACTCTCCCGCAATCCTTGATAGTATGGGATGGGTTCAATATCGGTTAGGGAATCATGAAGAGGCCTTGCGTTATCTGCGTCGCGCTTTTGAAATATTGCAGGATGTGGAGATAGCTACACATCTGGGAGAGCTGCTCTGGGTGACAGGCAAGAAACAGGAGGCGCAAAAGGTTATACAGGGGGCGCTTGATAAAGATCCTGATAACAAGTATTTGCTGCGGGCCATCAAACGTTTGGGGATATGATCATCTGATGAATTGGGGGGAGGTGTGGCCGGCACCGGCCAAGTTGAATCTTATGCTGCGCATAGTCGGCCGCAGGGACGATGGCTACCATCTACTGCAAACGGTATTTCAGTTTGTCGATCTTGCCGATCAACTCAGGTTTAACCTGCGGAGCGATGGTAAGGTCACCAGAGTTTGCGAAATAGATGGTGTGCCTGAGGAGATCGATCTGGTGGTTAAGGCGGCCCGTATGCTTCAGGTTGAGGCCGGAGTCACGTCTGGAGTGGACATTGAGTTAAGGAAGAACATTCCTATGGGTGCGGGACTTGGAGGGGGCAGTTCTGATGCCGCTACAACGCTGCTGGCTTTAAATAGGCTTTGGGATCTAGGTTTGTCGACTGAGAGGTTGTCGGAATTGGGATTACGATTGGGTGCGGACGTGCCTGTCTTTATCCGGGGTGTGGCGTCCTGGGCGGAGGGGGTTGGGGAGCAGCTTGAGCCGATTTCACTTCCTGAAGCATGGTATCTTCTGTTGTTTCCCTGCTGCCATGTCTCTACCGCTGAAATTTTTTCCGATCCTGAATTGACACGGGACTCCGCCCGCATCACAATAGCCGACTTCTTTGCGGGCAGCAGAGAGAATCACTGCTTGCCTGTAGTATGTAAAAGGCATCCTGAAGTTGCCGAGGCTATTGGATG
Source organism: Sedimenticolaceae bacterium (assembly GCA_050288625.1). Taxonomy (GTDB): domain Bacteria; phylum Pseudomonadota; class Gammaproteobacteria; order Chromatiales; family Chromatiaceae; genus JAAGZL01. Next base: position 394 of record JBNKEE010000029.1, on the reverse strand, counting down.
GTTGCAGGGATGTGGGGACGCTAGATTGACCGGTACCGGTGCTGCCGTCTTTGCATCCTTTGCTAGCGAAGAAGGGGCAAAGGAAGTGTTGGATAAGCTGCCTGGGCACATGAGCGGAGCGGTAGTGAGAGGGAGCAACAGCTCGCCTGTTCTGGATATGTTGAGAGGCGGCTAAGCAAAAGATTTATTGGGGCGTCGCCAAGCGGTAAGGCACAGGGTTTTGATCCCTGCATACCCAGGTTTGACAAATTCTCTGGGAGCGAATTTGGACGGCGCAGCCGGCCCCGAAGGGGCGTAGGGCATGGATGCCCGGAGCAATCCTGGCGCTGGGCGACAGGAGAAAGTGATAATTTATTGGGGCGTCGCCAAGCGGTAAGGCACAGGGTTTTGATCC
>JBNKEE010000028.1:0-34730 GCA_050288625.1 Sedimenticolaceae bacterium | reverse complement strand
ATCTGCCGGAATGGCCAAGAGTTCACCTGTGTCGCCCGCCGCAACATCCATGGGTTACTACCAGAGGCTGGTCTCCGGACTCACAGGGCGGATCTCTCCTAGGATTCAGCGCCTTCCCATGTGTAAACACAGTGGCCTGTTGCTGATCATTTACCCTGCCTACCGTTGCGGGGGCAGTGTCGGCATTGAATCTTTTCGCACCGACTTCCCATTTATCTGCGCAGCGCAGATACCTCAGGTGTCGTGCACTTTAATTGGATAATCAGTTACCGTCAAGTAACCACCATGATTGTGCAAACATAAACGTTCATCGGTGACTAAAGAATTATATTCACCATGCCGATACATTTACGTATATCACTAGCGCACACATTTTGTAATAAAAACAATGGAATATAAGTAAATAGCTATATTAGTAGTCGGTCCAATTTCAATGAATGAAGTTGCAAAAGAAGCAGTCAACCTAAAAACCAGGGGCAAGGCCCTGGTAGCTGACGATGAACGTACAAACCGAATAATGATCGGTGCTATTCTGGGTCAGATCGGATATGAAGTCATCCACGCCGAAGATGGTGCCATGGCTATTGAGCTATTCAAGACTGAGTCACCTGATATAATTTTGATGGATGTAATGATGCCGGTGATGGACGGTTATCATGCTGTCAAAGAGATCAAATCTATACCAACCGACAGATTCACACCCGTAATCTTTTTGACCGGTGTAACCGGTGAAGATGATCTTGCGAAATGTATCGAAGTCGGCGGCGATGATTTTCTTACCAAGCCGATTAGCAGCACACTACTTAAAGCAAAGATACAATCTATGGAGAGATTCTCCCAACTCCATGGCGAGGTCAATATGCTGTATGCCCGAACCCAACAGGATCAGCGTCTGGCAGAACAGGTATTTGCCTGCGCTGTAGTCTCTGAAAATGTTGCATTAAGTAACATACAGACCTTGCTAAAGCCTGCCGACCTTTTCAGTGGCGATATTCTATTAACAGCATATTCACCATCTGGTGACTTGAATGTATTAATGGGAGACTTCACCGGACACGGACTTGCCGCGGCACTTGGGGCCATGCCAGCTTCGGAGGTTTTCCGGGCCATGACTGGGAAGGGATTCTCTATCCAGCAAACATTGTCCGCTATCAATATAAAATTGTACGAACTCCTTCCAACAGGAATGTTTATGGCAGCTCAGTTTGTAACAATCCCACATACTCTTGATCATGCCTCTTTTTGTAATTGCGGTATGCCTGACATCTTGCTTCTAAACAGGGAAAATAATCAAATCAAGCATCGTACTCCTTCTCTCGGTATCCCGCTTGGAATCAGTAAAAATGTTGATTTCAATGAATTCATAGAGGTGGTTAAGGTAAACCCTGGTGACAAAGTACTGTTAGTGACAGACGGTGTAACCGAAGCAGTCAATGAGAATCGCGAACAGTTTGGCTGCACCAGACTTGAACAGGCTATTGCAAACTGCCGCGCAGGCGAATCTGCCATTGCTAGCATCTCACGATCCTTAAACAACCATTGTGGTGGCGCATCTCAGACTGATGACATCAGCATTGCGGAGATCCCTTTCATACCAGATATTCTGCAGAAGATCAGTAACCGAACGTCAGACATAAAAAATAATTTTTATAGTGTGAATAAGCCTGATAACGACAACTCTGTTGAATTTACCTTAATACTGCGTGGAAACCGCCTGTGTGACGCTGACCCTATTCCGTTGTTAATGAACCATATGCAGGAAATAGACGGTCTTGGAGAGCATCGAAGAATCATATATACAATCCTCACAGAACTTTACACCAACGCACTTGATCATGGCGTATTAGGCATGGACTCCACCCTCAAGCACACTCAGGATGGCTTCACCCACTACTTCACAGAACGTGAGAGGCGACTGGAAGCATTAACAGATGGATTTATCTGCATATACCTACACTCATACTCAACAGTTGCTGGAGGTGAAATTACAATAACCATTTCAGACAGCGGAAGTGGTTTTGATTACAAGAATTTTCAGTGTGATAATTCTGATTACTACAGACTCTTTGGGCGAGGTTTACATCTTATACAAGAGCTTTGCAGTTCACTCGAGTTTGTGGAACCTGGAAACGAAGTTAAGGTGACCTATTCATGGAACAAGAACTAATGCCGCTTAATATACATACAATAAGGTTATAATTAGCAAAGTGCTTATAAACACCAAATAATATGATGAATATACTCTTGGTAGACGATACACGTACCGAACAACATATCATGACGGTTCGTCTGAATGATATGGGGCATGATGTAATCTGCTGTTCCAATGGTAAGGAAGCCGTGGATCTATACAATCAATATGATTTTGATCTTGTACTTATGGATGTAATCATGCCGGTTATGGACGGTTACGAGGCTGCGCGGGAAATTAGAAAGCAGGAAGATGATTGGGTACCAATAATCTTCCTCAGTGGGCGTACCGACCCTGACGACATAGCAGCAGGAATCGAAGCCGGAGGTGATGATTATCTGACAAAACCGGTTGATGAAACTATCCTCGCAGCCAAGATGTCGGCCATGAAGCGTATAGCTGCTATGCGCCATCGTTTAATCTCTGTATCTCATGAACTGGAAAAGGCCAATGATGAACTTCAAAAGCTTGCCAATGCGGATGGTCTGACCGGTCTAGCCAATCGCAGGATCATAGACGAATATCTGGAAAAAGAGACAGCCAGATCGATTCGAAGTGAGCATCCAATAGCCGTGATCATGATAGATATCGATAACTTCAAACTTTACAATGATAACTACGGCCACCTCGCAGGAGACAGCTGCTTAAAAAAGGTATCCAAAGTACTAAAAAACACTGTTCGCAGACCGGAAGACCTGGTTGGCCGATATGGCGGTGAAGAGTTCTGTGTGATTTTACCCAACACAGATTTGAATGGGGCTACGTTCGTTGCAGAACGCATTCGTACTGAAGTAGAGGAGGTAAAAATACCACATGCAAGAAGTTCAACTGGCAGCGTGGTGACCCTGAGTATCGGCGTAGCCTCAAGAGTTCCTGGAAGTAAATCTACCGCCACCCAGCTCCTTAGTGATGCTGATAAGGCGTTGTATAAAGCAAAAACAGCTGGAAAAAACCGTGTTGCTCAAGCCGAATATTAGCTCCTGTAAAATCTTCACCATCTAATCTTCCAGGTTCCCTATTCGTTCTAATTCTGCTACTATAGAACTTACTGAGAACTGGAGATATTTCCATGGCCAGCACAATAACACGGCGTCAACAGGAAATTTATGATTTTCTTGTAGATCATATCAATGACTTCACCCATCCTCCCACTCTAGATGAACTGTGCATAGCCCTAGGCCTCAGTTCAAAAGGATCTTTGCATAAACAAATACAGGCCCTGATTGAGGCTGGATTGGTTGAACCAATGAACAACCTGCGAAGGGGTATCCGCCTAACTGAGAATCCCGATCTGGACGATAATATCCTGCCAATGTTCGGTTATATTGCTGCCGGCCAGCCTATAGAAGCTATTGATCATCAAGAAACCATCCAAGTGCCAGAATCACTCCGTACTAATAAACCCTGCTATGTCCTCCAGATTAAGGGCGATTCCATGATCGATGAAGGCATTTTTGATGGCGATTACATCGTAGTAGAAGAACGCTCTCAAGCACGAAACGGGGAGATCGTAGTAGCCCTAATAGATAAGTCGGAAGCAACACTAAAAAGAATAGAACAAAAACCAGGCAAGGTAACATTACATCCAGCCAACGCAGACTATAAACCTATGCAATACACACCCGACCAAGTAGATATTCAGGGAGTACTAGTCGGACAAATGAGACGTTACCACTAATAACCTATTGATTTAAAACAATTATCATTCGAAATAAATAATTTCGCCCTTAACGTTCTCTTTTTGTTCTCTTTATGCTAAGATAGCACCTACAGAGAACGTTGGGTAAGGATATTATTGACTGATAAGAGAGGTTCAAGATGAATAATACAAATAGTTTTATCATGCGTGATCAAGTAGGTGATGTGGTTAAAAGTCTTATGGATGGCGACAGAGGAATGCCATTTTTTAGATATTTAAGTCAGGTTTCGATTATCGCTGTTTCTATCGTTACTTTTTTATCATTTTAGGGGCATGCTACACAGCCCAAGCACCTCAAACATAGCGCTTGCCTTATCAAGGGTCTCCTGATATTCGGACCCCACGTCCGAATCAGATACGATTCCTCCACCTGCTGAAAACTGGATTTGTCCATCCTTATGTACCATGGTACGAATAGCAATATTCGTATCCATATTACCGTCGTACCCAATATACCCGATGCTGCCACAATAGATTCCACGTGGATCAGGCTCCAATTCATCTATTATCTCCATAGCCCTATATTTGGGCGCGCCTGTGATAGAGCCACCTGGAAAGCATCCTGATAGTAGTGAAAAGGCGTCGTCCCTTTCAGACAACTTCCCAGTGACTGTACTTACCAGGTGATGCACTGTTTGAAAGCTTTCTACCCTAAAAAGATCTGGGACATAGATGCTACCTGGGATACAACTTTTCCCAAGGTCATTGCGTAGCAGATCTATTATCATTAGATTTTCTGCAAGGTCCTTCTCACTATTTTTTAACTCTTCAATCAAAAAGCTGTCTTCATCAATATCTTTAGAGCGAGGTCTGGTACCTTTTATCGGTCTAGTCTCAACCTGCCCCTCGTCCAGACGTAAAAAACGCTCAGGTGAACTGCACAATATCTGGCCATACGGGGTGTTAAGATACGCCCCAAAAGGCGATGGATTAATTGCACGTAGTTTTCTATACGCTGGCCATGGATCACCCTGACAACCTACACTAAACTTCTGAGCAAAGTTAACCTGATAGCAGTCTCCATCATGGATATATCTCTGAATGCTTTTGAATGCATCAGCATATTGTTGTACTGTCAGGTTAGATTGTATAGCTCCTGTTATGATGAATGATTCATTTGTTGGGTCTGATTTTGGATTAGAAAATATATCAATTAACTCTTCCCAACCATCCTTTGATAGATCACATCTGCTACTTCTTAACAACCAGCTATTTTTTTCTTGATGGTCTACCACAAAGGCCCAATCATATACGCCGAAAAGCATATCTGGCATATCAGCTGGATCACAGGATATTTTTGGAAGTGTATGGAGGTACCTTGCCAATCCATATGCAGCGTACCCAATCGCACCACCCATAAAAGGCAATGGACCTTTGTCCTGCTTTGCACCAAGGATTTCTCTAACAAGATCAAATGGATTATCTGACGATTCAAACACACTAGATGCAGTTGAAATCCGCGTGGTTCCATTTCTGGTAACAAGAATAGCTGCAGGATCAGTGGCTATAACATCATATCGTCCACAACATGAGTTTGGCCTGCCACTGTCGAGAAACGCAGACCAAGGTCGATCTGCTATTGCAGTAAAAAGTTGTGAGCTATCAGGGTGATAGGGCAAAGCCTGCAACATTGTGTTGGCAAATACTTTTATATACCATCATTTATTGTATATGACGGATACAAATCAATTTGAATGCTATTCAGCAGATTGAGCTTGTTCGCGTTCTTTCAGATATCTATCATTTACACGTTCGCGCAGTTCTTTGCCGGGCTTAAAGTGAGGCACATACTTTCCAGCAAGCGCTACTGTAGTACCAGTCTTAGGATTTCGACCCTGGCGCGGTGGACGATAGTGCAAAGAAAAACTACCAAATCCACGTATCTCTATCCTATCTCCTGACGCTAAAGCCTGACTCATCTGTTCAAGAATACACTTAACTGCTAGTTCAACATCACGGTACGCAAGATGACTCTGATCTTTTGCGATGACATCAATCAATTCAGATTTTGTCATTCTTGTTGTTCCCCTTATTTTGTATGGCCTGGGGTACATTACCCCAGGCCAAACTTTCAGCTAAGACAAGAAGCTTATTCGCCCTTATCTCCCATTTGCCCCTTCAGTACATCACCAAGGGTGGCAGTACCTGCTTTAGATCCTGAAGCGTAGTTTTGGATCGCAGCAGCCTCCTCTTCCGCATCCTTGGCTTTCACTGAAAGTGAGATGGTACGGTTCTTCCTATCAACACCTAGAAATTTCGCCTCAATCTCACTACCTTCTTTCAATACAGTACGTGCATCTTCAACTCTATCGCGGGATAGCTCTGAAGCGCGCAAGTACCCCTCCACTCCTTCAGCAAGGGTAATAACAGCGCCTTTTGCGTCGATCTCTTTCACAACACCAGTAACTACACTACCTTTGGCATGAGTGCCAACGTAGCTAGAAAATGGATCCTGATCAAGGTGTTTGACACCAAGTGAGATACGTTCACGCTCAGGGTCCACAGAAAGAACAACTGTCTCGATTTCCTGTCCCTTCTTAAAGTTACGTACTGCCTCTTCTCCATTTTCATCCCATGAGATATCAGACAGATGTACCAGACCATCGATATTTCCGTCCAGACCAATAAAGATACCAAAATCAGTAATAGATTTGATATTGCCTTTAATGTGATCACCCTTTTTATGCTTTTCAGCAAACTCTTCCCAAGGATTTGGTTGACACTGTTTCATGCCCAAGGAGATGCGACGACGTTCTTCATCAATATCCAGGACCACTACCTCAACCTCATCGCCTAGCTGTACCAGCTTAGAGGGATGGATATTCTTGTTAGTCCAATCCATCTCTGATACATGTACCAGACCTTCAACCCCTTCTTCAATCTCAACAAAGCAGCCATAATCTGCTAGGTTTGTGACTTTACCGAAGATACGTGTGTTTTCAGGGTAACGACGTGCCAAGTTTGACCATGGATCATCGCCCATCTGCTTAAGACCAAGGGATACCCTTTGCTTATCACGGTCGAACTTGAGAACTTTAACAGTGATCTCGTCAGCGATATCAACAACCTCAGATGGATGCTTAACACGCTTCCATGCCATATCGGTGATATGTAGCAGACCATCGATACCCCCCAGGTCTACAAATGCACCATAATCTGTCAGGTTCTTGACTACACCTTTTACCTCCATTCCCTCTTCCAGATTCTCCAGCAGGGTCTCACGTTCTTCACTGTACTCAGTCTCAACCACAGCACGGCGGGAAACCACAACATTGTTGCGACGACGATCCAGCTTGATCACCTTGAATTCCAGATCCTTTCCTTCCAGATATGAGGTGTCGCGGACCGGACGCACATCTACCAGTGATCCAGGTAGGAAGGCGCGAATCTCGCCTAGTTCAACAGTAAAACCGCCTTTTACTTTACCATTGATGCGCCCAACAACAGTCTCCTGTGATTCGAACGCCTTATCGAGGAACGTCCATGATTGTTCACGTTTGGCCTTTTCACGAGAAAGGCGGGTCGCTCCGAAACCATCTTCGACAGCATCTAATGCGACCTCTACTTGATCGCCGACGGCAACCTCAAGCTCACCAGCGGCATCGAGAAACTGATTTTTCGGTATAACACCCTCAGATTTTAATCCTGCGTTTACAACGACTGCATCTGAGGTGATGTCCAGTACTGTTCCAATTACGATTGCGCCTGGACGTAGTTGAGTGTTAGCAACACTCTCTTCAAACAATTCTGCAAAACTTTCGGTCATGAGTTGATATTCCTAGGAATGGCCGCATTAGCGTCTGATCACAAGGTGACCGACGGTCAAAGTTAAAAAAAAGCTCACCGCAACTAGTTGCCGTGAACCACCTTATATATCAAGGTCAGGAAATGTGCTACGCACCTTTTCCATAACCATTTCTAACACCTCATCAATGGATAGTGAGGTCGACTCTATCTCAAGCGCTGCGACCGGCGCTACGAGAGGAGCCACGTCACGATTACGATCCCGCTCATCACGTTCGCGTATATCCCTGACGAGATCGCGTAAACTAACACTTATTCCTTTTTCTTTCAACTGGTTATAACGTCTTTTCGCCCTTTCTTCAGCGCTTGCTGTCAGAAACACCTTAACCTGGGCATTTGGGAAGACCACGCTTCCCATATCACGTCCATCCGCCACCAATCCTGGAGCCCTAGCGAAGGATCTTTGCCACTCAAGCAGTGTGCTCCTAACTTCTGGTACAGCTGCCACCTTGGATGCAGAGTTACCAGCTCTTTCCGTACGTATCTCCTTGCTTACCTCATTACCATTTAGATATACGTTATCCCCGTCAAACAAAGCATCCATATTTCTTGCAATTTCACACAAGTTATCCACCTGATCAAAGCAGATCCCGGATTTTTCTGCCGAATAGCCAACCAGTCTATATAACGCTCCGCTATCCAGAATGGCCCATCCCAGCTTATTTGCCACCAGCTTTGCGATGGTCCCCTTCCCCGAACCACTCGGACCATCAATGGTAATAACCGGCACCATTATAAGGCCTCTTCTCCTGCCGTTATCATTAGCCCAGTTTGGGCGGCTAAACCCACAAATCCCGGAAAGGAGGTATCCACATTACGACAATCATTGATTCTTATATCACCATTTGCCCGCAGCGCGGCCATGGCAAATGACATGGCTATCCTGTGATCTCCATGGCTCTCCACCTGGCCTCCTCGTAGATAACCACCCTGGATCCTTATCCCATCATGAGTGGCTTGAGCATCTATTCCAAGAGAAAACAGGCCATCAGCCATAACCTGAATACGGTCACTCTCCTTGACCCTCAGCTCTTCGGCTCCGGTCAGAACGGTTTCACCGTCCGCACAGGCGGCGGCTATGAATATTGCTGGAAATTCATCGATCGCTAAAGGTACCTGATTTTTAGGTATCTTAATCCCCTTCAGTCTGGCAGATTTTACCCTGATATCCGCTACCGGTTCTCCTCCGACCTCTCTTCTGTTCATCACAGCAATATCTGCGCCCATCAGCCGAAGTATATTTATAACCCCATCTCTAGTCGGATTGATACCTACATGCTCTAACACCACATCTGAGTCAGGCGCAATGCTGGCACCCACAAGAAAGAATGCGGCAGACGAAATATCCGCAGGTACGTCAATATCACAAGCCGTGAGTTTTCCACCACCATCCAGACTTATGCGACTACCGTCACGCAACACCTGATAACCAAACCCGTGCAACATACGCTCGGTGTGATCTCTAGTTGGAGCTGGCTCAGTGACGCTGGTCGTACCTTGTGCATAAAGTCCAGCCAATAACAAAGATGATTTAACCTGTGCACTGGCCATAGGCATCTGGTAGTCAATACCTCTGAGGTTAGATCCACCCTTAATAATTAGTGGAGCGGCGCCATCTTCGGTAGATACTATCTGAGCACCCATCTTTGTTAGCGGTTCGATTACCCGACGCATTGGTCGGCTGGACAGTGAACTATCACCGGTTAATGTGCTATCAAAACTCTGGCCGGCCAAAAGTCCTGATAGAAGTCTCATTGAAGTACCAGAATTACCAAGATACAGATCTGATTGGGGTTGGCCTAGGCCACGCATACCTAAACCATGTATAACTACCCTTCCATCATCTGGCCCCTCGATCCGTACTCCCATGGCACGGAATGCATTCAGGGTGGCGAGGCTATCTTCCCCTTCTAGGAAGCCAGTAACATTGGTCGTACCTTCTGCCAATGATCCCAGCATGATGGAACGGTGGGAGATAGATTTATCGCCAGGCACACGCAGACTACCGGTGAGAATACCGCCTGGTCTGACGCTATATATAAGATTACTAGACGAACTCAATGCATACCTCGTGTGATGACACTATTCGGTCGAATCAAGGATCCCGTCTACATATTTGTCTCGCGACTCTTTGGCGCGCTCAAATATCTCAAGCAAACGTTCACCATCACCCTGTGCGATTGTCTCCGCCAGTTCATTCATATCACCAATATAGCCCTTCATTATGGCGCTCAGAGCATAACGATTTGCTATACAGATGTCGCGCCACATAACCGGGCTGGATGAAGCGATACGGGTAAAATCCCGAAAACCACCAGCAGCATAGCGGAATATCTCATCGTTCTCTTTCATACGCGCCAGCGAATCAACCAAAGCAAACGCCAGCATATGTGGAAGATGTGAGGTTGCAGCCAAAACCTCATCATGATGTTCTACTGACATAATGGTCACATCGCCACCGCACTCCTCCCACATAGCGGTTACACGCTGTACAGCATTGCTTGATGTGTTTTCCGTAGGGGTAAGTATTACCCTTCTATTCTGATAGAGTTCGGCAAAGGAGGACTCGACTCCACTATTCTCTGTACCTGCGATCGGATGACCAGGCACAAACTCTGGAAGATCTTTTCCGAATACAGCCCGACAATCTTCTACCACGCTACCTTTACTGCTGCCGCCATCGGTAATGATTGCACCATCTAACAGGTGTCCCTGCATAGCTACAAATGTATCGCGCATAGCGCCCAGAGGCACGGCCATGAAGATCATGTCGGCACCTTCCACAGCCTCACTCACATTATGGGTATAACTATCAATAACACCTAGTTTGACGGCCTCTTCCAGATTAGCTCGGCCACGGCCACAACCGACAATTTCGCCAACTTCACCAGCAGCACGCAGGGCACGCGCCAGTGATCCACCTATGAGACCTACACCTATTATGGATAGTCTCTTAATCAACATTTTCCTAGTACCTTATTCAAGGAAACGAGTAGCCTTTCATTCTCTTGCTGCAGACCAATGGATACTCGCAGGTGAGTTGGCAGACCATAGCCAGCAATAGGCCGCACAATGCAACCTTCCCGCAGCAAGGCCTGATCAATCTCAGCCCCAGGCCTATTCACATCCACCGAAATAAAATTACCCACAGACTGAATATACTCCAGTCCCATGGCATCAAATCCATGTTTGAGTTGAGACATCCCTTGCCTATTAACCTCTACCGCTCGCTCAATAAATTCCTGATCAATTAACGCTGCCCTGGCCGCAGCCAAGGCCATGGAATTGACATTAAACGGCTGACGCACTCGATTAAGCAGATCAGCAACGTCAGGATGGGACAGGCCGTAACCCACGCGCAAGCTGGCCAGGCCGTATGCCTTGGAGAAGGTGCGGGTTACGATCAGATTGGGGAAATCCTGTAGCCACTGGGATGTATCTGGGTAATCAGACTCATCCACATACTCAATGTAGGCCTCATCCACCACAACGATTATTTCTGCCGGGACAGATTCGAGGAATAAGCGCAGTTCACTAGCACCAAGCCAATTACCAGTCGGATTATTAGGATTGGCGATCCAGATTACACCGGTGTGTTCGTTGACCATAGCGGACATGGCGCTCAGATCGTGGCCATAATCCTTGGCTGGTGCAACCTTAAGTTCTGCCCCCACTGCCTGACTACTTAGGGGATAGACAGCAAAGGCGTGTTGCGAAAATAGAGATTCCTTGCCCGGACCCAGGAATACCCGAGCGATCATATCCAGCACATCGTTAGAACCGTTACCCAGAGTGATACAAGCAGAATCTATCCCATGTTTTCCAGCTAGGGCGCGACGTAGTTCGAATCCACCACCATCAGGATAACGACCAATCTCTCCAAACTCACCCCTGATCGCCTCTAAAGCCAGTGGACTGCATCCAAGTGGGTTTTCGTTTGAGGCCAGCTTCACGGAATCCTTTATGCCTAATTCGCGTTCCAACTCAGAGATCGGCTTGCCAGGCACATAAGGATTAAGATGCGCGACACCTGCAGCAGCCTGTTTTACGAATTGATTAGTAGTGGTACCCATGAAAGTGATGGCCCAAACAGGCTAGAGTACCGCCATAGGGAAAGAACCCAGTATCTTAAACAGGCTGGCATCCGCCTTGAGCTCTTCCAGGGCGCGAGCCACATTAGGACTGTCCTTATGGCCTTCTATATCAACAAAGAACACATAGTCCCAAGTACCGCGCCTGGATGGTCTAGACTCGATCCGCGTCATGCTTATGTTGTGTTTGGCCAGAGGGCTAAGCAAGGTGTTTAGACTACCTGCCACATTGCGCGCAGACAGCAGCAGTGTTGTTTTATCCCTGCCACTCATTGCCACGCTCTGGCGGCCTATGACAAGAAACCTAGTGGTATTATCTGGCTCATCCTCGATGCTCTCTGCCAAATAACCGAGTTCATATATCTCGGCAGCCATCTCTCCGGCAATCGCCGCAGAGTTTAGCTCGCTGCTGGCAAGACGTGCAGCTTCAGCATTGCTTCCTACAGGCAACAATTCTGCATGATGTATATTTCTATCCAACCACAAGCGACACTGGGCCAGAGACTGCTGATGGGAATAGACTTTCTTGATCGAAGACAAATCTTTCTCATTACTCATCAGATGATGGTGGATACGCAGACTAACTTCACCACAGATCTGTAGGCTTGAATTGAGGAACATATCCAGGGTATGGCTGATCACGCCCTCAGTGGAGTTTTCGACAGGAACTACCCCATAGTGGCAAGCGCCTGACTCTACATCCCTGAATATATCTGGAATTGATGCAAGGGCAACCGTCTCAACTGAATGACCGAAGTGTTTCAGCGCTGCCGATTGTGTGAACGTTCCTTCCGGCCCCAGAAAAGCGATGCGCAGGGGCTGTTCCAGGGCCAGGCATACTGACATGATCTCACGAAACAGCCTGGTCATCTCCTCGTCACCCACAGGTCCCTTATTGCGCTCCTTTATTGCCGCAAGGACACTGGCCTCACGTTCAGGACGGTAGAAGAAAGCATCGCCATCTTCATTACTCTTAACCTTAGCCACCTCTTGGGCTGCGCTGGCACGCTGATTGATCAACTCCTGAATCTGCTCATCCAGAGAATCTATACGCTTTCGTATCTGCTGTAATTTTTCTTTCTCATCCATAGCTAATGAGTGATCCGCATATATTTAGCCGATTATCCCAAACACCTTACAGAAAGAACGCCGTTAATACCAAGGATAAGATCAAGGGTCTTCTGATCAGGCTCTTTATCCACATCCAGAAGAGTCATTGCTATATCTCCGCGTGACTTATTCACCATATCCATGATATTCAAACCAGCGTTTGCCAGATCGGTCGAAATCTGCCCCAACATATTGGGCACATTGGAATTCACCACCGCCAAACGAAAACCACCATTTCTGCCAAGGCGTATTGCGGGGAAGTTGACAGAATTGCTGATATTGCCATTTTCCAAATAATCACGCACCTGTTCTGCCACCATCACGGCACAGTTGACTTCTGCCTCACCTGTGGATGCACCCAGATGCGGCATGGTTATGCACTTTGGATGATTCTTTAGAAGGTTGCTGGGAAAATCACACACATAAGCATAGAGCTTACCTGCATCTAGAGCCGGCACGACTGCCTCATCGTCAATGATGCCGTTACGGGAAAAGTTAAGAATAACGGCATTGTCCTTCATTATCTTGATGCGATCAGTGTTGATCATGTTTTTAGTGGAATCGATCAACGGCACATGAAAGGTGATAAAGTCAGACTTGGACAACAGATCATCCACACTCAAGGCTTCAGCGACATCCGATGACAACTGCCAAGCACTCTTTTTGGTGATGGTTGGGTCGTAACCGATAACATTCATGCCCAGTGCGCGTGCCGCATTGGCCACCTTCACGCCAATAGCACCCAAACCAACAACGCCCAAGGTTCGTCCTGGCAGTTCGAATCCAACGAAGTTTTTCTTGCCTGCCTCCACCTGTTTTGTGATCTCGGCATCATCTCCCTCCAGGCCTCGGGCAAAATCCCAGGCCTTACCAAGATTACGGCAGGCCATGAGCATACCGGCCAGGACAAGTTCGCGAACTGCATTGGCGTTTGCGCCAGGAGCATTAAATACTGGGATACCCATTTCAGTCATGCGATCAACAGGAATATTGTTGGTACCCGCACCAGCACGACCGATGGCCTTTACACTCCCCGGTATCTCCATATCGTGCATCTTATAGGAACGCAACAGAATCGCGTCAGGGCTTGAGATCTCAGATGCAATCTCATAGTTGTCACGTGGCAGCCTATCCAGTCCAACCACAGATATATTGTTCAAGGTTTGAATCTTATACATGCTTGTCTACCTTTTTATTTATTTTGCGCACACATATTTTGTCGCAATTATCCATTTCGTTTTTCAAAGTCCGCCATAAACTCGATCAATGCCTCTACCCCTTCCTCGGGCATAGCATTGTATATACTGGCACGCATGCCACCCACTGATCTGTGGCCCTTTAGGGTAACTAGACCTGCCTCTTTCGCCTCGCTCAGGAAAGCCGCATCAAGATCAGAGTTGGCCAGGACAAATGGTACGTTCATCCAGGAACGGCTATTAGGAACAACAGGATTGCTGTAAAAATCAGAAGCGTCAATTGCAGCATATAACTTTGCCGCCTTACGCTCGTTCACCTCTGCCATGGCCTGCAGTCCGCCATTCTTTTTCAACCACTTGAATACCAGGCCGGCAAGATACCAACCATAGGTGGGCGGGGTGTTGTACATAGAACCACCATCGGACATCGTGGCATAATTAAACATGGTTGGCGTCTCCGGCAGGGCATCACCAATCAGATCATCCCTAACTATGACTACCGTCAAACCAGCTGGGCCGATATTCTTCTGGGCACCGGCATAGATCATCCCATATTTAGAAACATTCACAGGACGCGACAGTATGGTTGAAGACATGTCCGCTACCAGCGGCACATCTCCTGTATCAGGAATATACGGAAACTCAACGCCCTGTATGGTCTCATTCGGTGTGTAGTGCACATAGGACGCATCGACAGATAGAGCAAGATCACCCTGTGCAGGTGTAGTGGTAAATTTTGATTCTTCCGTGGTGGCAGCAACATTAACCTCGCAATAGCGTTTCGCTTCTGCAATGGCCTTCTTAGACCAGGAACCGGTAACGATATAATCTGCCGTACTCTTGCCTCGCAACAGGTTCATAGGGATGGCAGCAAACTGGGAAGAAGCACCCCCCTGCAAAAACATGACCTTATAGTTATCCGGAATTGCCATCAACTCACGCAGATCTGCCTCAGCCTCAGCGGCAATAGAGCTGAATTCCTTACCTCGGTGGCTCATCTCCATCACAGACATACCGCTGCCATGCCAGTCGAGCATATCGTCCTTTGCCTGTTGTAGTACCTCTTGTGGAAGAACCGCAGGACCGGCGCTAAAATTGTAGACTCTGGACATTTTTATAAGATCTCCAAGATTTATTATTTAAATGAATTTATAAGAAAGCTGGCGCCCTATTTATTCTTCGCATTCTTCATCCGAATCAATAGATGCTATGCGCTCAATGCCGATAAGGCGCTCCCCATCGCTAACATTGATGACTTTTACGCCTTGAGTATCACGCCCCATTACAGATACGTCAGACACCCTAATCCTTACCAGGGTACCACCATCGGTGATCAACATAACCTCGTCGTCATCAGCTACCAGTTCGGCTCCTACTTGGCTGCCATTACGTTCCGATGTCTTGATTGAAATCATTCCCATACCGCCACGTCCCTTGGCAGAGTACTGATCCAGGGCAGTACGTTTACCGAAACCGTTCTCAGTAATGGTAAGTACCGTTTTGTCGTCCTCGGCAATGATCAAGGAGATAACCGACTGCCCTTCCGCCAGTTTTACCCCTCTGACACCGCACGCCGTACGCCCCATAGGACGTACGTGGCACTCGTTAAACCTAATAGCCTTGCCCGCAGTAGTAAACAGCATAACATCCTTGGTTCCGTCGGTGATGGCTACTCCGATTAGCTGATCATCATCCCTAAGATCCACAGCTATAATACCGCTGGCCCTGGGTCGGGAGAAATTGACCAGATCTGTCTTTTTGACCGTGCCGGAACTGGTGGCCATAAAGACATATAGATCTTCACTATACTCCCGGATCGGCAGGACCGCGTTGATGCGCTCACCCTCCTCCAACGGAAGGATATTATTTATCGGTTTACCCCTGGCCCCACGCCCGGCCTGTGGCAGTTGATATACCTTTAGCCAGTACACGCGTCCACGATTGGAGAAACAGAGAATGGTGTCATGAGTGCTGGCCACAAATAGCTGATCAATAAAATCCTCATCCTTGGTGGTGGTAGCAGATTTACCTTTACCACCGCGACGCTGTGCCTGATACACATCCATGGGTTGGGCCTTGGCATAGCCAGCATGAGACAGTGTCACCACCACATCTTCTTCTGTGATTAGATCTTCCAGGGTCAGATCCAGATGTGACTCCATGATCTCGGTTCTGCGCGCATCGCCATATTGATCACGCATCTCCACCAGCTCATCTCTAATTACCTGCATCAGACGATCGGCATTGGAGAGGATTTCTAATAGAGACTCTATCTTATCTAGGATTTCGCCATACTCATTCAGAATCTTATCCTGTTCCAAACCGGTTAGGCGGTGCAATCTTAGATCCAGGATGGCCTGGGCTTGGACCTCGGTCAAGAGATAGCCCTGATCACCAAGTCCGTAGTGAGGCTCAAGATCCTGCGGTTTAGATGCATCTGCACCAGCTCGCGACAACATGGACTCAACAGTTCCGGACTGCCAATGGCGGGATAACAACTCCTGTTTGGCCTCGGCTGGGCTTTTGGCAGCCTTAATCAGTGCGATCACCTCATCAATATTGGCTAAAGCCACGGCCAGGCCTTCCAAAATATGAGCACGATCTCTAGCCTTGCGCAGTTCGAATAGGGTGCGCCTGGTAACCACCTCACGGCGATGGCGTATGAAGTACTCCAGCATCTGCTTCAAATTCAACAGACGCGGCTGGCCATCTACCAACGCCACCATATTTATACCAAACACATTCTGCAGCTGGGTGTGCTGATAAAGATTGTTCAGTACCACCTCTGAGACTTCACCACGACGCAGCTCAATCACAACGCGCATGCCGTCCTTGTCCGATTCATCGCGTATACCAGTGATGCCTTCAACACGTTTATCCTTTACCAGTTCAGCAATCTTCTCCAGTAATCGAGCCTTATTTACCTGATATGGCAATTCGGTGATCACGATCCGCTGGCGATTGCCTGAATCGTACTCCTCGACAATGGTTCTGGCCCGGATGTAAACTCGCCCGCGTCCTGTTTTATACGCCTCGTATATCCCCTGGGCGCCGTTGATCAGGGCAGCGGTAGGAAAATCCGGCCCCGGAATATGCTGCATCAGTTCCTCGATCGATGACTCAGGATTATCTATCAGTGCAACACAACCATTTATGGTCTCGGTAAGGTTGTGTGGCGGTATATTTGTGGCCATGCCGACCGCAATACCGGCGGAACCGTTGACCAACAGGTTGGGGAAACGGGCCGGTAGAACCGTCGGCTCGTGCTCAGATTCATCGTAGTTTGCAGTGTACTCGACCGTATCCTTATCCAGATCGTCCAACATGCTATGGGCGATCCTTGCCATGCGCACCTCTGTGTAACGCATGGCGGCTGGTGCATCTCCATCCACAGAACCGAAGTTGCCCTGCCCATCTACCAGCATGTACCGCAGTGAGAACGGCTGGGCCATACGTACGATAGTGTCATACACGGCGGTATCACCGTGTGGATGATATTTACCGATTACATCACCTACGACCCTGGCGGATTTTTTATACGGTTTGTTCCAGTCATTACCCAGTTCACTCATAGCGAACAGGACACGTCGGTGAACCGGTTTCAGACCATCTCTAACATCAGGTAGCGCACGCCCTACGATTACGCTCATAGCGTATTCGAGGTAGGAGTGCTGCATCTCGTCTTCTAAATTTACGGGTAATACTTCTTTGGCAAACTCTGTCATGAACTTCTACTAATTAGGCGGCTAATGCCGCCTGATCCTTAATCTAATTAACCCTGTGCCGGAAACAGCAGGCGACCTGTATAAAGCACGAATAACAGCGGCAAATCATAACACATTTAGGGTGACTGCTGCTTGAAAAAATAACGTCTAAAAACGCTCTTGAGCGCTTCTGAGTCAGGAGAACACCAATTCCCGCATCTTTTTTGCGTTTGGCGAGTGGACAATGCCCCTTTCCGTGACTATTGCGTCAACCAGCTCTGCTGGGGTCACGTCAAACACTGGATTCCATGCATCTACACCGATCGCACCTAGGCGTTTACCACCACATTTGAGCACCTCATCCGGATTGCGAAACTCTATGGGAATCTCCTCTCCAGAGGCGACAGACATGTCTATGGTAGAGGTAGGAGCAGCCACCATTACCTTTACCCCGTGGTGCTTGGCCGCAACAGCAAGGCTATAGGTGCCGATCTTGTTGGCCACATCCCCGTTGGCCGCGATTCTGTCCGACCCCACTATCACCCAACCAACACCACCGGCCTGCATACGACTAGCGGCAGCACTATCGGTGAGCAAAGTAACAGGGATATTGTCTTTATGCAGTTCCCAGGCAGTAAGACGAGCCCCCTGCAACCAAGGTCTGGTCTCATCCGCGTAGACCTGCTCTATCTTCCCATCCCTCCACGCACTGCGGATGACCCCAAGAGCGGTACCGTATCCGCCGGTGGCCAGAGCCCCGGCATTACAGTGGGTAATAACCGATGTAGCCGTCTCAATCAGGCCAGCACCAAGATCGCCTAAAGTACGGTTGGACGCAACATCCTCTTGATGAATCTTTTGTGCCTCTTGCAACAACCTTGGTACTGGATCGCACGTATCCAATTCATTAACAAGCTTCCCCATGCGCTCCAGAGCCCAGAACAGGTTTACCGCCGTGGGACGAGATGCCGCTAATCGATCCATATCTTCACGAATGCCATCCTTCCAGCCTGAACCATTCTGCTGATAGCTGGCGCGCGCAGCTAGCACCACGCCAAACGCAGCGGTAACACCGATTGCGGGGGCACCACGTACAACCATGTCCGTTATAGCGTTGGCTGTGGCCTTGGCTGTTTGTAGCTCTATATACGTCTCCTCGGTGGGCAGAATTCTTTGATCAAGGAGATAGAGGCGATCATTGCTCCAGACAATTGCATTATCGGCGTCTGCCTGAATATCCAGTGGTATTGGCTGCATGTTTAGTAGGTTCCGAAATTTTTATTTATACTGCGCATTCTAAAGCATCAAATGAACAATCAGAAACAAAGGTAATAGTTTGAACATTGATACATTGATAGATGCCCGTTGGGTGATACCGGTAAACCCGCATGACACCGTATTGGAGAACCACTCTGTAGCCATCCATGATGGCCGCATCCACGACATTCTCCCCACTGCCGATGCGGATAAATACCAACCAGAGACAAGACACAGCATGGCATCCCATGCCATTATCCCTGGCCTTATAAACACCCATACTCATGCCAGCATGAACCTGATGCGTGGCCTGGCAGACGACCTACCTCTCATGACCTGGCTGAATGACCACATCTGGCCGGCAGAACAGAAGTGGGTAAATGAGGAGTTTGTGGCTGACGGAACCAGGCATGCAATTGCGGAGATGATGCGCGGGGGTATTACCTGTTTTAACGACATGTACTTCTACCCGGATGTCACCGCTCGAGTATGCGCCGATGCTGGCATGCGTACTGTGGTGGGGCTGATTATGATCGACTTCCCCTCAGCGTGGGCCAGCAGCACCGATGAATACTTGCATAAAGGTATTGAGGTACACGATCATTATCGCAAGCACCCTCTGATCACAACAGCCTTTGCCCCTCATGCACCCTATTCTGTCTCAGATGGCCCTATGGAGAGCATACGCACACTGGCCGATGAGTTGGGGATGCAAATCCACATTCACTTGCATGAAACCAAGGATGAGATCAACCATGGTCTGGAAAAATATGGTACGCGACCCATGCAACGTCTAGATAAGCTGGGACTCCTATCCCCTTCTCTAGTCGCGGTACACATGACACAACTCCTGGACGACGAAATAGAGCTTTTCGCCCAATCGGGCGCCCATGCAGTACACTGTCCAGAATCTAACCTGAAACTGGCCAGCGGCTTCTGCCCCAGCGCAAGGATGCTGAAAGCCGGCATAAATGTCGCTCTCGGTACAGATAGCGCTGCCAGTAATAACGATCTGGATATGTTCAGCGAGATGCGTACTGCGGCCCTCCTGGCCAAAGGCGTTGCAGGCGACGCCAGCGCACTGCCAGCTGCTACTGCTCTGCGCATGGCTACGCACAATGGCGCAGTGGCACTGGGTATCTCTGAAGATACCGGTTCTCTAGAGATCGGTAAATATGCTGATATCACAGCAGTGAATCTGGACAGTATAGAATCTCAACCTATTTACCACCCCATCTCCCAACTGGTCTACGCCAGCAGTAGAAGCATGGTGACTGACGTATGGATTGCAGGGAGACAGGTAGTAAAGGACGGTGAGCTGACCACACTTGACCACGACCAAATATTGGCGGATTCTGCCCGTTGGCAAATGAATGTTCGAGAACAGGCGTAGACAGCATGACAAACAAACTTGAAAACGTTGATCAAGACGAGATCAGCAAGTTTGAACAGCTGGCATCCCGCTGGTGGGACCCGAATAGTGAGTTCAAACCCCTGCACGAAATCAACCCACTTCGCCTTGACTTCATTGATGAGCGTGTCGAGCTGAATGGAAAACAGGTGCTGGACGTTGGCTGCGGAGGCGGCATCCTGTCTGAGAGCATGGCGGAGCGCGGTGCCACCGTAACCGGCATCGATATGGGTGAAGCACCCCTCTCTGTGGCAAAACTTCACCTTCTGGAGTCTGGTCAAACTGTGGATTACCGGCGTATCCCAGTGGAACAACTGGCTGGTGAGCAGCCTGAGACCTACGACGTGGTCACCTGTATGGAGATGCTTGAGCACGTTCCGGATCCAGCATCTATAATCCGCTCCTGCGCCCGACTGGCCAAGCCAGGTGGAAGACTGTTCTTCTCCACCCTGAATCGTAATCCCAAGTCATATATGTTTGCCATCGTCGGAGCGGAATATATCCTGCGTCTATTACCAAAGGGCACACATGACTACAACAAGTTCATCCGCCCTTCAGAGCTGGACAGATGGATAAGGGCAGCAGGAATGCAGACTATTGAGATCACCGGTCTTAACTACAACCCACTTACACAGACCTACAAATTATCATCTGATGTAAATGTGAATTACATGGTCAGTATCATCAAGGAATCTGATGGCTAAGCTGGTACTGTTCGACCTGGACGGTACCTTTGCCGATACCGCCCCCGATCTGGCCCATGCCCTAAACCAGACCCTGGAAAAGCATGGCAGACCAGCCATGACCCTGAACCAGATCAGACCGGGCGTATCTCACGGCAGTTTTGCCCTTATAAGGATTGGCTTTGGAATCGAACCTGAAGACAGCAGATTCGAACCACTACGTCAGGAACTTCTGGGATACTATACAAAAGATATCTGTCTCCACACCAAACTGTTTCCCGGTATGGAGGATCTGATCAACCGACTGGATGAGAATCACACCCCATGGGGCATAGTAACCAACAAGCCGGAATGGCTGACCAATCCCCTCATGGAACTGTTGGGCATGACGGAGCGGGCAACATGTATTGTAAGCGGCGATACCACTGCAAACTCCAAGCCTCACCCAGAACCTATTCTGCACGCATGTAAACTTGCGGGAGACCATGACCCAGCCAACTGTATCTTTGTGGGAGATGCAAAGAGAGACATCGAAGCCGGCAATAGTGCTGGCGCCACCACCTTGGTAGCCATGTTTGGCTACCTAGACCAACATGACTGTCCAGAAGAGTGGGAGGCGGATGGATATGTTGATCACCCATCCCAGATTCTCGATTGGCTGAATCTCCCGGCAAAAAACTAAAGCCTTTGCTGATATAATCAGCACCCAACTAGATAGACAATTATTGAGAAGCAACTAATGACGTTTGAATACAATCCGCCTAATGATCTGTTACAGGGAAGAACCATACTGATAACCGGCGCCGGCGATGGAATAGGCCGTACAGCTGCCAAAGCGTTCGCCGCCCATGGAGCTACGGTAATCTTACTAGGGAGAACCATTCCCAAGCTGGAGGCAGTATACGATGAAATTGAAGAGATGGGTTGCTCCCAACCTGCTATCTACCCCATGAATCTGGAGGGGGCAACCCCTCATGATTTTCTTGAGCTGGCAGAAAAACTGGATCAGGAGTTTGGATCTTTGGAGGGTCTGCTCCACAACGCCTCAATCGTAAGTGTGTTAAGCCGGATTGACGACTACGATCCACAAACCTGGCTTAGTGTAATGCAAACCAATCTGAACGCCCCATTTCTCCTTACGCAAAACTTGATGCCACTCTTACGTAGAGCAGATGATGCGTCTGTTCTGTTTACCTCTGACCACGTAGGACGGGCCGGTAAAGCCTACTGGGGAGCCTACGGCGTATCTAAATTTGGTATCGAGGGTCTTATGCAGATACTCGCGGAAGAGACTAGAAACAGCAGTGCAATCCGGGTAAACAGCATTGCCCCAGGACCAACCCGCACTCGACTCAGAGCCCATACCTTCCCCGGTGAGGACCCAAATACCATAAAACCTGCAGAATCACTCATGCCTCTCTATCTTTGGCTAATGGGCCCGGATAGTGTAGGTAAAACCGGCATTGCAGCCGACGCAGAAGCGGCAGAACCTTTCCCTTTTGTTGTTTGATTATGCAAAGTTAGCAGGCATATTCGTCAATTTATCGTCATTTCTACCATATCGCACCATATAATAGATGATAACATATTGAATAATTGAGATATTTCCTATTCTGGCACAGTTTTAGCTTATCTCAACACGAGTATTTAGCTATTGCGGACAGATATGATGGAAGCACAGATTCAAACCAACACAGCCGATCGGAGCAGCAAACAGATGCCTCAGATGCCTGATATTAAAGATGACTCAACGATGGTTGATGATCTTGATCCGAAAAGGCTGGAGCTTGCTAGCATCCTTCAGAAAACTCTGGAACCTAGAGAACTTATCGCACTGTTTGCACGTGAGCTTGGTAAACATACCCCTTTTGACGGGATCTCCTATGATTTCCCCACCCTGGGTATAGGCATAAGGCTCGGAGAGATTGCTAAGCATAAATGCTCATATGATCTGAAGATAACTGACAGTCCACTAGGCGATATTTGCCTATATAGAGAAGCCGCATTCAAAGAACGTGAACTTGCTGTAACAGAAAATATGATAGCAGGTCTACTCTACCCCCTGCGTAATACACTGCTTTATCAACAGGCTTTGCAATCTGCCACTACTGACCCTCTAACCGGCGTAAAAAATCGCGCTGCCATGGAAAGCTCAATGAGACGTGAGATCGGTCTAGCGAATCGTCATGGGCATCCACTGTCACTGATCCTGCTTGATCTTGATCACTTTAAATCAATAAACGATGAATACGGTCACCTGATAGGTGATCACGTCCTACGTGCGGTGGCAAACGTCGCTGAAGATACTATTCGAGATTCCGACATAATATTTCGTTTCGGTGGTGAGGAATTCATGGTCCTGCTCCATGGGACTAAGCTATCAGGGGCAGCTCTTTTGGCTGAGAGAATGAGAAGAAACATAGAGAAATTAGTGATATTCCCTGATCTTGACATGCGTGTTACAGCCAGTATGGGGGTTGTATCCTTGGCCGAAGATGAATCTGCTGAAACCATCTTTATGCGAGTAGATAACGCCATGTACCGGGCAAAAAACAATGGTCGTAATCGAGTAGTAGTCGACGAAAGTAACTAAATAGGCTATCTATAGGCGCATGTCGCGCTTGATCATATTCAACAAACCATACGGTGTCCTTACTCAATTCACCGACAACGAAAACCGTCCTACGCTTGCGGACTACATCCAGATTAAAGGGATATATACAGCAGGACGTTTAGACCGGGATAGTGAAGGGCTGCTACTGCTGACAGACGACGGCAAATTGCAGCACCGTCTGACCAACCCAAAATTCAAGACCTGGAAGACCTATCTGGTACAGGTTGAAAACATCCCAAGTCTAGAGAGCATCAAGAAACTTCAAGACGGACTTGTGCTCAAGGATGGACCGACCAGACAAGCTCAGGCCACACTTATCCCCCCACCAGACCTTTGGCCCAGAGAACCACCGGTGCGTTATAGGAAAAATATCCCTACTCAATGGATGGAGATAAAGATTAGCGAAGGCCGCAATCGCCAGGTCAGACGTATGACCGCAGCCATCGGACACCCCACTCTACGCTTGGTTCGGACCAAAATTGGTAAATGGAGATTGGGTAAACTTCTGCCAGGAGAATGGTTGCAACTGGATGATATTTAAGTCTGTACCTCCCGGGTCACTGACATCTGAATTTGTTATACAATGGAGCAAATTATCGTAGGAACTGTTCCATGCAATCGTCCAAATATTTAAAACTACTGCTGCTTGCTATACCTCTGTACTCTATTTCTGTTCCTCTGGCTGCAAGAGATTATGGAACTTCAGGCATACCGGATTTACCAGGAGATCCTTCTCTGGATGCGTTTCCTGTTTGCTACAAACATACCTGTGCAGCTGTGGTCACACTTTCACTTACTGCTACTGAATGGAGTGAAATAAAAAAGATATTCCAACCTGCGGCAAAAAGCCCAGAAAAGGAACGGCAACAGATCAAAAAGGCCGTAGCCCGTTTAGAGATAATGATTGGTAAAAAGGCAAACACCTCTAATGACAAAGGAGGGAATCTCGACGGCATGTTCGTACATGATGGATACCAGATGGATTGTATTGATGAATCGTCCAATACCACTACCTATCTGGCCCTAATGCAGAAGGATAATATGCTGAAATGGCATCAGGTCCAGCCTACCAAAACCAGGGGTTTTTTCATCTTCGGCATGCCCCACACTACTGCCGTTATCAAAGAGAACCAATCAGGCAAGGTATGGGCAGTAGACTCGTGGTTTTTCGACAACGGTGTTGAACCTGTTATTATGCCGATCTCCCAATGGAGTGATGGCTGGAGCCCGAAGAAAAACTGATCTTATTGAATTCGGATAACCCCATGCATAAGAAGCAGAAGGTAATCATCGGTCTCTCCGGAGGTGTTGATTCTGCTGTAGCAGCCAAGATCCTTCTGGATCAGGGCTGGCAGGTAGAGGCCCTGTTCATGAAGAACTGGGAAGAAGATGATTCAGATGAGTACTGCTCTGCGGCAGATGACCTTAAAGATGCCCAGGCCGTGGCTGATATGCTTAATATCAGGTTGCATAAGGTCAATTTTTCCGCCGAATATTGGGACCGTGTCTTTGAATACTTTCTGGCCGAATATAGGTCCGGACGCACCCCTAATCCTGATGTGCTCTGCAATCGAGAAATCAAGTTCAAGGCGTTTCTGGACTATGCCATGGGTCTGGGCGCAGACTACATAGCCACTGGACACTATGCCCGCAAACAGGTAGCCGCAGATGGATCAGTTAAACTCTGCCTCTCTCAAGACGACTCGAAAGATCAGACCTACTTCCTGTACATGCTTAACCAGCACCAGCTCTCTCATGCCCTATTCCCCCTTTCTGATATCCCTAAAGAAGAAGTAAGATCCATTGCTCAGAATGCTGGGTTCCCCAACCACGCAAAAAAGGACAGTACCGGGGTCTGTTTTATAGGTGAACGTAAATTCAGTGACTTTCTCAGTAAATTCCTGCCTTCCACCCCAGGGCCCATGCAAACACCAGATGGCGAATATATAGGCGAACACCAGGGACTGATGTATTACACCCTGGGACAACGCAAGGGTCTTGGTATAGGTGGACGTGCAGACACAGAGGAAATACCCTGGTTTGTGGTAGAAAAGGATATAGAAACCAATACCCTGCTGGTTGCGCAAGGCCATGACCACCCCATGCTAATGAAACAGGGGTTGTATGCAAATCAACTTCATTGGATTTCCGGCAAACCGCCCATTGATATACCCATGGCCTGCCATGCCAGAATCAGACATCGACAACAGTTACAGCAGTGTGAAATCATCTCTTTGCAGGAAGACACTTGCCAAGTACGTTTTGGAACACCACAAAGGGCGATAACCCCTGGACAGTCAATCGTATTCTATAACAATGATATATGTCTGGGTGGAGGGGTTATAGATCAGGCATACTAGACATATGATTTAATGTATTCACGTCTTTCAGGTACCGAATGAAAACATCAAGAGACCGTTGCATTGCGTTGGCAGGAATATTCCAGGCCGCGAATCTGGTTCATGATATCGCCCATGACGGCAAACATGACGAAGATGGCATTACTGCCAGCATCTACAGCATATTCCAAGTAGATGCGGACTCGGTCCCAGCTATCTTTGGTGGACTTGAGGGCGTAACTGCTGGTCTGAAACATCTCATAGGGCAGTTAACTGGCAAAGATGAACGCAACACTGAAACCACTGGATATGTAATCAGCATGATGCATCTGGAAAGAAAACTGGCCAAAAATCCAGATATGCTTACACTCATATCCAATGGTATCCATCTTGCGGACTCTAGATTGGCGCATTTCCATATGCTACACCAAAACATACTAAGCCAACTTGCAGACATATATTCAGAAACCATAAGCACAATGCTCCCCAGAATAATGGTGCAGGGAGACCCTATGCACCTACAGAACAGAGACAATGTAAATTACATACGTTCCCTGTTATTGGCAGGAATCAGATCAGCTACACTCTGGCATCAATGCGGAGGTGCCCGCATCCAGATAATCATGCAACGAAAAAAAATCATCTCTCATGCCAATGGGATAATGGACGAAATACAGAGATCCAGGAATTGAACAGATTATTTGATTACAACAAGCTATTGACGGAGAAAATCATGAAAATTCTGCCTACCTTTTTATTATCACTACTGTTTATAGCTGCGGCATGTTCAGAATCCGGACAAGATCAAGCTAAACCAAAAGTTTTTAAGCCGCTTCCTGCACTTAACTCTGAGCAGGAAGCCGAGCCAGCACCAGTGATAGAGGAGCCAAGCACACCCACAACGATACAGGCTACAACTCAACCCGAACAATCTCCTGCCTCACCCGAGATAGTTGAACAATCTACCGCTACACCAGAAAATGTCCCACAGCAAGATACATCTGCAGAATCCAGTGCATTGAACAAGGCTAAAGAAGTAACAACCAATGCGATGGAAAAAAGTAAGGAGATTGGTGCCGCTGCCGTGGAAAAGAGCAAGGAAGTCTATGAAAACGTGAAAGAAAAAGGGGCTGAGACAGGATCTGCCATTGCTGAAAAATCCGCACAAGCATGGGATAAAACCAAAGAGGTGGCCGGTGACGTAGCGGATAAAACCAAAGAAGTAACCAACGAAGCTGTAGACACAGCCAAAGAGTACGGCGGTAAGGCTGTGGATAAATCAAAAGAGGTATACGAAGGGGCCAAAGAGAAGTCAAAAGAGCTATACAACAAGGCTACAGAGTGACACGTGGTGTTATAATGCACATTTTTAGCAATAATACACAACGAGCATAAAACTATGGAATTGACCCCTCTTACAGCAATCTCTCCAGTCGACGGACGTTACGGCAACAAGGTTACGTCCCTGCAACCGATCTTCAGTGAATTTGGGCTAATCAAACACAGAGTTCTGGTTGAAGTTCGCTGGTTACAGGCATTGGCTGCCAAGGAGGAAATTGAAGAGGTACCTGTTCTCAGCGAACATGCGGGTAACATACTAAACGCTATCGTAGAAAAATTTGACGAGGAAGACGCGCAACGCATCAAGAACATCGAACGAACAACAAATCATGATGTAAAGGCAGTCGAGTACTTTCTAAAAGAGAAGATTGCCGGCAATAAAGAGCTGGAGGCGATAAGCGAATTCATTCACTTCGCCTGTACATCAGAGGATATCAACAACTTGTCTCACGCTCTAATGTTGAGGGAAGGCAGAGGACAGGTACTATTACCTCAGATGGATGATATAACTCATGCTATAAAAGCGATGGCCCACGAATATGCGGACATCTCTATGCTCTCCCGTACCCATGGTCAACCAGCCTCCCCTACCACGTTAGGCAAAGAAATGGCTAATGTGGCCTATCGTCTCCAGCATCAGCGTAACCAAGTAGCATCTGTTCTAATCCTAGGCAAGATTAACGGTGCAGTGGGCAATTACAATGCGCACATTGCAGCCTACCCAGAACTGGATTGGCAGCGCTTTGCTCAGAGCTTTGTGGAATCTTTGGGGATTACTTGGAACCCCTACACTATCCAGATAGAGCCCCATGACTATATGGCGGAGCTGTTTGATGCCACAGCCAGATTCAATACAATTCTGATAGACTTCTGCCGAGATATCTGGAGCTACATCTCTATCGGCCACTTCAAACAAAAGACAATTGCGGGAGAAGTTGGATCATCCACTATGCCACACAAGGTAAATCCCATAGACTTTGAAAATGGCGAGGGTAACTTGGGAATAGCAAATGCGCTGTTTACTCATCTGGCGGCGAAATTACCCATATCCAGATGGCAGCGTGATCTAACAGACTCTACAGTCCTGCGCAATCTTGGGGTTGGCTTCGCCCATACCAGCATTGCATTACAATCAATCATGCGCGGCATATCAAAACTAGAGGTAAATACAGATAATCTAGAAGCAGACTTGGATGCCAACTGGGAAGTTTTGGCCGAACCTATTCAGACCGTTATGCGCAGATATGGTATCGAGAAACCATACGAGAAACTTAAAGAGTTGACTCGAGGACAACGAATAACCCAAAGCGATCTGCAAAAATTTGTCGATGGATTAGAGATACCTGAGGATGTAAAGGTGTCGTTGAAACAGCTCACCCCATCCAACTATATCGGAAACGCCACAAAACAGGCTAAAAATATATAAATAACAATACGTTATTCAAAATAAAAGTGTGGTTAACGTCTGCAGGACCACATAAATATTATGTCTACCACCTATAAATGTGAACTATCTCACAGCTAGACAAGGGTAAACTCTCTAGAATGTAACTCAAGTTAGGACGTTGTGTAGACATCCCGTTTACAACACACAGTTCCCCGATTGCCCTGCCCGCCGACCCTGGTGAGCGGGGTTCTTTTTCACATCTAAATAAATACTACACTTAACCATAGGCCAACGAACCGAGGTTAGGAATCCTGATGACAAAGAACCTAGTCATGCACTCAATAGATGATGCTGTATTAGGCGAATCATCTGGAAAGATGCATCTTGACGGTGTCATAGAGTGTAGAAAAGCCGCCTTTAATCTAGCTACCCAGGCAAAAAGATCTATCCATATTTTCAGCTATGACCTAGACCCCCAGATCTACAACCATGCAGATTTTCTTGAGGCCATAAGGAACCTGGCCATCCGCAGTGAACACAGCCAGGTAAAAGTCTTATTACAGAATAATGAAAAGGTACAGCGTGAAGGACATAGATTGATCCAACTTTGGAGGCGTCTGACTAGCAAGATAGAGATAAGGCAACCCGGTCCTGACCACGTCGACCACATAGAAAATTTCCTACTCGTAGATGCGACCGGGTATCTGCATAGATCACTCCACACAAATTATGCCGCCACAGTTGATTTCAACTCAAGGTTTGAAACAAGACAGCTTGGCATATTTTTCAATGAAGTGTGGGAACAGAGTGAACCCGCATCGGAATTGCGCGATCTACATATATGACGATATCCTCATAATTTACAGGGTGCCAAAAATGAGAATACTTGTACTGTTATTACTGCTATTTAATCACAGCATACTATTTGCCGACGATCCGATGGAAATCATAGAACTTAAGGCAAGAACGGTCAGTGAGATTATCCCTATAGTTAAGCCCTTTGTAGAACCAAACGGCACTGTCACAGGCATAAATAATCAGTTAATAATTAGGGCCAAGCCTGAGCAGATTGCTGAGGTCAGAAAGATATTGGCGACTATTGATCGCCCAGCACGTAAACTCATCATATATGTTCGACATGGAGCAACATATGATCTGGACAGAGACGGTGTCAGCACAGATATAAATGCTAAGCTTGGCAAGCATTCAAATATAATTATTGGAAGAACCACCAAGCCTGGCTCAGCTCGCATCAGGGTGAGATCCAGCAGTACCAACAGCCAGATTGATGCAACCCAACATATACAGGCCATCGAAGGAAGGCCTGCCTTTATTGCCACAGGTAAATCTGTACCTATTGATGAACAAACAACGGTAATCTCGGGCGGTATAGTCCAGCAACAGAACACCGTACGCTACCGCGATGTCACTACCGGATTCTATGTTACACCTCTTTTAAATGGTGACCAGGTTACGCTTAGCATATCTCCCCATATGCAGCGCCAGAGTTCAATCCACGGAACCTATGATATTACCGAAGCCCAAACTACCGTCCGCGGAAAGATCGGCGAATGGATAAGTGTTGGAGGTATATCCAATCGTATAGATAGTCAAAACTCAGATATAATCAGAAGATCTCAGACATCTGGGCATAATCAGCACTCAATACAGCTACTAGTGCAAGAGATTAGATGACCTAAAGAGCACAGAAAGACCAACAATAAGCATTAATAAGGAATAGACCATGCCTGATGCAGAAAACATGAACGAACTAGTCTCCACCTATGTAATTCCATGGGGAATAAATATAGTCCTAGCCTTAGCCGTCTTCGTAGTCGGTCGTATTATCGCCAAGACAATAGTTAGGCTGTTGAGGAAATTACTGCACAAGACGGGAATGGATACCATTCTAGTCAATTTTATTTCATCAATCGTGAAAAGCGCTCTTCTACTGTTCATAATTATTGCCGCTCTTGATCAACTTGGAGTAGACACCACATCACTCATAGCTCTTCTAGGCGCGGCAGGTCTAGCTGTAGGTCTAGCATTACAGAATTCGCTTCAGAATTTCGCCTCGGGAGTAATGCTTATCGTCTTCCGCCCATTCAAGACCGGAGACTTTATAGAGGCAGGAGGCACATCAGGTGTTGTTGAATCAATAACTATCTTTAACACCGTCATGCGCACTGGTGACAACCGTGAGGTTATAGTACCCAATGGTTCTATTTACAACGGAACTATTACCAACTTTTCCACCAGAGATACCAGGCGCATAGATATGGTCTTTGGCATCGGTTATGAGGACGATATCAAAAAGGCAAAAAATATTATGGCAGACATAATAAGACGGGATGAACGCGTGCTCAATGACCCGGAACCGCAGATAGCTGTTGCTGAACTTGCTGAAAGCAGCGTGAACTTTGTGGTAAGGCCATGGGTAAATACAGCAGATTACTGGACAGTAAGATTTGATCTTACAGAAAAGATAAAACTAGCCTTCGATGAGAATAATATTTCCATACCCTATCCGCAGATGGATCTGCATATAAACAAACCCGAATAACATTCTCCAGCACAAAAAAACGTCGATCAAAAACGGAAGGTATGATCGACGTTTTGCTTCCTTTCTGCGCTTCCTTGCATAGCCCTTGGGGAAGGGTGTGTAGATCCTATGTAATTCCATATGATCTAATACAAAAATAGAGTATGGATACTGTCCCAACCATCAGAATTATCTATATTTGGTGTAGGCTTATTCTTACAATATCATCTCCATCGTCTACGCAGACCATCCTTATGTAAGGCCAACCATTGCAAGGCTATTATGGAAGCAGTGGAGTTGATTATTCCAGATTCAATACCTTGGATAGCCTCATCTGCCGACATTACCACCACCCTTATATCTTCACCCTCTTCATCCACACCGTGAATACCTTCTGCCTTGCTGGAATCTACACAGCCACAAAAAAGATGTATACGCTCGCTGGAGATGCCAGGACTTACCATAAACTCACAGATCGAAGTCAACTCACTTACCCTACACCCAGCTTCTTCCATGGCTTCTCTGCGAGCGACCTCTTCCGGTTTTTCTGATCCCTCTATAATCCCGCCAACTATTTCCAGTATCCACGCGCTATCTCTCTCCTCCAAAGCACCGATTCTGAACTGTTCGATCAAGACTACGTTATCTTTCACAGGATCATAGGGAAGCAGGGATGCTGCCCTATTGCCTTCCATCCGTTCACGGACAAGTTCGCTACTAATACCACCTGTGAACAGGCTGTGTTTAAGATGATAACGTTTTACCGGCAGGAAACCGTCAGTTAAGGTCTCAGTGTGAATTATGCTAAATTTGTAATCCATAATTTATCTTAATAGCATCGCCAACTACAAAAATCCAGACACACTCACAACCGGATATAGCCCGAACCACCTTCTCGACATTCGGTCTCACCTTGTCCATGGTCTCTCGCAACACTCGCAAATCCATTTGCTTCGTCCCTGTACATAAGTCGCTCACAACCGGAGTCCATATCCGTTCGCGACGACCGCCAAGGATGGCGGAAGTGCAGAAAATGCAGGAGCATTTTTCTGCCATTCGTACGTCCCTGTACATCAAAAAACCCGTTCCCTGTACAGGGAACGGGCTATCACAGAAACAACTTCTGTTACTACAAGGATTGATAGTAATCCATCAGGATTTTCGCCACCTCAGGACGTGAGAACTCCGCTGGCGGGGCAATCCCCTGCCCTAACATCTCACGCACCTTGGTGCCAGAAAGAAGCACGAAGTCTTCTTTGGAGTGGTCAGGTGCATCACGCATCATGACTACCTTATTCAATAGCTTGGAGTATGCGGTATGATCAGCATTGAATATCTCGATATCCAAGGCGCCTGCTGGAACCTCAGCATCAAAGATGGTCTGCGCATCGAAAGCACCATAGTAATCACCAACACCTGCATGATCGCGACCAATGATAAAATGGGTGGCGCCCATATTCTGTCTGAAGTATGCATGTAGTACCGCTTCACGTGGACCTGCATACAGCATATCAAAACCATAACCGCTTATGGATACAGTGTTTGGTGGAAAATAGAGTTCCGCCATCTTGCGGATTGCCGCATCACGCACTGGTGCTGGGATATCTCCAGGCTTAAGCTTTCCCAGCAGCATATGAATAACAACACCATCCGCATCGATTGCATCCATAGCCATCTTGCACAACTCTTCGTGGGCACGATGCATAGGATTACGAGTTTGAAAGGCAACGATCTTCTTCCAACCGCGTTCGGCTATCTCGTTACGGATTTCAACCGCGGTGCGGAACGTATCAGGGAAATCATCCTGAAAGTAGCTGAAGTGGAGTACCTGGATCGGGCCTGATACCGCCATGCGTCCCTGGTTATTGAACTCCGCCACCCCTGGATGTTCCATATCCTGTGTGCCGTATACCTTTTCGGTCATCATCTGCATCTGGTCTTCGTTCACCTCTTCTATAGCATCAACATCCATGATAGCTAGAACAGGATTTCCCTCCATATTTGGATCACGCAAGGCAATGCGTTTACTGTCTTTGATCGCAGACACATCTTCAAGAAGACATAGTACCGGAACTGGGAAGAATGAACCGTCAGTCATCTGCATGTTCTGTGCACAACCAACAGCATCTTCTACATTCATAAATCCCTTTAGTGGGGTAAAGTAACCACCACCCATCATCACGGCATTCCCTGCAGCCTGAGAACTGATCACTACAGATGGTAGTGACTCTGCCTCATGCATCAGCTCATGATGCTTTTCAGTATCATAAACAAACAGTGGCATCAGGGTATCGGAACCTATTGGCTTAATCATGAAGTCTGTCTCCTTCAAATCACTTTATTATCTGATTTCCATGATCTGATTATCGTGCAGTGGATTGCAACCACTGATGAAATCATCTGGAATAGTTCAGATTGTTAATGGAATTCTATATGTCCTATCTATTTGTTCTAATTCGATTTATTACCACAATCCATTTCAGCGGCATACTAGATTCGCATAGCGTATCACAACAAACGGCAGGTCATCCCAAAGATTTTGTTATAGATACCAACACAATAATTATGGTCTCAGAAATCTTTAGACAGTTGGGGATTTAATCGATTATTCATTAGCGGGCATCTTCCCAAACAGAAAATGCCCGCTCGCGCACAATAGAACTATTTTGCCTTCGTCTCAATTTCGAGACTTATTCTATCTCGATTACGCTCAAGGGTCTTTTCACCAATACCTTTTACCATTAAAAGGTCCTCCAGGGAGGAAAATTTTCCATTTTCGTTGCGATATTCAACTATGGCATTTGCTTTGGCAAGACCAACTCCTTCAAGATTCTCCGCCATGGAGTTGGCATCAGCGGTATTAATATTAACCGTGCTAGCAATTGCAAAACCGGAAAATAGTAGAGTTAAAAGCAGAGTAAAAATCCGTATTAGACGTAACATATCTTTCTCCTTAAATGTTTTCCATTATTCTTGGCTGAGATTGCCTCAGACAAGGCACCCTTCCCGGATGCGATACAAACCCTAATCTGTCCTATAAGCAATGTCAATAACGATGATCCCAAGGCCAAAAATTAGCCATAGCTAGGAACCATCTCACCCTATATAATGTCTACCGAAAAGAGCCAACATTGATGGCCATGGTCTTTTATAATCTGGGGGCGACATTGGCTTCGACGTGGGTCACAAAACCCAAGGTGCATGCCGAGGATACAGACAGCCTCGTAAATAAGTCTGTAAAACTATAGTTGCCAACGACGACAACTACGCTCTCGCCGCTTAATAACCGGTAGAAGCCGTCTGACTGGAGCCGTGCTTATGCGTCCAGGTCCCTTGGGACATTCAGGCGTCATATCTCATA
>JBNKEE010000027.1:0-35189 GCA_050288625.1 Sedimenticolaceae bacterium | reverse complement strand
CCACTCTGGTAGTGGTATCTGTCGTCTCTGTCGTGAACGTCGTGGTGGCCTCTGCGCCGTAGCGGGATTGGTACTTAGTTTAATCAAACCCCGCCGGCGCAAACCGGCGGGGTTTTTTATTGCCCGCAGCCGGTAGTCGCCGAAGGGGTCTTTAGCCTGATAACAGGCACTAACACAGGAGACCCTTACCATGCATAGAATGACCGGAGCAGAGCTCACCATCCGCCTGCTCGAACGCCAGGGCATCAATATCATCACCGGCATACCCGGTGGCGCCAACCTGCCCCTGTATGACGCCCTGTACTCTAGCGACAAGATTCGCCACGTATTGGCGCGGCACGAGCAGGGAGCGGGCTTCATCGCCCAGGGCATGGCCCGCGTTACCGGGCGACCCCAGATCTGTTTCGCCACCTCCGGACCCGGCGCCACCAATGTGCTGACGGCGATCGCGGACGCCAAGCTAGACTCGGTTCCGGTCATCTGTATCACCGGGCAAGTGCCCAGCAGCATGATCGGTAGTGACGCCTTTCAGGAGGTGGATACCTACGGCCTCAGCATCCCCATCACCAAACACAACTTCCTGATCCGTAGCGTAGAAGAGTTGCTGGATGCCATCCCGGCTGCGTTCCGCATAGCGGCGTCCGGTCGCCCCGGTCCGGTGCTGATCGATATCCCCAAGGATATCCAGAACCAGGAGATCGCGTTTGAGCAGTGGCCTGAACGAGGAAAACCGGATGCGCCTCAATCCGCCAGGCGTGAGGATATAGAGCAGGCCGCGGCCATGATCAACCGCTCGCAGCGCCCCATCCTCTACCTGGGTGGCGGCACCATCATGTCCAACGCATCGGATCAGGCCCGTACCTTGATGGAGAAATCCAACATACCCACCACTATGACCCTAATGGCCCTGGGGGCCATACCGGCGGATCATGAGCTGTCTCTGGGTATGCTGGGTATGCACGCCGCGCCCTATACCAACATGGCCCTGGAGGCCTGCGATCTGCTGATCGCAGTGGGTGCCCGTTTCGATGACCGCGCCACCGGCAAGGTATCCGCCTTCTGCCCCAACGCCGAGATCATCCATATCGATATCGATCCGAGCGAACTGGACAAGATCAAACAGGCCCACATCGGTATAAACGGCGATGTGCTTGCGGTATTGCAGGGATTGATCCCGATGATCGACGCCAACGACCGCGACACCTGGAGAGCCGAGATCAACCGGCTGAAACAGGAGCATCCATTCATAGCACCGGACGCGGACAGGGCCGACTCCGCCTACGGTTCTATCCAGAAGATTGCCGAGCTGGCCGGTGATGACGCCATCGTCAGCACCGACGTGGGCCAACACCAGATGCGCACGGCCCAGCTCTATCCATTGCGCAAGCCGCGGCGCTGGCTCACCTCCGGTGGACTGGGCACCATGGGCTTCGGCCTGCCGGCCGCTATCGGCGGTGCCCTGGCGGAGCCGAACAAGACGGTAATCTGTATCACCGGAGATGGCAGCCTGATGATGAACATCCAGGAGCTGGCCACAGCGGTGGAGCAGCGGGCCAACATCAAGATCATCCTGATGAACAACAACGCCCTGGGCCTGGTGCACCAGCAGCAGACTCTGTTCTACGGTCAGCGCACCTTCGCCTCGGACTATGCCACGCAGATGGATTTCATGACCATCGCCAAGGGCTTCGGCATGCCCGGCTACGACCTGGCCAGCAGCGATGACCATGAAGGGCTGTTTAGACAGGCCCTGGAGCACAACGGCCCCTGTCTGATCCATGTCCCCATCGCCGTTGAAGAGAAGGTGTTCCCCATGGTGCCCCCGGGCGCCGCCAACAAAGATATGATCGGAGGTGCCAGCAATGCAGCCTGAAACTATATCCAACAACACAGAGCATGAGATCCTGGAGCTGACGGTACGCAACCACCCCGGGGTCATGTCCCATGTCTCAGGACTATTTGCCCGACGCGCCTACAACGTGGAGGGGATCCTATGTATGCCCATGGGTGACAAAAGCCAGAGCCGCATCTGGCTGCTGGTAGACCGGGAGAAGTGCCTGGAGCAGATGATCAAACAGGTGGAAAAGCTGGAGGATGTGCTGGCGGTGAGGAGACATGGCGCCGATCATCAGGTATTCCTGAAGTTGGAGGACTATTTTCAACGCAGTAACTAGCGACTTGAAACATTCCAGAATAATTTCTAATATGTCAGCAATATTGTTTTTATTTTGGAAAATATACAATGATCACTAACCTGGTTGGAAATAGAATCCGTGAGCTAAGGGCCCAACGCAAGATGACCCAGCAGCAGTTAGCGGATCGCGCCGACATCCCGCGCGCCACCTTGGCCACCATTGAAAAAGATGAATCCAACCCCAGTCTGGCGGCCGTCTACAAGATAGCCGTGGCCCTGGACTGCACCATCGACGATCTGTTGGAGACCCACCACGATCGCGTGGAAATTATGCCAAAAGAGACCATGGGGAGGTTTGAATCTGGTGACGGCCGTTACCGGGCAGTAACAATTTCACCACAGGGCAGCCCTTCGATCTCGCAACAGCTGTTTGAGCTCGATCCTGAATCCACCTATCACGGTAAACCGCATCCACCAGGCAGTGAAGAGTATCTACACATAACACAAGGTAGGGTAGTTCTGGAAATCGCCAGTGAAGATACAATTTTGCGAGAGGGTGACAGCGCCCACTTTAGAGGGAACGTAAAACATAGCTACCACAATCGGGACAAGACGAAGGCCCGTGGAATAGTGACTATACTTGAATTTCCTGACGTAAGTAGTTAACCGCTATTCGCCAAATTCTCAAGGGCATTCATGTCCGCTATTTGTACTTGTTTGTTGCGGATAGCAATCATGCCTAGCTTCTGCAGTTTCATTAGAATGCGGCTAACGGTCTCACTGGCCAAACCAAG
Organism: Sedimenticolaceae bacterium; assembly: GCA_050288625.1. Classification (GTDB taxonomy): domain Bacteria; phylum Pseudomonadota; class Gammaproteobacteria; order Chromatiales; family Chromatiaceae; genus JAAGZL01. The sequence continues at coordinate 32,261 of JBNKEE010000027.1, read as the reverse complement.
GTAGCTCGCAATGTCACTGCGTGACATACTCAACCTGAAGTTCGTACCAGAGATTCCACGCTTATCCAATCTCGTATATACACTAAGAAGAAATGCTGCCAGACGCTGTTCACTGCTCTGACGGATCAGAGTACCATGCAATCCCTGGCTAAAGGCAACTTCATTTCCCAATATGGCAATAACCCTGTTCTGCAGTTCAAGTTCCGGGCAACCTGACTTATGCAGATTATCCAGTCTAAGCTCACAAATAGAGCCTGTCTCCAAGGCGCGGGCAGTAGAGGTATAACGATCCAACGCAATCCCTTCGGTGCCCACCATCTCCCCTGCGAGATGAAAACCTACTACCTTCTCCTGACCTTGCGGAGTTACTGTAGTAGTTTTGAATGATCCTGATTTAACCGCAATGAAAGAACGAAAGGGGTCGCCCGCCTCAAAGATTGCCTCGCCTCTAGATACGGGGCGGCTGCGAAACAGGGTACCTTGCGCCTGCCCGCTTTCGCCATACTCAAGCAGCTCACACAGAGCATCCAACCCACAGAGTTCGCATTCAACTTCTAAACTTCGATTTTTCACTGACATGGCAACGCATAAAATTTAGATAATCAGACCATATTACTTGAATATCGTATCAATAGAAAACCCGTCTTTTTCCAGGATAATACGTAATCTCTTTAGTCCATCCATCTGGATCTGTCTTACGCGCTCCCTGGTAACACCAAGTTCTTTAGCCACCTGCTCCAGGGTGGATATCTCATAGCCATGCAGACCGAAGCGCCTTTCAACTACTTCACGCTGCTTCTCATTCAGTTTACTAAGCCAGGCATCCAGATTAGAACTTATATTCTCACTCTGAATCTTATCTGCTGGATCTTCAGACTTTACGTCAGAAATGGTCTCTAGCAGAGGTTTATCGGCATTTTTTCCGAATGGAGTATCTACAGAGGCTATGCGCTCATTCAGACCCAACATGCGCTTAACCTCATCGATCGGCTTATCCAAGAGCTCTGCAACCTCCTCTGCAGTCGGCTCATGGTCCAGACTCTGGGTAAGTTTTCGAGCGGCCCGAAGATATATGTTGATCTCTTTCACCACATGTATAGGCAGCCGAATGGTCCTGGTCTGGTTCATAATGGCGCGTTCAATAGTCTGACGAATCCACCAGGTCGCGTAAGTCGAAAAACGGAAACCGCGTTCTGGATCGAACTTCTCCACCGCTCGCATTAGACCAAGATTGCCCTCTTCAATAAGATCCAGCAACGCCAGGCCACGGTTCATATAACGTCTGGCTATCTTTACCACCAGGCGAAGATTGCTTTCAATCATCCTCTGTCTGGATGGCTCATGTCCTTTCTGAGCCTTACGGGCAAAATAGACCTCTTCTTCTGCAGTCAGCAGTTCAGATGCGCCTATCTCGTTGAGATATAGACGGGTTGCATCCATCTGTGACTGGGTGACGTCTTCAGATATCTGAGTTTTTTTCGATGCATCAGCATCATTGATATCTACGTTATCTTCTTTATCTTCTTTATCTTCTGATACTTCCTGGTCATCATCAATCTCAGAAAAGTCCACTTCCAGCTCAGAATCAACCACATCATCCTTAGTACCCATACGTCTCTACTCCTTTGTGTAAACTAGGTCTTACCTGGTAGTAATGGTAAGGGATCAACCGGGACACCATTACGTCTTATTTCAAAGTGCAAAACTGATTTCCCACTTCCATCTCTACCCATATCTGCGATATGGGATCCCTTATTAACTTTGTCCCCTTCTTTAACCAGGAGTTTCTTATTATGCCCATATGCGCTTAGATAGTTTTTGTTATGTTTTATAATTATGAGTTGCCCGTAACCTATTAGACCGCTACCACTATATACGACCGTTCCTGCCTCAGCAGCCTTGATATCCTGCCCCAGTCTCCCTGAGAGCAACACGCCCTTGCGACTTTGATCGCCTTTCCTAAATCTCGCGCTAACTTTACCCTTTGTCGGCCATTGCCACCGAAGCTTTAGGTTGCTATAGGATTCTCTATTATCAACAGTATTCTTTTTAGGAACCGTTTTCTGTCTGTATGAGGCCGCAGTCTTGGGTTTACTGGTCTGCACCGTCTTTGTGGCAGTATTTATGCGCGCACTGCGGGCGGTGGTTGGTCTAGTTATGCGCAGGTACTGCCCGGGGTGGATTCTGTAAGGATAACGGATGTTATTCCACTGAGCGAATTCCCTATAATCAAACCCATATCTCCAGGCTATTGAATAGATTGTGTCACCTCTTCTAATCCGATAATAACCTGTTCTAACTGATCTGGGTGTATATGAAGAGTATTGACGTTGAGTTCCAACCTCACGACTGACCACAGGAGCAGGCATAGGTGGTGCACAGGCATTTAGAAGCAGTGAAATCAGCAGAATCGTTGACGCCCTAAATAGTGGCATTGCCCAACTCACAAAATCCTTACCATTTAATTATTACCAGAATTATTACTACTAATAATACAGTCACCCATCCTATGATATCGATATATTTTCGCAAAGCGCTCTCCATTGCTTCTCCCCCCCATGACAGCAACGCCGCCACCAGGAAGAATCTCGCCCCTCTACCGATCACTGAGGCCAGCACAAAAGGTAGAAAGGTCATTGAGATAACACCTGCAGTAATAGTAAATACCTTGTAGGGTATAGGAGAGAAACCGGCCAAAAATACCGCCCAGAATCCCCACTTATCAAACCACTGTTTGGCCAAGATATATTTAGGATAATAACCGGCATCCTGTAGTAGTGGCTCCACCAACTCAAATGAGAACATACCGATCAAATAACCAAGCATACCACCAAGAACAGATGTTACTGTGGTTAGAAGCGCTAGATTCCATGCCTTGTGCGGATTGGCGATAACCATGGGTGCAAGCATCACATCAGGCGGTATAGGAAAGAATGATGACTCGGAAAAGCTAAGGGCCGCAAGATAACGCGGCGCATGTCTGTGTCTTGACCAGATGATGACGCGATCATATATAGGAGAAAACCACTTCATCTCTGAACCCCTCCCAGCATCGGTACAAAGATCACCTGCTCCAGAATCTCTTTTTCGTATCCTTCAGCTGTCTTGGTTACCTTTACTAATACCTGTTCTCGGTCCGGTCCTACCGGAAGTACCATTCTGCCACCTTCCTGCAATTGATCCACCAATGCCAGCGGAATCCCTGCTGGGGCTGCTGTGACCATAATTCCGTCAAAAGGCGCATATTCAGGCAACCCCATGCCACCATCGCTTAATTTCAATCTGGTGTTTTTTAGACCCATCTCACGCATGCGTGCCCTGGCCTGTTCCAGAAGAGGCCCTATCCTCTCGACGCTGTATACCCGCCCTACCATCCGGGCCAGTATCGCAGTCTGGTAACCGGAACCAGTTCCCACCTCCAGTACATTTTTTAGGGGTCCATCCTCCAATAGGATCTCCGTCATGCGGGCGACTATGTATGGTTGAGATATGGTCTGGCCCAGACCTATAGGCAAGGCGGTGTCTTCATATGCCCTGCTGGCCAGGGCCTCTTCCACAAATATATGACGTGGGGTGCTACGCATCACCTCAAGGACGGCCTGACTCTTGATCCCTTCCTCTTTCAGGCGATCGATCAGACGATTACGAGTACGCATAGAGGTCATACCGATGCCACGGTGTAGCGCACTATTCACCTATTTACCCCCGACAACCAATCGTTGATAGCATCCCGAGCGGTGTGGTTGGTCAGATCCACCTGTAATGGCGTGACCGAAACGTATCCCTCTCGCACCTCATAAAAATCCGTTCCTGGACCCGCGTCCTGTTCCGCCCCTGCTGGGCCAACCCAGTATATGGTGTTCCCTCTTGGATCCTCAGTCTTTACCACCGGCTCTGCCTTATGCCTATGCCCGAGACGTGTGGAACGGTAGCCGCGGATTTCGTCATACGGTAGATCTGGCACATTGACATTAAGAATAGTGTCCGCAGAAAGTGGGTTCTGCTGCAGATGCAACACCATCTCATGGATCACCCTGGCTCCCGTCTCATAATACTGCGGGCTAGATGAATTCATAGATATGGCGATAGCTGGCAGACCGAGGAAACGCCCCTCGGTTGCGGCGGCGACGGTACCGGAATATAGCACGTCATCCCCCATGTTGGCGCCGGAATTTATCCCGGCAACAACCATGTCCGGCTCTTCATCCAACAGCCCAGTAATAGCCAGATGTACACAGTCGGTCGGCGTACCCTCTACCCGGATAAAACCGTTTGGCTCTGTGTGGGCGCGCACCGGGCTGGTGAGAGTGAGGGAATTGCTGGCTCCGCTACGGTCACGTTCCGGGGCAACTACGATAATATCTGCGATATCCTTCAGGCTTTCGGCCATCATCACTAGGCCAGGCGCCTTGTAACCATCATCATTACTTAAAAGAATTCTCATAAAGTAAAAACATCACCCGCAAACAGGCCAACACCTTTGTGTCACATTTTATATGTATTAAGTACCAGAAACCTATCCCCCGGCGCTATATTTTATGATGTTCAGGCGCTAATAATGGAGAATTTGGTAGACTATATCAGAGTAAAGTAATAGTGTCGGCCCCAACATCATGCCAAAAGACCCAACAGACAACGAGCTGAACAGGAAACTGTTCCACAATATGATTCAGGATGCTGAACCGCTAGTGCAGGATAAGATCTCCCCCTGGCGCAAACACCTGCCACCCCACCCCCTGCGTCACCCGTCATTTGACGAAAACGAGACCTCTTTGGACAATCTCTCCGAAACAGAGGTCAAGACTGGTGATGAGCTATCATTCTGTAGACCAGGGCTACAGAAAAGAGTTTTTCAAGACTTGCGCCGCGGCAGGTTGGAGATTGAGATGGAGCTGGATCTGCATGGACTGACCGCAAGACACGCCCACAGCGTACTTGAACAGTTTATCCGTGACTGTCACAAAGCGCATGCGCGCTGTATACGCATCATCCACGGCAAGGGGTATGGCTCTGAGGATAGACAACCGGTATTAAAACAGAAGGTTAATTACTGGCTGCGTCAGCGCCAGGATGTTCTGGCATTCTGCTCCGCCACCTCCCGGGATGGAGGCACCGGCGCCGTCTACGTCCTCTTGCGTTCTGCCAGAAAAAATCGCAGCTGATCCTCTAAGAGTTTCATTACGTTGACTTTCTACGATAGATCCATAAAACTGCGCTGCAGGTAATAATTTTACAGGAGGCTGCTGGCAAGCACCGAACATCAACACTGGAAGAACGCATACAAAAACAAGGGAGAATTACTACAGATGAAGCTCAGTATACCGGTTATCACCATTTCAGCATTTCTTCTTGCCTCCTGCACTACCCTAGGCAAGAAACAGGAACTCACGCCTGATCAAATGCGTTCCAAGTTACAGACAAACAAGATAGTCATAGAACCAGTAGCCAATCCAGTTATGTTGGTGGAGCGCACAAAATCAAAGGCGATTGGAAATATGTTGGTATCTAGCCTTGTCTCCAGTGCGGTAGGAAGTTCTGGTCATCCATCCACGCCACAACAATTCCAAAACAACGTGAAAATCGGACAGAGCCTAGGGCAAGAACTACACAGGGCCCTACCTAAAGGGGATGTAGTCAGCTCTGGAAATGGCGTAGATTTAACATTGGCTAACAAATTCACCGACTATTTCAATAACAAATCACCTACCGAAGAGAATGATGTGAACAAGGTGATAACGGTATCGATCAGGGCAAACCTATGGGAACTAAGCTATAAGTCTATGCTTACCAGCAGTAACTATACACTCAACTATGACCTACGTTTCTTTATTGAAGAAAAGAGTGACGAAAAAACACTGCCTCTAAAACAAATCGTCTGCCAAGGGGAAGCTCCAGGCGAAATGCCGCTAGAACAATGGAAAGCAGAAAATTACCAAAAAGTTGATGCAGCCACTCAATATGTCGCTGATAAATGCTTCCAGCTAGCCATGGCTGAGATGGGCCTAGAATAGGATAATACCACTAATGACTTGTCTGTATTTATGCAGACAAGTCATAGCAGCAATTATCAAGATAACGATCAATCCGCCATACTACCCTTTGCCCCAGCCGTGAGGTCGGTACTGGACATTAAAGCAGCGAGCAATCTGCGTGATTCAACCCCGTTCTTCCCAGCCAGCTCCTGTAGTGTCTCCTGTCCCGTCTCTATCTTCACTCCAGCCCGCACAAACCTCTGTGCGATCTCTGCCTGACTGATCTTAAATACAGGAGCAAGATCAGATATGGCTGCGGTCTCAATAGAGCGCATGATATATCTCGTTGGGTTTTCGTGTGGTCCAGAAGATAAAGAGGCAATCAAAAACGCTGCGCTTATGGCTGAGACAATACCGCTGCCTACCCACGCAGCCGGTTTTCTAAAGTGGTGTTTGAATGCTTTCCAGTTAATAGCAAGATGGATCAGCATTGCGGCGGCAAACGCCATACCCAACCACTCATGCACCCCCTTTACCAAACCCTCACCAAGGTGAAAGAAAAGCATCACGCCGGACACCCCGATCACTAGTGACAGCACCCCTGTTATCGGTGTAACAACCTTTCTCGACAAACGATCTGTACCCTGCAACTGTTTTGTTGTAACCATAATATATTCCCCAGTTAATTAATCACTTCTGGGAACTGTACCTGTGGTATGTATCTAGGGTATTTCTTATTTGTAATAAAATGTATCAATTGGGATAAGTAGCCAGATTAAGCGCCAGACACCACCTCCCGCAGCACCGCAGTGGCATAACTTCCAGGGTACAATCCAAACCAAAGTTGCAAATTATCATCGCCCGACCACGCCCACTTCAGATCGATGACTCTGGACCTCAACGCTCTGCGCTCATGACTAAGTCCGAATCGTACTAAACCTTGAGTCCAATCCAGATGATGCGCTAACACCGCACTCTCTGTCTCGGCCGCGTCTTCTGTCACAGGCTGCTCGCCTTTACCCCACAGCGGCCCGGTGGGATGAATATCAAGCTCTGCGATACGCCTTAGGATTTCATCATTAATCTCTACGACCGAAAAATGGGAATGACTTCCATCTAGCAGCACAAGATCACCTGGTATAGCCTTGTCCCAAGTTCCATCTACAACACGTTTGCACAGGACCATATTGAACAAATACGAGCGTGCCGCTGATAGATATATGCCGCGCTTGTATCGAGAAACCTTTTTTAAGCCATCGGCAAACAGTTTTGTTGCCATATCGAGATTATTCAGATCATGACCAAAGCGTTGTTCACCATAATAGTTTGGCACTCCATTCAGAGCGATCTTTTCTAGTCGTCTTTCGATCTTATATCTATCCGCATCCAGTTCGCGCAGACGCAAACGAAAACGGTTCTGCGCCAGGGCACCCCGGCGCAGTTTACGTCTATGCCTTGTCGTCTGAAGCAACTTAAGATCTTCTGACTCCAGATCCTTCCAATCTGGAACATCCATAGCTGGCATACGAATGGAGAACCACTGGCTAGTTATGGCCTTGCGGTCTTTAAGTCCAGCATAGCTCACATCTCTAAGGGGAACTCCCGAGAAACGCGCAAGCTCCTTGGCCAGCCACTCGGTATTGGTATTGCGCTTTTGCAGATATAGAAAAACATGTTCACCCTCTCCTTCCGGCTGGAAGCTGAGCTGCTCTTCTACCTGGAAATCTTCTGGCTGGCTGCGGATTATAGCTTTAGAGTCCGGTATGCCATATGCATAAGGATAGGTCGAAACATCCTGGAAGGAGCAGGTTGATCTTTCAACCACTAAGCAGTACCACGGCATGGGCTGCTATGCCTTCACCGCGTCCGGTATAACCCATGCCTTCGGTAGTAGTGGCCTTAATGTTTATCTGGTTCTCCCGGATGAGTATATCCTGGGCAATGTTCGCCCTCATCTCATCCAGATATGGCGCCAGCCTGGGAGCCTGAGCAATGATGGTCATATCAGCATTCAGGATGGAACGCTCACTATCCCTAATCATATAGGCCACCTGGCGCAACAGGATACGGCTATCTATATCCTTGAAGTCATCACTACTATCCGGGAAGTGACGACCGATATCACCCAAAGAGGCAGCGCCAAGGATGGCGTCACACAATGCATGGATGAGCACATCACCATCAGAGTGAGCAATTAGGCCCTGATCATGATCTATCTCCACACCACCCAAAACCAGGCGCAATCCTGGTCCAAGACGGTGAGCATCAAAACCGTGTCCAACTCGCATTAACCCCTCCCCTGTTGCCGCAGATAAAAAGACGCCAGAATCAGATCCTCCGGTCGAGTGATTTTGATATTGTCATCATGCCCTTCGATCATCAGCGGCTGCATGCCTGCCAGTTCCATAGCGCTGGCATCATCAGTGACTGTAAGGCCATTATCGATCGCATCCTGCAGTGCCTGATACAGGGTTTCCAGACGAAACATCTGTGGCGTATAGGCATGCCAGAGGCCTTCTCGAGCAACTGTCTCGGTTGTGGACGCATTTACATCGGTTCTTTTCATTGTATCGCGTACAGGCACCCCCAGCAGACCGCCGATCGGATGTTCCACGAGAGAATCAATAAGTAGATCCAGGTCTTTGGGACGCAAGCAAGGCCGAGCAGCATCATGTACCAAAACCCAATCTTGCGGATCAGCAATCTCCTGAAGTTTTCTAAGGGCGTTGAGCACAGAGTGACAACGCTCGTCTCCTCCTGCTACCGTTACTATCCTTGGATTGGATGAAACTGCACTATTCACCCACCACTGGTCATCTGGCGAAAGAGCTAAGCAAATACCCTCTACCCTGGAATTGTCTAATAGTATCTGCAGGGTATGCTCAAGCACAGTGCTGCCATTTAGAGACAGGTACTGTTTGGGGATATCCCCGCCCATCCTGACTCCAATGCCAGCAGCCGGAACCACCGCCCAATACCTAACTCCGCTCATTTGCCGGCCTTCTTTTTCGGATCATCCACTATCTGATAAAACTCTTCCTTATCACGGATCATCCCCAATTCACTACGAGCGCGTTCTTCAATGGCGTCCAGACCTTTTTTCAGATCTTGCACTTCAGCACGTAAGGCATTATTGCGCTGTTGCATCGCGTCCAGTTCAGCCTTTTGCGCCTGTACCTCCTTGCGTAAGGCATACACCTCCGCCAGGCTGCCCTCTCCTACCCAGAGACGGTACTGGAGTAACAACAGCAGAACAATCAATATTCCAATAACTATGCGCATATCTCAATATACCATTGATACCCGCGCAAAGACGCAACTAGGCCAAAAAACTTAGCCTTTCACGCCCTTTGGAAATGCCCCCATACCAGCATAGACCGCATCTGTGCCGAGCTGATCTTCTATCCGCATTAGCTGGTTATACTTCGCCACGCGATCAGAGCGGCAGAGAGATCCGGTCTTGATCTGACCAGTGTTGGCGGCAACCACGAGATCAGCGATAGTGGTGTCCTCAGTCTCACCGGAGCGATGTGAAATTACGGCGGAATAGCCTGCATCACTGGCCATGTTGATAGCTTGCATGGTCTCGGTCAGGGTTCCAATCTGATTTAGTTTGATCAGGATGGAGTTGGTGATCTTTTCATCAATGCCGCGTTTCAGGATCTTGGTATTGGTTACGAAAAGGTCGTCCCCCACCAACTGGACGCGGTCTCCCAATTTTTCGGTAAGCAGTTTCCATCCATCCCAGTCGCTCTCATCCATACCGTCCTCAATAGAGATGATGGGATACTGATCGGCCAGTGCCGCAAGATAATCCACAAAGCCTGCAGCATCGAACTTGCGTCCTTCCGATGCCAGATCATACATGCCGTCTTTGAAGAATTCAGAGCTGGCCGCATCCAAGGCCAGGTGGATATCGCTACCAGCCTTGAATCCCGCCTTTTCGATAGCCTCCAGGATCACCTCAATAGCTGCCTCGTTGGAAGGAAGATTGGGGGCAAAACCGCCCTCGTCACCAACTGCAGTATTCAGGCCGCGCCCCTTCAGCACACTCTTCAGGGAATGGAACACCTCAGCGCCATAACGTACGGCTTCGCGTATGGACGGAGCGCCGGTAGGCATGATCATGAACTCCTGGATATCCACACTGTTATCGGCATGGGCACCACCGTTGATGATGTTCATCATAGGTACCGGCATGCGGTAAGGTCCTGGTGAGAGATAACCATACAGCGGCTGACAAGACTCCTGAGCGGCAGCGTGCGCCGCCGCCAGAGAGATGCCAAGGATTGCGTTTGCACCCAGACGATCCTTGTTCTCTGTGCCGTCCAGATCGATCATCTTGCGATCTATAGCCTCCTGGTCTGATACCTCCATGCCATTGATGGCGTCTTTCAGCTCACCGGCGATATTCGCCACTGCCTGCAGAACACCCTTACCAAGATAACGTCCCTTGTCCCCATCACGCAGCTCGAGCGCCTCGCGCGAACCGGTAGAGGCCCCAGATGGCACAACCGCACGACCTATAGCACCGTCGGCCGTGATCACGTCGGCCTCGACGGTTGGGTTGCCTCGTGAATCAAGGATCTCACGACCACGAATATCTACTATTTCAGACATTATTATCTCCCGATGTCTCTCTGGTAATATGGCTATTGCTCGCCCATTTCCAGATTATGGTTATTCAAAAACAGTGAAATTATTTTGTTACGAGCTTCCAGGCTTAACAGTACGATCGATCTGCTGCAGCGTCTCCAGCAATCCTTTTAACTGATCCAAAGGCCATGAATTAGGACCATCGCTCTTGGCTTTTTCCGGATTTGGATGGGTCTCCACAAACAGTCCAGCCACACCAACGGCAACCGCAGCCCGCGCCAGTACCGGTACAAATTCTCGCTGCCCACCTGAACTCGCTCCCTGCCCCCCCGGCAGTTGCACGGAATGGGTGGCATCGAATACCACCGGACAACCAGTTCCGCTCAACACCGCCAGTGAACGCATATCTGAAACCAGGTTGTTATAGCCGAAAGAGACACCGCGCTCGCACACCATGATCTGATCGTTACCGGTGGACTTTGCTTTGTCCACCACATGCTGCATATCCCAAGGCGCCAGAAACTGACCTTTTTTAATATTTACCGGCTTGCCAGTGGAAGCCACGGCCTGGATGAAATTGGTCTGGCGACAGAGAAATGCCGGGGTCTGCAACACATCCACCACATCTGCCACCTCATCCATGGGTGTATCTTCATGCACATCGGTTAGCACCGGCACAGAAATCTGTTCACGCACCTTCTGCAGTATGCGCAGACCCTCCTCTATACCTGGTCCGCGGTAACTCTCTCCTGAGGAACGATTGGCCTTATCGAATGAGGATTTGAATATGAAGGGTATGCCCAGTTCCCCGGTCATTTCCTTGAGCTTGTCTGCAGTCTCCAGGATCAGCTGTTCACTCTCTATAACGCAGGGGCCCGCGATCAGAAACAGGGGCTGATCCTGACCCGCATCGAAATTGCAGAGCTTCATGCTTGTTCCGCCACCCGACACAGTTTGCCCTGATATTCGAGGGCAGCTTTGACAAACCCAGTAAACAGCGGATGACCATCTCTGGGTGTAGAGGTAAATTCAGGATGGAACTGACAAGCAATAAACCAGGGATGGTCCGGGATCTCCACCATCTCCATCAATCTGCCATCAGTGGAACGGCCACAGATTTTCAACCCTGCCTGCTCCAGTTGTTCTAGATATTTGTTGTTGAATTCGTAACGATGACGATGCCGCTCTGTGATAACCGTCTTACCGTAAAGCTCATGAGCGCGACTACCTTCGTCCAGGCGGCACTCCTGGGCGCCAAGTCGCATGGTGCCACCCAGGTCTGAATCCTCATCCCGCTTCTCAGTCTGGCCGTCTGCATTCAGCCACTCCGTAATCAATGCGATCACAGGATGGGCGGCTTGGCGATCAAATTCAGTGCTGTGTGCTCCATCCAGTCCAGCCACATCGCGGGCGTACTCTATTACCGCCACCTGCATACCGAGACAAATACCCAGATATGGAACACCATTCTCACGCGCATATCTGACAGCTGAGATCTTGCCTTCGACGCCTCTGTCGCCGAAACCTCCTGGAACCAGTATGGCATCCACTTCATCCAGACAACCGGTTCCACTTGATTCGATATCCTCTGAATCCACATAGATTATCTTCACCTTGGTCCGGGTGTGTATACCCGCGTGCACCAAGGCCTCTGTCAGACTCTTATAGGCTTCGGTCAGATGCATATACTTGCCTACCATGGCGATCTTGATCTCGCCCTTAGACTGCTCCAGACCATCAACCACCTGATACCACTCTGTTAGATCTGCAGGGGGCGCATCCAGACGTAGCTGACGCACGACAATCTCATCCAGAGACTGCTCATGCAGCATCAAAGGGATGCGGTATATGTGATCAGCGTCCGGCGCCGATATAACGGCCTCTTCCGCCACATTGGTAAATAGTGAGATCTTACGCCGTTCGCCCTCCGGCAGCGGGTGATCGCTACGGCAGAATAGGATGTCAGGCTGGATACCAATAGACCTGAGCTCCTTTACCGAGTGTTGGGTCGGCTTGGTCTTCACTTCACCCGCAGTCTTGATATATGGAACCAGGGTCAAGTGCATGAACAATGCATTATCATGTCCCATCTCCACACCCATCTGACGAATGGCCTCCAGAAAAGGCAGGGACTCGATATCACCCACGGTTCCACCGATCTCCACCAGACACACATCCGAGTCGGCAGCACCCAACAGCACGCTCTCTCTAATCTCGTTGGTTACATGGGGAATGACCTGGACCGTGCCACCAAGATAATCTCCGCGCCGCTCCTTGCGAATCACGCTGTCATAGATCTGGCCCGTGGTGAAGTTATTGTTCTTCCCCATGGTGGTTCGCACAAAGCGTTCATAATGCCCCAGATCCAGGTCGGTCTCGGCCCCGTCATCGGTAACAAAGACCTCACCGTGTTGAAACGGACTCATGGTTCCAGGATCAACGTTGATATAGGGATCCAGCTTGATCATGGTGATCTTGAGGCCCCTGGCCTCCAACAACGCGCCCAGAGATGCCGACGCAATTCCTTTGCCCAGGGAGGAAACAACACCGCCCGTAATAAATACAAATTTGCTCATGGAACCTACTTAAATTAGTTGTGGAAAGCTTGCTGCTTGGACGGCATTACAAGTTACCAGAACCGGGCGGTTTCTACAATCGGCTATCTATTCATTACTAGTTGCTTATATTTAACACAAGATAATCCGTGCCACCCGCAACTCCTACCAAATGGCAACCCAATCTACCAAACGCATGTTTTTCTTGATCTGCGTCAATTAAAAATGCAAAATGCGGCCATGTTTACAATAACAGGTCGGAAATGTGACTAAGAATAAGGTGGTTTCCATCGATAGAAAAAAACCGCGTTGCGACGTTTGCAACGTTGCTTCCATTATCCTCCCTGAATTTCCGACTGAAGATGAACTAAGGCTGTTCGAGGCCATGGTTACCCACTGTTATCCGGTGCACCGTGGTGAATATCTATTTCATGCTGGAGACTCTTTCAAGAGTCTCTACGCTATAAAATCTGGATCCATCAAGACCTACACCAGAAAAGAGGCGGGCAACGATCAGATCACAGGCTTCTACCTCTCAGGTGAATTGATAGGCCTGGATGCTATAGAGGAAGGTATGCATCACTGCTCCGCCAAGGCGCTGGAGACCTCTGCCGTATGCGAGATCCCGTTTGATCGTCTGGAAGCCCTAAGCTTATCCATCCCTGACCTGCAGCGTCAGATGTACAGGTTATTCAGTAAGGAGATACAACAGGACACAAATCTCCTCACCCTACTTGGCAGCAAAAACGCCGAAGAGAGACTTGCAGGGTTCCTGCTGGATTTTTCCAGCAGGTTTAAAAAACGCGGCTTCTCATCTACCGATTTTAATCTCAGTATGTCTCGTAACGACATAGGTAGTTATCTTGGACTGGCAGTGGAGACTGTGAGCCGACTATTCACCCGTTTCCATGATGAAGGCATACTGCATGTCGAACGCAAACATGTACAACTTAAGGATATGGAAAGATTAAAGACCCTATTCCGTAGCAACGATTACACCAAACGGGAAAAACAGGCTTAGCAGCCCACATCTTTCTTCCATACACATACACCAGCCTCTCTCTCTATCGCATCCAGCCGCTCATTGTGGGCCTGCAACTCATTTCCATCTGCCGCTATTACTCTAAGGGCTGGGCGATCCTGTGAGATCTTCCTGATTTCAGGTTCTCCTGATCCGTCAATACCAGCAGAGAAGCTATCCAGCAACAACGCGGTCTGGCCGCCAGTCAGTGCCAGATAGACATCGGACAGAATCTCAGCATCAAGTAGAGCTCCGTGTAGCTCCCGGTGGCTGTTGTCTATCTCGTAGCGTTTACACAAGGCATCCAGGCTGTTGCGCTGCCCTGGATGCATCTTTTTCGCCAACACCAAACTATCGATTATGCTGCAGTAATCTGTGAGTTTCCCCCAATCTCCATCCAGTTGCGAGAGTTCATGGTCTATGAACCCCACATCAAATGGTGCGTTATGGATTATGAGCTCCGCACCCGAAACATAGTCGATAAAATCCTGGGCTATATCGCCAAACCTCGGCTTATCTTCCAGAAATTCGTTGGTGATACCGTGCACATCCATCGCCGCCTCATCTATCTCTCGATCTGGCTGCAGATATTGATGAAACTGATTTCCGGTCAGGATGCGATCCTCCAGCTCCACACAACCGATCTCAATGATCTTGTGTCCCAGGTGCGGCTCCAACCCAGTGGTTTCTGTATCCAGTACTATCTGACGCATACTTAAACCTTACTAGTCATGTTTGAGCTCATCAATGCCTTTATTGGCCAGGGAGTCGGCCAACTCGTTATCTGGATGACCACTGTGTCCCTTGACCCAGTCCCAGATCACGTCATGTTTAGTGACCAGCTCATCCAACTCAATCCACAGATCGCTATTCTTTACCGGTTTCTTAGCGGCAGTACGCCAACCGTTGCGTTTCCAATTATGAATCCACTCGGTGATCCCCTGCTGTACATATTTCGAGTCAGTTGTCACCTTAACCGCTGCTGTACGGGTCAACTGCTCTAGGGCTTTGATCACCGCCTTCAGCTCCATACGGTTATTGGTAGTATCCTCCTCTCCACCGTAGAGCTGTTTCTCCTTACCTCTATAACGCATGACCACGCCCCACCCCCCGGGACCAGGGTTACCTCTACAGGCCCCATCGGTATAGATATCCACCCTATGTGACATTTAATATCCTAGTTTCTAGTTGTTGGCTCAATCAATTTACCCCCCAATACCCGTGTCTTCTTTTTCCAGCCCGGTCTTATCGGCGTAAGAGTGGTCACCCTCTTGACCGCTTGAACTACATAACCTGCTGAAACAAAAGAAAAGTATTTTGGGTTGGCATTTTCCAAAAATTGTAGCTTGCTTAGCAATGCCTCACTCTTTAATGGTGGACGGTACATCACCGGCTTTATAATCTCTACATTGAAGTTCAGCAATCGCAGCCAATCTTGCAGGCGAAAAAGGGAGATAAACTGAGCACACCACGGAACTCTACCTCTATGCTGTAACATGAGTCTATATAGGCCCCATATGCTCCATGGGTTAAATCCGGAAATGATGATGCGCCCTTCAGGGATTAATATCCTTTCCGCCTCTCGCAATACCTGATGCGGGTTGGGAGTGAAATCCAAGGTATGGGGCAACAACACAGCATCCACGCTATCTGAAGCTATGGGTAGATGCGGTATGCTCACCTGGGCATCTATCCTCACAGGATCAGAACTCTTATCGGTAGCCAGAACCAGGCAACTGCCAATACGGCACTCTTGCATAATATCGTCCAGACTTTCGGCCATGCCTAGCTGGATTAGGTAATAACCAAACAGTTTTGGAAGCAGTTCGTTCAGGCTGGCCTTTTCCTGTTCCAGATATGACAGCCCAGGCTGCTGCCCGAACCATTCCCGCATGCCTCTGGCAAGGTCTTGTTCTGACTTACAAAAACGCTTCCTAGCCATAGCTTGAGAATTAAACGCCCTAATGATTATCGCCGACAAACTATGATACTTAGAAACAGCCAGAAGGCCAGAGATTCCTTCATATGGAAAAAGAGCCGGTTATTCAGTATAGTTTGCGATCCGTGTCTCCTCCGAACCATATAATAAAATTAAGCTACTAACCTATTAAATGCGAACTGGAAACGTACCTGCTATTGCCTTCATCATAACGTCCCTGTCCTGCCTGCCTGGATGTAATTTCAACAGTATGCTCCGGGGAGACCTTATGCAGGATTTAAACTCCCAAATGACCTTGCTGGCTCCAGACAAGACAAACAATCATGCTGATATAAAGGTCGGAACGGAGAATGGAACAGATGCGTTCGCTGAGCAGGAAACACAAAGGGACATAATAGAAGACACCGACACAAAGAGCTCAGAACAGGCAACAACTGGTGAAACGGATGAAAAAGATGACACCAACACTCCACCTAATAACAACCTGGTAAGCACAGCCAAAAAATTATTACACATAAAAGAAAAGGATCTGTGGGACAGGCTACGCACAGGATTCAAGCTAAAGATCCCGGAAAACGAAGTGATGTCCCAACACATCAGTTGGCTAAAGCAACACCCGAAATACATATCACGTCTCCAAGAACGCGCTAAACCATATATCCATTTCATCTTGTCTGAGGCTGAAAGGCGCAATCTGCCCACAGAACTTGTCTTGCTCCCGGCCGTAGAGAGTTCCTATCGTCCATTTGCCTATTCTCATGGCAGGGCGGCGGGACTCTGGCAGTTTGTCCCGTCCACCGGACGTCATTTCAAGTTAAAGCAGAACTGGTGGTATGACGGTAGGCGTGACGTTGTGGCTTCCACACACGCCGCATTCGACTATCTCGAGTCTCTGGCCAGGCGTTTTGACGGCAACTGGGAACTGGCCCTTGCCGCCTACAACTGCGGGGCCGGCAACATCAATAAGGCAATAAGAGAGAATAGACGCAAAGGAAAACCGACCGACTTCTGGTCTCTCAAGCTTCCGAAAGAGACCAGTGGCTATGTCCCGCGGTTGCTAGCTCTAAGTCAGGTGGTACATAACCCTGATAAATATGGCATATCCTTAAGGCCGATCTCTGACCAACCATACTTCGTCTCGATCGATATCGGCTCCCAACTGGATCTGGCCCTTGCTGCTGATATGGCCGGTATATCGACAGATGACCTATACCGCCTCAACCCAGGCTTAAACCGCTGGGCCACGGCACCAGACGGGCCTCATAGACTCAACCTGCCGATTACCAAGGCGGAGGAGTTTAAACAAAAACTCGCAGAGCTGGACCCGAGCCAGCGTATACGTTGGAAGAGACACAAGATCAGCAGCGGCGAAACCATTAGCACTATAGCTCAGAAATATGGCACAACATCGGCCTTGATCAGACAGACCAACGAACTTAAAGGCAACAATATCCGTGCCGGCAAATACCTGGTGATCCCCACCGCCACCAAATCTTTAGAGCATTACACACTTACTGCCGACAAGCGCAAACAGCACATCCAAAACAGAAAACATGACGGCAAGAAACTAATCCATATCGTTGAGGCCGGCGATAATTTCTGGGATCTATCCAGAGAGTACCAGGTGAGCTACAGAGCATTGGCCAAATGGAACGGTATGGCGCCTAGAGATACCCTGAAGCTAGGACAAAAACTCGTGGTTTGGGTAGACGACGAGACCTTCAAAAAATATACCTCCTCCAAGATCCCTGACAGCATGAGGGTGCGTCCACCTAGCACCCGTAACTCAGTCTATTATCGAGTACGTGCGGGTGACTCACTTTCCACCATCGCCCAACGTTTTAAGGTAAGGGTTGCTGACCTTAAAAAATGGAACAGGCTGGACGGTAAATATCTAAAGCCAGGACAGAACCTGAAGCTATATGTAGATGTTACCGCCCAGACCCTTTAGCTCCCATTGATATTCCAGTTATATGGCAGATCAGCCCGCAGGGTTACTCTGTCGGGTATGGTCTTGTAGCGACTCACAAACGCACGCACCCCACCACAACGGTTAAAATCATACTCAAACCATGAAAATAGCTTAGATACTCGCACCTGCCCTCCGCTCTTAGCCAAACCCTTACCTCTGTTATTAAGGAAGAGTTTGGTCTGATCATCCAACTGGCTATCAAGTTTCCTCGCCACATAAGGCTGCCTGCGCAGATCAGGACAACTGGTAGAGCCACATGCAAGCGCAAAGTAGTTACGAAGATCGCCCAATGGCCTAAGTTTACTTTGTCCGATATAGCTCAAAGAGACCGGTTTTCCCGCAACCATACCCGCCTTCTTTTTCCACACCGGAGAAAAGAACCCACCGATGTCACGAATACTCTTAAGCGGCCAGTTCTCTACGATAAGTCGTATCGTCATAATATTGTAGGCATTGATATAGAAGGCCATGCGTTCCTTTTTGGTTTTGAGCCGATGCTCTGGATATTTAGCCAGCTTTTTTAACACCTTTGGCCAGCGCGGATCCCGGGCAATACCGGTGTAATCCACTAGATTGACCCTAACTCCGTTACGCACACCTGGTCTCACATATCGTTTTAACAGAACACGATAATCCGACCATCCAGGTTCTTTAGATACAGCGGGGGCAGATAACACAATTAGCCCAGAGAAAAACACTAGAAATAGCAATCTGAATAAGGACATAGCAGACTCCAACGGTCCAAGACAAACGACCGAGTAATGAATGGAACTACCGACATCTATATCGTTGCAATAACCAGACCAGTGCTAAAAATGACCTTAATTCCAGTAAATTATTAGAAGAAAATGATTCTTTATGCTTTATAATCAATAAATTACAAACACAAGAAAAATAGCTCTCGAATCAAACATTGCCGCTTGCCGGCAATGGTTTGCACAGCAACAGACTTGATGTAATTCCCATGGTATTCATCCAAACATATGGTTATGCTAGAGCCTGTTCAGATCTACGGATCACCTGATAGGAATTACAACAGGAAAAGAAATATGTCTACTTCTCAAATCAAGTACAGTCTGATTACAGCGATCCTGTTTGCTCTTGTAACAGTTCCACTACACTCGGCAGCCGAGGATAAAGCCAAGAGCTTCAAGGATTGGGGATACAAATGCGAGAAATCACAGGGGGATGAAAAAGAGATCTGCTTCATTTTTCAGAGAATAACAAGCAAGAATGATAATAAGAGGATCGCAGACACCACCATTGCATATCTTCCTAAGGTTGATAAACCGGTCATGGTCATCACCCTACCACTGGGTGTATTCCTGCCTGCAGGTATTCAATTGACTGTAGACGAAGCTAAAGATGAGGCTGCACGCGCCCCTTTTATACAGTGTATCCAGGACGGTTGTCAGGCCAGAGCTCAACTGGATGATAAATTAATTGCTAAGATGAAGGGCGGCAAGAGGATCGTGGTTGCCTTTTTGACCCCTCAACAAAAACAGTTGGCCTTTCCTATTTCCTTGAGCGGATTTACCGCGGCTATCGATAATCTAAAGAAATAGGCTCATACCACCCTGTCATTACCGCCGTCGACCGGAACCTGTGCGGCGGTGGTCTTGGCAAACAGTGGTCCGCACATTGCTGCCGCTAGTTCAGCCACGTCTCTTGAACTGATCTCGGTCTTAAGCAGATTTTTTGTCTTGTACTCTTGCACAGTCATGCCGTAGTGATCGGCTCGGTTTTGCAGCACCTCTTTAGTCCAGACCCCGGTGTCAAATACCGCATCTGGATGCAGGGTATTGATGCGGATACCATCAGACCCCCACTCCAAGGCAGCGACCCGTGCCAGCTGGTTCAGAGCAGCCTTGGAGGCTGAGTAGGCGGCAGCGCCCGGGCCTGGGGCCGGCACATTCTTGGAACCTATCACAACCACCCTACCCCGGTTTGGGGCCAGCTTCAGCAGAGGATAGCAGTCACGCAACATGGCCATATTTGCATCCAGATTCACACCCATCACCTTGCGCCAGAGCACATCATCCAATTCAGATATCTTGGCCCCGCCCGGAAAAATACCGGCGTTGATGATCAACATGTCTAACCCGCCAAACCGCTCTACTCCAGACTGTAGGGCTGTCCTTACCGCGTCTCTGTCGGTCACATCGCACTGAATGCCGAAGAATGCCGGTTGCTCCAACATAGTAGCGATGGATTCATCCAGGTCCAGACCTATTACAGCGGAGCCGCGGGCCAATAGCGACTCCACACATGCCTTGCCTATGCCGGATACGGCCCCAGTAACAAGGGCCACCTCGCCCTGTAATTCAGGCGTAGAACCTCCCTTTCGCAGCTTGGCCTGCTCCAGTTCCCAATACTCCACCTCGAATATTTGGTCTGCCGGTAGAGCAGTCCACCTATCCGCTTGCTCCGCCCGCTGAATGATCTGCATGGTATGGCGGTATATATCCGCATTTATAATTGCGTCTTTTACACTCCTACCCGCAGTAACCATGCCTAGCTCTGGATCCAGAATCACACGAGGCGCCGGGTCCAACATGCTAACCTCCTGACGGGCTATATGGGCGTTTTCCTCAAAGTAGGAGCGATAGGCTCCGATGTAGGAGTCTACGTCTCGACCCAACATGGGCAGACGCTTAGTACGAATAACATGGTCCGGTGTAGCCGGCCCCTGCTGGCTGATCCGGTCAAGATCGTTGCGCCTGCAGAAAGAGATGGCCTCTGGGGAGCGGTCACAGATCAGCAGCATGGGGTTACCGGCAGCTTGGGATACCTGCATCCTCAATTCCGCAAGCTGAACCATTTCCAACGGTCCAGTCTCTGATTCAGTCGGAAAAAGATCCCATGCACCCTGATCTTTTAGATACTGCTCAGCCCTATCCACCAGTTCGATCATGGTCTCATAAGATGTACGAGCGTCATCGTCGAAAGAGAAGATCCCGTGATGCATAAGCACCAAACCACGGGTCCTGTCACTAGCCTCTGCGGCATAACGTTCCGCCACAACCCTAGCCAGATCAAACCCAGGCATGACGTAAGGTATGATCACAATCTCATCACCATAGATCTCACGAATGACATCCTCCCCATTGGGCAGATTGGAAACGGTAACCACCGCATTAGCATGGGTGTGATCTACATATTTATATGGTAATACTGCATGCAGGATCGCCTCCACCGATCCGGTGGGTGCACTGGCGATAGTCTGCTGAGTCTTAAGCTCGTTCACCATCTGAATATCAGACAGAGATTCCAGCTTGGCCAACCTCAGAAGATGAGCCATACGAATAGGGGTAAACCCTGGTGTCTCTATGGTCGCCAGGTCCCAACCCGAGCCCTTTACGTAGAGGATATCCTCCTCTTCCCCCAGCAGGTTAAGTTCTCGAATCTTTACAGAAGTGTTGCCACCCCCATGCAGAACAAGCTCTGGATTGCTTCCCAATAGACGCGAGGAATACACCCTGAGCTGGATATCATCTTGGCATTTGGCGGCATCAGCCTGGTTCCAGAGGCCTTTCATTATGTTGTACACCCACGAATATCAGGAAAGGGTTGCAAAGGCTAATTCTCTAATTAGCGGCTGTCAAGGAAACTTACGCATTAGCTATTATTGTGATCAGTTCATACCAATACCGATAAAAAAAAGATAGAATCAAACCAAGGCAAGGTACAAAGCTCAACCCGAACGGAGGAGACCATGCATCGAAAAACCATAGCGGCTCTAATTACCACCATCTTTTGCTCCACAAGCATGGCAGACACACCTGAAGTTAATATGAATCCAGGGTTGTGGGAATGGACAGCTGAGATGAATATCCCCAACATGCCCAAGAAAATGCCTCCCACAATCAATAGAAAATGCCTCACTAAAAAGGATTTAGTGCCAGCCACCAAAAAGCCTGGCCAGGAGTGCGACATAAAGGACCTAAAGACATCTGAAGATAGCGTCACCTGGGCAATGACCTGCAAAACAGCCCAGGGACCTGTGGCTAGTACTGGCCAGATGTTCTATAAAGGAGATACAGCGCATGGCGAAGTCAAGGTCAACGCACAAGGCATGCTTTTGTCATCTAAGATGAGCGGCAAAAGACTGGGACCATGTAAAAAAGCTGATACAAAATAGCCAAATACATCAGAATAAGAAAGATAATGGTAGTAAAAAAAGGGTAGGAGAAAATCCTACCCTTTTTTATGATTGTATTTTATGATTGAAACCTATTCCCAGGTTTACCTTGCCATTCTTCTGATCCATGGTTTAGCACTCTTGATCTTACCTGGCAGTTGATTCAATCCCTTTTTCGCTTGTGAATATCTCCCATAGCTTCCATGTATTACGGCACAATAGTTTCGTCCATCTTTTACAAATGATTGCACATGGGTCTCTAATCTGTAAGCACGATACAATTTACTGATATGGTTCTTACACTCTTGCATATTAGTTGATGCAAACAGTTGTATAGTGTGGTTGGTCGCTGGTTGCCGAGATACCCACTCCTTTTCAGAATAGTCCTGCTTTGAGGCTTCGGCGTTTTCATCAACATTAACGGACGGTCTAGTTACTGGCACATCTGTAGCTTTAGACAAATCGACTGATTTTGGCGCAGCAGCTTGCTGCTTCGGCGGCGGTTCCACCAGAGCAATCTGCTTTGAATCAAACGACAACCTTGATACGATCCTAGGATCATCGTATGCGATATTGGCTGGTCCGGTACTTACCGGAGGCTGAAGCGGTTCCCCCGCTCGAATAAGCAACACGGCATCGGCGGCATCTTTATAACCATTCTTTGCTGCCTGCTCAAACCAGTAGAAGGCCTCCTTCAGGTTTAGCTGCACGCCTCGCTTACCCCAGTAATAGAGAGTGGCCAGATGATATTGCGCTTCGGGAAAACCTTGAATAGCTGCTTGATTCCACCAGTATTCCGCCATCTTATTATTTACTGAACCATACTTACCCCTGTGGTAATTATTCCCCAAATTAAAACGGGCAGGTATAAATCCGTTATTGGCCGATGCTGTCAGCCATTTCTTAGCATTGTCCTCGTCAGAAGAGCTCGTCTTTTCCTCCAATAGTACGCTTAAAAAAAACTGAGCTCTGACATCCCCTTTGATCGCCAGCGGCAACCATGCCTTTTTGGCAACCTCTCTATCCCCTTGCTTATATGCGATATATCCATCCTCAAGCGGACCGGATATTGCAAGTTGATGAAATAGTAATAACATCGCCAAGAGAGTTGTTGTTTTTGGTATCGATAGCGACATAAGGCACCTAATTATGTGTTTTATCAAATACAGCATTGAGGCTGATAATAATGTATCATTGATCGACTTTAATATGATACCTCCGAGGTAAAATTGGATAAAAAAATCGCTCTTTCTGTTCTGGGGTTCGCTTTGTTGGCTATCGCCATCCTGCTTGTAATCCCAACTGGAAAACCCCCACAAAAAGGACTCCTACCGTGGGAAGTAGAAATCCTACCAAACGGTGCATCCAAAGTGCTCGGTATAACCCTTGGCCAGAGCACCATGGAAGATGCGAGACAAATATTCCAGGATGACTGGGAAGTTAACCTGTTTTTATCTCCGCAAAGCAACATATCTGTCGAAGGCTATTTTAATCGCCTCATCATTAACGGGCTTAAAGCTGATTTGGTTATGATCCTCTCGCTGGATCAGAAGACAAAGGAAGAGATGTTCAATAGAGGGGCTCGTATAAGCCAGTTAGGCGATGGTACAAAAAAGATAAGCTTGTCTTCTGCCGATATGGTTACTGTTGCGACTGCGGTAATTAAACGAATAACTTACCTTCCAGCGGCGAATCTAGAGGGGGAGTTAATCGAGAATCTTTTCGGTAAACCTGACTCAATCATCAAAGTGGAAAAAACCGGGGTTGAACACTGGCTCTATCCCAATATTGGCCTGGATATTTTGCTGGACCCGAATGGGAAAGAGGTATTCCAGTATGTCAAACCAGCAGACTTTGACGAGGTTGTTGCACCACTACGGAATGTAGATCACGCAGGGTAATTGAACTTAGAGCATTCCATTCAAAGACAGTTAATCGCAAAGAGTTCAATTAGCCTCTTCTACCTCACTCTCGGCTTCTTGATTCGACTCAGGCGCAAGATCCTCATCCATAAGGATGCGGCTGGCGTCACCGTCCATATCGTCAAACTGTCCACTCTTAGCGGCCCAAAATAGCAAAGCCACAGAGACCAGACCAAGCAGTATCATCCCTGGCATCAAACCGTAAATCACATCCATCATCTATCTCCGAACATTGTACGAATGCGAGCTGCATTACCAATAACCAGCAATGAACTAATAGGCATGGATATGGCTGCAACCAATGGTGTTACAATTGCGGCCATAGCCAATGGAACCATGATCGCATTATACATGAATGCGATACCTATATTCTGGCGAATTGTACGTAGCGTACGCCGTGACAGCTCCGCAGCCAGCCTTACATCCTTGAGCTCACTACCAACCAAGACTATATCGGCACTGGCAATGGATACGTCTGTACCTGAACCCAAGGCAATCCCTACATCCGAACGCACCATGGCCGGAGCATCATTTACACCATCTCCCACCATGGCCACTTTGTGGCCTCCTTCCTGCAACTTTCTGATTTCATTATCTTTATCTTCAGGCATGACCTCAGCCAACACCTCCATACCTCCCAAGCGCTGCGCCATTGCTTCCGCCGCATGCCGACGGTCTCCGCTTATCATTGTAAGCTGCATACCATCATTTTTTAGATCAGTTATCAGATCGAATGCATCATCCCGCAGGCCGTCCTCAACAGCAAATATCGCCAGTTCTTTGCCATCAATAGCACAGCGCAAAGAACCAATACCCTTCTGGTCTAACTCCTGTTGAGCTGATTCAAGTTCTGTAACCGGCTCCACCTTGCAATGCTCCATCCAGGTTACGGTTCCTGCCGCTATAGTATGGCCATCTACTACACCAGACACCCCAAACCCAGGCTTGCTCTGAAAGTTTTCAACTGTAGCCTTACGAACCGTCTCTGCGTCTTCAGCGCACTCCAAAATGGCGGTTGCCAGGGGGTGTTCTGAATACCTTTCAAGTGCTGCCAAATAATATACAACTTCACTTATCTCTTCTGACATCTTGTCGCCACGCAGCCATACTTGACCGGCCATATGTATGGAGCTAACCGCCATGCGCCCTTCAGTAAGAGTGCCGGTTTTATCAAACACAAAGTGATTGATAGACGAGAGGGTCTCCAACACCTCACCATTTTTCACCAGGATACCGCGCCTGGCCCCAAGTCCAGACGCAACTGCTATAGACAGGGGGGTAGCAAGACCAAAAGCACAGGGGCAGGTAATAATCAGGACCGCGGTTGATGCCATCAGCGCTAACTCAAAGTCTGTACCTATCCAAAATATGAAGGTTAATGTTGCCAACCCTAGCGTTATCGCTACAAACCAGGGGACAATTCTGTCCGACAAACGCTGAATCGGTGCTTTGCTAGCCTGAGCCTCCTCTACCAAATGTATAATACGCCCTAACGCGGTGTTCTTTAGCAGCCCTTCCACCTGAATCAAAAGCGCACCATTCTTGTTTATGGTGCCGGCGGATACATTATCTCCAATCGTCTTAACCACCGCCTCGGACTCACCGGTAAGCATAGACTCATCAACACTACTGCTTCCATCGCTAACAACACCATCTACCGGTATACTCTCACCAGGACGAACCAATACATATTCCCCAATCTTTACCGAACGAATAGGGACAATCTCCTCTTCCCCTTCGCGCTGCACTGTCGCAACCTTCGGCTGAAGATCCAGTAGACGCTGCGTAGATGCCAAAGCTTGGCGTTTGGATAATGCCTCCAGATATCTTCCAACGAGTATCACAAACAGAAAATTTACCACCGTGTCATAGTAAACTTCACCAACAACACTTCCCGTCGCGGTAACATAGACGGAGTAGAGATAGGTAATGCTTGCTCCAATAGTGATAGGCAGATCCATGCCAAGATGTAGCTGTTTAAGACTGGTCCAAGCCGATCTATAGAACGGATAACCTGAATACAGTAACGTTGGTGTAGCCAAAGCAAAACCAGCCCAGTGGAACAACTCGCGGAATTCACCTTCGTCCGCCCCACTGTACAATGAGATGGAGATCCATAACAGATTCATCATGGCAAAACCGGCAAATGCCATTCGATAAAGCAGATGTCGATTCTGATATTTGAAAGAGTCCTCCGCTTTCAGAGGATCATAAGGAACAGACGCGTAGCCTACTTCACCAAGGCGCTGCATGATCTTGGAGAGCTTTACTCTCTCATTATTCCATCTGAGTTTTAGCCGCCTTGAAGTAAGATTTACTTGGGCGCTCTCCACCCCAGACATCGGACGCAAACTATTCTCGATCAGCCAGACACATGCGGCACAGTGGATACCATCCACCATCAGATTGATTTCCCGACACTCTTCCAGAGAGTCGACGTACTCCTCCTGCACCTCGTCTATATCATATAACGCTAGCTGCTCAGGGATCTCTGGCGGAGGTGCCATACCACTATCTTCTGGGGTGCGCTTATAGAAGCCCTCCAGACCAGCGGCATAGATGGCCTCGCACACAGACTTGCATCCATGGCAGCAAAATTCACGGGGCACACCTTCGATGTCCGCCCTGACCTCTAGCCCTGGCGGGTTAGGAAGATGACAGTGGAAGCAGTAGGAGGCATTGTTTTCGTTATGCTGAAGCGACTCACTCATAAACAGATAATACCATCTGTTTGGCCCTACCTCCTACACAAACTACTATTTGCCCACGTTAATCCGTTGCGGCAAATTAACTTCAAAATCTTTATTCGGAAGTGTAACCAGCACATCCCAGGCACCAGGCAATGTGAAGTCAACAGCCACCTCATATAGACCGTCATCAATACGCTGCATTGGCAAGGAAAAATCCTTTGACTTGTCGGATGGGCGATAGGCATTGAAAACAACTGAATCTCTATTGACCGGATTTAACTCCTTATCAGTAATGATTATGTTGATTATCTGCTTACTTCCTACTTTGATTGTCTCTGGTGATTCCAGCTTCATTTTCCATCCAGGGTCTTGAGCCAAGCGCTTAAGCATAGTCTTTTCATAATGCTCGCCACGCTCATAGTAATCCTCAGTCACTAGCCCTGGTCCGCCACTTGATGAAAGATATATCATGTAGGCGTTGGCCAACACAAATACTGTGAGCAGACCTATCATCCCCAAAACCCAGGGGTTACGCCATGGTGAATTAGATTTATCCATACCAACCTCCACTAACGAGCTGGCCCGAAGAAAACGCTCTCACGAGAAGAGGAGAAAGCATTATTACCAGAATCTGTACCTTCAACATGAAATGTTATAGGACTTGATTCCTTACTTACATCCTGTCTAGGGACACTGACAAATACTGTCTGAGAACTAATAGACCCTTGAGGTGCACGGATGGGCTTTTCCGCTCCAGACAGTTTTAAATCCTTCTGACCAGACGCACTAATCATCACGTCTATATCAGAGGTGGTCTTGTTTAATACCTTCAACGTATACTTATTGCGTATTGAGCCATCACTGGTTACAACGTAAAGAGGCAACCTCGAGTGAAGCACTTTCAGTTCAATCGCATCCAACGTACTCAGACCAATAGAAATTCCAATCAATGCAACGAGCAAAATAGTGCTATACACAATAACCCTTGGCCGCTTGTAAATAGGAGGGTTAATCTTTCCCTGTAATTCATCATAAGATGCGTATCTGACCAGACCTTTGGGCAGGTCCACTTTTTCCATAACTGCATCGCACGCATCGATACACAGGCCACACATTATGCAACCTTCTTGTTGACCATAACGAATATCCACTCCTGTTGGGCAAACCGCTATACACTGATTACAATCAACGCAATCTCCTTGTGAGCTGTCATCCGCATCCTTTTTCCTCCTGCCACGTGGCTCTCCACGCTTAAAATCGTAGGTAGGAACTACGGTTGTTTTGTCAACCATAACACCCTGAAGGCGCGCATATGGACAGAGCCAAAAGCATACCTGTTCTCGCAAAATCCCAGCGAGAACGTACGTACCAGCGATAAAAAGCATAACTGTTGTCAATGCAACACCACTCAGCTGCAAGCTAAATACATCTCCCCACAGATCATAAGCGTCGGTAAACCAGGCCACAAAACTAATACCGGTAAGCGCAGAAATTATTAGCCAGATGATGTGCTTTATAGACTTAATGCCTATCTTTTTGAGGCCCCATGGAGCTTCGTCCAATTTACGTCTTTTCTGAGGTGGCCCTTCAAACTTTTCTTCAATCCAGGTAAAAACATCAGTCCAAACAGTCTGGAAACAAAAATAACCGCAGTACACTCTTCCCACAGTTGCAGTCACCACCGCCAGCAATATGGCAAAGAACAACAATACCAATGACAGCATCCAGAAATCCTGCGGAAGGACAGTTATATGGAAGATATGAAATTTTCTATTAGGAATATCAAACAGCACTGCCTGCCGTTCACCCAGGCGCAGATATGGCCCAAGGAAAAACACCAGCCAAACCGAGGCCGTCCACCACTTTATTGTTCGCCACTTACCCGAGATACGTTTGGCATGTATGGTTTGGTCACCAGTATTTACTTCCCAATGCCCAGCTTCATCGTATAGTTCATCAAATGTTGAACCATTATCTACTTTCTGATCACTGCTCACGTAGGATCTCCTAATAAGCCAATTTTCAAACTCAGTCGCTAGGTGTCCAGAGACTGCCCCGATGCGTTCAGTCTACTCAATTTATACCTTTCCCCCAATGAGTATTCTCAACCGGGACGCATTCATACGACTAGGGTGAAATCGAGGTTTCGTCTACCATCATGAGAGAATGAAAAGGACTTAAAACAATAAAATACCACAAATAGGATGGTAACTGTGCCGCTGTTGCACAACAACAATGAAGTTTATCCTGAAAAGCGCACATCTTTCAATGGCCAAATAAAATATTACCTGACAAAAAATGGGGAACCAAAAGGTTCCCCATTATTCTAGCTAGGATTCTTGTGATTAGCTATTTGTGGCTATCTGCATCCTTATTCATCAGGCCTTTGACCTTGAATGCTAGATAGACCACGATTATGGCGCTTATAGCAACTGTAATCGCTGAACCCCAAACTACCGCATCAATATTAAGCATAATCTTCACCTCTTTTTACCTAGTACTTAAGAAAACTATGTTTCTTACTTGGTAACACAGGAAGAATCTGACCTTACTTACCTCCACCAAACTTGTAGACGTAAACGGCCAACTTCTTGATATCATCCGCTGAAAGCCTCTTAGAAAAGGTGGGCATCTCAGCCTGACGGGTTTGTGGATCATTCGCTGCGTTCACACCGTGGGTGATGGTGTATTTGGCACTGGCCAGTTTATCTGGCTCATTGAAACGCCAGATAGAATCGGTCAGATTAGCAGAGCCAAGCGCCTGCATGCCTTTTGCGTCGAGACCATGACAAGCAATACATCCCTTCTCAGTGAAGAGTGCCTTACCAGCAGGATCATCGTTTCCTTCACTCAAGCCAACAACATAGGCAGCCAGAGCATCTATCTCAGCCTCTGACAATACGCCACCGTGAGCAGTCATACCTGCAGAAGGTATAGTTGCATTAGGACCGCGCCCGTTTGTGATGGTTTGAACGATGGTCTCAATGCTGCCACCCCAGAGCCAGTCGTCGTCAGCCAGAACAGGAAAACCTGGGGTCCCCTGACCTGCTGAGCCATGACATGCAGCACAGTTATCACCGAACAGCACCTTGCCGGCGCCAGCGCCATCACCATGACTGATGTAGTTAGATAATTCCTCATCTGCCAGGATCTCTTTAGCACTCATGCTAGAAATCCTCTGCTCGAAAGGAGCACGGACAGCCTCAACCTCGGCAACACCCTTCTTGTACTCATCCATCTGAGTCCAACCGGTGATACCCTTGGTGTAGCCAGTAAGAGTCGGCCACTGAGGATAAATAACACCATAGCCAATCACGAAGGCGATTGACGCATAGAAGCACAGCATCCACCAAGCAGGTGGCGGGTTAGACGCTTCAGCCAGGTTATCGTCCCAGACGTGACCTGTTGTCTCTATACCCGGAAATGGATTGTTTTCCGCCATTTTATTCTCCAGTATTCACTTGTTCGTCATCTATCGGAATATTCTTATTCGATTCCAGCCTCTTATTTTTCGGGCTGAGAACGTATATGTATAGTCCGAGCATCAGAAAGAAGACTACGACCGTTACTATGGTACCTATCCAGTCGTTGGTGGTCATAGCCTCCCAATCTGTATGAAAGTAATCGATCAAACTACTCACGATATACCTTGCTCTCATCCAACTTGGCCATGGTGCCAAGAACCTGGAGGTAAGCAACTACAGCATCCTCCTCGGTCTTGCCAGCCAACTCAGCAGGGGAGGACTCGATGTCAGCATCGGTGTAGGGAACACCCAACAACCGCATACCGGCCATATGAGCCATCATCCTGTTCTCGTCGAGCGGACTGTTCTGCAGCCATGGATAGTTCGGCATGACAGACTCTGGCACAACTGAGCGTGGAGCACGCAGGTGCTTACGATGCCAGTTGTTAGAGTACTTGCCACCAACACGAGCCAGGTCAGGACCGGTACGCTTGGAACCCCACTGGAACGGATGGTCATACATAGACTCCGAAGCCAATGAATAGTGACCATAACGCTCTTTCTCGTCACGGAATGGACGTATCATCTGTGAATGACAGAGATAGCATCCTTCGCGTCTGTAGACGAAACGCCCGTACAGCTCAAGCGCAGTATATGGACGTACGCCGTCACCTGGCTTGTGGTCAGCCAGGGTCTGTCCATCTGCTCTACTCCAGACGATCTCTGGATACTTGTTGTGCTCTACGGTGTCACTGATAAAGAACAGCGGCACAATCTCCACAATGCCACCAACGGAAAGGAGTATTGCCAATATAATGACAAAACCCACTACATTTTTTTCTAGTTTCTCTTGCATCTCTCTATTCCTAAATTTAAGCCGTTGCAGCAGCAGCCTGCTTAACGCTGCCCTGAGAAATGGATGTAACAGCGGTCATTACGACGTTAATCGCCATCAGCACACAGCCGAGGAAGAATATACCGCCGCCTACCAGACGCATTACATAGTAGGGATGCATAGCTTCAACAGATTCCGCGAAGGTATATGCCAA
The DNA here is from genome assembly GCA_050288625.1 of Sedimenticolaceae bacterium. Lineage (GTDB taxonomy): Bacteria > Pseudomonadota > Gammaproteobacteria > Chromatiales > Chromatiaceae > JAAGZL01. The sequence goes on along the minus strand of JBNKEE010000027.1, from coordinate 940 downwards.
AGTACCGTACTCGTCATAAGCACGCCACATCAGGCCTTGCATAATACCGGATACCCACATAGCAACGATGTAGATCACTGTTCCTATGGTTGCGGTCCAGAAGTGTGCATTAACCAGCTTGTCAGACCAAAGCTCTACATGAAACACCTTCTTCATGAGATGGTAGAGCGCGCCCATACCAACCATGGCTACCCAGCCCAAAGCACCGGAGTGTACATGACCAACGGTCCAGTCGGTGTAGTGAGAAAGGGCATTAACGGTCTTGAGAGACATCACAGGACCTTCGAAGGTTGACATGGCATAGAAAGCCAGGGAGATGATCAGGAAGCGCAGTACATAGTCAGTACGCAGCTTGTCCCAAGCACCGGACAGGGTCATCATACCGTTCACAGCACCACCCCATGATGGGATGATCATTGCCATGGAGATACAGGCTCCGAGAGAGCCGGTCCAGTCAGGCAGAGCGGTGTATTGCAGATGGTGAGGCCCCAGCCATACATAACCGAACATCAGCGCCCAGAAGTGGATCACTGACAGACGATATGAATAGACCGGACGTCCAGCCTGCTTAGGCACGAAGTAGTACATGATGCCGAGGAAGCCTGCAGTCAGATAGAAGCCCACAGCGTTGTGTCCCCACCACCACTGAACCATAGCGTCTTGCACACCAGAGAAAATGGAGTACGACACAAACATCTCTACTGGCAATGCCAAGCTATTTACCACGTGCAGATAGGTGATCATTACCATCATTCCGAGGAAGAACCAGTTCGATACATAGATATGCGAACTCGTCCTGTTGGCGATAGTCATGATGAAGTTAAACATGAACGAGAGCCAGACCACCGCAATTGCGATATCGATTGGCCACTCTAGCTCTGCATACTCCTTACCAGAAGTAATACCCAGCGGATAGGAAAGTACGGCCGACACGATGATC
>JBNKEE010000026.1:0-42797 GCA_050288625.1 Sedimenticolaceae bacterium | reverse complement strand
TCCAGACGGCTCAACAGGGGCAGGGCGAAGGCCGCGGTCTTGCCGGTTCCGGTCTGGGCCTGTCCCAGGAGGTCCTTGCCTGCAAGCAGGGGAGGGATGCTCTGCTGCTGTATCGGGGACGGCGTCTCATAGCCGATCTCTTCCACAGATCTAAGAACGGGTTCAGATAGCCCTAACTGGGCGAACGGCGAATTGGTTTTGCTGGACATGTGGCTGCCTGTAAAGATGATGGCTTGGACTACTATCGACGCGCCAAATTTGGCGGCGGAGATAAGAAGGTGCGAGATTCTACATTATTCTTCGAAGTTTACATAATAATTAGTTGGATATAATCGTTTGCTTCTCAAAGTGGCCGGATAACCAGAGATTTAGATTCAATCTATTTTATGTCGAAGTGTCAGGTGCTATGATTCGCGAAGTTGTGGTAGAAGTTTATGTAAGAACGATTTAATACATGGATTAACCATGGAGTAGGGGAAGGGTTGAAGGATTAAGAATGAAAGCAACTGATCATATGGACATCACCAACTGTGCAGTTGATCTTTACTGGATGTTTTCACCTACAGAGTTGGCTGATAAGTTTAAAAGCAATGTGAACGAAATAGGGGAAGGGGCGAAGTTAGCTCAAAACGGAACTCTCAAACGAACGCGCACTCTGCATTTTTTTAATCGCAATAACAGAATCAAACCAAAAGAGATTAGGCTCTTTGGGACCTTTCCTCTTTATACTATCTATCCAACTGCCGAGCATATCTTAGGGAGCTATGTTCAGGAGCTAAAGGAGGAATTGTCAGGAAAGATTTCGAAAAACGCTTACCTCTTGATGGGCAAGATACTGCACCTGGTTCAGGATATGAGCTCACCCGCACATGTTGTACCCATATATCATTCCCTGAAACGTAGTGATAGTTTTGAATCTAGGCTTAGTTCCCGGATGAGTATGTACCTGAACAATTTCAATATAAGTCAGGAGCGCTTCAACAGGGTATGTGAGTCCATTTGCAGTGATAACTGTATTGAATCTATATATCGCAATGCTGCCTTACAAACCCTTGAGCGTATTCACAGCTCAAATTCAGAGTTTAGGGTTGAGATTAATGGTGAATCCAGAAGCGCTGGTTGGGACCTGTTCTGGAGACATGATGGGCAGTCAGATACAAGTTTCTTTTGTAGAAGGAAAGTTGATATTGAGGGATTCGGTCGTTACGGTCCGTTGGGACGGCACTTCGGAAAAGAGAAGGTCGAAGTGTCTAATAATAATTACACGGTAGGTAGGGAGATCTACGATGAGCTGTGCAGTTACATCGTTAGAAAATCAATAGAAGACAGTCTTAGGGTATTGTTCTGTATTGAGAACCTGGTGAAACAATCCTAATCGTAAAACCAGAATAATAATAAGCGTTTAAAATCCTTTGTTTGCTTTCCACCTGCGCCACTTATATATTTAGAAAAGACTTATTATGTATTTAAGAGGTTGTAAAGCTCATGAAAACGTGGGAATCACTAAACGATATTTTGGATTTTGCTATCGAACAGGAACAGGCGGCAGCAGATTTTTATACTCGGCTTTCAGCAAATGCAAAGCATGCATCAATGCGTGAAATCCTAGAGGGGTTTGCACAAGAAGAGTTAAGGCATAAGAAAAAACTGATTGCAATAAAAGAGCAGGGCGCAACAAAGCTCGTTAACCATCAATCAGTGCCGGATTTAAAAGTGGCCGATTACCTAGTCGACATTGAGCCATCAGATGACATGAGTTATGAAGACTCTTTGGTAGTGGCAATGAAGCTGGAAAAGAGGGCTTTTCAGCTTTACAACGACATGGCCGCGATGGCCGAGGATGATGCGATAAGGTCGTCGTTACTCGCCTTGGCCAACGAAGAGGCGAAGCATAAACTGCATTTTGAGATTAGGTATGATGACTCTATTAAGGAGAATTGATCGATCTCCCCCGACCCCTGTCAAATATCACCATAAAAAATGAACTTTTTATTGGTCCGGCATGTCCTTTGTGATACTTTTATTGCCATATCGCTATGTGATATGAGTTATAGAAGATTTAGTTAACCATTCTTTTAAGTATAGGATTAACAAGGAGATCTTAAATGCCTATGACCATACGTAATATCGTTCTACTTATCTGTGCCGCTCTTTTTTCCGTCAGCATGGCAGTTCAAGCCTCTAGTCATGAGGGTGAAATGAAGGATCAAGCCACTGAGGCAAATAAGGAAATGATGCAGGATGATGCCAAAGCCGGCATGAAAGAGGGTGAGATGAAAGGTGAAGAAATGAAAGATGGTATGAAGGAAGAGATGAAAGAAGGCATGAAGGACGGTATGAAGTCTGAGGAAAAAATGAAGTGATCAAGATTTAGTCGAGTACGACAGAAAATAGCCAGATCCGTAGCGGGGCCTGGCTATTTTTTTGCCTTTTTGCCCGAAAAATCCCTGTATTTCCATTGCATACGTTCACCAGCGCAGGTAGAATGCGCGTTTTTCCGGTATGGAGTAATATCCGTACCAACTCCTTGCTTCACCGTATATGTGCGGGAGGCTTAATCCGAAAGGGGCAATTATGAGACATTATGAGATTATTTTTCTGGTCCATCCAGACCAGAGTGAGCAGGTCCCAGGCATGATTGAGCGTTATCGCTCAACTATCGAGTCCGGTGGTGGTCGCATCCACCGCCTGGAGGACTGGGGTCGTCGTCAACTTGCTTATCCCATCCAAAAACTACCTAAGGCCCACTATGTGCTCATGAACATTGAGTGCAATGGCGAGGTTCTGACCGAACTGGAAAATGCTTTCCGTTTCAATGATGCGGTTCTGCGCAATATGGTAATCAAGCGCAAGGGTCCGATAACCGATCCTTCTCCTTTGGCAAAGTCTCAGGACGATAGGGAAGAGAGGGCTGAGGCCAAACCAGAAGAAGACGAGTCTGAAGAAGACGAGTCTGTTGAACTCGAGGAAGAGCTTGAGGACGAATAATATCTCCTCTCACACCTTGCATAATATAAGGTTATAGCTTTCGATGACCGCAAGAATCGGTCAATATCAGATTATTTGGAGAGATTAAGTATGTCACGTTATTTTCGTCGCAGAAGATACTGTCGGTTTACCGCAGAGAAGATTACCGATATTGATTATAAGGATCTGAATCTGCTTAAGGCCTACATCAGTGAGACTGGCAATATTGTGCCAAGCCGTATTACCGGCACCAAGGCCAAGTATCAACGCCAGCTTTCCACGGCAATTAAGCGGGCACGTTACGTTGCCTTGTTGCCGTACACTGATAAACATCAGTAGTACTATTTTCAACGCGGTGGTTTAACACCAATGCGTTGGGGATCCGGATAGGAACATGCGTTTACTAGCATCCTTTGTGATGCAGGGGAGATCGCAGGCGGTAATGGCGATTAGCATTATCGCTTTGTTGTCTATGCTTTTTCCCCCATTGGCCATAATAAGTTCCGCTGGGATAGCCCTGGTAACTTTGCGGATCGGGATGCGGGACGGGCTGTTTGTTGCGTTGTTGAGTGCTGTTGCCTGTGCACTGCTGGCAATGTTGATACAGGCGAATGTAGTAGCGTTAGTCAGTGCCACGTTACTGTTGTGGTTGCCCATTTGGATCTTGGCCCTGGTGCTGAGATCAAGCAGATCGCTGGCATATGCAACATCTTTGGCGCTTCTGTTTGGAGTATTGCTGATAGCAGCCCACTATTTGCAATATAGTGACCCGGCTCTTCAATGGCGCAAAGTGCTGGAGCCGATAGTTGAGAGCCTTGCTCAGGCCCAGGGTCTGAAAAGGGAGCAAAGTAAGCTGCTGCTTAACGCAGTGTCTCATTGGATGACGGGCATGATGGCTGCAGGATTTTTCCTGCAATTGATAGCGTCATTATTGTTGGCGCGTTGGTGGCAATCGTTGTTGTATAACCCAGGAGGGTTTAAAAACGAATTTCATCAACTGATGTTGCCTCGACCACTTGCTTATCTGACGATAGCTGTGGTCGCCTTGCTGTCAACGGGTATGGATATTGGCAGGCCAGTGATGGATTATCTGGCGATGTTGCTGATAATGGCCTATGTAGTGCAAGGATTAGCGTTGGCTCATGGGGTAAGAGCCAAACTCAAGGCCAACATCGGCTGGTTATTAGGCATGTATATACTGCTGATAATCGGCATGCACTATATGGTGCTTTTACTGGCAACCATTGGGGTATTGGATGCCTTTTTGGATTTTAGGGCTCGTATCGTAAAGGATGAAGGTCCGGGCAAGACAAGTTAAGTTATATTACACCTTTCAGAGGTAGCTACGATGGAAGTTATTCTGTTACAAAAGATTGAAAACCTGGGCGCCCTTGGTGACAAGGTCACTGTTAAATCCGGGTATGGAAGAAACTACTTGGTACCGACCGGACGTGCCGTGTTCGCCACCAAGGAAAACCTGGAAGCCTTTGAGGCGCGCCGCGCTGAGTTGGAGAAGGTTGCAGCAGAGGCTCTGGCCTCAGCTGAAGAACGCAAGACCAAGATAGAGCAGCTCAATGTTACAATCAGCAGCAAGGCTGGTGATGAAGGCAAACTGTTTGGCTCTGTTGGTACCGCCGATATCGCCCAGGCCGTAACCGAGGCCGGTGTTGAGGTTGAGAAGCGTGAAGTGCGACTGCCTGAAGGTCCTTTCCACATCATCGGCGAATTTGAGGTGGTGATCCACCTGCATACCGATGTTGACGCCGTGCTGAAACTGGCCATCGTTCCTGAGGAGTCAGGAGAGTAATCAGGAACCCCTGGTCGAACAGGGGGTTCTACAGCATTAAAAGCCGGGCTGGGCGCGAGAGCCTCGGTCCGGCTTTTTGTTGTCTATGTTTTGCGATCTGGGTCTGGTCAAATCTATGGCTTATGTTAGTATGGTAGGTCCTCTGTACGGTTGGGTTTGGCGCGAGCGAAATAAGCATAACAGTAATCACTTGAGCTGTAGTTTTACCTGAAATAATAACGGGTTATCTGAATCAAAGATGCAAGAACATGCCTTTTCACCACCTATGATGCCGGGAGAATCTCTCCCCGATAACCTGCGTGTTCCGCCACATTCGATTCAGGGTGAGCAGTCTGTTCTGGGTGGCCTGATGCTAGAGAACAGCTCATGGGATCAGATCGCCGATCGGGTGGTGGATTCAGATTTCTATAGGCGAGAACACCAGCTTATCTTCCGTGCAATCCATGAACTGGCTGAACAGAACAAGCCATTTGATGTGATCACCCTCTCCGAAGAGTTGGAGCGAGTCGCTGTTCTGGATGATGTGGGCGGTCTGGCCTATCTGGGCACCCTGGCAAAGGATACCCCCAGCGCGGCAAATATCAGGGCCTATGCGGACATAGTGCGTGAATACTCGGTCATGCGCCAACTTATCAAGGTCGGAACCGAGATTGCGGACAGTGGATTTAGACCGGACGGACAGAACAGTGCAGCTCTATTGGATGTTGCTGAGCAGAAGGTATTCGAGATATCGGAGCAGATGTCCCGCGGTGGCGGTGGCTTTGCCTCCATCAAAAATCTACTGACCAAGGCGGTGGATCGGATAGAAACCCTTTTCCAGCAGGACGACCCCATTACCGGCCTCAGCTCGGGTTTTAGCGATTTTGATGATATGACATCCGGTCTGCAGCCTGCTGACCTGATTATCGTCGCGGGACGCCCATCCATGGGTAAGACCACCTTCGCCATGAATATCGCGGAAAATGTTGCCATTAACAATAAGGTACCGGTGGCGGTATTTAGTATGGAGATGCCGGGTGATTCCCTGGCTATGCGTATGATGTCCTCTCTCGGACGTATCGACCAGCATCGTGTACGTACAGGAAAGCTGGAAGACGATGAGTGGCCGCGCCTCACATCTGCTGTGAGCATATTGGCTGATGCACCTTTGTTTATCGATGATACCGCTGCCCTAACACCCACTGAGATCAGGGCCAAGGCGCGCCGCCTGAAACGTGAGCATGGAGATCTGGGCATGATCGTCATCGATTACCTGCAGTTGATGCAGGCACCATCTGCAGGGGAGAACCGCGCCACAGAGATATCCTTCATTTCGCGCTCGCTCAAGGCGTTGGCCAAGGAGTTGAACGTGCCGGTAATTGCCTTGTCCCAGCTTAATCGTAATCTGGAACAACGCCCCAACAAGCGTCCTGTGATGTCTGACCTGAGAGAGTCGGGCAGTATCGAGCAGGATGCGGACCTTGTCGTCTTTATCTATCGTGACGAGGTCTATAACGAAGATAGCCCGGATCGAGGCAGTGCCGAAATCATAATCGGCAAACAGAGAAACGGCCCCATCGGCAAGGTTCGACTAACCTTCCTGGGCCAATATACCAAGTTTGAAAACTACGCCACCGATGTCTATGGAGCAGAGGACTACTGATGGGTCTTGGTCCTCAGGCCTATATCAATCTCTCCGCGCTTGAGCACAACCTGCAACGGGTGCGTCAGGCGGCGCCTAACAGTCGCGTGATGACCATGTTGAAGGCCGATGCTTACGGTCATGGCATGTTTGCAGTTGCTAGCTCCCTACAGGATGCAGACGCGTTTGCGGTCGCTCGAGTGGGCGAGGGTATAGAGCTACGTGCTGCCGGTATCACCAAGCAGATCGTAGTCCTGGCCGGTTTTTTTAATACGCAAGAGCTGGCGCAGGCGGCGGCCAACGACCTGCATCTGGTGATACATGAACCGGGACAGCTCGCAGTGCTGCAACAGCAGTCTCTATCAAATGGTGTAACATGCTGGCTCAAGGTGGACACCGGTATGCATCGACTGGGATTTCCCTTGTCTGAGGCTATGGATGCTTATCATGCCCTGTGCGCATGTGAGTCTGTAGCGGATGGAGTGGGGTTGATGACTCACCTGTCCAACGCGGATGAACCAGAGAATCCAGAGACCGACCATCAGATCAGGTTGCTCAAACCCATGATCGAACAGACCGGCGCCATCGGAAGTATTGCCAACTCAGGCGGTATCCTGAACTGGCCGGATTCCCATTTGGATTGGGTTCGTCCCGGTATCATGCTGTACGGCTCATCTCCCTTCATCGGCAAGACCGGTGTGGACGATGGATTGTTGCCGGTGATGACTCTGCAGAGTAGCTTGATAGCGGTGCATCACTTCAAGAAAGGCGATGGGGTGGGCTACGGCAAGACCTGGATCTGTCCGGAGGATATGACCATAGGTGCTGTGGCCATAGGTTATGGTGACGGCTACCCCAGACATGCACCATCAGGCACGCCGGTATTGCTGAACGGGAAGATCGTGCCCCTGGTAGGCAGGGTATCCATGGATACCATCACCGTGGATCTAAGTACTCAACCTGACGCCAAGGTTGGAGACAGCGTGACCCTATGGGGTGAGGGTCTGGCTGCGGAGACCGTTGCGGATTATGCCGGCACTATCTCCTATGAACTCTTTTGTCAGGTCACGGGCCGAGTCGAGTTTATCCAAGGCCGTGGACGGTGAGCGCTAAGGCTAAGACAGCCTACTGTTGCAGCGACTGTGGAGGGGTTTTTCCCAAGTGGTCCGGCCAGTGCCCAGACTGTGGGGCCTGGAACAGTCTGACCGAAACTGCCGCGCCATCTAAAGATACGAAAAACAGCCGCTTCTCCGGTTATGCCGGTGACCTTCCCAGTCCCCAAGTGTTTGCCCTATCCGAGGTGGAGCCGTCTCTGAACAGGGGTATATCCACAGGTATCAGGGAGCTGGACCGGGTGCTTGGAGGTGGCATGGTATCTGGTTCTGTGGTGCTGATTGGTGGCGATCCAGGCATAGGTAAATCCACCCTATTGATCCAGGCCATGACCAGATTTCCGCAGGATGTTTCTACCCTTTACATCAGCGGCGAGGAGTCACCGGAGCAGATAAGCATGCGCGCTCACCGTTTGGGCTTGCCATGCGACGGTCTCAAACTCTTCACCGAGACTTGTGTGGAGACCATACTGAAGCAAGCTGCCATCGAACGCCCCGGGGTGATGGTGATCGACTCCATCCAGACCGTCTATACTGAGATGTTGCAATCTGCTCCTGGCTCAGTGGCCCAGGTGCGGGAGGCCACGGCACAGCTGGTGCGGTTTGCCAAGCAGATGGGTACGGCCATCTTTCTGGTGGGACATGTCACTAAGGAAGGTACATTGGCCGGTCCCAGGGTGTTGGAGCACATGGTGGATACCGTACTCTATTTCGAGGGAGAGCAAGGCAGTCAGTTTCGTCTGGTACGTACAATAAAAAACCGCTTCGGTGCTGTGAATGAGCTTGGCGTATTCGCCATGACCGACAAGGGGCTGCGTGAGGTGACCAATCCCTCGGCTATATTCCTGTCTAAACATCAGGATGAGGTGCCTGGGAGCGCCATCTTGGTAACGCGTGAAGGTACCAGACCATTACTAGTGGAGGTGCAATCCCTGGTGGATGAGAGCCATCTGGCCAATCCCAGACGCGTTACCCTGGGCATGGATCAGAATCGCCTGAATATGCTCCTGGCAGTACTGCATCGGCATGGCGGTATTGCCATGTTTGACCAGGACGTCTATATCAATGTGGTAGGTGGAGTGCGCATTACCGAAACCGCCGCTGATTTACCTGTTTTACTGGCGGTGTTGTCCAGCTTTCGTGATAGACCTCTGCCCCATGATTTGGCGATATTTGGAGAGGTTGGTCTGGCCGGGGAGATTCGACCTGTACCTAGTGGGCAGGAGCGATTGCATGAAGCGGTCAAACACGGTTTCAAGCGGGTGATACTCCCCAGGGCCAATGCACCTAAAAAGACTGTCGATGGAGTTGAGGTGATAGCGGTGGATCGACTCTCTGATGCGTTGGATGCAATATGATTTCTCAATTGTTGTCTACTATTCAATGTAGAAAGATGACTGGAGCGTAAAATATGTTTGAACCAATCACTATTCCATTTGGCGTTGTAATGCTGTTTAACGTCATCAAGTTGAAAGAAGGGGTAAGTTCTGAAGATGTGGAACTGGCCTTGGGCGAGATGTGCAATGTAGTGAAGAACACCTATGGGAATGAGGAGGGAGGCTTCATCGGTGGGCAGGTATTTGAATACTCCGGTTTTGTATCTGAACAGGGTTCATTCGATCCAGAAAAAAAATCTGAAGATCATCTGGTGATCATGACCTACTGGAAATCGTTCGAGCAGCATGAAAGATCTCACGCCGACTCCGTGTTTAAGGAGAAGTTTAGCGCTCTTAGCGAGTACTGCTCAGACGCATATGAAATGGGTTATAAGATGTTGTGGCAAGGGATGTTGGAAGATTAACCTAACGCTGCCAGCTCTCGCTCCAACAGCGCCGGGTCTCCCAGATTCAGTTCCAGCAATCTACGCAGATTGGTTATGCTGTCCATATCAATATGCTCGCAGTGCAAGCCTACCTTATCTTCCTCAATGTGAGCGACCTTGGTCTGCATGTGGATGAAAAGGTCCTCTTTCTGATCCAGTTTTATTGAGACAGATAGCTCTTCACCTATAGCGGTAGACCAGTGCTTTGGTCTTTGCAGGAGTGCTCCGTTTAGAGATATATCAATAAGCTTGGCAGGGGTATCGGCTGACTCGCTGTTAATCCTGGTGTCAGCATCGAACAGTACACGTTGGAATTTACGTCTATTCTCGCTGTTTTCGCTCACCATGATGTAGGGACCTCTTTTGCTTAAATCTGCTGCAGAGTCTAAAGATTACCGCTCCTTAGAAGGTATTATCGGCAGCAGATGGATTTCCTTTATGGAATTTCATCTGTATTCCGTCGATTTCTATGATGGCGCCTTCAGAAAGCTGGATAGTGGAGTCCCCGGTTGGTTTTCCATTGACCAAAGGATATGCCTTTCCTTCCAGGGGGGTAATGAAGTAACCCTCATTACCGCGGTGAGTCACTATAGCGCATGCGTTGCCAGATAGTCCCAACCGGGTCATGGATCGATTAAGGGCTATTATGCGACCGATATGTTCGCCATTGATCACCTGGACAAAACCCTTAGGAAGTGAATCCAGACTGCGGATAATTTTATCGAAGTCTGTTTCAGCTGGGTTAAGGTCCGGGCTTGCAGAGCTATCGGTACTTTGTTGTTCGTTTTTCATTTTTTATAAAAACAGACAGGTGCGGGATGATGCCAGTGAGTATAACTTATTTGTTTTAACGGATTTATGATAGTTTTCGTTCATCTGGCCAAATCTTGACCATCTTCACAGCATTGTCATGGGTTTGGATAATCTCGATCGGATAACCCTCCAGCAGTAAGGATGTGCCAGGTTGGGGTATGGTCTCCATATATTCAATTATCAGGCCGTTAATGGTCCTGGGGCCGTTTTTAGGGAGCTCCCAGTGGAATGCCTTTACCAGTTCCCGCACTTCCGCATTGCCAGCAACCAGAAAACTGCCGTCATCCTGTGGTTGTACATCAGGTACACTGTCTGATGGATCGGTGGTGAATTCTCCTACTATCTCCTCCAAGACATCAGCCAGGGTGACCAGCCCCAAGATATCACCATATTCATCCAACACCAGCCCGAAGCCTTTTTTCTCATGTTGGAAATTTAGTAGCTGTCTGTTTAGCGGCGTTCCTTCAGGTATGAAGTACGGCTCTTCCACTATCTCTTTTATTCTTTCTTTGGTTAGCTGGCCCTGGGTCAGAGCTACCATGGCATTGCGGATATGGATGATGCCAATCAAGTTATCAATTCCGCCATCAAACACTACCATTCTGGTGTAAAAGCCATTCTGTAACTGGGTGATGATCTCCTCTATGCTGTCTTCCAGATCAATGCCATCCATCTCGTTACGCGGGATCATAATGTCTTCTACGGTTACGTTTTTCAGGTCGAGTATGCTAAGCAACATCTTCCGATGCCGCTTGGGTACCATAGCCCCTGCTTCTGCCACTACTGTGCGTAGTTCATCTTGACTTAGATTCTGATCAACACCTCCATCGGGCGATATTCCGAACCATTTCAACAGGCCGTTTGCGATGCCATTTACCACCCAGATCAGCGGGTAAAGAAGTATTAACAGTGGCTTGTATATAAAGGCGGCGGGGAATGCCAATCTCTCAGGGTGGATTGCGGCCAGCGTTTTCGGGGTTACTTCCGCAAAGATCAAAATAACCAGGGTCAATAGACCTGCAGCAATTGCTATCATCCCTTCACCACCGAGTCTAATGGCTATGATGGTAGCAAGAGATGAGGCTAGTATGTTTACGAAGTTGTTACCAAGCAGTATCAGTCCAATCAGGCGATCCGGCCTTTTCAGAAGATTGTGTGCCCTTATAGCTCCGGGATGTCCGGTATTTTTTAGATGGCGTAGACGATAGCGGTTGATGGTCATCAGCGCAGTTTCAGATCCAGAGAAAAATGCCGATAACAGAATCAATATGATAAGCATGCCAAATAGCATGCCTAGAGGGATATCGTTCAAGATAACTCCTATAATAGTTGAGGTGTCTTCTTTCTATGATGCCGATACCGGTCTGTCAAGTATACTCTGAGGAATAGATGGCAAATTTAGATACAAATCCGCTTGCCGACAGTCTTGTGTATGAGGATATGCTTCCGCTTTTCTGGGAGACCAGGGAAGATGGTTCTCAGTCTTTGAACCTTGCGAGGGTATCCGAACACAATGAGCACGTGATGCGTTGCGTTAATCTGCTTGGGGAACAGATCAAGGAGAAGATTGATGAGGAGTCAGAGTCTGAATCTGCATTGATGAGACTTGATGCAAAGGTAAATCTACTTCTGGAGATGGTTTCGAATCTTGGGAGAAACAGGATTGAGCTTCCTAGTGATACGCTGGTCAGGCTTGCGTCCGGGGGTATCGAGTGGCTGTGTAAGGAGAGTGCTCCGGCGCTAGGAGGTAATATCTGGATTACTCTTCACATCGATAGCAGGATACCAGAGGCATTGAAGCTGGCGGCTAGTGTTATATCGGTCTCTGCGGATCAATCCGGGACCATGGTAGTTGCAAGATTTACTGAGATGGGTGAGGCGGTGCAAGATCAGCTAGAGAAGATGATATTTAGAAATCACAGGCGCATGGTTGCTCAATCCAGATCTGGATAAAAAAGAAGAAAATCCCTAATTACAACATAATCAATATGGTTACGTCGGGCTATTCCTATATGACGTTATTTTGACATGCGAGTAATATAGTGCTTTACTCAGTCTTATTGCCTTTTATTCCTAATTTCAGCCTTAGTGTAGAGAACCATATTGCATGTCTGAACAGACCGAGCAGGATAATCCCCATATATGTGGAAAAGTGCTGTTGCTAGATAGCGACGACTCCAGGATAAACTATCTATGTAACGTACTAGAATTCATCGACTACTCTATCCAGGTGGATGATGATGTTGATTCGGTTGATAAATATCTGAAAGAGAAAGATCAATGTACGGCCATCATGCTTACGCCGGCAATAACTGATGATGACTGTGACAAGTTGGTCAAGAAACTCAGTGAGATTGAGTATGCACCGGCGTTATTTCTGGTATATGAGAAAAGCAATCCATGGAAGAACAAGGGTTCAATTACTGGCGCACTTGGTGAGATTACTTTACCAACTAGCTATGCGGCACTTATGAACTCACTATCACGCGCCCAGCTATACCTGGAGAATAAGTTTGCTGGAGAGAGCAACGCAAGAAGGCTGGAACTGTTCAGGAGCTTTTCCGGTAACAGTCGCGCCACCAAGCAGATAAACCGTATGATTGAGCAGGTGGCAGATTCAGATGCTACAGTACTGATCTTGGGTGAATCTGGTACCGGTAAAGAGGTGGTGGCACGTAAACTCCACTTCCACTCCAATAGACGCGGTAAGCCATTTGTCCCGGTGAACTGTGGTGCCATTCCGGCAGACCTGTTGGAGAGTGAACTGTTCGGACATGAAAAAGGTGCGTTCACAGGCGCGATCAACTCCAGGGAGGGCAGGTTTGAGATGGCCGAAGGTGGAACCCTGTTTCTGGACGAAATAGGAGATATGAGTCTTCCCATGCAGGTAAAGATCTTGCGGGTGCTTCAGGAAAAGTCATTCGAACGGGTAGGTAGTAACAAGAGTATCCAATGTAGCGTGCGCATTATCGCCGCTACTCATCGTGATTTGGAACAGTTGATAGACGAGAACAAGTTTCGTGAAGATCTATTCTATCGTCTAAACGTTTTCCCCATAGAGGTACCTCCTTTGCGCGAGAGGGTGGAGGATATAGCAGTCTTGGTAAACGACCTTATCTCAAGGATAGAGACAGAAAAGCGCGGATCCGTGCGCCTTACCCCGGCCGCTGTGGCCGCCTTGTCTCACTACAAGTGGCCGGGTAATGTGCGGGAACTTGCTAACCTGATTGAGCGTCTGGCCATCCTTTACCCATACGGGGTGGTAGACATCAAGGATCTTCCAGAAAAGTTCCGAGAGGGTATAGATGTGCCTGCTGGAGATTCAGACCAAACTCTTCCGATAGTCAATATGCGTGGTGATGAACCAGGCACCATACGATCAGGACCAAGGCTTCCCAAGGATGGGATAGACCTGAAGTCTCACCTAAGCGATATGGAGTTGTCGCTGATTAAGCAGGCCCTGGATGAATCGGGCGGGGTTGTGGCTCACGCAGCGAAGTCTCTAAAGATGCGCCGTACCACCCTGGTGGAGAAGTTACGGAAATATGGCATTCAGAGGGTCTAATCCAAGTCATATATTTGACTCAAAAAAATAAAAGACACGTAACTTTCTGAAATAAAAGGAATAAGAAAATAGGCATGCATATTGCACTTATCCAGTTGAATCGAAACTTATACAGTTCAATTGGTAGTGAAATATGCAGACAGGCAGCAGTAGCCCGCTAAATAAGAGCCAACTTGAAGACGCCTTCCAGGTATTCAACCAGGTGTCAGAGCAACTTGTTGACTCCTATCAACACCTCCAGGAACAGGTTGAACACCTAAGTTCGGAGCTGGCGACCGCCAGATCCGAGCGTATGCTCCAGCTTGCAGAAAAAGAGCTCCTAGCCAATCGTCTCAGCCAGCTGCTAGATGCATTACCGGCGGCGGTTGTGGTATTGGACGAAGTTGACCGGATAGAACAATTCAATCCATCTGCAACGGAACTGTTTGATTCAATCGAGGCAAATCAAAGTTGGGATCAGATCTACACGACCAACTTTCACCAGGATCAGCATGGCAAAGAACGGCGTCTGTTGAACGGATGCTTGGTCAGTATGACCGAGCGTAAGCTGGATTCTGATAAGGGTCGTATCCTGCTTTTTCTGGATATTACCGAGACCCGCGAACTGCAGGAGCGACTCAATAGAAGACAACGTCTCAGCACAATGGGTAAGATGGCGGCGCAGTTGGCCCACCAGATTCGTACCCCACTTTCTTCCGCACTGCTCTACGCATCTCATCTGAGCAACTCGGACTTGGAGCCGGAACGCAGGGAGAGGTTTTCTGACAGAATCAAGGTAAGTCTGCAACTCATGGAACGGCAGATCAACGACATGTTGGCCTTCACCAGGGGTGGCAAATATACCCCGGAACTGTTTGATCTCATTCCACTGCTGGAAGAGACCATCCAGATGTTAGACCCTGGACTGAAAAAGACCGACGCCGAACTCAAATTCACTAACGTGATTCCAGGCAGATGTATAGTCTCGGGAAATCGTGACGCCTTGCAAGGGGCGATAATGAATATCGCCACCAACTCTCTTAAACACGCTGGACAAGGTGTGAGATTAGCCATGCAGTTACAGTTGGATGGTGATAAGAGATTGAGGTTGAACATTAGCGATGACGGGCCGGGTATCTCAGGAGAGATTCAAGACAAGATATTCGATCCTTTCTTTACCACCTGTGGAAGTGGTACCGGCCTGGGTCTGGCGGTAGTGCAGGCGGTAATACTGGACCATAACGGAAAGATAACCTTGTCCTCACAGGAGGGTAAAGGCGCAAGTTTCCTGATCGAACTCCCCATAGTCCCGCTACCGGAAAATTTCTCAACAGAATCTGAAAAGATAGATAGCGACGTATCATTACCAATCTTGCGGAGGGCCGCTGTATGAGCCAAGCGACGGTTTTAGTAGCTGAAGACGATCCAACACTGCGGGAGGCGCTATGTGAAACACTAGAGCTTGCCGGTTATCAGGTCGAGTCGGCAAGTGATGGCAAGTCCGCCCTTGAGATTATGCAACAGAGGCCTGTTGGCATGGTTGTGAGTGATGTACAGATGCGACCTATGGATGGCCACGAGCTCATGACCCAGGTCAAGAATATATATCCATCGATCCCTGTTTTGCTCATGACAGCCTATGGCAATATCGAAAAGGCGGTATCGGCCATGCGTGATGGGGCGGTCGACTATCTGGCCAAGCCGTTCGAGGCACAGATGCTGGTGGACAAGGTTGCAAAGGCGGTACTGAATCTGGATCAAGGAGCAGAGGAGGGCGTTGTTGCGGATGACAACAAATCGCGTCGACTTTTGGAGTTGGCGAAAAAGGTGGCCTCCAGTGACGTTACAGTTATGATCGGAGGCGAGAGCGGTACTGGTAAAGAGGTGTTTGCCAGGTTTATTCACCGCAATTCCCCCAGGGCTGACGGTCCTTTCATTGCCATCAACTGCGCGGCCATACCGGATAATATGCTTGAAGCGGTGTTGTTCGGTTACGAAAAAGGGGCATACACTGGCGCACATAACTCGGCGCCAGGAAAGTTCGAGCAGGCCCAGGGTGGAACCTTATTGCTGGATGAGATCTCAGAAATGAGCCTGAATCTACAGGCTAAGCTGTTGCGGGTGTTGCAAGAGCGAGAGGTGGAACGTCTGGGTGGGCGTAAGATGATTCCATTGGATGTCAGGGTTCTGGCAACCTCCAATAGAATATTACGGGAAGAGGTCGCTGCCGGACGTTTCCGTGAAGACCTGTTTTTCCGTCTCAATGTATTTCCCCTATATCTGGAACCTCTGCGCAAACGTACCCAAGACATAATCCCCATGGCTGAGCTGTTTATTAACCGCCACTGTGCCCAGCAAGGGATCACCGGCAAGAAACTTAATCAAGAGGCACAGCAGGCGCTGATCGCCCATGGCTGGCCTGGTAATGCCAGGGAATTGGATAACGTTATGCAGCGCGCATTGATTCTTAGTAGCGGCAATGAGATCGGCAAAGATGATCTCACATTCACTGAAGAGACAGGAGCGAGTGAGCCGGAACATGATGCGGGCAAAGGCAGGCTGAATGATGACCTGCGTTCGGTAGAAGAACAGATGATATTGGATGCCCTGCGGGATGAGAACGGGAGCCGCAAGAATGCGGCTGCGAAGCTTGGAATCAGTCAGCGGACTCTACGCTACAAGATAGCGCGCCTGCGGGAGGCTGGGGTAGCTATACCGGGATAAACTGGTGTGAAAACTGCATGTTAGTTTAGATGATGAGTGTGTAAAGAGAGTGGTGAAGATATGAGTAGCTCAGAGATTAATCAGGTATTGGCACAAATGCGAGTAATGGCGGCCCAGGCGGGTGCCCAGCCGGTACGGACAGAAGAGAGTGCCGGCAATGATTTCAGCCAATTGCTGAAGCAGTCCATTGATACCGTCAACGAGACTCAACTAGAGGCTGGAGCCATGAAAAAGGCGTTTGAGACCGGCCAAGGTGACGTAGATCTGGCGCAGGTTATGATTGCGATCCAAAAGTCCAGTCTCTCCTTTGAGACCATGGTGCAGGTACGCAACAAACTGGTGGATGCCTACAAAGATATTATGAATATGCCGATATAACTATATGTTATTAAAGCAATATTTGAATTACGACAGGGCGAGGTAAGCACTATATGGCAGATCAAGGTACTGTACAGACTCCAACCATAAGTCTGGCAAGTAATCCAATCCTGCGGCAGTTGATGATCATGGTGAGCATAGCGGCCAGCGTGGCCCTGGGCGTTGCAGTGGTGCTCTGGTCCCAGACCCCAACCTACAGCATGCTGTATGGCAACCTATCTCAGAAGGATGCGGGGGATGTTGTCGCCGCCTTGGAACAATCAAACATCAAGTTCAAGGTGGATAACTCCACTGGTGCGGTAATGGTTGCTAGTAAGGATCTGTACAATGCTAGGTTAAAGCTTGCCGGTGAAGGCTTGCCACGTGGTAACAATATGGGGTTTGAGCTGTTGCAACAGGATACCGGATTGGGTACCAGCAGGGCGGTTGAGGCAGCCAGATTTCACCGGGCCCTGGAGGGCGAGTTGGCCCGTACCATATCAACACTGGCTCCCGTTGAGAGCGCTAGGGTTCATCTGGCCACCCCAAAACAGTCGGTATTTGTCCGAAAGAAAAAGTCCCCAAGCGCCTCGGTTGTTGTGAAGCTATTCTCTGGTCGCCGTCTGGAGAAGTCTCAGGTGGCGTCTATTGTTCATCTGGTGGCGGCCAGCGTGCCGGAACTTGATGCCAGCAAGGTGACGGTGGTGGATCAAAAAGGGACATTGCTGAGCGCAGATATGGATACACGTGAGATGATGCTCACGGCCAATCAGTTCGAATACACCAAGACACTGGAAGAGCACTATAGGAAACGTGTTGTAGATATTCTCGTACCATTTCTTGGAGAAGAGAATATCAGTGCTCAGGTAACCGCAGAGGTAGATTTCACCGTAACAGAACAGACCGCAGAACGCTTTAATCCAGACTTGCCGGCCCTGAGGAGTGAGCAGGTAAACGAAGAGAGTAGCAAACTATCTTCTGTGCAGGGGGTGCCAGGTGCTGTGAGCAATCAGCCTCCTGCTGCTGGTACGGCGCCACAAGTAGCTGGTGGGCAAGCCGGCGCAGTCGCACCAGAATCACCTCTTAACAGCAGCAAGCAGGCGACACGCAACTATGAGCTGGATAAGACCATAAGTCATACCCGTCTTTCCGCAAGCAACCTGAAGAGGCTGTCTGTAGCTGTTGTGGTGGACAACATCGTCACCACTGCCGATGACGGGACCGTTAGTAGCAGGGAACGTACACCGGAAGAGATAAGTCGTATAAGCAATCTGGTGAAAGAGGCTATTGGTTATAGCGCTCAACGTGGTGACAGCGTAAGGGTGGTTAATGCGGCCTTTCAGATCCCGGAACCACCTGCTGCTATCCCGGAAATACCCATTTGGGAAGAGCCCTGGGTATGGGATGTCGCCAAACAGGTGGGTGGTCTGGTATTGGTACTGGTACTAATATTTGTAGTATTACTGCCGACCTTGAAAAAACTGATTGCAACGCAGCCCGTGTATGCCCAGGGGGCAATGGGTGGTGCAGGTATGCCGGCCAGGGCTGGGGCGCCTGGACCGATGGCGGTACAAGGTGGCGGATACGTCGCGGAAGAGGCTGGCGAAGCTGTACAGCTGCCCGGTCCGGCTAAATACGAGGATACTCTGAAGGCGGCTCGTCAGATGGTAAATGACGATCCCAAGCGTGTAGCACAAGTAGTTAAAAGTTGGGTAGCAGACGATGCCTGAGACTAAACAACAAAAGAATACCGAAAACATGAAGGGCGTAGATCGCGCCGCGATTCTGATGTTGGCCCTGGGCGAGAAAGATGCGGCAACGGTGCTTGCACATATGGGTCCTAAAGAGGTGCAGGACCTGGGTTCGGCCATGGCCGGGTTACACAACGTAAGCACGGCGGAAATGGAGTCGGTGATGAATGCCTTTGTTTCCACTTTGGGAACCCAGACCGCATTGGGCATGAACTCTGATGAGTATATTCGTAATGTCATGACCCAGGCCCTTGGTCAGGATAAGGCGGGTGGTGTCATTGACCGTATCTTACTGGGTAGAAACAGTAAGGGTCTAGAGCAGCTTAAGTGGATGGATCCTCGCTCCATCGCTGAGATTATTCGATACGAACATCCTCAGATCATAGCCATCGTAATGTCGTTCCTGGACCCGGATCAGGCAGCAGAGGTGTTGTCAGAGTTTCAGGATCGAGTTCGTACCGACATCATCATGCGTATTGCCACCCTGGATGGAATCCAACCCGCAGCCCTGCAGGAACTGGATCAGATCCTGGATAGCCAGTTCTCAGGAACATCAAACGTTAAATCGGCATCCTTGGGTGGGATCAAGGCTGCTGCTGATATCCTAAATCTGGTCGAAGGAACCATTGAGGCCCAGATCATGGAGCAGGTTGAAGGTGCTGATCAGGAATTGGCCCAAGAGATTCAGGACAACATGTTTACCTTTGAAAACCTCATCGACATTGATGATAGAGGTTTCCAGACCTTGCTGCGTGAGATTGCATCCGATCAACTGCTTCTGGCATTGCGTGGAGCAGATGAGGTACTGAAAGAGAAGATATTCAAGAATATGTCGCAGCGTGCTTCCGAGATGTTGAAGGATGATCTGGAGGCTGCTCCACCAGCCCGTGTTAGTGATGTAGAGGCCGCACAAAAAGAGATACTTCAAGTTACCAGAAGGCTAGCTGATGCAGGTGAGATCAACCTTGGAGGCTCTGGTGGAGAAGAATTCATCTAAGATAATCAAGTCCGATAAAGAGGGGGAGGTCAAGCATTGGCAGCCGCCCGAGATGATCCGCAGCGCCAGCGATGTGGCTGTGCGCGAGGCCCGAGGTTCATTGCTGACAGCAGAACAGCTTGAGCATGTGCAGAGCCAGGCCTACAAAGAAGGCTTTGAGCGCGGCAGGAAGGAGGGGTTTGAGTATGGACACAAGGAGTCTCTTGCCGGATCAAGAAGCCTGATCAAAGAGAAAGCAGACAAGATGGATGAGCTGCTCTCGGCTCTGAACACTCCGTTTAAAGAGCTGGACGAACAGGTGGAGCGTGAGCTTATCAGTCTGACCATCTCCATGGTCAGACAACTGGTGCGACGCGAGGTCAAACTGGACCCAAATCAGATCATTGGCGTGGTGCGCGAGGCCCTGTCTCTGTTACCGGTATCGGCTCGAAATATAAGCCTGGTATTGCACCCGGAAGACGCCAAGCTGGTACGTGAGATCTTTGAGGTCTCGGAAAAAGATCTCGTCTGGACCATTGCAGAGGATCCGGTTCTGGATCGCGGTGGTTGCAAGGTTATAACAGACACATCCCAGATAGACGCTACCCTGGAGTCAAGACTGGCCGCGATGATCACGACCCTGTTGGGTGGTGAGCGCACGCGAGACGATAGCGAATCCGAGAGTACGCCATGAGGAGGAGCGTTCCGCAGACCGAGAGATTCGGTATCTGGGCCGAGAGACTAGCCAATGCCCACGCCAGATTAGGTGACCATCGCGGCATGGCGTTGGAGGGTAAGCTCACTCGTATGGTTGGATTGACCCTGGAGGCGGTAGGTTGTCGCGCCGCCATAGGCGGGCAGTGTGATGTGATCGCCAACGACGGCACCAGTATTGAGGCCGAGGTGGTGGGATTTTCCGGCGAGAGCCTCTATCTTATGCCCACTGGTGATATACGTGGTCTGGAGCAGGGGGCCAGGGTGATACCTACTGGTCAGGTGTGCGAGGCGGCCGTGAGCGATTCCCTGCTGGGTCGGGTCATAGATGGCGCCGGTCTCCCGCTGGATGGCAAAGGCCCTATCCATGCGGACACTAGGCTCCCGCTTACAGGAAAAACGTTTAATCCACTGTCGCGTAGCCCTATACGAGAACCGCTGGATGTGGGAGTGCGCGCCATAAATGCCCTGCTCAGTGTAGGGCGCGGACAGCGTCTGGGTCTGTTTTCCGGTTCTGGCGTTGGCAAGAGTGTGCTCCTGGGTATGATGACCAAATATACTGATGCGGATGTCACTGTGGTGGCCCTGATCGGTGAACGTGGTCGTGAGGTAAAGGAGTTCGTTGAGAATATACTTGGAAAAGAGGGTATGGCCCGGGCTGTGGTGGTGGCAGTTCCGGCCGATCACCCGCCACTGCGCAGGATGCACGGAGCTATGTTGGCCACCAGTATCGCTGAGTACTTCCGGGACCAGGGTCTGAAGGTACTGCTTCTGATGGATTCACTCACGAGATTTGCCCAGGCCCAACGAGAGATTGCCCTGGCTATCCATGAGCCTCCCGCCACCAAGGGTTATCCACCATCGGTATTTGCCAAGTTGCCACAACTGGTGGAGCGTGCCGGAAATGGCGATCATGGCGGTGGCTCCATTACCGCTTTCTACACGGTGTTGACCGAGGGAGATGATCAGAACGATCCCATCTCAGACGCCGCTCGCGCTATCCTGGACGGCCATATCGTACTCTCGCGCCAACTTGCGGAGTCGGGCCACTATCCGGCCATAGATATTGAAGCGTCTATCAGTCGGGCTATGAATGACATCACAACTATTGAACACCAGAACGCCGCTAGGGCGTTTAAACAGCTATACTCTATATATCAGCAGAATCGTGATTTGATCAATGTCGGAGCGTATGAAAAGGGCAGCGATGAGATGATTGATGCTGCGATTGATGCTATGCCGGTCCTGGATGATTTTCTCAGGCAAGAGATGCATCAACCGGTACCATTGATGCAGAGTATGAGTGATCTTCAAGGCCTGTTTCCACCGATGACGGATATGACAGTGCAGTAACCTAAGGGGTAGATGTCATGGTGCAATCAAAGAGACTAAAACCGGTACACCGGGTTGCAGAGTCCAGGGAACAGACGGCAGCAAAAGAGCTTGGTGACTCAAAGCGCTACGTTCACGAGCAGGAAGCACGACTGGAAGAACTGCGTCGCTATCACGCCGAGTATCTGGAACGATTCCACTCAGCTGCAAAGATGGGCATGAGCGCCATGCAGTTACAGGAGTATCGCGCATTCCTCTCTAAACTTGAGCGTGCCATAAGGGAACAGGAGGTCATCATCAAAGATGGGCTAAACGTACACAAGTTCAAGAAAGACAATTGGCAGCAGAAGCACGTCCGTACCCAAGCCTTGGGTAAGGTGATAGATCGATATAAAAAATCTGAGATAAAGGATAAGGATAAGCGAGAGCAGAAAGAGACGGATGATCGGAATCAGAGGGGTGTTAAATAGCGCAAGGCACCCCTGAACACAGGGGTGCCTTAAACATGCTGTTATCTGGCTAATGCCAGAACCCGAAAGAGTCGTCCTCCCCACATATAAAGGCCCAATCCCGCAAGAATGGCAAACGTGCCTATCCATACGTTGATGCCAATATGCTCGCCATTCAATGTCTGCCCAAGTAACAGTGCTAGCACCGGAGTTATCAGTGTGATCAAACCGATCATCGATGCAGGAACATTCTTCAATACATAGAAGTAAAGATTGAAGCCCAATACCGTTCCAATAACCGCCAGATAGATAATGGCACCAAAGGTATGCTGAGGCAGACGCTCCGGTATCTCCTCGCCAAACAGTAGCCAGCAGATAACATATAGCGGCACGGCAATGGCCAGGGCGCCGCTGTTTTGCGCCAACGGGTGAATCTGCGCTCCGATGCGCTTGATCCAGACCGAACTCAGGGAGTGGATGATCACCGACATCAACACGCCGATTACCCCGTAGACGCGAATCGGAATCCTCGCGTCCTGTGGCAAAAAGATCTCGCCCAGTCCGGCCAGAGCCAACAGCAGACCAATCATCTTCGACGGGGTAAAAAACGGCTCTCCCAGCCACAGGGCGGCAAACAGGCCGATCACTATAGGCGTCAGACCATACAGTACCGAGATTAGCCCTGAAGGAATATACTGAGCACCCCAATAAACACTCATCATGGCGCCGAAAATGCCTAACCCACCAGCCGCATAGCTTTTCACCGCATTACGGTCCCAGCGCATAGGGACACGTAACAGCAGCAGCAATATCAGACAGACCGCAAAGCCGATTGACATACGTGAGCTAACCGCCAGTAAAAAATCGCTGCCGTCGTTGCTCCATTTGATCGCCAGGGGCGTTGTCGCCCATATCAGGACAATCCCCATATATGCTGCGGGAACTGACATCTTTTTTTCCTCCGAAACTAAAAAAGGCCGCGAAGTGTGACTCCGCGGCCTTTGTAGGTTGATAAATCTATTAACTGAGAATTACAGTTTTTCCTCCAAACGCCAACGGGCCGACATGAATCGCCACAGGACGACTCGTACCGGAATAATCTCAATCATTTTGGCGTGTGAGTAATGCATAAGTGGATAGTGCCTTGTTTTGTTATATGCGGTCAAGAGGGGATAGTAAAAAATCCAATTTTGAGATCAACAGGTCTTTTGCCGCGGTCATGGATATCCATCGGTTTTGCTCTAGTATGGCATGGGGTACTTATAGAATCGTTTCATATTTGTCACCTTTTGAAATCTACATATTATTCCTGGACCGGTACAAAATTCTGTTATGTATCCTATTATGGTACGAAAGCGTAACAACGCCGGAGTAAAACCGGCCAGATCACGGAGTGTGACCGTGCACGTGATCTGCAAATGGAAGCGGTCAATCAAGGAGGTATTACGCATGAGTTGGAATGATTGTATGGAGAAGAAGATTGACAACGAGTGGGGCCCAAAGGCGGCAAAGGAGTGTGCCCATTCATTCGGTAAGGGTGATCTCAAAGGAATGGCTGAATGCATTGTTAAATATGCTGAAGTAAGTGATCCAGAGGTCGTGTTAATAAGATTAGGAGAGTGGAGCCTGGAGTGCTTATAGTAGTGTGTTTTAACAGTTGAACTATAAAACGGAGGGGATTCCCCTCCGTTTTTATGTAGGGTAAAGATATGTGAGATGTTTCTGATATCAGCTAGGGGTGTACGAATAGTATAAGACTTTATCGGCGACAGTTAGTTTGATAATCTGCATGGAAAGTAGGGTGTAAAAATATGACGGAACGCTGTCTGTAGGGTGCAATATCTAATGGGCATAGTGCTGCATGGAACCGCCCTACGGTCATCTCGCAGTTTCTAAATAAGATCGATAACTTTGAAGTTATACTTAGAGATTAGGATGTCCAGATGAAGATAACTAGTTTGATGAGATCCAAAGGGTTTGGGTGGGCAATATACATCATGCTTGTTATAGGGATCATAGGTGCATTTATGCACACAATCATGTTCCAAGAAAAACCTTTGGAACACTTTAATAGTAACATGATTACCTATAAGAAAGATGGAAAGACCTATTTTGACTATAAAGGTCAGCGCAAGCCATCGATAGATATAGATATCAACAAGATAGATTACGAAAACAATTTGCTTCACTGTATGGTTAGTATTCCTAGGTTTGAGAATCTGACTATTCGCCTCGTAAACATTATGTCCTGGGATTGGGGTGAGTTTGAGAAAAGCGAAGGGCTTGGTCCATATGCCACTGTTTATTTTATCTTTCCATCGGAAGAGGAGATCTATCAGAAAAATAAAATAGAGGATCTTGATCATCTCAGTAGACAGTTCAGTTTTAAAGTATCAGGCAATCCGACTTTGTACCCTTTTGATTCCTACAACGTAGAGATTAGTATCCTGATACTTCATGTCCCCGATTTAGCTGCTGGGGAAGCCAGCACAGAACACCCACGTAAGGCTGTTCCGTTGGATGTGACTACACGTCTGCGAGAATACCTACCTGGATTTTACGTGGACAACAGGAAAAACAGTTTGTCTTTTCAGAAGGATCTCATCAAAGGCGATCCTATGGCGACAAACAATATGTTTTCATTTAGGTTGGTTCGCATTAAATTTCTTCGATACTTCACGGTTTACATATACACGCTTGCCTGCATATTTTTGGCATATATCGCATTCAGGCGTAACGTTAGCGAGTTACTTGGACAGGCTCTGGGATACTTCGCGGCGCTTTGGGGAATAAGAGGCATCATAACCGCAAAAATAGAAGTTTTCCCTACGATTATTGACTACCTCACTCTCGGTCTTTACTCGGTCCTTGTTTTGATTGTGGCTGGTAGGTTATTGCATCAGTACTATTCGCCTCAGAAGGTCTAAGTTATACGAACAAACACATATGGAGAGGGTTTCATCGGTTGATATTAAACATAATTAGATTGGTCATGTAATTAGAAACGGGATTGTGCTACAAGCAGGAGGAGATAATGGAGAGACGGCGGTTTTTGCGGGGATTATGTGTTGGGTTGGTAGCGAGCCCTTTTGTGCTATGCAATACGGCGAACGCTTTGCTGCGATGCGCACAGTTTAACCTTCAGGGGATTCAGCGGTGTGAAGCTGGTATCGACTCGTCCATAGCTAATGTGACTGCCGCAGCTGTTGGAGGACAGCATCTTAATCAATGGTGCTGGGCAGCGTGTATAGAAATGATATTTCGATATTATGGATATATAGTCCCACAGGATGTGATTGTGCAACAGACATGGGGGAGTATCGTTAACCTTCCAGCAGAGCCTGATCAAATTCTAATGAATTTGAATCGACCATGGATTGATGCTCGCGGAAACCGGTTTGGGGTTGCAGGAGATGTGTTGTCTGCAAATCATGCTACAGCCGCGCAAGATTTATCTCGGAACATGCCGTTAATCATCGGTACCATGGGGCATGCAATGGTTCTAACATCGTTAAAATATGTTAGAGACCAATATGGTCAGGGCGATGTAACAGCAGCTATTGTGAGAGATCCTTGGCCAGGGAGAGGTCGAAGAGTGTTAAGTCCGCAAGAATGGTATGGAACAAATCTGTTAGTGCGCATCAGGGTTTTTCAAATGTAATTGCCTAACTATCAGTTTAGGAAAGCGCTGTATCCATATTTGAGGTTGTGGATAAGCTGGTAATCCAGAAACCTCAGAGTGGAATAAGATTTTCATGTCGGCTCGAAAACTAACGAGTCTGATTGATGATGCTAGCTATGTTCAGATTATAGGTGCGATAGCTACTCCACCTCATAATCAAGTTTCAATATCCATGGTGCGTAAACAGAATCATCTTCGTTGCTAACACTCTTTTTGCGCTGCAATACGCTGTTATGTATAACAGGTTTGTCTATTCTGGCAGAATCCCAGTAGCGTCTTCTTCTGCAATAAAGTTTTGTCCAGCCTCTGCCGCGGGAATTGTGCATGTGTCCATTTGCATCTCCGTCGATAGTGACTGAGTTGCCAGGATATATTTTAAGGCCGTGGTCTACTGCCATTTCCCTCATCCATGCTAACGGGATATCTGACAGTTGTTGTTCGTCATAACCGCCGCCGACATCGGTATGCATCCCACAGAACCACACTTGTTTGACAGATTGATATGGCAAAACTTCTGGGTTCCATAGTATCGGGTGGAAGGTTTTACGCTCATCATCAATGGCTAAGGCATGATAGGCATTCTCTACTGCTTCACTCAAGTTAAAGTTATGAAAAGAGTGTTTGAAACCGGGAATCAGGTTTAGTAATACGTCCAGCGCTTTAATAGGTATGCCTAGGGCGGCAACGGTATCGTAGCAGCCAATAAATCGAATCTTTGTCCACATGGTGTGATGGGCTGCGATAAAATCATCCGCCATCTTTTTGCGTTTTGTTTCATCTCCTATACGGTAAATATTGTAGGCTCGGCGTATTAATTCAGGACGCGATTTCGGCAATATTCCAAAATAATGGATAAAACTGGATAGGCTTCGAACCGTCGCTGCTCCACGACTGAATCCAAACAGATAGATTTGATCTCCTGCCTCATAGTTCTCAAATATAAATCTGTAGCATTCCTTTATGTTTTGTGAAATGCCGGCTCCACCAACATTCCCGGAAAATTTGCGCCAACCAGTCCCCAAGCCACGATCGTAGAATGATATTTGGCGTGAGGTACGATCTTCGATCATATTGAATAGTTTATAGATATTTGTGTTTGCACCTTTACCACCCTCCTGGCCGGTGCCATCAGAAAATATCACGATATTTTTTGCCATGAGATTTCCCCTTTCACGCCGCGCAATACTGTGTAACTGGGCAATACCCTAACGGTCAGAGATCAGAGGTGATGCTTTGTGTGTCCCGCCACTAGGATATTCCTTGTTATTCGAGGAGATTATCAGAGAAGAGGTGGTTTAGGTAGGTTTTGTTCATGGCCGAAATTGATATTGTCTTGCTAGGTTTTATTCTGGTTGATAAGCTTAATTTCATATATAACTATATGCTTTTTAGGGGAAGATCTGTGATATGTCGAAATGAGCCCGTATCTGGTGCAAAGTATGGGATAAGCCGGCTGCGCGAACGGGTTCTAACCTACACCCCTTTAATTCTGATCATCTTTTTAGGGTGCGTCGTTTTTGCGACCACTGCGCTTGCGGACGTTACCTCTGAAAACGGCTCAGGTGATCCAGATTATGAATACGATATTTCTGCGTATTATGTCTGGGGTTCCATGGGAGGCATACCGGCATACGGCAAGCTGGGGGCAGGTTCGGGTGCGCCTGTTGGCACCGTATATGATCTCGATTTTAATTCGCTGGACCATATGAGCGGATATGGTGTGAGTGCGAATGTTCGGCGCATCCTGGCATCTGATAGGTTTATCGGTTTTGGCTATACGGGATTTTTTACGGATGATAAATCATCTACCAGGGCATCAGATCTGACCGCAGATTCAATCTATGCCGGTCTGCTTGACCGTACCATGGCTGATGATGTGCTCAATAGTGATTTTGATGACGGCAGGGTTGATGCCGCAAGTGAGTCTATCGACATCAGGCGCCATCACTTGGATTTTGTCACTGGCCGCAAACAGTACCTATCTCCCGGACTGGAGACCTATTGGCAGGTGGGGTTCAGGGCAGCGGTGATTAACCTTGATCGCGACGTGCTGTACCAGAATCTGGACGCGGGAGCATACAGTTCTTCAAAGATTGATCTTAATTCAGATATGGTTGGCATAGGTCCTACGGTAGGCGTAGGTTCTACCATCGGCCTGACCAATACCGGCTGGACTTTGAAGGCCACTGCTTCTGCTTCTCTGCAGGCAAGCCGGTTTGATCTGCGACGTTCTGATATCCAGTATGAACAAGCACTTGCCAGGACCGGAAGGCGTAGCGTCGATATGGCTGAATATGGAGTGGTTCCTATGTTCGGCGGTTCATTGGAACTGAGCAGGGACTACGGCGATTACTTTTTCAGTCTCGGTTATACCATATCGGCCGCGCTGGGCGGTGGTCGCACCCTGCTGGCCAACGGTAATGATGACGTAGATGGAGATACCGCTAATTACAACATTGAGAGTAATGACATCATCAATCAAGGTATATACGCCAGATTTGGTATCAATCTCGGACCGCATCATGGTGGTCATCGTGCCTTTATTACGGGAGATGGCCGCCTGGTTGTAGATGGCCGTATCTATTATGCTTGGGGTGCGCTGGGTGGTACCCCTGGTTTCGGTACTCTGACCCCTGGTGCAGCCGCCTATGACTACGATCTCGATTACAATTCGTTAGATGATCTGGACGGATATGGATTGAGCATAGACGTGCGTCGTCTGGTTCGCGCCGGTCAGTTCTACGGGATAGGCTATTCCGGATTTTTCACCGATGCCACTTCGCGCACAGGATCAGCGAGTGTTGATACCAACTCGGTATATGCGGGTCTGCTTGATCGCTCTTTTGCTGACGATACACTTAACAATAATGTTGATGACGGTCAGGTCGATGCCGCCAAAGAAAGCGTAGAGATCAAGCAGCAACAGGTTGATTTGGTATTTGGGGACAGTGCCGCGGATAAAAAGGCCTGGCTTGGAAGTGCATGGCATGCCGGTATCCGCGTAGCTAACATAGATCTGACACGCGATATCCTATACGAAAATTTGAACGCAGGTGTCTATCAGTCCGCCGATATATCTTTACGCTCGGATATGCTGGGTGTCGGTCCGACATTTGGCGGCGAAAGCACCATCAGACTCTCTTCCGGCGGCTGGTCTTTGAGTGGTGCCGCATCCGCCTCATTGCTTGCGGGTTGGTTCGATCTGTCGCGTAAAGATCTGTACAAAGCTGATCCGGCGAGCTCAGCGATGCGCAATGTCAGTTTGGATACCTTTGGTTTTGTACCGATGTTGGATGCATCTGTTGAACTTTCCAAGCGCTTCGGACGCAGTCAGTTAGGTATAGGCTACACTTTTTCAGCCGCGCTGGGCGGAGGGCGCACGCTTGTACCGGCTGGGTATGATGACGTGGATGGAACCACCACGCCCTATGCCATTGAGAAGAACGATGTCATAAACCACGGTTTCTTTGCCCGTTATAGCTACGCCTTGGGTGGTCCTAATCCTAGCTATATCAGTTATGCGCCGGATTGGGCCGAAACAGAGTTGTATGCCATGGTCTATCGCGCTTGGAGCAGGATGGAAGGTACGCCAGGTTATGGTGAGTTGGATATTGGAGCACCATCGTATACGTACGATCTGGATTACAATTCTCTTGATGATATAAGCGGTGTTGGTATCAATATCGGTGCGCGGCGAAGAACAGCTTCCGGCGGATTCTTTGACGTAAGTTACACCGGAGTATTTACTGACAGTAAAACTCACACTGGGGACGCTACTGTAGATACGAATACGGTCTATACAAGCCTACTTGATCGTTCCTTGGCCAATGCCGTTCTTAACAATAATTTCGATGATGGTAAGGCAGATGCTGCAAGAGATAGCGTAAAGATAAGGCAAAATTATGCTGACCTGATTGTCCAGGCCGAATCGTCCATGGCATCCTGGATGGATGGTTCACTGCATTTCGGTGTGCGCGTCGCCAGTGTAGGTATAGACCGAGACGTTCTTTATCAAAATCTCAATGGAGCTACATCACAAAGCGCAGATATAGATTTAAACTCCAATATGATCGGTCTGGGCCCAGTAGTCGGCGCTGGTGCCTCCTTAAAGCTAGGAGAAAATGGACTGGTTCTGAAAGGTACTGCTTCTGCAGCATTGTTGGCGAGTTACTATGACCTAAGCCGTACCGATGTTTATAAGTCGGGAGTGACAACAGGTACACGCAATATAGATATTAACAGCTATGGTTTAGTACCGATGTTTGAAGGATCGCTGGAGCTAGGCAAGACAGTAGGTAACTTTCATGCAGGTATAGGTGTCACGGTTTCAGCGGCATTGGACGCAGGCCGTACCATCATTACATCCGGTAACGATGATGTAGACGGTAATACATCACCCTATAGTACCGAAGGTAACGATATTATAGATGCCGGGGTGTTCGCCAAGGTTCAATACAGGTATTAAGCAAGCCCACAGAATAAAGCTGGAATGCTACACCGGTTCCTCAAATCCGGGAGGGAACTTGCCAGAGACGATATAGGCGAAGGATATTACGTGGGCTATGGCTACATAGAGTGACTCCGGGATCTCGTCCCCCAGTGGTATCTGACTGAGTAATGCCACCAATTCACTATCCTCATGTAGTGGTACACCGTATTCTTCAGCCAGAGCGATGATCTGTTCTGCCAGTTCTCCCCGGCCTTTAGCGGTTATGCGTGGTGCATTCTCTCCATCGTAGAGTAGGGCGACTGCAACGTCTTTGTTGTTTGTGTTCTCTTCGCTCATGCTTTCTCGTCCAAGAGTTGTGTGGAGATGGTTTGTTGCGGTTTTTCAGGTTGCGCGTCTCCGTGGCGGGCAAACAGTTTTCCCACATTCAGGCCGGAATTGGTGAAGGCCTTGCTAAGTTCTGCCATGCGTTTGTTTAGCAGTTCTGCGCTTTCCTTTTTTTCGGCCAGAAACATGGTGGAGACCTCGTCCTCATGCATGGATATCTTGGCCTTTACCGGTCCCAACGGATCTATGTCAAAGGTCAGGGTTACATACCAGATTGGCTTGGCGTCATTGTCTCTGTTCTTTGTCTGCTCCTGCTCCAGTCGGATCATAAAGCTGTCGACATGCTCCTGATGCCTTATCGGCACCTCGAACTGCCAGACATGACGACCGCTCTCTTCCGAGGGAAGAGAGGCGAGCTGATTCAGATGTACCCTAGCCAGACTGCCTTCGGCGTGGCGAAACAGTATCTCCAGTAGTTTGATAAGACCCGACTCCACCTGTGGAGTGGAAGGTTGGCTGGCTGTTGCTTGTTGTGTGGGTAGATGTTGTTTATCTGCTTTAAGCAGATTGGCTATCTGGAACAGGAGTTGGAGCAGATCACCTTTAAAGCTGGCCCCGGGTGGCTGGCCTGCTGCCAATTGTGCCTCCATGAACAGACCGTAACCGAGTATGGCCTGGCGCAACTGTGCCGGAGTTATGTTGCCGGAGTTCGGAATGACTGCGGCCAGGATGTTTCTCGCTGCCTGTATCAACTGGGGCCCAACACGGTCCGCCAACGCAGGCTGTGTCCCTGTTCCTTTGCTAGTTAGATTTTGTAGTAGCTGTAGCACCTCTTTATCGGTAATACCTGCCTTGGGTAAGCCAGACACATTCTGCAGTGGTTGTAAGGTTGAAGCAGGTTGTTGTAGCTTAGGATCTGCCCCAGGTTGCGGCAGGCTGCGTAGGATAGTGGTGTATACCGCCTGGAGATTGGCGTAGAGCCTCTGCATCGGAATCTGTTTCGGCAGGATTGAGCGTAGGATATCGGCCTGATAGTTGCGAATCTCCGCTTCTCGTACCAGACGCAGTTCTGGCATCTCCCCAGACTTTATTACATCCAGGGTTATCTTCTGATTGGCCCTTAGGCTAACCTGGGTTTGGGCGATAAACTCTGTAACTCCAATCTTTAGCCTTACAAGGTTTTGACTGGTATCCGAAAGAACACTTGCCTGAAACTGTTGACCAGGTTGCATGTTCTTTAAGACGGACGTGACCGATGGCTCAATGGTAAGTTTTGGATTGATTGTGAGCTTGGATATATCCATCAAATACGGTTACTGTATTAGCTGAGTTATAACAACATATCGGCCAGGTTTCAGAATAGTTTATCGCCGACCTCAAGTTGTATCTGTACATTGACGATATAATTATAGATGCATTGTCGTTTTCTCGTATAATCAAATAGTTAGAAACGGAGATGGCGTATGCCCGCGGAGCAGGCAAAAGATAACAAACAGAAACTATGGTTTATTCGTAGATCTGATTCCATCAGAGGCCCATTCCCCAGCGGCACCCTGCGTCGCTTTATGTTGCTCGGTAGAGTATTGCCATCAGACCAGGTGAGCTTGGATAAAAAGGAGTGGCAGAGCGTCATGCACGTGCCTGAGGTGGTGCCGCCGGAGATTCGCAAGGCCGCCGCAGAAGGAAAACTGTACGAGGTTCTGCCGGTACGCTTGGGAGAAGATGAGCGCAAGGGTGTTGAAAGGCGTAGTAAAGAGGAGGACCTTAAGTATAAGAATAAACGCAAAGGGCAGAGAAGGAAGGATGAGTCTGAACTTATCAAGCGCCATCAACTTTCCAAGACTCAACTGATAGAGCAATATAAAATACGCAGGATTCCATATCTGGGCTTTTTAGTTGTATCGGTTTTAGTCTTTGTGTCTGTGGGAGTTGGGCTATATTTAGGCTCGCCTGACGTGATCCCCGATCCTGACTGTAGCTCCGGGGCTGCACCAGGCGTCAATTGGCGTAGTTGCCGGCTGGATGCGGTAAGTTATGAATCGGCCAATCTACAAGGTGCAGTTTTGAATAGTGCCGTCTTGCGTATGGCCAAGCTATCCGGAAGCGATCTGAATAATGCAGATATGCAATATGCCGATCTTTCCGGTTCTGATCTTAGCTATTCTGAGATATCGGAAGCCAAGATGAAGGGGATAAATCTGCAAAATGCTGATTTGACCAATGTAGACTTAACCAATAGCGATCTAAGCTATGCCAATCTGCAGAACTCTAAAATGGGTGGGGCAAAGATAGATGGAGCAAAGATGACTAAGGCAATCTGGATCGATGGATCCGTCTGTGGCCCTGGTTCTGTGGGGAAGTGTGTTAAGCAGTAGCGGTGGTCTGACTGACTCCTTTGTCAGAAAATGATTCTGTGGTGTAGCGCATTATAAGTATATCGTTAGACCAGAAATCGGTGGCCAGTCCGGCCTTTCTCTTAAGCTGGTTGAGAAAAGATGCTGGTTCTGGGAGTGATTCCCAGACAGAAGGCAGAAATGTCCCCTGGTGGATGCCATGCTTTATTATCAGACCATCAACGCCTGGGCGCAGTTGTGAAAGCAGGTCTCGTTCTGAGGCGAACTCTATAGGTTTTGATGTAGAGAGTATTGATACGTGTATCTCTAGCCCCATCATTTCAGATTCAGTAAGCTTTGGGAAACGCGGGTCATGGAATGCGGCAGCGAAGGCATTATCAACAACGTCTTTTACCAACGGTTGTGTCGCCTCCAGATGGCCGATACATCCACGTAATGATCCATTTCGATTTAGTGTGACAAAACAAGCAAGTTCATCTTGTAGGTGGGTAGGGAAGCTGCTTGTCTGTATGTTTAGCGGGCGCTCTACGATAAGCCCGTGAATAATAGACTCTCGTGCCAGCTGCAACAGCATCTCTTGTTCCGCTAGAGTAAAGTCCAATGATGGCGGGTTAGGAGAATGCATAGGCCCCGTATCCTACTACCTGATCCTTCGTTCCAGCAGTATCACCAGAGTTGCGCATATCAAGAGTGATAACATTCAGGTTTTTGCGCTGAGCAACCTGGATAAGCCCTTTGACCGGGGTTCCACCGCAGGCCTGTCGATGAGAGATAAGATCTGGCTGCAGATTTTCAATCGCTTTACTGGTTGCCGAGTCCGTGGCTTTGGCTGTTTCATAATCTAAATAGTGACTCAGGTCCGAACTAACAATCACCAGCGTTTCTTGTCCACCCCATAATAAATCAAGCACCTCAGCCACGGATGCAGGGTCTATATCTCCCACCACGAGGGGGACAATCTTGAAATCATTTAGTACCTCTTGCAAAAATGGAAGCTGCACCTCTAGGCTGTGTTCTTGGGCAAAGGCGCGGTCCAGAAGGTGTATCTGAGGTAGGCCTTTAAGTATGGCGATAGAGTCAGTATCTACTTCTATGTCTCCTAGTGGTGTGCGAAAGAGATCTGATTCGCAATATGCGATTCCGCGAAACGCAACTCGGTGAGAAGGTGCTAGCAATACAACCCTGTTTATATTTTTTGCAACATTGGTTAGTTGGGCGTAAGCGCTTCCAGCCACAGGACCTGAGTAGATGTATCCGGCGTGGGGTGCTATAAGCGCCTTTGGAGCGTAGCCATGCTCTTGGTGGGCATCAGATATGAACTGCCTGATATCCGTACGTAGCTCGTCCGGATCTGCCGGATAGAAATACCCAGCTACCACTGGCGCTTGAATCTTTGCTGTCACGTCAAATCTCTCAAGATTTTACTTATACAACATTAAATTAGATCAGGCAGGGAGAAAAGCAAGGAATTAGATCAACTATCCTATTAAGATACATAGAGATATTGGGTATCTGGCTATGGGAAAAATAGTAACTAAATTCCCTACAAATTACTGGCATAGACTGCCGGATGGCAGGGTGCAGTGCAATGTATGCCCTCGTTTTTGCAAAATAAAGGAGGGTAAGCATGGTCTCTGCTTTGTGCGTGAGAACCGGGATGGTGAGGTGGTTTTATCCACCTATGGTAGATCCAGTGGTTTTTGTGTGGATCCGATAGAAAAGAAGCCATTGAATCACTTTTTACCTGGTACTCCCGTTCTATCCTTTGGCACAGCAGGATGCAATCTCACCTGTAAGTTCTGTCAGAACTGGGATATGAGCAAATCACGGGAAGTGGATATATTGGCCGAAGACGCAATGCCAGAGAAGATAGCCATGAGGGCTAAGGAACTCGGTTGCAGGAGCGTGGCTTTTACCTACAACGATCCAGTCATCTTTCTGGAGTATGTCGATGACACTGCCATCGCCTGTCACAGTCATGGAATTAAGACAGTTGCAGTAACCGCAGGATATATACTGCCTGAGCCAAGAGAACATCTGTTTCGTAACATAGATGCCGCTAATGTGGATCTAAAGGCGTTTTCCCAAGAGTTCTATAGGTCACACTGTAGTGGTGATCTGCAGACTATTCTGGATACCTTGCTTTACATACGACAAGAGACAGACATATGGCTGGAAATTACAACTCTTTTGATACCCGGACAGAACGACTCAGATGATGAGCTAAATGCCATGACAAAATGGGTGGTGCAGAACCTGGGTACGGAAGTGCCTATGCACTTTTCGGCCTTTCATCCTGCCTGGAAGATGCAAGATGTTGAGGCTACGCCAGTATCTACCCTGAAAAAGGCGCGAAAGATCGCGATGATGAATGGTGTGAGCTATGCCTACACCGGGAATGCCAGAAATCCAGAGGGAGACAGCACTTGGTGCCCCAATTGTGGTGAGATGCTGATATCGCGTGATTGGTATGAGCTTGGGATCTGGAATCTTGATGCGGAAGGCAGGTGTGACTCATGCGGACACAGGTGCTCTGGTGTTTTTGAGGACGGGCCTGGCTATTGGGGTGCGCGCAGGCTTCCTGTCAGGATGTAACCACAAGGTTCTCCTAGTGGTTTGCTAGAAGATCAATCCAGTCCGATAACCTCAAGAGCTCTGGAAAAGAAACCCTTCTCTTCTTCTTTGTTTTCCTCCTCAGGTTGGGGTTGCTCGTCGGTTTTTTCTTCCTCCTCGGCAACCTGAGAAACTTCTGATTGGGCCTCTTCTACCGTTTGTGGTAGATCCCCCTCACCATCTTTTGCCATATCTGGCAGTTGACCGTCTCCGCTTGTGTCGGTACTTGAGGTATCCCCGTTTTCCTCGGTATCTATACCAATAGTCTCCAACGTGCGGGAGAAGAATCCCTTCTCCTTCTTTGTATAATCCGGGACTGTGAATACCGTCTCTTCGGCACCAGCAAGAGGGTCTTCTTTAGGTTCGGGACGGAAGTCTCCCTCAATTCGCACCAGGATATCGTCCTCGAAGAATAGTGCTATGTGGGTCTTGTTGCCTGCTCCACCTCCGACCTCCTTGGTGTATACATAGTCCCAACGATCTTGATGGAAGGCATCAACTAATAATGGTGTGCCAAGTATGTAAGCGACCTGTCTCCGGTTCATACCAGGTTGTAGCTTATCCACCATCTCTTGAGTCACCACGTTACCCTGCTGCACGGTAGGCTTGTACATTAACTGAGTATTGCCCAGGGCGTCAGGTACCGCTTCACCCAGTTCCTGCAGTGCATTGCAACCGCTCAAAATCAGACTTGTGACACAGAGCCATAGGAGGAAAGACTTTTGCATTAGATAACAACCCAGTATGATTAAATACAGATGCGGAATGATACCCGATTCGCCTGGTTAAGACACCATAGGAGGTGTTTCGTTGCAAGATAAAGAGATAAGAGATGCTGGCCTTAAAGTAACGGTTCCTCGCATGAAGATCCTGGAAGTACTGGAAAAATGCGGAGATCAACACGTAAGTGCTGAAGATGTCTACAAAATCTTATTGCAACAAGGAGAAGAGATTAGCCTGGCAACAATCTATCGTGTGTTGACTCAGTTTGAAACTGCTGAGTTGGTGAATCGGCATAATTTCGAGGGCGGATTTGCTGTATTTGAGCTTAATCGAGGTGGCCATCATGACCATATCATGTGTGTGGTCTGCGGTAAGGTAGTGGAGTTTTCAGACGACTTGATCGAACAGCGCCAGCATGAGATCGCCAAGGAGCATGGGTATGAGATTGAAGACCACTCCCTGGTGATCTACGGTCGTTGCGACAATCCGGCATGTAAGATAAGCAAGGTGTAGATCTACTGAGTCTGAGAGTGTGCGATCATCTCCTGGGCGTGGGCCAAGGTTTGATCGGTAATTGTAACACCACCTAGCATGCGCGCGATCTCATGTACGCGTTTGTCACCACCTAGTGGGACTACGTTGGTCTGTACAGTTCCGTTGGTTCCACTCTTTGTCACTTGTAGATGGTGATGTCCCTGGGCAGCCACCTGTGCCAGATGGGTTACGCACAGGATCTGCCTGTGGATACCAAGACCGCGTAGCAGGGTTCCTACGATCTCGGCTGTGCCACCGCCAATTCCCACGTCAACTTCGTCGAATATCAGGATGGGAGTTCCTGAGCAGCGGGTGGTGGCGACCTGAATAGCCAGGCTTATACGAGATAGCTCACCACCTGAGGCCACTTTGATAAGTGGTTTGGCCGGTTGCCCGGGGTTGGCAGTAACCAGGAATTCGATACGATTGAGTCCGTTGGAACTGGCCCTGTCTGTTGGCATGGTCTCGATATCTATCTCCAGGCGTCCATCCGGCATACCTAAAGTAGCCATGCAGTTGCTGACCTCATCGGAGAGTGTCAGTGCGGCGCTGCGTCTGCTTGTGTCTAGCTCTTGAGCCAGCCTCAGGTAATAGGTCCAGTTAGTCTCGACCTGCTGTTCCAGTTCAGCCAGGTGTATATCGGCATGTTCTAGTTGTTCTAATTCTTGCTCCAGAGCAAGCTTGGTCTGGTTGATCTCGTTCGGATCGCAACGGTACTTGCGCGCGATGTCGTGGATATCTCCAAGGCGCTGTTCCACCTGTTCCAATTGTGCAGGATCTAGCTCAATCCCATCGGCGTATTGACGTAGTGAGTGAGTGGCCTCCTGGATCTGGATGACCGCACCTTCCAACACCTCGCGTACCTCGGAGAGGGATGGATCAGCGCTTACCATCTGTTCCAGTTCACTCTGGATCTGAGAAAGCCTGCCCTGAATGGCATTTTCATCATCATACAGGCTGTTTAGGATGAGGCCGCAACCGCTCTGTAACATCCCAGCATTACTCAATTTTGCGTGGTCTCGGTCAATCTCATCCAGTTCGGTCTCGCCAAGCTGCAATTCGTTCAACTCGGAGACTTGGTAACGCAACAGGTCAAGCCTTTCATTGCGCTCACTACTATCCGCCCTCAGCCGGTCCAGTTTGTCTCGGGATTCGCGCCAGAGATGGAAGGTGGAAATTACCTGTTGTTTTAGTTCAAGATGTCCAGCAAATTCATCTAGCAACTCACGTTGCTGATCCCTCTTCAGCAGGGATTGGTGGGCGTGCTGTCCGTGAATATCCACTAGTAAATCTCCCAGACCTTGCAGCAGTTTTACCGGTACTGGGCTGCCATTGATGAAGGCCTTGGAACCTGATGAGCGGGAAAGGACTCGTCGTAAGATACATTCACCTTCAGTATCTAAGGAGTGTTCTTGCAGCCAGTCTTGTATCTTGACTGAGTCGCCGATATCCAGGACGGCAGTGATCTCGGCGCGATCTGCCCCATCCCTAATCATGTCATTGTCAGCCCTTTCCCCCAGGACCAGGCCCAAAGCGTCAATCAAAATGGACTTCCCGGCACCTGTTTCACCAGTGAGGGTGGTCATTCCAGGATTAAGTTCCAGTTCCAGGGAGGAGACTATGGCCAGATCTTTGATGTGGATGTGGGTTAGCATCTATAGGACTATTGGGCTAAACAGGGCTTCCACTCCATCCCAGCTTTACCCTCAGAGTGTTAAAGTGATCGTGGTCTTTGGGGTGAATCAGTCGGATAGGGTTGCGATGTTTGTTGATGACGATAGTGCCATCTTCAGGTTGAGTTGTCTTTAGACCATCACAGGTGACCTGGATATCTTTGTAAGTGGTATGTCCACACACTACAATCCTTATCTCCGCATCTCCATCCACTACTATTGGTCTGTTGCTCAGGCTATGTGGGCAGATTGGTACCAATATAGATGCATTTATGTTTGGGTGTACCAGCGGTCCTCCGCAGGAGAGGTTGTAGGCGGTTGAGCCGGTGGGGGTGGATACTATGAAACCGTCAGAACGCTGGATATTGACGAACTGATCGTCCACATAGGTCTCATACTCGATCATGCGGGAGATATTCCACTTGTGGATAACTACGTCGTTGAAGGCCCGAAAGATCTTTCCTGCAACCTCAACCTCAAGCATGGTGCGTTTCTCTTCAATGTACTCTCCATCCATGATTGCACTCATTGCCTCTATCATGACCAAGGGCGAAATATCGGTCAGAAAGCCGAGGCGTCCCATGTTCACTCCAAGAAGTGCCACCTGGTATTCCGCGAGACTCGCAGCAGAGTGCAGCAGGGTGCCGTCACCACCGACTGCTATGGCGAGATCACAGTTTTGTCCGATTTCGTCCATGTCGGCAGTCTGCATGCCATGACCATCCAGGTGTTTTGCTGTATTGGCTTCCAGCAGTACATCAACTCCGCTGTTCTGTAGGAATTCGCTTAGACTTTGCATCGTGTCTTTGATGCCACTGCCGCACTGTTTACCTATGAGCCCGATGGAACGGAATTTTTCTTTCATATATTAAATACCAGGATAAATCGACTGGGTATAGAAAGGTGGAACTTATCACGGCTTTGGGGCGCAGCCAACCATAATCTCATTAGTTACAATCTTAGAATAGGTTAGTGAATGTTTCTTGACAGTTAGCTGTGGAGTCCGATAATTGGTGCTGTCTAGCACTCTGTATGTGCGAGTGCTAAGTACATGAGGTGTAGGTCTTCACTCGAGGTGTATTGTGCCAGTCAGAAGAGCTGTAAACCAAAGCAATGTCAATGAACGCGCCCAGCATTTTCTCAAAGTACTTATAGAGCGCTATATTAAGGATGGTGAGCCGGTCGGTTCGCGCACCCTGGCCGAGGATGCAGGGATGGACCTGAGTCCAGCCACCATCAGAAACATCATGGCCCATCTGGAAGAGATAGGTCTGGTGACATCCCCCCATACATCAGCAGGGCGAATACCAACAGTCAATGGCTATAGGATGTTCATCGATTCCCTGCTGACCCTTAAAGATCTGAACAGAGCAGAAATCGAAAATCTTAAGACTCAGCTGATAAAAGATAAAAGTTCATCGGCTGTGCTGGAGTCGGCTTCCAGAGTGCTTTCTGATGTTACTCATATGGCCGGTGTGGTAATGATCCCCAAGAGTGATCATGACTCTTTCTTGCATATAGAATTTTTATCTTTATCAGGTGATAGTGTCATGGTCATTCTGGTTACCCGTTCTGGTGAGGTGATAAACCGGATTATCACCACAAAGCGTCCATATTCGTCTTCTGAACTGGAGCAGGTGGCTAACTATATTAACCATACATATTCAGGACAGACCTTGACCAAGGTTCGTGAATCCATGATTAAAGAGATGCGTCAGGCCAGGGCGGATATGAATCGTATCATGGCTAGAGCAATAGAGATGACAGAGCAGGTGCTGGAACCGACAAAGAAAGACGGCGACTGTTTGATTGCTGGACAGACCAATCTGATGGATTTCAATGAGTTGGCTAACATGAAAAAGCTACGCCAACTGTTTGATGCATTTAATGAAAAACATGAGATTGTGCAGCTTCTGGATGGATGTCTTCACGCCGAGGGTGTACAGATATTTATCGGTGAGGAGTCTGGCTATAATCATCTGAGTAAATGCAGTATCGTTACGGCCCCTTACGAAGTAAATAATAAGGTAGTGGGGGTACTCGGGGTGATAGGTCCGAAACGCATGGAGTATGACCGGGTGATCCCGGTAGTGGATGTGACTGCAAAATTATTGAGTTCGACCTTGAAACAGCTATAACCACCCCCAAATTAGGTCATTAAATATTAAGATATGCGCTCTGCATACCGGGTGCAGGTTATTTTTTATGTGTTTTTCGGAGATTGAGCTAAATGGGTAAGAAGCAGGAAGTGGCTGACAATACAGCGGCATCTGAAGGAGATGTGGTGATTGACGGGTCTGAGGAAAATAGCGTCGAGGAGACTGGCAACATGGATGCTAAAGCGGCTACACAAGAAGAGCTGCAACTCATGCTTGAGGACGCACGCAGTAAGGCAGACGAACACTGGAACCAACTTCTACGTTCTAAGGCTGAGCTAGAGAATCTACAGCGTCGCCATGAGCGGGAGCTGGAAAATGCCCACAAATTCGCCCTGGAGCGTTTCGCCGCGGATATACTGGCGGTCAGAGACAGCATGGAACTTGGCCTGGAGGCCGCCAATAACGAAGCTGCGGACGTGGAAAGTTTACGGGAAGGCACCAAGCTGACTCTGAAACTGCTGTCCGATGTCATGGAGAAATTCCAGATAGCCCAGATAGACCCCAACGGAGAACCGTTCAATCCGGAATTCCACCAGGCCATGAGTACACAGGCTCGGGATGATGTGCCGCCAAACACGGTAGTAGCGGTGGTGCAAAAAGGCTACACATTGAATGGTCGGCTTATTAGACCTGCCATGGTCATGGTTTCTCAGGGTGATGCAGGAAAAATTGACGAACAGGCTTGAAAAATACCAGGTTTTTCCCCATCTGAGGGTTAACCGTTAGTTTTTAGAGAATAATACAGTTTTATTGGAGATACCGAATCATGGGTAAAATTATTGGAATCGATCTAGGCACCACCAACTCCTGCGTGGCAGTGATGGAAGGTGACAAGACCAGAGTGATCGAAAACTCAGAGGGTGATCGCACAACGCCTTCCATCATCGCCTATACGGCGGATGGTGATGTGCTGGTGGGCCAGGCGGCAAAGCGTCAGGCGGTAACCAATCCCCAGAACACCCTGTTTGCCATCAAGCG
Organism: Sedimenticolaceae bacterium; assembly: GCA_050288625.1. GTDB lineage: Bacteria > Pseudomonadota > Gammaproteobacteria > Chromatiales > Chromatiaceae > JAAGZL01. Next base: position 1,318 of record JBNKEE010000026.1, on the reverse strand, counting down.
TCTGATCGGGCGTCGTTTTGAAGACGATGTAGTGCAGCGCGACATCCAGATGGTGCCGTATAAGATCGTCAAAGCTGACAACGGAGATGCCTGGGTGGAGGCAAATGGCAAGAAGATGGCCGCACCTGAGATCTCTGCCAAGATCCTGCAAAAGATGAAGAAGACCGCGGAAGACTATCTCGGCAGCGAAGTAACCGAGGCCGTGATCACGGTTCCGGCATATTTTAACGATTCCCAGCGCCAAGCTACCAAGGATGCAGGTCGAATCGCCGGCCTTGATGTAAAGCGTATCATCAACGAGCCTACAGCCGCAGCCTTGGCCTACGGTATGGACAAGAAGCGTGGCGACCAGAAGCTGGCCGTATTCGACCTGGGTGGCGGTACCTTCGATATATCTATCATTGAGATCGCCGAGATCGACGGGGAACACCAGTTTGAGGTGCTCTCTACCAACGGTGACACCTTCCTGGGTGGTGAAGATTTCGATATGCGTATCATCGACTACTTGGTAGAAGAGTTCAAAAAGGATCAGGGTTTTGATCTGCGCAACGATCCGCTGGCGCTACAGCGTCTGAAAGAGGGCGCGGAGAAGGCCAAGATTGAGCTCTCTAACAGTCAGCAGACCGATATCAATCTGCCGTATATCACGGCGGATGCATCCGGTCCCAAGCACCTGAACATTAAGCTGACCCGCTCCAAGCTGGAGGCACTGGTGGACGATCTGGTACAGCGCACCATCGACCCATGCCGTACAGCCCTTAACGATGCAGGACTCAGCGCATCTGATATCGATGAGGTGATCCTGGTGGGTGGTCAGACCCGTATGCCAAAGGTACAGGAAGTGGTCGAGAAGTTCTTTGGCAAGGCGCCACGTAAGGACGTAAATCCGGACGAGGCGGTCGCCATCGGTGCGGCCATTCAAGGCGGTGTGCTGGGTGGTGAGGTTAAAGACGTGCTGTTGCTGGATGTAACCCCGCTGTCACTGGGCATCGAGACCTTGGGCGGGGTCATGACCAAACTGATAGAGAAGAACACTACTATTCCGACCAATGCCAGTCAGACCTTCTCCACTGCGGATGACAATCAGACTGCGGTAACCGTGCACGTGCTGCAGGGCGAGCGCGAGCAGGCCGGCGCCAACAAGTCACTGGGTCGTTTTGATCTGACCGATATACCGCCGGCGCCACGCGGTATCCCGCAGATCGAGGTGAGCTTTGATATAGATGCCAACGGTATCCTGAATGTATCGGCCAAGGACAAGGCCACCGGGAAGCAGCAGTCCATCGTGATCAAGGCCTCATCCGGCCTGAGTGACGAA
>JBNKEE010000025.1:0-13000 GCA_050288625.1 Sedimenticolaceae bacterium | reverse complement strand
GTTAGCTATAACGAAAAGACGGAAAAGTTTACTGTGATCTAACCGGTAATCTTCTAGTAACAGGAAAAGGGCGTGGCACACCACGCCCTTTTTTATTGGCACCAACTGCGTAACCACCTGACTCTCTTCAATATTTCCAGTTTTTATACTAACTTGTAACTATAGGTGACAGAAAATTATTAGAGTTTGGTTATGCGCGTACGAATCTTATTCTTGTGCATGCTTGCATGCCTGATCCCACCATGGGCCAATGCCCATACCGACTTTGTCGATGTGCGCATAGACCTGTCCAAACAGCAGATGGACGTCATCGTGGTGGGATATCACGAATACACCTGGGATGTATCCACTGCGCGCAGGGGCTACCAAACCCCCACCGGCGATTTCAGGGTGAACTGGATGACCCCAATGCACTACTCCGAACAGTACGATATGTCCCCTATGCCCCACTCCATCTTCTTTACTGAAGGTATAGCCATCCACGGTACCGAAGAGATCAAGCATCTGGGACGACCGGCCTCCCACGGTTGTATCAGGCTAAGCCCGGATAATGCCAGGACCCTATACCAACTGGTAAAGATCTATGGGATGGGTAACACCAAGATCTCGGTCAAGAAGAAACAACCAATAGTCGCTGAACCGGCTAAGGGTAAGTTTCCGGTCTTGTTTAATGAGCCGAGGTTTTAGTAACCCAGTATCCCGTTAATAATAAATGCGTCGATTTTAATCCTTTATTAGTGAAAAGTAATTGACAATGTTTAAACTGTATCTCAATATTATTTTTAGCGAGATCGTAATGATGTCGCTCTAACCAGACCCACATTATTGGGCTGGTTCAGTATCTTTGGTCAGTATGTGCAATACATCTGGCTGCCGTTTCGACCTCACAATGTAGGCGTTCGGACTTCTATCAACGTAGAGGAATCGATTATGCCTAACGCTATATCAACACTTCGCAAAAAAGCCTATAAAAAACAGAATGGCAATTGCTATTACTGTGGATTCCAGATGCTGGAGTACGATCAATCGAATGTATCCATTCAGTTACGATTCAAATGCACTGCTGAACATCTAAAAGCACGCCAAGACGGAGGTAGAGACCATAGAAACAACATCGTTGCTGCGTGTCATTTTTGTAATACTAGGAGGCATAGAAGGAAACATCCACTCAATCCGAAAGAATTCAAGGAGTTTGTGACTAAGCGAATAGCAAAAAACAAATGGCATCCAAAACAATCCCGGGTACACAATACTTAACTAAAAGAGAATCATATATTGTGTCCCTAGGGCTTTGACAAGCGCCACAGCCGTCCTGACGATTCCGCTTTTTCCAATGCGTAAAGCCCCGCCCACTCCTTGGACCACTCTGGTGTCAAGCCGAGCACGAACAGGCTGTCAAATCCAGCTGGAACCTTCGGCACAGTCGAGCCATATGGTAAAAGCATAAACTCTGTCTGAGCCTTCACCAGCCAACTCAGACTTAGTACATCGCCAAAATTGGTCTGGAAATCATTGGCCACGATCACCAAGGGGCGAGGTGAGGCATTGATCACACGCGCAATGGCAGGGTTGACGGCACTCGAATACTTGGTGCGCCAAGTATCTGCTGCAAGGATATTGACCTGCGAAGCCAATCCGCCGAGCAACACTATGGCCAGTATCCACTGAATGAGTTTAGTGCGGCCGGACTCCAAGGCCATAACGAACCAAGCAGCCAAGGCGGGTAACATTGCCACATAAGCTGGAAAAAAATAGCGCAGCATTATCGAACGACGCGACCCATCCAGGATATCCGGCAAAATCACTACCATGGTACTGGCCAGCGTCAGCAACAAGAGGAAGGCCTCCGCCGGTCTGTCCCGCCGTACCAGCAGGAACCAAAAGGCGACACCCAGCAACAGCCAGGACAAGGGAGCGGTCCAGTCTCCCGGTAAATCAAACAACAGATGATCAAAATGTGAGCCCCAGGCAGCGGCCAATGTACCGAGTGGCAAGCCGCTGCGCTGCCATGCAATGTAATTGTGTACCGTTTCATAGTGGGCGCGGAATTGCTCAAGCCAAGGAAGCATCAGCAGCAATACGCCCACAGCCTTCATCCCCCATGGTCGCAATTGCCTACGCTCCCGCCAGGCCAGATAGAGGCCGTGGACAAAGAGCACCAAGGCGGTCATAAGATGGATATACAGGGCAAAAAGCACGGTGACAGCATAGATCAGCCAAGCGCGGCCACCGTTGTGCAGCGCTCGCCACAGGGTGCCATTAGCGAGTACGATGGCAAAGGCCCAGGCGCTGTATTCACGCGCCTCCTGGGCGTAAAGCAAGAACAGCGGCGATACAGCAACCAGGGCGGTAGCCAGCCAGGCCTGCCTGGTCTCGCCAAACAGTTCGCGACAGCACCACCACATGGCCGGCAGCAACAGTACGCCAAACACGGCAGCAAGTCCCCGAGTTGCAAGGCGTGGATCATCAACCCAACCCATGGCGACCCGCGCCAACAGATAGTACAGCGGACCATGTTCGGGGTGATGGGAGATGGACACCCAGGTAGTGTTCCAACCTCGGGTTGGATTCAACCGTTGATAGCTCTGCAGTTCAGCCGGAGAGACAATTTTGCCACTGAAGGCATTACGAATGAGATCAGCGCCAATGACCCCACTGGCGCGCAATGCGGTGTGGGCCTCGTCATGCCAATAGACCTTATGTTCCAAAGACACGAAACGCAGCCCGGCACCGAGCAATACACAAAAGGCCAGTATCCCAAGCCATACCCGGCTCGGCACCTCTGGCTTCATCTGTTGGGACGCATGTAGAGTATCGGAAACCAAGTTAAATCTTACTCTATGATCCTGGTAGTTGAGGTAGAAACAGCGGCGGCAATTCTAGCACCACGAAATAATCTTTGGCAGCATAATTTTCAGTCCAGACCTAAAGCCGTAATTGTATTTTAAATATATTGGGAATTTGAGGAAATCTGGGTCTGAGTCCTTGTCCGTCGTTACAATATAGACTGCAACAACCTGCTCAATGGCAGATAAAACGGATGACCGCCCCGGGCGATGAGTTCATCTTCCAGTCTTTTGGTCCACTCCAATTGCTCGGTTACAGTGCATATATCTGAGGCGATCTGTTTTAGTCCCGCCTGATCATCTTTGTTCTCTAGATCTGCAGCCTGCCTAAACAGAAAGCTCAAGAACTCAAGCACCACGGTGAGATGATCCGCATTCTCCGCCCCATCCTCCATGTCCAGTCCATAGGTCCGATACAGCCTGGCCAGATGTTGCAGGTTCTCCAGCCTCCCGCCGTCGCACTGTAGATAAAGGCCACAATAGAGATGCAGCGGCTCCTGCCGGTGATTATGTTCAAACAGCGCGATATATTCCGACTCAAGCCCCTCTCTGTCCCTGTGGGCGGTTATCTCCCTGATGCCCATCTCAAGCCCAGCCAGAGCCGATGATGCGTCATCTCCCGCACACCCCTGCCGCAGCGTCTGGAAAAAGGCCCCGCTGGTCAGGTCGGAATAGAAGTCGGAGACCGGATAAGAAAATCCACGGGAGATGGTATCCATAAGGATCGCCATGGAAGCGTATGGAAACCTGCCGGAATTGGACGCCATATTCTTGACCTTTGAACACACGAAAACCTAGGGATATCAAACGATGATACCATTTGACCTAAGCCTGTGTAATTGTTTGATTATCCATATAATTATGATGGAAATACAAAACAGTCAGGCAAAAAAAGTCCCGCTAGAAGCGGGGCTTAGTTTTACAACACTCATTGTAATTATTAATTCTTTTCGTTTTGCTACCTTGCTCGGGACCGCGCGTTGCCCCTTGTTCTTATTCCGTCGCGCTAAGGTAGACTAATGGGAAAAAATTTTACATGACCAGGATCAATAAAACGCTAAAATAAGTGAAATAGTTCTCACATAACCTACTGATTGTATGACAAATATCATTATTAACACCAATTGCAATTATTTGATTACAAAGGACCCAGCGGCTTAATCTTTAAAGAAGGGCTGAATATTCATTTTCATTTCAGGGGCCGCTGTTAATATCCCCATATAACCGTCCACAACTACCCAATAAGATTAAAACAGGCAGCCATGGAAAGATCACTGACTAGAAAAGAGATCATCCCCTTTATGGTGATTTTAGGGTCACTGTTTATCGCGACCATCATCATGGACGCTATGTTACATCTGCTCGATCTGACCTGGGTCGGTCGCTGGCTGGGTATTCCCGGAAGCCTGCTGATCCTGCTATCGTTTCTGTATTCCCTGCGTAAACGCAAAAAGATCAGCTTCGGCAAGCCCAAGACCCTTCTCGCCCTGCATGAAACCATGGCCTGGATCGGGGCCCTCATGATCCTGGTACATGCCGGCATACATATCTACACCATACTGCCCTGGCTGGCACTGGTGGCGATGCTGATTAACATCATCAGCGGCATGACCGGTAAATATCTGCTGGATCGTTCCCGCCGCTTCCTGGCGGATAAAAAGCAGTTCTATCTACAGAAGGGGCTATCCGAGGAAGAGGCAGATAGAAAACTGTTCTGGGACGCCACCACCTACGACCTGATGAAAAAGTGGCGGGCCGTGCACATGCCGATAACCCTGGCCTTTGCCGGACTCAGCCTCACCCATATCCTCAGCATCCTGATCTTCTGGCAATGGAAATGAAAAACAAGACCATAACCCTCTTCGTTACGATAGTAGTGGCCGTCCTGGTCCTGTTGGCCATCTACTACCCTGGATCCATGATCAGCCCAGGCGACCCCATTCAGACCCATGCCGAGATCGCCAGCGACTGCTTTGCCTGCCATACGCCTTTTATCGGCAGCAGGCCGGCCAAGTGTATCGAATGCCATAAGGTGGATGAGATCGGGATAAAGACCACCCAGGGTCTGAGCATAGATAAAGAAGATAAGAATGTGGCCTTCCATCAACAGTTGATCGAGGATGACTGCGTCGCCTGTCACAGCGACCATAAAGGAGTGCAGTCCTTCCGCCCCATCGGACAGTTCTCGCATAAACTGGTTAAGCCCGATCTGATAGAAGAGTGCAGTAGTTGCCACGCCAACCCCGGCGATTCACTACACCGCCAGATCAAGGGCAACTGCAGCAGCTGTCATGTGAAGGAACGCTGGACCCCGGCCACCTTTGATCACAAAGAGTACTTCCGTTTTGACAAACACCATCGCACCGAGTGCGCAACCTGTCATATCGACAATAACTATGACCGCTACACCTGCTACGGCTGTCACGAACACTCCCGCTCCAAGATTCGGGAGGAGCATGTGGAAGAAGGTATCCGCGACTATGAGCAGTGTACTGAGTGTCACCGCAGTGGAGACGAAGATGAGGCAGAGCGTATATGGAAATCCAAGAGGAGAACACTCTTCAAAGATGATAACCGTATCGACTGGTACCGGTTTGATTCAGAGCATCACGACGATGACGATGACGATGACGATTGAGTATACTGGTTCCCACGCCGAAGCATGAGAGCGAGAAATTAGGAATCATATATGGCAAAGTGCCCAGAGTGCAGTTACCCCCAAGATTGGGAAAAGCTCTTTTCACTAAACAACTTTAATGCGATTGTGTGTCCTGGATGCGGCTCGAGACTGCAATACAACCGCAAAAGGTACTCGGAAATTATCGGGGTATTTTTTGTACTTTTTATGCTCCCACTGACACCGATTTTAGACATCGAATTTGGTTTTCTCTGGCTGTTGGTTGTTGCAGTACCTTTCTGTATAGCATGGGTATGCCTGCTTAAGCTTGAAAGAGCGAAAACAGATAGCACTCAATAAACCCACCCCTCCGGCTTGTACTGATCCGGCAGCAGCTTGGTGGTAAAGAGTTCATCTCCTTCTTCCGGTTCCACTTCGTTGCCATCTTCATCTTCCAACGGCTGATCGTAGTCATTCCAGCCGCGCAGGCCAGTCCTGAGGGAGACCACATTTTCAAATCCTAGTATCTGCATGGAATAAGCACAGAGCAGACTTCTATGCCCGGAGCGACACACCACAACCACTTCCCTGTCTCTAGCCCGCACCAGCTCAGGCTCGGTCTCATCGTATTCCCAGTCACAGGCCGACTCCAGTATACCGCGAGGAACCGAGAGCGATCCTGGGATATGCATAGTATTGAACTCGTGGGTCTCACGTACGTCGACGATGAGAAGATCTGGGTTTTCCTGCAACCGCTCCTCCAGATCCCAGGGCATAATCTCCTGAACATCCTTCAGTAGGGTATCCCTGACTAGGTCAATAAATCTATTCATCTGTCTTCGCCTTCTGTTTTTAACTGAGTCTCACTCTCGGATCGACCAAGGTATAGGAGATATCGGTCAGAAGCAAACCTAATATATATAGTACCGACCCGAGGAACACCATGGAGCGCACTATGGCAAAGTCCTGCATGTTGATGGCGTCGATGGTGTAACTGCCCAACCCAGGGATACCGAAGAAAGACTCAGTAATCAGGCTACCCATAAACAACAGGGGTAACACCACTACCACACCAGTAAGGATGGGGATCATGGCATTCTTCAACACATGACGAAACAACACTATTCCTTCCGACAGCCCCTTGGCGCGGGCTGTACGCACATAGTCCTTGCCTATCTCTTCCAGAAACAGTGTGCGATACCAGCGGGTACCGGAGCCGATTCCGCCGACCACACCGATGATCACCGGCAGTATCAGGAACTTCACAGCCCCCAGTCCAGTTGCATAGCCGGATATGGGTACTAAGTGCAGAAGCTTGCTCACCAGGTATTGCCCACCAATAATGTAGAACAACCCTGAAATGGACATCAAGATCACACACAACACCACGCTCCAGAAGTCGATATAGGTGGCGCGGAAGAAGGCGATCAACAAAGCATAGCTGATATTCACCAACAGCCCCACCAGGAGCACAGGTATGGCTATGGCCAGACTAGGCCACATGCGTTGGGAGATGTCATAGCCGATATCCCGGCCGCTGTCGGATGAACCAAAATCAAATTTAAACAGCTTGATTGATTTCTGAAAGAAGATGGTGTCGGTAATCTTATCCGCACCTGCCATCTCGGAGTTATATAGAAGGGGAAGGTTATAGCCCCGTTCCTCCTTCCAGTTCTCTATGGCCTCCGGTGTCACCCGCTTCACTCCCAGATGCATGCGCGCCATATCGTCTGGTGAATTGACCACAAAAAACAGTACAAAGGTAATAATGTTTACGCCGATCAGGATAGGGATGGCATAGAGGATGCGCCGTATGATATATGCCATCATTTTGCCGCGCTCCTCTCATGTCGACGATAGACCACTACCGCAGGTACGGCTGAAACGATAAGTACAAATAACAACGCCCATAGCGGCCAGAAGATTGGATGGTTCCACTCTTGTTGCATCCTGGCGCGTAGCTTGGGATCAACACGTTTGTACTTAAGGGTGTTATCAGCCATGAGGTTTGGTTTTACATTACTATACCAGGAGTGAAACAGAGCAAAGGCTTTCGGATGAAACCCCCAGGACCAGGGAGCGTCCCGGCGCAGGATTTCCATCATCTCATCGATAATCTTTTGGCGCTCAGGTCCATTCGCCATGTTTTTCATGCGATCAAACAGTTTATCGAATTCAGGATTACTGTAATTAGAACCGTTTGCCCCACCATATTTGACCTTGCCATTAGGCCCATACAGAAGAAATAGAAAGTTTTCAGGATCAGGATAATCGGCGTTCCATCCCTGTAGATATATCTGCGCCTTTCCTTTGCGAATCTTATCCTGTAGCCGATTAAAGTCAGTAGCGCGAACGTCCAATTGAATCGCAAGCTTAGCAAACTGCTTGCGCATCCAGTTAAGTCTGGCTTTACCGTCCGGCCCGGCAGCAGCTGAATCATAGTACAGAGTCAACGGTTTTCCTGTTGCAACATCCCGTCCATTCGGATAGCCGGCCTTGCGCAGCATCTCTTTGGCAACCGCTATAGACTTTCGCTTTGGCTTCCCATCAACCACATCATAAACGTAGCGATTTATACCCTCCTCACCAGGGCGAAACCCAAAAATACCAGGAGGAATTGCTCCCTGTGCAGATACTCCCCTGCCGTTGGCAAAAATCGACACAAACTCTTCAAAATCTACCGCTATTGAGATGGCGCGACGTAGCAATCTGGCTCGTTCAGAGTAACCGCCAACTACTGGATCATCCATATTAAAACTCAAATACCAACTTGTGGTGGTAACTGCCGTCACCAGTTTTATCCCCTTGGATCTCATTGCATCAGTAAGGCTAACCTCACCCTGATTAGAGAGCTGCACCGCCTGATCAAAGCTATCCGAAGATATTCCAGAAGTATCGTAATATCCCTGAAGAAATTTGTTCCAGTAGGGGATGCTCTCCTTCTCCAGGCTATAGACCGCCTTGTCTATGAATGGCAGCGACTTACCTGCATCTCTGAGCAGACCGGCTTCTGCATCTCCTTTACCCCCATCAGACGGGTAGAGCTCTCCATGGAAATTTGGATTACGCTGCAGCACCATACGCAAGTTGGGGTTATTCTCTGCCAACATAAATGGGCCCGTTCCCACAGGGTACCAGTTGAGATTTATGTTGCGTTTTTCCATTCCCGGCTGTGAATAGAACATATCCGCTTCCCAAGGCATGGGGGAGAAGAAAGGCATGGCCATCCAGTAGACCAGTTGCGGATACTTCCCATTTAGCCGAATCTTGAAACTGTAACGTCCAGTCTGCTCTACCCCCTGCATATCAAATTTGCGTAGATCTAGGTACGGCTTCTCCTGGCCACTCTTTTTTCGCAGAGCTGCGGTTGCGGATTTTATCTCTTGTCCAAACTCGTTAAAACCGACGATGTACTGACCTATCACCCCAGAAATGGGAGAGTGTAGCCTTGGTATGGCCAACCGTTTGATCTGATATATGTAGTCGGCTGCAGTCATCTCCCTGCTTCCTGTCTTGGGAAAGTCCGCTAATGTGTTGGCCTCAGCTATCTCTTCTTCTGTAAGCTTATGATAGATATAGGTGCCGGCCTTATCCGTAGCAAACGCCGGGTGAGGTTGGTATTCCACGCCCTGTTTGATCTTGATCCGGTATTCGCTTATCGCTATATCCTGCTCCGAGGCGTTTGCTGGCAAAATGTTGCCTGCGGCATCGAAATAACGGGGAATCGGCACCTCCTCTGCGATCAAAGGGGTCAACTTGTAGGGACGCTTTAGAAAATGATACTGCAACAGGGGTTCGTAAACCTGGCATATTATGGCGTATTCGTTGGAGACGTAAGATCGTACCGGATCCAAGTGTTTAGGCCGTTCAGAGAAGGAGCTGTATACAATATTCTGTTCCGATTCGGCGCGGGAATATGGGCTGTTCAGGACCATTTGCTCACAAGATGTGAGCGATAGCAATAGAACGATCGGGATAAACCTTGATATCCAGATGTTATTTGCCATTTTTGTCATTTGAGAGTTCTTTTCCAACGTGCTGTTTTCCGGTACTGTACCCACTTTAGAATTATTAAATCATCGCATTCTGTAATGCAGATGTCAGCCAATAATTAGACTGGAGTATTAAGGCATTCCTATGGGCTTCTTACAAGATAAACGTATCCTCATAACTGGCGTAGCCAGCAACCGATCAATCGCCTGGGGCATAGCCAAGGCCATGCACCGCGAAGGCGCACAACTTGCCTTCACCTATCAGACAGAAAAACTGAAAGGACGGGTGGAGAAATTTGCAGAAGAGTGTAACTCGAACATCGCTCTACCGTTAGACGTAACCAGCGATGAGGAGATCGAGAATGTGTTCACTGAGTTGGGTAGACAGTGGGACGGACTGGACGGAATAGTTCACGCCATCGCCTACGCCCCACGTGAAGAGCTAGAGGGGACCTATGTTGAGGCCGTCACCAGAGAGGGCTTCGCCATAGCGCACGACATCAGCGCCTACAGCTTTGCTGCACTGGCTAAGGCCGGTCGCGGTATGATGGAGGGACGTAACGGATCTCTCGTAACACTAAGCTATCTGGGAGCCGTTCGCACCATCCCCAACTACAACGTCATGGGGGTTGCCAAGGCCAGTCTGGAAGCCAACGTGCGCTATCTGGCCGACTCCATGGGGCCTGATGGAACCAGGGTTAACGCTATCTCTGCCGGGCCCATACGCACGCTGGCGGCAGCCGGTATCAGCGGATTCAAGAGCATGCTGGATGAAGCGGAAAAGACCGTGCCCCTGCGCCGCAACGTGACTATTGATGAAGTAGGCAATGCCGCGGCATTCCTCTGCTCGGACCTGGCATCAGGTATCACAGGTGACGTGCTGTATGTGGACTCCGGTTACCATATAGTAGGTATGGTGAAAAACTAGATTACACGGGTAAAAGAAAAAGGCGGGTGTTTACCCGCCTTTTTTATTGCTTAAAACAGAGGATGTTATTTCTTCTCTTCCGTAATAACCACCTCTGATCGGTCACGCATGTTCTCAACCATATGATCAAAATTACTATCTCCCTGCACTCGTTGCAGAGATAACATCAACTTTGACTTATCTTCGCCCTCCAAGGAATCTCCTGAACCATCCACGACCTGCTGCAGTACAATCACGGCATAATCACCGCTAGCCAGAGCGGCCTTGTCATAGATATGATTTTCACCTTGCGGTCTAGGCATCTTAAACAGGGTCTGCAGTATCTCTTGGGGTGTCTTATCAGAACCACGCCCAACCTCGACAGCAGGCCTGGGCTGCGCCTTATATTTCGCTGCCGCTTTTTGCACCGATAGACCTTGCTTCAGGGCTGCTATTACTTCTTCACTCTTCTCCCCGGCCAGTTTTGACGCAGCACGACGTTTGAGGATCTGTTCTATGTCGATCCGCACCTGCTCCAGCGGTCTGATCTGGGACTCCTCATGCTCCGCCACACGCAGGACCAGCACATGTTCTGCTCCTAACTCTAACAACTCGCTGTTGTGGCGCTCGGTCAGAACATCTTCACTAAAGGCCGCTGAAATAACACGTCCATTGCCCAGCACACCCTTACCACCGTTTCTACCGACCCAATCGCTCTTCTGGACACTCAGTCCTAGGGCATCGGCGGCAGGCTCCAGACTGTCTGGATCCTCATAGGTAAGGTCCGCCAGTTTCTCTGCGTATTCATAAAACTCTCGTCCGGCCTCTTCCTTACGGTAGGCATCTGCCAGCTCTACTTTAACCTGCTCAAAGCTCTTGCCGTGTTCCGGCCTTATATCTACAAGCTTGATGATATGGTATCCGAATTCAGTCTTGACCAAATCACTTATGCCGCCCTTCTGCAGAGAGAATACGGCCTTTTCGAATGCTGGCGCCATTACACCTTTGCCAAAGTAACCCAGATCGCCGCCATCATTTGCTGATCCAGGATCCTGCGATAACGCCTTCGCCACACTGGCGAAAGCTTCGCCTGACTTGACCCTATTGAGGGCGGCTTCGGCCGCAGTTCTCGCCTTGGTTTTGGTGGCATCATCAGCCGAGTCATCTACTGTTATCAGTATATGGCTGGCACGACGTTCTTCTGGAACCAGATAATCTTTTCTATTCTGATCGTAGTACCCGCGCAGTTGATCCTCTTCCACCTTCACCGTCTTGGCTAAATTCTTGATATCCAGCTCCAGGTACTCGAGTTTAACCCGCTCTGGTGACATGAAGGATGATTTGTTCCCTTGGTAATAGGAATCAATCTCCTCGGGTTTCACATCAGCTGCGGCAAGATAGTTGTCGGCCGGCACTATCAGATAGGACATCTTGCGGCGCTGATCTTTCAGACGCAGGCTATCTTGAAGCTCAGCATCGGTCGTGATCTCAGAAGCAGTTACCGCTCTTTTTAGCTGATCAGATACCAGATACTGGCGCATCTGCAGTTCATAACCATCTGTGGTGAGTCCAAGTCTGCGAGTGGCATTCTCATAAGCCTCCTGATTAAATCTTCCTTGAACCTGAAAGGCCGGGTTACGCGTAATCAACTCGCGCAATACCTCGTCACTGGCGCGTAGATTCAACTCCATAGCCTGCTGATAGATAAGCTCACTCCGAATCATCGATTTGAGCGCTTCTTCTCTCAGTAGCTTGTCATCCAGTAGATCTGGTCGATAGGCCTCACCCATCTGTTGGCGTAACTGTTCGCGAAAACTCCGGTAGTCGCTCTCAAACTTACGCTCTGTAATCTCGCGATCGTTTATCGATGCCTTGATAGAAGCGGAGCCTCCACCCAGGTAGGACTGTATGCCCCAGAGAGCGAATGGGATGCTAATCATTATCACTATTACCCATGCGATCCAACCCTGGGCTTTTTCTCTAATTGATTGAAGCATTATGATTATCCCGTAATCAGTAACTGGTATTTATAAGAGGCGCAATAAAAAAGGGGCATCGCAAGGACGCCCCGATTCTATCTCAAACATGGCGGAGTGGACGGGACTCGAACCCGCGACCCCCGGCGTGACAGGCCGGTATTCTAACCAACTGAACTACCACTCCTAAAGCTTGGTGGGTGCTGCAGGGATCGAACCTGCGACCCTCGCCTTGTAAGGGCGATGCTCTCCCAGCTGAGCTAAGCACCCTGAGAAAGCGCGCTAGTTTACGGCATCCTTAAGAGCTTTACCAGCCTTAAATGCAGGTGATTTTGAGGCCTTGATTTGGATGGTAGCACCGGTCTGTGGGTTACGTCCGGTACGTGCTGCACGCTCACGTACTGTAAATGAACCAAAACCGACCAAAGAAACCTGATCCCCCTTCTTTAGAGCATCAGTAACGGCATCTACGAAACCATCCAGTGCTCGGCCTGCAGCTGCCTTAGAGATGTCTGCAGATTCCGCAATTGCATCAATTAAATCGGTCTTGTTCATGGAATTTTCTCTCCCTTAAAGTGACTTCACACCCAGGTTGGGTGTGGTAAAAATGTTATGTATCTACGGCTCGACAATGCGCGCAAACGGGGTCAATTTATACCAAG
>JBNKEE010000024.1:0-27815 GCA_050288625.1 Sedimenticolaceae bacterium | reverse complement strand
TGAGCGGGTAGAGGTGGAAGAGAAGAAGCGCGACCCACTGGATTTCGTGTTGTGGAAGGCGGCTAAACCAGGTGAGCCGGCCTGGGGATCTCCCTGGGGAGATGGTCGTCCTGGTTGGCATATTGAGTGCTCCGCCATGTCCACCTGCTGCCTGGGGGATACCTTTGATATACACGGTGGTGGAGCCGATCTGACCTTTCCGCACCATGAGAACGAGATCGCCCAGTCGGAAGGGGCCACCGGCAAGAAGTTTGTGAATTACTGGCTGCACAACGGCTTTGTGCGTATTAACGAAGAGAAGATGTCCAAATCCCTGGGTAACTTCTTTACCGTGCGCGAAATACTGAAGCGGTACCGAGCGGAAGAGGTGCGTTATTTCATTATGACCAGCCACTATCGTAGCCCGCTTAATTACGATGATGAGCATCTGAACAACGCCCGCAACGCTTTGACCAGGTTCTATACAGCCCTGCGTGGACTGCCGGAGGCGGAGCCGGCCGGTGGTGAACAGTTCCGCGAACGTTTCAATGCCGCCATGGACGACGACTTCAACACCCCGGAGGCCCTGGCCGCCATGTTTGATCTAGTGCGGGAGATCAACCGTACCCGCAAAGAGGATGAACTAGCTACAGCATCTCTGGCTGCAGAACTGAAGGCCATGGGTGCTGTGTTGGGGATTCTTCAGGGTGATGTGGAGACATTTCTACGGGGCGAGGCCGGCGGTGACGACGCTTTGAGCGATGCAGAGATCGAACAGCTGATCCAACAACGTCTGGATGCACGAAAGGAGAAGAACTGGGCCGAGGCGGATCGTATTCGTGATCAGCTACAAGAGGCCAATATCCTGTTGGAGGATGGTGCGGGAGGCACCAGTTGGCGGAGGGGTTGATCCTCTTTTATGCCGGATTTCAAGTAGTTTCCATACTTTTTCTAAAGAAATAGATTCGCCTGACGCTATACCGGATAGCAATCCATCAACACATACATTTATGGCATATCCGGGAGGGAGTCTGTGTGAATAAACTAACTATATTCTGGCGTTTTACCCTTGCTACTGTTGGCCTTCTGACCCTGGTTGTCATACTGATTGTATGGGTGGCCGACATCCGTATGGAAGGAACCCTGCAGGAGGCGGAGCGTCATCAGCTGGACCAATACCATGAAATTCTAATGGGGCGTTTGCACGCAGAAAAGTACCGGGCCCACTCCATGGCGCAACTAGTCGCCTCTATCCCACGGGTGCAGCAGGCGTTTGCCGCAGGTGATCGGGATGCTCTGGAGCAGATGTTCGGCCCTGGATTTAATGGACTGAAAAAGGATTTCGCCGTCCGCCAGTTCCAGTTTCATACTCCGCCGGCAACTTCCTTTCTCAGAGTGCATAAACTGAAAAAATACGGTGACGATCTGTCATCTTTCCGCAAAACCGTCGTTGCTACTAATGATACCAAGGCGCCAGTAAGTGGCCTGGAGGTAGGTGTAGCCGGACTCGGTATTCGCGGTATCGTACCTGTTTCTTACGAAGGTAAACATATCGGCTCGGTGGAGTTTGGTATGTCATTCGGTCAGGCCTTTTTTGACGAGTTCAAAAAGCAGTATGGTGTTGATGTGGCGCTACATCTGAAAAGAGATAGCGGGTTCGAAACCTTTGGCACAACATTAAAGACCAAAACCCTGCTAAATACACAACAGATGCGCGACATCTTACGCGGCAAGGCGCAATACCTGCGGAGTGAGGCTGGCAGCAAACCGGTCGCAATCCTGGCTGAAGCCATAGGTGACTACTCTGACAATCCTATCGGTGTAGTGGAGGTTGTTGTGGACCGCAGTTACTTCAGCGATGCGCTCTCATCCTTGCAGGGCATCTTGTTGGGTCTTGGGGTGTTGGGTGTTTTGATTGGTGTTGTCAGTAGCACATTTCTCGCTCGCGGTATTACCGCACCGCTCAAGCGCGTGGTTGTATCTCTTGAGGAGATAGCCGATGGTGACGGCAAGCTCGATGTCCGTCTGCCGGAAGAGGGCAATGATGTGGTGGCAAAACTCAGCCGGGCCTTTAACAGGTTTATCGAACGTATACACGAGACGGTTGAGAAGACCGCCATGGCCGCAATAAGTCTGGCGCCGGCGGTGGAACATTTCTCATCGAATGTGGAGAGAACCCATCACGGTATGCTGCAGCAGCAGCAGGATATTGAGCAGATCGCCACGGCGGTAAATGAGATGTCTGCTACAGTGCACGACGTGGCGGGCAACACTTCATTGGCCGCAGATGCGACCAAGCAGGCGGATGAAGACACCACCAAGGGCAAACAGGTGGTGGCGAATGCGATCAAGACTATCAATGAGGTAGCAACAGAGATGGAACGTATCACCGAGGTGGTGGCTCGGGTCAATGAAGACAGTATTCACATAGGTGGTGTGCTGGATGTTATCGTCAGTATTGCCGAACAGACCAATCTGCTTGCCCTTAATGCAGCGATTGAGGCGGCACGCGCCGGCGAACAGGGCCGCGGCTTCGCAGTGGTGGCCGATGAAGTACGTTCCCTGGCGCAGCGTACCCAAAGTTCAACAGAAGAGATAAGAGGGATGATCGAGAGTCTGCAAAATGGCACCAAGCAGGCTGTTGGTGTGATAGAAAAGGGTAAGCAGAGCACCATCATTTCGGTGGAGCAGGCGGGTCAGGCTGGAGAGGCGCTGGATGCGATCCTCAATGCTGTGGATACAATCAATTCTATGAATACACAGATCGCTACGGCATCAGAGGAACAGAGTGTTGTCGCCGACGAGATTAACCGCAATGTAAGTAGAGTAAACGAAGTGACTACTCATGCTGCAGAGGGAGCTGCTGAACTTGCTAACGAGAGTGAGACTCTGGTAAAGCTGTCCGAAGAGTTGCTGGGTGTAGTGGGGCGCTTCAATCTAGGTGAAAAGCAGCTGCTTATCGACCTGGAAAAGGCCAAGACCGCGCATCTGGCATGGCGGGTGAAACTACGGGGTTATCTGGATGGACGTGCTGCGCTTACCCGTGATCAGGCGGTCTCCGATCACGACTGTGCCTTCGGTAAATGGTATTTCGGCGAGGGGTTGGAGCGCTTTGGTAATATCCCTGAGATGGAGCAGGTGCGTAAGCCGCACGCAGAGATACATAAGCTGATTTGTGACATCATTGAGCTAAAAGAGAATGGCAAATACGAAGAGGCGGAGAAGGTGTACGAGAAGGTACCGGATTTATCAGAGCATATAGTTGGTTTGATCGATAAGATTAAGCAGCACATTGAGTGATGCGTCAGTTATGGGTTTTGTGTGTCTGAGTAGCTATGTCTACTCAGGCAAGCTACCGTTCACCCATCAATCTTTCTGTACTTAATTCTATGCGGCTGATCCGCTTCCGCCCCCAGGCGCTTCTTACGATCCGCTTCGTAATCGGCATAGTTGCCCTCAAACCATACCGTCTTGGAGTCGCCCTCGAAGGCCAGGATGTGGGTTGCGATACGATCCAGGAACCAGCGGTCATGGGAGATGACCACAACGCATCCGGGAAAGGTGAGCAGTGCTTCTTCCAGTGCGCGCAGAGTCTCCACGTCCAGGTCATTGGTGGGTTCGTCCAGCAGCAGCAGGTTGCCGCCGCTCTTCAGTAGGTTGGCCAGGTGCACACGATTGCGCTCACCGCCGGATAGATCACCCACGCGCTTCTGCTGGTCCGGACCCTTGAAGTTGAAGCGGCTGACATAGGCGCGTGAATTCATCTCGTAGTTACCGACGGTGATGATATCGCCGCCATCGGAGACCTCTTCCCATACCGTCTTGTCGTCGTTCAGGGCGTCGCGCGATTGGTCCACATAGGCTACCTGTACCGTCTCGCCGATACGGAATTCGCCGCCGTCCGGTCTCTCTTCACCGGTGATCATTCGGAACAAGGTGGTCTTACCAGCACCGTTGGGGCCGATGATTCCTACGATGCCGCCCTTGGGCAGGTTGAAGGAGAGACCATCGTACAGCACATTGTCGCCGAAGGACTTCTTTAGGCCCTTGGCCTCAATCACTAGATCCCCCAGACGTTCACCGGGTGGAATATAGATCTCGTTGGTCTCGCTACGTTTCTGAAACTCCTGGCTCTGCAACTCTTCAAAACGTTGTAGGCGTGCTTTACTCTTGGCGTGACGGCCCTTGGGGTTGGAGCGCACCCATTCCAATTCGTGCTTCATGCTCTTGATGCGGGCCGACTCCTGTTTCTGTTCCAGTTCCAGACGCTGTTCCTTCTGCTCCAGCCAGGAGGAGTAGTTTCCTTCCCAGGGGATGCCGTGGCCGCGGTCCAGTTCCAGGATCCATCCGGCGACGTTGTCGAGAAAATAACGGTCATGGGTTACCGCCACCACGGTGCCGGGGTAGTCGTGCAGGAAGCGCTCCAGCCAGGCCACGGACTCGGCGTCCAGGTGGTTGGTGGGTTCGTCCAGTAGCAGCATGTCCGGTTTAGACAGAAGCAATTTGCACAGGGCCACGCGGCGGCGTTCACCGCCGGAGATCTTGGTTACGTCCGCATCCCAGGGTGGCAGTCGTAGGGCGTCTGCCGCCACCTCCAGGGTGCGGTCTAGGTTGTGTCCGTCTTGGGCCTGGATGATGTTCTCCAGTTCCCCCTGGCGTTTGGCCAGGACGTCGAAATCTGCGTCCGGTTCGGCATAAGCGGCATATACCTTATCTAGTTCTGTCAATGCATCCTTCACCTCTTGTAGGGCCTCTTCCACGTTGCCGCGCACATCCTTCTCTGGATCGAGCTGTGGCTCTTGGGGCAGGTAGCCAACCTTGATACCAGGCTGGGGGCGGGCTTCGCCCTCGATCTCGGTGTCCAGTCCGGCCATTATCTTTAACAGCGTGGATTTACCAGCTCCGTTTAGACCTAACACGCCGATCTTGGCCCCCGGGAAAAAGGAGAGGGAGATGTTGCTGAGGATCTCGCGTTTGGGTGGCACTATCTTGCCGACCCGGTTCATGGTGTAGATGTATTGAGCCATTGGTAATGTTCCTGGATCCCGCGATCAAGTCGCGGGATGACGATAAATGAAGTTAATCAGATGTTTCGTAGTTTACTAGAGTTGCTCAGGGCAGGGGAACCAACTCGGCAATCGCTCCGGGATTTTTGTTGTCCACCTTCTGATACAGATCGTTCAGCGCCGCCTGCAGGGCCTCTTCGATCACCGGGTGATAGTAGGGCATCTGAATCAGGTCACCCACGGTCAATCCTTGTTGGATGCTCCAGGCCAGTAGATGCGCCAGGTTTTCGCCACTGACACAGGCCATGGCCGCACCCAAGAGTTTGCCACTCTGCTTATCGGCGTAGACTCGTATGATCCCTTTGTTTTGGCCCATGATCAGGGCGCGTCCCACCGGGGCCAGTTGCACCTCACCCACGGCGAGCTTAGAGTGATCAAGCTCTGACCAGCGCAGGCCGACATGGCAGATATTGGGTTCACAGAAGTTGATGGCTAGCTGGGTTTTACGTTGGTAGGAGGTGACGTGATCGCTAACGCTGTTGATGCCGGCTATGCGGCCTTCATCTCCAGCCTCATGCAGTAGAGGGATATCGTTATTCACGTCTCCGGCAATAAAGATATGGCTGTCGCCGCACTGCATGCTGTTACGGTTGAACAGGGGAATGCCTAGGTCGTTCAGTTCGATGCCGGCGTTCTGCAGTTCCAGGGACTCGACATTGGGAATACGCCCCAGGCTGGCCATGACCTTATCCACCAGCACTGAGTTGTCGCCGGCGCTCACTCTTAGCTTATCGCCCTCTTCGGTGATCTCAGCGGCCACTCCCAAATGCATGGGGAAGTCCTTGCTGATGATCTGCAGCGCGACCTCAGCTACTGCTGGGTCCTCGATTCCTCCTATGCTCTCCAGCATGTCGAATCCTGTCACTTCCACGCCCAGTTTGGCCAGGGACTGTCCTATCTCCAGACCGATGGTGCCTAGGCCGACCACCGCAATGGATGCCGGCATCTCATCCAGCTCGAAGAACTGGTCGGTGGTGATTACCTTATCGCTGAAGGCCTGCCAGTGCTTGGGTAGGACCGGGCGTGAACCTGTGGCGATGATGATCTTGTCGGCACGGATTAGTTTGTCATCTACCTGGAGTAGATTGGGTTCTACGAACTTAGCGTAGCCCTCGATAAACAGCTCGTCATTCATCTGGTCGGTGCTGTTGGATAGCACCCGATCCACGAATGTGTCGCGCATATCCTGCACATACTCCAGGGTCTCGTTCAGATCGATCTCGATCTGGTCATGACCATCGGCACCATAACGTCCGAGGATCTTGGTGCGAGAGATGTCATGGGCCGTCTGGATTAGCGCCTTGGATGGCATGCAGCCGACACGGGCACAGGTGGTTCCGAGTTCACCGCCGTTTATCAGGACAAAGCTTTTGCCCGATGGTCTGACCTTACTCAGGGCATAAAGGCCGGCACTGCCGGAACCTATGATTGCGACGTCTACTCTCTTTTCTTGCACAATTGTCTCCGAATATTTATGGTGCTTTTGTTCGAAGTTTATAGAACATCGTAAGGAGGTGAAAGGTGTCTGGTAAACGTTGTCAGACGAAATGGAGTTAGGGGGCAAGAATTAATAGTTCTTTGCCCCCTAACTAGCGACCTATACAGCGGTTGAATTAGACTTGTGTCTTCTCCGGAAAAAACCAGTGAACATCAATCCACTTCCGAATAGTAACAGTGCTGGCGGAATTGGAACTACACGAACGGTGTACTTTTCGAATTCCCCTTGACCCCAGTCACCAAGACCTAAGTTAGGCCAAGGCGTAAGCCTGTTCCAATCGGTAGGAGCACCAGGATAATCTTCTGCTCCTAAATCTCTACTGCATATGACCCGTGCAATCAGATCAAAATAACCAGCTTCAGTGAAAGTTACGTCAGTAGTGAACTCTTTGTCTTCATTGGCATAGTAGAGAGATACAGGTTTGCTTCCATCCCAAAACCATGCATATGGATCGTCGCTATACGCATAATTTGGATTAAATTCATACGTATCCCTGATGATCTCGTCAGCTGTTATATCAAATCCATTACCATCCCAGTCGATCCAAGCCCTTATGGCGTCAAATCTATGGGTGCCCCATAGGGTTTTATGCATAACAAATTTAAATCTGACTGTGTCTCCGACATTAATAACATCATGCCCATATGTCCCTGGATTGTTAGACGCGTCCAATACCGTCCAAGAGACACCATCTGCTACTCCCCATGAATTCCCCAGCATCTGCCAGCGAGGGTCTGTTGCCCATCCTACCTGATTGGCTTCTTGGGGAGGTGCATCGATTGTATCTCCATAGTTCCAGCTGGGTGGAGTCCATGCCGCCTGGGATGTGCCTATAAATATCACCCACAAGGAGACTATGGCTATTATTAACCTCTTTATTTGCATTTATATATCCTCCGTGTATTTAACTTTAAAATTCCATTGCGCCCCGATAGATGTGCGCCCCGAAAAAATTATACTTACACAATTATTTTTAGATTATAGCTTAAATACCTACAAAATTGCTCGGAAATGCCTTATGGCCACCTCAAGTGATTACACTTGGCTTGCTTTTGCCGGTACGTTGTTCAATCTGTGCTAGCTCCCTTGCTATGGTCTCCAATGTGGCGAGTGCATCTGCCGTCTGCTGCAGCTGTTTTGCCGGGTCCGGTTCATATCTCTCCAGGTAAATCCTGAGAGTAGCTCCCTCGGTACCGGTGCCGGAAAGACGGAAAACGATCCTTGCCCCGTTGGTGAAACCCACGCGTATGCCCTGGTTATCTGATAGGCTCGCGTCGATCGGATCAGTGTATCTGAAGTTGTCAGCGAATTCCACTGTAAAAAGTCCGTATTTATTTCCAGGCAAAGATGGGAGTCGAGATTGTATATGTTGCATTAATTCTTCTGCGACCTCTCTGTCTAGACCCTCATAGTCGTGGCGGCCGTAGTAGTTGCGGCCATACTTACGCCAGTGGTCCTGTACTATCTTACGCACCGATTGTTTCTTTATCGCAAGCAGGTTGAGCCAGAACAGCACCGCCCACAGCCCGTCTTTTTCACGCACATGGGTGGAGCCCGTGCCAAAGCTCTCTTCCCCACAGATGGTTATCTTGTTGGCATCTAGCAAATTGCCGAAGAATTTCCATCCGGTGGGTGTCTCGTAGCACTCAAGCCCCATGGCATCCGCTACCCGATCGGCTGCCTGGCTGGTGGGCATGGAGCGGGCGATCCCATTGATTCCTCTGGGATAGCCTGGGAGCAGGTGGGCATTTGCCGCCAGTATGGCCAGACTGTCGCTGGGTGTGACAAAGAACTCCTTGCCCAGGATCATGTTGCGGTCACCATCACCGTCTGATGCAGCGGCAAAGTCTACAGGTTCGAAACCGCTGGTTAGTTCCACTATCTCATGGGCATGTACCAGATTAGGATCTGGGTGTCCGCCACCGAAGTCTTCTAGTGGCACTCCGTTTAGTACAGTGCCAGGCCGTGCCCCCAGGATCCCTTCCAGGATCCGAGTGGCGTAAGGTCCGGTTACGGCGTGCATGGCATCGAAGCGCATCTCAAAGATGCCGGTATTGAACATCTGATGTATGGCGTTAAAGTCGAACAACTGTTGCATCAGCTCTGCGTAATCTTCCACCGGGTCGATGA
Source organism: Sedimenticolaceae bacterium (assembly GCA_050288625.1). Lineage (GTDB taxonomy): Bacteria > Pseudomonadota > Gammaproteobacteria > Chromatiales > Chromatiaceae > JAAGZL01. Next base: position 19,142 of record JBNKEE010000024.1, on the reverse strand, counting down.
TTCTGATTCTGGTGTCGCCGATGCTGCTGGTGCCGATCTGCCCCAGGTCTATATCCTGGATGTCAGTAATAAAATATTGCTCGATCTCAAGAGTGCGTCGGTATATGGCCTCGGTCACGACCTCAGGGGCAGGGCCGCCGTTTGGCACATTGAACTTGATACCGAAGTCGCCGTTTGGCCCGGCCGGGTTGTGGCTGGCAGATAGGATTATTCCACCCTTGGCCTCATATTTTCTGATCACACAGGATGCTGCTGGGGTAGAGAGCAGACCTCCCTGACCCACAATCACTTCTGCTATTCCGTTGGCCACAGCCATCCTGATGATGATCTGGATCGCCTCGCGGTTGTAGTAGCGTCCGTCTCCGCCCAGGACCATGGATGATCCTTTTAGCTCGACCTGGGTATCGAAGATGGATTGGACGAAGTTCTCCAGATAGTTCTCCTGACGGAACACAGCAACTTTCTGGCGTAGTCCTGAGGTTCCAGGGCGTTGATCTGGGAATGGTTCTGTCCTTATGGTTGTTACGTCCATTGTTGGATTACCTGCTGTAGTAGATGAGTTGTCTGATCAAAGGGACAGTAGCAGTATAATTTCTCATCTGTGACTCTACAATTTACCCTTGAAAAATGCCTAGTGGGCCGCATGTTACCAGATGCAACCGATAAGGGCGGAGGTTACGCCCATAAGAATAACAGATACAATCCACATGAAATAAGATGAAATAGTTAGTAGATTGGAGGCTATGTACCAATATGAGCGTTGATGCACACAAGGAGACGTTAGAGTTCCAGGCCGAGGTAAGCCAGGTCCTGAACTTGGTAATCCGTTCCCTTTACAGCAATAAAGAGATCTTCCTGCGCGAGCTGGTTTCCAACGCCTCGGATGCTGCTGAAAAGCTGCGCTTCGAGGCCTTGACTGATGACGGGATGTATGAAGATGATCCTGATCTGCGCATCCGTATCTCTCTGGATAAGGAACGCCGCACCATCACCATCTCCGATAACGGCATCGGCATGAACCGTCAGGAGGTGAGCGAGATCATCGGCACCATAGCCAGCTCAGGTACCCGCAAGTTTCTCGGGTCCATGACCGGAGAGAACTCAGAGGATAGTCAGTTGATAGGCCAGTTTGGAGTGGGCTTCTACTCTGCATTCATCGTGGCGGACAAGGTGACCATGCTAACCAGGCGTGCAGGCTTGGGGGCGGAACATGGTGTGCGCTGGGAGTCCAGCGGCGAAGGTGACTATACCATTGAGACGGTGGAGAAGTCCGTACGTGGTACCGACATCACTTTGCATCTGCGCGAAGATGAGGATGAGTTTTTGGATGCATATCGTTTGCGCAGCATCATCAGCAAGTTCTCTGACCATCTATCTATACCGGTAGAGATGTTGGAAGAACTCTATGGAGAAGATAAGGAGAAGAAAGAGCCGGAGTGGGAGCAGGTAAACAAAGGAACCGCACTGTGGATGCGCAGCAAATCTGATGTCACCGACGAGGAGTACGCTGATTTCTATAAGCACATCGGGCATGATTTTCAGGAGCCGTTGGCTCACGTACACAATCGGGTCGAAGGGACCAACGAGTACACGTCTCTACTGTATATCCCTTCTCGTGCCCCGTTCGATCTATGGGAACGGGAGCAGAAACATGGTGTGAAGCTGTACGTGCGCCGTGTCTTCATTATGGATGAGGCTGACAAGCTGATGCCTCGCTATCTTCGTTTTATAAAGGGCGTGGTGGATTCTGATGATCTGCCTTTGAATGTTTCGCGCGAGATCCTGCAACACGACAAGAAGATAGACAGCATCCGCAGCGCCAACACCAAACGGGTGCTTGGCCTGCTGGAGAAGATAGCCAAGGACGATGTGGAAAAATACCAGAGTTTTTGGGATGAGTTCGGCAAGGTACTAAAGGAGGGGCCGGCGGAAGATCACGCCAACAAGGAGAAATTGGGCGGCCTTCTGCGTTTTACTACCACCAAATCTGAAGGCAAGGTGCAGAACGTCTCTCTGGATGAGTACATAGAGCGCATGCAGGAGAAGCAGGAGAAGATCTACTACATTACAGCTGACAGCTATGCCGCAGCCAGTAACAGTCCCCATCTGGAGATATTTAAGCAGAAGGATGTGGAGGTTCTTTTATTGATAGATCGGGTCGATGAGTGGCTGGTCTCGCACTTCACCGATTACAAGGGCAAGCACCTACAGTCTGTGGCCAAGGGCGAGCTTGATCTGGGTGAGATGGATGACAAAGAAGCAAATGAGGAAGATGGGAAGGTCTCAGAAGAGTACAAAGGCATGGTGGAACGCATCCAAAATGCCCTGGGTGATGCTGTGAAAGAGGTGCGGGTAAGTAAGCGTCTGACCGAATCACCTGCCTGTCTGGTGGTGGGTGACTATGACATGAGTGCTAATCTGCAGCGGGTATTTGCCCAACTGGGACAGGACGCGCCAAATGTAAAGCCTATACTTGAAATCAATCCTGGGCATGCTTTGGTCACCAAGATGGATCAGGAGCCGGATGAAGACCTGTTTGCCGATTTGGCCAAGATCCTATTCGATCAGGCTGTTTTGGCAGAGGGTGGACAATTAGACGATCCAGCAGCCTTTGTGCGTCGCCTCAATAAGTTGATGCTTAGCTAACCAAGGTTCGGATGAACCAGGAATGGTTCAGTCTGAAGATATTAGATGGTAACAGTAAATTCCAAAAAATCAGGAAACGGAGGTTTTTGTCAGACTGATCTGGAGTCGTGGCTGGAGACTGTTGCTCACGAACGTGGTGATGATGGGGTAATGCTGCTCAAAGATGTATGCCTGTATGTTGCAGAATTACTGCATGACACGGGTAAGGAAGGATACGCGGAGCAATTACATCAGGCTATGGCGGTAGGAGATATCCTGAATGATCTTGCCATGGACAGCGATACTCTGGCTGCCGCGGTCTTACACTATGGGCTATCTGGAGTTGATCTTGCTCCAGAACAGATAGAGGAAAGGTTTGGATCAGAGATCGCTGGTCTTGTGAACAATCTTGATCGCATCGGCCTAGTGGCTGAATCCTCGGTTGGAATTACACGCAGAGACGAAGAGCGACACGCGGAAAAGCTTCGCCGTATGTTGTTGGCCCTTGCGGATGATATACGCGTGGTGCTGGTGATTCTGGCTGAACGTTTGCACAAAATGCGAGGACTGAAATTCCTGCCCGAAGAGAGCAGGGTCTGGGAGGCTTTGGAGACTCACGATATTTATGCTCCTTTGGCCAATAGGCTTGGTGTTTGGCAGATCAAGTGGGAGTTGGAGGACCTCTGTCTGCGGCATATGGAACCGGACACTTACAAGGCGATAGCTAGTCAGTTGGATGGCAAGCGTGTCGAACGTGAAAGGTTTGTGACGGATGTAATCGAACTGTTGCAGGAGAAATTCAATGCCATAGGTCTTGAGGCGGAGATTTCTGGTCGTCCCAAGCACATCTACAGCATATGGAAGAAGATGCAACGCAAATCGATCGGATTCGATCAGATATTTGATCTACGCGGGATTCGAGTGCTGTTAGACAGTGAGTCCGATTGTTATGCGGCTCTTGGTGTGGTGCATGGCCTTTGGCGCCATATTCCAGGCGAGTTTGATGACTATATAGCCACCCCAAAGGCAAATCTCTACCGTTCCATCCACACCGCCGTGATCGGTCCAGAAGATAAGCCGCTGGAGATCCAGATCAGAACCAAGGAGATGCATGAACATGCGGAGCTGGGCGTTGCCGCCCACTGGCGGTACAAAGAGAGCGGTGAATCTGACGCTGAATTTGAGCGGCGTATCACCCTTATGCGTAATTGGCTCGAATCACAGGGTGCTGAGGACAGAGATCACGACTTTCTTGAGTCTGCTAAGTCGGATTTCGAGGCAGACCAGGTCTATGTGCTCACGCCGAAAGGCAACGTGATTGAGCTGCCAAAGGGCGCCACTGCCTTGGACTTTGCCTATGCTATTCATACCGAGGTAGGACATAGTTGCCGCGGCGCCAAGATAGATGGGCGGATTGCCCAGCTTACCCAAACGCTTGAGAGCGGTCAGATGGTGGAGGTACTGACTGCCAAAGAGGGTAAACCCAGCAGAGATTGGCTGAGTCCCCGCATGGGCTATCTCAAGACGGCAAACGCACGGGCCAAGGTTAGGCAGTGGTTTAAACAACAGAATTACGATGAGCATGTGCAGATTGGCCAGAGTAGCCTGGAGCGTGAAATGACCCGCCTAGGCATGGGAGGGCTCGATCTGTTGGCGGAGGCCAAACGTCATAATCTAACCAAGATAGATGATCTGTATGCGGCAATCGGCAGAGGTGACCTTTCGCCAGTGCATCTGGCGCTTGGAATAAGAAGACGTCAGGAGCCGGCTACAGAAGCTTCAGATCAGGTTAAACTGCGCCGTCGGCATGGAATCGCGAAGAAACATGGTAGTGAAGTTGTAGTGGAGGGAGTGGGAAATCTTATGACTCACATCGCCCACTGTTGTAAACCTGTACCTCGTGACCCGATCATCGGGTTTATCACCCGAGGACACGGTATAACTGTGCATCGTCGTGACTGTTCCATCATAAAGAGAATACCTCAATCTATGCAGGATAGGTTGACTCAGGTGAGTTGGAGTGAAGAGCGTGCCGGTTCATCCTATCAGGTCGATATCCAGGTGTTGGCAAATGACCGCAAAGGTTTGCTCAGGGATATCTCATCCATATTGACCAACGAAGAGGTTGACCTCACCGGTGTAAATACAAAATCTGACAGACGTACCGATCAGGCGCTGATGCGATTTACCATAGAAATCAGCGATATGGAGCAGCTGAGCACTGTGTTGGGTAAGATCGCACAGATGTCCGATGTACTGGAAGTGAAAAGAAAGGTTTAGTTCGATCTACCAGATCACAATCTACGTTTATATTTTTGCCAGCATACCCTCACGCAAGGTAAACTAACTCACTGATTTTGTAACTATTCGGCCAGTAGATAATGCTGTTTTATCCCTGCCGATCAGATATCTAAAAGATTATTGAGTCTAAATTGGCATCGCAGGAAAAAATCAATCTACTAGGCCTGGACCGCAAGGCCATAGAATCCTATTTCGAGGAAATGGGGTTCAAGACCTTTCACGCCCGCCAGGTTCTGAAGTGGATTCACAAGCACGGCGTAACCGACTTTGATCTGATGACAGATCTGAGCAAAAAACTGCGTGCTCAGCTCAAGCTAGTCTCTGAGGTCAGTGTGCCGGAGGTCATTCTGGAACAACCATCCAAGGACGGAACACGTAAATGGCTGTTAGAGCTAGATTGCAATAACCGAATCGAGACCGTCATGATACCGGATGATGGACGCACTACCCTATGTGTCTCTTCCCAAGTTGGTTGTGCCCTGGATTGTAGTTTCTGCTCTACTGCTAAACAGGGGTTTAACCGTAATCTCTCGACAGCTGAGATCATTGGTCAAGTATGGGTGGCAGTCAGGATGATGGACCAAGCCTTGACCAATGTGGTGCTTATGGGTATGGGCGAACCTCTAGCCAATCTGGATGCCGTAGTTGATGCTATGAACATAATGCAGGATGATTTGGCCTATGGCTTGTCAAAATACCGGGTGACTGTCAGTACTGCAGGAGTAGTGCCGGCATTGCGCGAGTTACGCAAGGTAAGCGATGTTAGTCTTGCGGTATCACTGCATGCACCGAACAATGAATTGCGGGACAAGTTGGTACCGATCAACAAGAAATACCCCTTGGAAGAGCTGATACCGGCCTGTCGCGATTTTGTAAAGGGCGATAAAAGGCGTAAGGTTACCTGGGAATATGTGATGTTGGATGGGGTCAATGACAGCATTGCCCATGCCAAGGAGCTGATCAGATTGTTGGAGGGCACGCCTTCAAAGATGAATCTGATCCCATTTAACCCATTCCCTGGTAGCGAGTACAGGGCGTCGCCACCTGAAAGGTTAGAAGCGTTCAGGCAGAGATTGAAGAAGGCTGGCATAATATCTATCACTAGAAAGACTAGGGGTGATGATATAGATGCGGCCTGTGGGCAGTTGGTGGGTAGAGTCAAAGATAAAAGCAGACGTACACTTGATAATGAAAAAGTCTCCTGTGGAGGAATAGCAAAGTGAAATTGGAAGTTTCCAAGGCTGTAGTGACAATAGTGGTGATGTTGGTCTTTGGCCTATCAGGTTGCCAGACAACCGGGATCCGAGCTAGCGGGGATGATGCTACTGGCTCCCTGGGCCAGACTACTCAGAAAAAGGGGACTGGTGATGTCTACGTTAGGTTGGCCATTATCTATATGCAGAAGGGACAGCTGGGGGTGGCCTTACAGAATGTGAAAAAGGCGGTAGCTGCCGATCCTAATAATGGTGAAGCCCATAATGTTATGGCAATTATCTATAATCGCCTGGGTGAAAATGGTTTGGCGGATAAACACTTTAAACGCGCAAAAAGTTTGCAACCAAAAAACCCATATACTCTGAACGCTTACGGAACTTTCCTTTGCGGGCAAAAGAAATTCAAAGAAGCTGATAAGCAATTCAAAGAGGCCTTGAAGAACCCTTTGTATAAGACGCCGGAAGTTGCACTAGCTAACGCCGGCATCTGCGCCAGACAAACTAATGATCTGGATCTGGCTGAGGCCTATCTACGTAGGGCATTGCAACATAATACGAAATTTTCTGTAGCACTGTTTCAGATGTCAAAGATCAGTTATGAAACAGGAGATATGCAGGCGGCTCGAGATTTTCTAAAACGCTATCATGATGTGGCGAAATTTACTTCACAGTCCTTATGGTTGGGGATACAGATAGAACGGAAACTTGGGAACAGAGATGCCGTAGCCAGCTATTCCATGCAGTTGAAAGGTAGCTTCCCTGATTCAACGGAAGTTAAACTATTGAAGGATTCGTTGAAGCAATGAATGATACAGCACCAGTCGAGCAGAGAGGGCTAATAGACGGACCAGGGGCTATCCTGCGTCGCGCACGTGAGCTAAAAGGACTAGATATTGAAGCGGTTGCAGCTATGCTGCATCTTTCTGAGTTCAAGATAAAATCCATAGAAGCAGATGATTTTAGTTCACTACCAGAGCCGGTGTTTGTGCGCGGATATCTGAAAAATTATGCGCGTCTGTTAGAGGAGCCTGTTGGGCCTGTGTTAGATGCCTATGCCAAATTCGGATATGAACCAGATCTGCCAAAGCAGACATTGGTAGAATCAGATGTAAAGATGGAGGTTAATGGGGATCATGACCTGGTCAAGATCCTAAGTATAGTAATTGTGGCAGCCGTAATAATCGTTCCTATAACTGTATGGTGGAGCGATTTGGGACAGCTTGCGCAAAAACTCATCAATAGCCAAGAGACTCCGCAGCCGGAGCTGGCCATACCGGTGCCTATAGAAGGAGGAGAGACAGTGGCAACCGAATCTTTGTCGCTTCCCATTCCTTCTGATAGTGAATCTACAAGCGAACCTGAGGTCACAGAAGGGAGCAATGAGCGGGTTATGACCACGATTGATGTGAAGCCCGCATCAGAGCCGGTAGAATCGGTAATCAAAGAAATAGAGCCGTCTGTATCTGAAGATAAGTCGATACCCATACCATTGCCATCCGCAACCAAAGAGGAAGTAAAACCTCTGACAGAGATAGCGCCAAAACCAATTCAAACAGCCGTTGCTTCTCCAGCGTCTGCTCCCAAGGCTGTTGAGCCAGCACCCGTGGCTAAGGGTGTCTGGTTTAATTTTGTGGAAACTGGATGGGTAAAGGTAAGAGACGCGAAGAATAGGGTGATTATGATTGGAGAGCACAAAAAAGGGACCAAAAAGAGATTGACCAGCCTCATGCCCTACAAAGTAGTTTTGGGAAACTCGAATGCGGTAAAGGTTGAAATTGATGGGAAGCTGGCTGACATAGATAAGTATTCAAGTGGTGGGGTTGCGCGTTTCACCATAGTTGATGGAAAGATAGAAAAGCCCTAGTCAGGGTATCCAAGATTAATTGAAATAACGCAGGTTATTGATGGCAAAAAATATTCAGGCCATACGCGGCATGAGAGACATCCTGCCGGATCAGACTCCTTTGTGGCAGTTATTCGAGGAGAGGGTAGGCGGAGTCCTTGCCAGTTATGGTTACAGCGAAATCCGTATGCCTGTCCTGGAGATGACGGATCTGTTTAAACGCTCGATAGGTGAAGTGACCGATATCGTTGAGAAGGAGATGTACACTTTCGACGATCGTAATGGTGACAGCCTCACCATGCGCCCGGAAGGCACGGCCGGATGCGTACGGGCCGGAATAGAAAATGGGCTCTTTCACAACCAGGTTCAACGTCTTTGGTATCAGGGGCCCATGTTTCGTCATGAGCGCCCACAGAAGGGGCGCTTTCGTCAATTCAATCAGATAGGGGTTGAGACCTATGGTATGGAAGGTCCAGACATAGATCTGGAGGTGATCCTTATAAGCAACCGGATCTGGAAGGCCCTGGGCCTGGACGGTCTTGAGTTGCAGATAAACACACTAGGCACTGCAGATGAACGTGCTGCCTATCGTGAGAAGCTAGTTGCATATCTCTCATCGAAAAAAGATCAACTGGATGATGAGAGTCTGGGCAGGCTCGGGACCAATCCATTGCGTATCCTGGATTCCAAGAATCAGGATATGCGGGAGTTGATCGCCGGGGCACCTTCACTGCTGGAGTTTCTTGGCGATAAATCTAAGGAACATTTTGATGCACTCTGCGCGGGTCTAGATGCTGCGGGTGTGAGCTATGTAATAAATCCACGATTGGTACGAGGATTGGATTATTATTCTCGCACCGTATTCGAGTGGGTTACCGACCGCCTCGGCGCCCAGGGTACTGTATGCGCAGGTGGACGATACGATGGATTGGTTGAGCAGCTTGGCGGCCGCAGTACCCCGGCAATTGGTTTCGCCATGGGGGTGGAACGTCTTATCTCGTTATTGGAAGAGACTGAAACTGCATCGCAAGTTGCAGGTCTACACGCCTATATGGTTTTGGTAGGGGATGAGCCCCAGAGGCAAGGTCTGTTTTTGGCAGAGCGGCTGAGAGACCAGGTGCCAGGTTTGCGCCTGCTCGCAAATTGCGGCGGCGGCAGCTTCAAAAGTCAGTTTAAAAGGGCTGACCGTAGCGGGGCCAGATTCGCACTGGTCATAGGTGAGGATGAGCTGCAGCGTGGTGTGGCAGGTGTTAAGCCTCTGCGTGATGAGAGTGAACAGAAGGAGATAACCCTGAGTGAACTTGGGGATTTTTTTCAGCCGCTGCTGGATGAATGCTAGGCTATGCGGTAGTTGAAAATAGTGGCACAATCTTGCCCCGGCAACGGTTGTGCCAGATGATTTCATGGTGGTTTATCCCAGTGCGGGAAACTAAAGGTGACAAACGTGGGCGTATACGATTCGGAAGAAGAACAAGTTGAGGCACTTAAAAAGTGGTGGAATGAGAACGGCCGCTCCATATTTGGGGGCGTCATATTGGGGCTAGGGGCGGTATTTGGGTGGCAGGCCTGGAATCAGCATCAAGATGAGTTGGCTGCTCAAGCATCTCTTCGCTACGAAAAGATGGCTCAGGCCATACAGGCCGGTAACATCGAGTCTGTTATAAAGCAGGGGGAGATGATCGTGTCTGAATGGCCAAAAAGTAGCTATGCGGTTTTTGCTGCGTTGGATATGGCCAAGATACAACTGCAACAGGGTAATACAGATTCGGCAAAGACCCAGTATAAGTGGGTAATGACAAATTCTGAGGACTCTTCTCTAAAACAGTTAGCGCGACTGCGCATGGCGCGTATCCTTTTAGATCAAGACGATATTGATGGGGCAGAGGCAATTGCTGCGAAGGCGGAGAAAGATAATTTTGTTGGAGAGTTCTCAGCCATACGTGGTGATATAGCCAGGGTAAAAAAAGATTACGCAGCGGCTCGCACGGCTTATCAGGAGGCCTTGAAAAACGAAGTGGCTAATCCTCGTTTGATTCAGATGAAGCTAGATGACCTAGCTGCTGCAAAGGCTAAATAATCATGTTTATAGTAAGGTTCATAACCACTCTTATCCCTCTTCTGTTGTTGAGTGGATGCGGTTCTATGGATCCTCTAAAACTGCTGGAAGATGAACCCAATATCGACCCACCAGCAGAGCTGGTTGAGTTGAAAAGCAGTATAAACGTAAAAAAACTTTGGTCTGCATCTGTGGGCGCAGGCTCTGCATCGGATAGGGTAAAACTGGTGCCATTTGTGAACGAGGGTCGAGTTTATGTGGCGAATCGCGAGGGTGTGATTAAAGCGCTGGATAGTGGCAGCGGTCGCGTTGTCTGGAGTGTGGAAAAAGAGGGCCTGGAGATATCAGGCGGTCCCGGTGCGGGTGAAGGCCTGGTCCTTGTCGGTACCAGTAATGGTGAGGTTTTGGCTCTATCACAACAGGATGGATCTGAGATATGGCGCGCCAGGGTAAGCAGTGAAGTGTTGTCTGTACCTAAGGCATCGCAGGGTATGGTGGTAGTACACACTATTGATGGCAAACTCTATGCCCTGAACGTCTCAGATGGCAAGATCGCTTGGATGTATGATCGCTCTATTCCGGTTTTGACCTTGCATGGCAACAGTTCACCAGTTATCAGTGGAACCAAGGTCATTTGCGGTTTCGCCAGTGGTAAACTTATCGCCTTCGATATTGAGAGTGGGCAACAGTATTGGGAAGCGACCATTGCCGTTCCCAGCGGTCGCTCTGAACTTGAGCGGATGGTGGACATAGATGGTGATCCTGTTGTGCAGGGTGGAATGATCTATGTTGCCACATATCAGGGACAATTAGCTGCCGTTACCGAAGACTCGGGCGATGTGGTATGGCGGCGCGAGCTGTCATCTTATGCCGGCCTGGGAGCAGATTATGAGTATCTCTATGTGTCAGATGCAGAAGATAAGGTGTGGGCCATCGATCCCAGAAATAGCTCATCCATGTGGAAACAGGACAAACTGCATGGACGCAGGCTGTCGGCCCCAGCCGTACTGGGCGAATATGTTGTAGTGGGAGACTTTGAGGGGTATCTGCACTGGCTATCGCCTGAAGATGGGCACATGGTGGCCCGTACGCGTGTAGGGTCTGCGCCAATCACGACTCCGCCGGTTGTAAATGGCAGTGTTGCCTATGTGCTGGGCGATGGTGGTGAGCTGGCCGCCTTTACCGTCTCCGGTAAATAGCTATAACTGAATCTATAACTTCATAGATTAGGGGTTTCACAGTGCTTCCAGTAATCGCCCTGGTTGGGCGTCCCAACGTTGGTAAATCAACTCTATTTAACCGGCTTACCCGTAGTCGGGATGCGCTGGTTGCTGATCAACCAGGGCTGACTCGTGATCGCCAGTACGGCGTAGGCCGCATGGGTAAACGTCCGTACTTGGTGGTGGATACCGGAGGCATCAGTGGTGACGCTGAGGGTGTGGAGGCCTTGATGGTGCAGCAGGTGATTACTGCTATCGGTGATGCCGATCACATCTTGTTCCTGCTTGATGCAAAGGATGGTCTGAATTCTGGGGATGAGGCTATCGCTGAACAACTGCGCCGCACCGGAAAGCCCATCACCGTGGTAGTAAATAAGAGCGAGAACATGGACAAGGCAGTAGCCGGGGTGGATTTCTATAGTCTCGGTTTAGGAGATCCTGTGCCCATAGCGGCAGTACACGGGCATGGCGTAAAACAGCTTATCAACCTAACCCTGGAGTTGCTGCCCGAGCCGGAAGATGATGCTGCCGACGGCTACGATATGGGGATCAAAGTGGCAATCATTGGTCGTCCCAATGTAGGCAAGTCTACCCTGGTGAATCGTCTTCTGGGAGAGGATAGAGTTGTGGCCTTCGATCAACCTGGTACTACCAGAGACAGTGTGTTTATCCCGTTTGAGCGTGATAACAAAAAGTACACGCTGATCGATACGGCCGGGGTGCGGCGCCGCGCCAAGGTAGACAACGCCATCGAGAAGTTTAGTGTTATCAAGACGCTGCAGGCCATAGAAGAGGCCAATGTAGTAATCCTGGTTTTAGATGCACAACTTAACATCATTGATCAGGACGCCACTCTGGCCGGACATATTTTGGAGAGCGGTCGCGCTCTGGTGGTGGCAATAAATAAATGGGATGGGTTGGATCAGGATAAACGGGAAAAGATAAAGGAAGACCTGGAACGCAAACTGCCGTTTCTGGATTTTGCTGAGAAGCACTTTATCTCCGCTTTGCACGGCTCTGGGGTGGGTAAGATGTTTCCTGTGGTGGATAAGGTTTACCAGAACGCTATGCGAGATATTCCGACACCTGAATTGAATAGGATTCTGGAGTGGGCGCTGCAGGAGCATCAACCGCCCATGGTGCATGGCAGGCGCATCAAACTACGCTATGCCCATCAGGGTGGGCAAAATCCTCCCATCATCGTGATTCATGGCACCCAGACAGATGCCGTACCGGATACCTATAAACGTTTTCTCATCAGCCGTTTCCGCAAGGCATTGAGATTGGACGGGACTCCAATCAGATTGGAATTCCGTAGTGGAACCAATCCGTACGAAGGTAAAAAGAATGTCCTGACCAAGCGCCAGGTACAGAAGCGGCAGCGTCTTAAGAAGTTTGTGAAGAGGAAGAAATAGTTACCTCTAATAAATCCCAATATCCAAGTAAGAACGAGACACCTTGGTTAGCGCGATAACATATGCCGCTGTGCGGTAATCCTCTATCTTCTTGTTACTGTGATAGGTCTCGATTATCTCCTGCAGTCCTTGGCACATGCTGTCATCAAGTCCTGAACGGACTAGGTCAAATTCATCGGCCCCACGTCCCAGGTTTTTCTTGATGTGCTCAGGCACCTCTTTTCCAGTCATCTCATTTAGGGCGTGCACAATACAGTTACCCCGGGATTCATCGAATCGGCGTTCTAATCTACCAAAGCGTACGTGAGAGAGATTCCTGATCCACTCGAAATATGAGACCACAACGCCTCCTGCATTCATGTAGGCATCTGGTAAGACCTTGATGCCTTTATTGCGCAGAATACGATCAGCCTCGAATGTGATAGGGCCGTTAGCGGCCTCTGCAATAAGTTTTGCCTTGATGTTACTAGCATTATTCTCATGTATGACGCTCTCAAGGGCGGCGGGGATTAGGATGTCACACTCCATCTCTAAGATGCCGGATCCGTCTTCCACATACTCACCACCGATAAATCCCTTGACGCCCATATGGTCATTGAGATGGAATCTAAGTTCTTCTATGTGAATGCCGTCTTTATTTATGATGGCGCCATCGCGCTCTATAACAGCGATGATCTTTGCGCCATCCTCTTCCGAGAGGAATTTCGCCGCGTGGTAGCCGACGTTGCCTAGTCCTTGGATAATGATGTTTTTACCTTCTAATGTTCCATCCATCCCCGCCGCCTTTACCTCCTCAGTGTGGCGGAAAAATTCTTGCAGTCCATATTGAACGCCACGACCAGTGGCCTCGGTGCGTCCACGGATACCGCCGTGTTCGACCGGTTTCCCAGTTACGCATGCGATGTGGTTTATGTCTTGAGGGTAAAGGTGTTTGTAGGTGTCTGCTATCCAGGCCATCTCTCTCTGGCCGGTTCCCACATCTGGGGCAGGCACGTTTGTGGCAGGGCTAAGGAATCCCTTTTTTGCCAATTCTCGTGTGAACCTGCGGGTGATAAGCTTCAGTTCGTCTCTGGTGTATTTGCATGGGTCTATAAATAGGCCACCTTTGGAGCCACCAAAGGGCACATTGACTATGGCGCACTTATAGGTCATTAGAGCAGCCAGGGCTTCGACTTCAAACTGATCTACAGTGGTGGCATAACGAATGCCACCTTTAGATGGAAGTCGGTGGATGCTATGTACGGCGCGCCAACCGGTGAACATCTCAATCTTGTCTTTGATTGTAACTGGGAAAGTTACCTGTAATACCGAAGTACAGGCCTTGATGGCGTTGGCAATGCCAATATCCAAATCCATTACCGCTAGAGCGCGGTCCACCATAGAATCAACACTTTGACGAAACTCAAGACCTGCTGTGGATGTGGACATTACCTTTTCTCCATGTTGTTTTTTATTATTATGAAATATAGTTGTTTTTTTCTAAGTCGTCTTAGTTAGTCCTCTTTAGATTCTACCAGGCACAGTAACTTGCCTTGCGCCAGTCTGGTTTCAATGCGGTCTCCCGCAGATATATCAGTGGAACTGTGGATGATTTTATTCTCTGGTAGCTTGCTGGTGATGGAGTAGCCGCGCTCCAGAGTGGCAAGAGGATTCAGGGTGTTCAGGTTTCTGATCACCGCAGTTAATCGTTGTTGCAAAAATCTATGTTGGTTGGAAGCAGATATTCTCATGCGACGTAGCAGTTGTGTGGTTCTGTGCTGCAGCATTTCGGTACGCTGAGCCGGTGATTCTAAGAGGAGCCTGGTTTGCAGGTGAACAGCAGACTGTTTGGAATGTCGCAACATGGTCTGGATAGCATGGTTTATTTTCAACTCCAGCTCGTCCAGACGTTGCTGTCTTTGGGCCAGTCGAACACCTGGATGGAGCAGATAGAGGCGCTGTCTGATATTCTCCAGCTTTTGTTCCATGGTATTTTGCTGGCTCTCAATACGAGCTATTAGATGGCGCTGCAGATCGGCATATCTTTCAGCCAATTCTTGTTGGTTCGGTGTGGACAGCTCTGCGGCGGCTGATGGGGTTGGAGCCCTAAGATCAGCTACAAAGTCAGAGATGGTAAAGTCGATCTCATGGCCGATAGCCGAGACAACGGGAATCTTGCTGGCGAAGATGGTGCGAGCTACCTCTTCGTCATTGAAGGCCATCATGTCCTCAAGGGAGCCGCCACCTCTAGTTAGTATAAGCAGGTCGCATTCGTCTCTTCTATTTGCGAGTTGCAGCGCTTGAACGATATCTTTTGCCGCTGAGTCGCCCTGCACCTGAACCGGATATATCAGCACAGATACAACCGGGTAACGGCGTTTTAATACGCTGATCACATCCCGGATAGCAGCGCCGGAAGGGGAGGTGATAACACCTATTCGCTGAGGAAATCCGGGAAGAGGCTGTTTAAGGTGGGTGTCGAATAACCCCTCCTTATCCAAGCGTTGCTTCAACTCTTCGAAGGCTTGGCGTAGCAGACCTTCGCCTCCCGGCTCCATATGTTCGATATTGAGCTGAAAATCCCCTCTGGTCTCGTATAGATTAGGACGAGCTCGGACTAAGACCTGCATGCCGTTTTCAGGTTCAAATCTGAGCCGTTGTCGCTTTATGCGGAACATGGCGCAGCGTACCTGAGAATAAGGGTCTTTCAGAGAAAAGTAGATATGCCCAGATGAGGGTTTGGCTAGATTGGATATCTCTCCTTCCACCCATAGCAGGGGAAAACTTGCATCGAGAACCGCTCGCACCTCGCTATTGAGACGTGAAACGCTGTAGATATCGCGATGTGTAGCACTGTTACTGGGGTTGTTAGGCATACTGTCTCTGAACTTGGGTCACTCTAATGGTTATTGTTTCAGTTTACCCCGGTGGCCGCAAATCCTATAATAACCGGCTTATTTCTTTTGACAGTATGGAAAACCAGACTATGCGCCTAACCCAGGAAGCCCTGACCTTCGACGATGTACTCCTTCTTCCCGCCCACTCCACGGTGCTGCCGGGAGATGTCGACCTCAGGACTAACCTGACTCGGGATATCCAATTGAGTGTCCCATTGGTGTCCGCTGCCATGGATACGGTTACCGAGGCTAAACTAGCTATATCCATGGCCCTTGAGGGCGGCATCGGGATAGTCCACAAAAACATGAGCCCGGAACGTCAGGCCAAAAATGTACTAAGTGTAAAGAAATATGAGAGTGGTGTTATCCGTGAACCTATCTCAGTCTCTCCTGACACTAGCATACTGGATGTAATGAATCTAACCGATGCCCATAATATCTCGGGGGTTCCGGTTACCACGGGCAAAGAGTTGGTAGGCATAGTCACCAGCCGCGACCTGCGTTTCGAAACCCGCATGAGCGACCCTGTCTCCTCTATCATGACCCCGAAGGAGAAGCTGGTGACGGTGGAAGAGGGAGCGAAGCGTGAAGAGGTTATCGCGCTGTTGCACAAGCATCGCATTGAAAAGGTGCTGGTGGTAAATAAGAAATTTGAATTGACAGGACTGATTACGGTCAAGGATATCCAGAAGGCCAAGACTAACCCCAATGCCTGTCGTGATGATCAGGAACGACTGCGGGTAGGTGCTGCGGTAGGTACCGGCCAGGGCACGGAAGAGCGAGTTGAGGCGCTGGTACAGGCCGGGGTGGATGTGATCGTGGTGGATACTGCCCATGGACACTCACAGGGAGTGCTGGATCGTGTGGCCTGGGTTAAGAAGAACTATCCTGATGTACAGGTGATCGGCGGCAATATCGCCACTGCCGCGGCCGCCAGGGCATTGGTGGATGCGGGGGCAGATGCAGTAAAGGTCGGTATAGGACCTGGATCGATATGTACCACCAGAATCGTGGCCGGTGTCGGCGTTCCCCAGGTGAGCGCTGTGATGAACGTAGCCAATGAGTTGAAGAAAGATGGGGTGCCGCTGATCGCAGATGGTGGCCTGCGCTATTCTGGTGATGTGGCCAAGATCATCGCGTCTGGTGCCCACTCTGTGATGATTGGCGGTCTGTTCGCCGGTACCGATGAGTCACCAGGTGAGATAGAGCTGTATCAGGGCCGCTCATATAAGTCATATCGTGGCATGGGTTCGATCGGAGCTATGGGTGGCAAAGAGGGCTCCAGCGACCGTTACTTCCAGGAAAACACCTCAGACACCGAGAAACTGGTGCCGGAGGGGATTGAGGGTCGTGTCCCATATAAAGGGAGCATAACCAATATCATCTATCAGCTTTTAGGCGGTATCCGCTCCAGCATGGGTTATACCGGGTGTGCCAATATCACTGAGATGCGTACCAAACCGGAGTTTGTGCGGGTGACAGGTGCAGGCATGGCTGAGTCCCATGTGCATGATGTAACCATCACCAAGGAAGCACCAAACTACCGTCGCAACTGAGTTTTATTCAGCGGCCGCATCCGTAACACAATCAAGGCAGTCTGGTATGACTACAAAGCAAAAAGACATTCATGCCCATCGCATCCTGATACTGGACTTTGGTTCGCAATATACCCAGTTGATCGCACGCCGGGTGCGTGAGGCTGGAGTCTACTGCGAGATCTGGCCCTACGATCACTGTGAAGACGCCATCAAAGAACATAGGCCGTCTGGCATCATACTCTCCGGCGGTCCTGAGACCGTGACTGCAGATCATACCCCCAGAGCGCCACAATTGGTGTTCGATATGGGAGTGCCACTGTTGGGTATATGTTATGGCATGCAGACCATGGCATCACAACTGGGTGGCAAAGTGGAGTCTTCAGACAAACACGAATATGGCTACGCCCAGGTACGTGCGCGGCACCACTCTAAGCTGTTGCAGGATATCGAAGATCACACCACAGATGATGGGTATGGTCTGCTTGACGTATGGATGAGTCATGGAGACCGTGTAGTTGAGGCACCGTCCGGTTTTCATGTCATCTGTGAGACCGATAACGCGCCGTTGGCTGGAATGGCCGATGAAGAGCGGAGATATTACGGCCTGCAGTTTCATCCCGAGGTGACCCATACTCGCCAGGGCCAGCGCATCATAGAGCGCTTCCTGTTCGATATCTGTGGCTGCGAGGCCCTGTGGAATTCCGCCAGCATCATCGAGGAGAGCATAAAGAGCGTACGGGAACAGGTGGGGGACAAGCAGGTGGTTTTAGGTCTCTCCGGCGGCGTTGACTCATCTGTGGTTGCAGCTATTTTACACCGTGCCATCGGCGACCAGCTGACATGCATCTTTGTAGATAACGGTCTGTTACGCCTGCATGAGGGTGATCAGGTGATGGCCACTTTTGCCCAGCACATGGGGGTGAAGGTGATCCGTGTCGATGCCGAGCAGCGCTTCCTGGATGCGCTCCAGGGCGAGGCCGATCCGGAACAGAAGCGCAAGATAATCGGTAATCTGTTTATCGATATCTTTGAGGAAGAGGCGAACAAACTCAAGGATGTGGAGTTCCTGGCTCAGGGCACCATCTATCCAGATGTGATCGAATCGGCCGGGGCCAAATCGGGCAAGGCCCATGTGATCAAGTCCCACCACAATGTGGGTGGTCTGCCGGATTATATGAAGCTGAAGCTGGTAGAGCCTCTGCGCGAGCTATTCAAGGATGAGGTGCGCAGGATCGGTGTGGAACTGGGTCTGCCTTACGAGATGGTCTATCGCCATCCCTTCCCGGGTCCGGGCCTAGGTGTGCGAATTCTAGGTGAGGTGAAAAAGGAGTATGCCGACCTATTGCGCCTGGCGGACGATATCTTTATCTCAGAACTGATGAATCACGATCTCTACGACAAGGTGAGTCAGGCCTTCGCCGTGTTCCTGCCGGTTAAGTCGGTAGGTGTGGTGGGCGATGCCAGACGCTATGAATATGTGGTCAGCCTGCGGGCGGTAGAGACCATAGACTTTATGACCGCGCGCTTTGCACATCTACCATTTGAGTTCCTGGAACTGGTATCCCGCCGCATCATAAATGAGGTGAAGGGCATCTCCAGAGTAGCATACGATATATCCGGCAAGCCGCCGGCTACTATCGAGTGGGAGTAGTCGGCGGCAGGTTCGCCTGATTAAGGCCTTTTCTTACATCTCAGGTCTGGGTGGTACAGTACCTCCGCTCTCTCCGGCTTCAGGATCTGGCGATGCGGCCAGACCGAAGTTGGACAGATTGACCTGGCCCTGGACTGCATTCGGACCAGGGTTTATAGGTCCGCCGCCCTGACCGGCATCAGGTGTGGGTTTGGCCACCATTCCGCGATTAAATCGTTCCTTATTCAAGGCCAGTGAGCTGCCAGCGTTAGAAGACTCATCCGGTCCGCCATCTTCCGGCAGAGGGGTGCCGCTGGTGACACGTTGGCCGTGCTCTCTGATGGTCTCTCCCGGCAGCCATTCACCAGGTTTTCTCTTACCCTGACCAGCTGATGTTTGGACCGGGTTAATCGGGCCTTGTCCA
>JBNKEE010000023.1:0-11278 GCA_050288625.1 Sedimenticolaceae bacterium | reverse complement strand
AAGTTGAACATGAATGACAACCAGACTACCGCGATTGCGATATCGATCGGCCACTCTAGCTCTGCATACTCCTTACCCGAGGTTATGCCCAGCGGATAAGACAGCACAGCTGATACGATGATCAGGTTCCACCCAATAAAGGTAAACCAGGCCATCTTGTTGCTCCACAGCGCCGTTTGACAGGTGCGTTGTACACTGTAGAAACCAGTTGCCATCAAGGTACATCCCCCGAAGGCAAAGATCACAGCGTTAGTGTGGAGTGGACGCATACGTCCGAAAGTTAGGTATGGAATATCTAGGTTCATTATCGGCCAGGCTAACTGCGATGCGATAAGCACGCCTACCAGAGCGCCTACGACCACATAAATCACCGCCAAAACCGTGAACCAGCGTACAACCGCATAGTTGTACTTCTGTTCTAATGTCGCTTCCACCACGGATCCTCCTATTTTATTAACGATAATCGCTCACTTAATACTATCGGTGTCAATCACCACAAAGAAAAATACAGATTAGTTTTTAGTGGCTTTCATCCATGTAGCCAGAGAAGTCCCCCCCTCATTTATTCTCTCAATACTTCAATCGAATCAAATATGTTATTAGTGTTGTTTGACTATCTGTTCCCCAATGGCCTTTGCTACATTCAGCTAATACCCTCACATGTAACCGGATCTGTGCTGAAGTAGTAATAAGCTAATGAATAATGTTTGAAATCAGTATGTTAGTCACAACACCAAGCAACCTGTCATTTATTGAGAAATTGGTTATTTGACGTGTCTGAGATTAATGTATAACAATCAACCTGTAATTGACTTGGGTCAATATTTTCGTTGTTATACCCGCTATATTGCCATTTATTGTGTCATATGCCCCGCTTAGTTTGGCGGCATATTAGCTGCTTTTATCAAGCCAAATTAGCAGTTTATAGTTATTGGTAGTTATGGTTATTTCATGCCCAAACAAACAGAGAAATAGTGCACATGCCGGGCCTCCGTCATATTCGATATTACGCAAAATAAAACAAAAAATTCAATGTGTTATATTGAATTACAAGTAGGATTATTTACTAGGAACTCCAGGCGTTCAACCAGAGTGATGGAATCTGGAGATATCGAAGACCTATATGCCAACACCTCCACACCTAGCCTTACAGCTTCTTGAAGGGTTGATGAGTAGTTAGGATCTATATCCCAGGCAGGCTCTACGCGCTGAATACCGGTGTGAGCAACATTGAAAAACAGCACTGCGCGACAACCATCTTTGACCACACCGATCAACTCACGCAGATGCTTACGTCCGCGTTCAGTTACCGCATCAGGGAAGAGTCCAGTACCATCTTTTGTCAGCAGGGTTACATTTTTCACTTCAACATAACAGTCAACCTGCCCTTTTTTCTTCAACAATATATCGATCCTGCTCCCCTCCATTCCATATGGACGCTCTGTAAGCAGCTCATCATATCCCGCAAGCTCTTCAATATTGCAGTCAAGGATTGCCTCTTTTACCAACTGGTTGGCGCGATTGGTATTTATACAGGCTAAATGGCGTCGTTCCACCTCTACCAACTCCCAGGTGTATGACAGTTTACGCCTTGGATTGTTCGAATAGAGCAACCATACCCTACTGCCCGGTTCACAGCAGTTAAGCATAGATCCTGTATTTGGGCAGTGAGCGGTAACTGTCTCCCCACCTTCCAGTTCCACGTCGGCGAGAAAACGCTTATACCGCTTTATCAAACGACCCGGCAATAATCCAGAATATTGCATTAAATTTACAGACCTAAAAGAAGGCGTGGGCAGTAAGTCCCACGCCCTCTCTTGATGGTCGAATCCCAGCTATAGCTCTTGGTGGTTGTTTGCCAGATACTCGGCAACCCCCTCAGTCGAACCCTTCATTCCAGCCTTACCCTTCTGCCAACCGGCCGGGCAAACTTCACCATGCTCCTCAGTGAATTGCAGCGCATCAATCATACGCAGCATCTCATCCATATTCCTTCCCAATGGCAGGTTATTTACTACCTGGTGTTGGACTATGCCTTCTTTATCTATAAGGAATGAACCGCGTAGAGCGATACCTGGCCCGGTTCTCAGATCATAGGCATCTGTAACAGATTTATCTATATCTGCTATTAACGGGTACTGAACGTCTCCAATACCTCCATTGTTTATTTCAGTCTTCTTCCAGGCAAGGTGGCTAAAATGAGAATCGATAGAAACGCCGATAACCTCAGTATTTCTACTCTTAAATTCGTCAAGACGTTTGTCAAAAGCGATGATCTCTGAAGGACAGACAAAGGTAAAATCCAGCGGATAAAAGAACAGAACCACATATTTACCCCTGTAATCAGAAAGAGAGATCTCTTTAAAACTATTATCCGGCATTACTGCCAACGCCTTAAAATCTGGCGCCTCTTTTGTGACAAGTACAGACATTTTATTCTCCTGCTTAATCTATGCTGCTTATTTGATGCTCAAAACCTTTGGGTCAAAACACCGATTAATGTACCTCAATCTCCACCGGATCACTCTCCCATAGCCCATGCTTTGTGCAATAGGACATAGCGGTCAGACTGAGTTTTGGAGTTGTTGGAACAACATTGAATGTTACCTGGGCATTACCTTTTGCGCCATTCCCGCCAAGAGATCCTGGTGGAAAACTTGCCTCAGCCAACAAAGTCTGTCCATTGTAAAGCTGTATACTCCTTATATAATGGTCGTTGTCATCGGGATGGGAGTATTCATTGCCCATCTTTACTGTGACCTCAAGTGACTGATCCCTAACCGCATTTTTAGCACAAAGAATAAATGGCGAATGGCGATCAATGTAGTCCTTTTTCGCTTCCTTCTCCACCTGTCCTATATCTTGATAGCGATTGATTACTGGCATTTAGATTACTCCCATATAAAGATTTAATACTCATATATCGACAAATTTGTCGCTATTCTGTCTTTTTATCGGAGACCTGTCAATCGCTATTTTGATAAAAATCACATATTTTCAGATAAAGTTATATAGTTATTTATACAGAAAGACCAAGCATGGCTATGGGATTCCACGATGACTAAAAACTCACAAAAGGCCACATTTGCCGGCGGATGTTTCTGGTGTATCGAGTCAGAATTCAAGGCAATTCATGGTGTCTTGGATGCTGTCTCT
The DNA here is from genome assembly GCA_050288625.1 of Sedimenticolaceae bacterium. Lineage (GTDB taxonomy): Bacteria > Pseudomonadota > Gammaproteobacteria > Chromatiales > Chromatiaceae > JAAGZL01. Next base: position 8,122 of record JBNKEE010000023.1, on the reverse strand, counting down.
GGCTATACCGGGGGACACGTCGAAAATCCCACCTATGACCAGGTATGCACTGGAGCCTCTGGACATATTGAGGCAGTAGAGATCCTATTCGATCCGTCCGAAATCGATTATGAGGAATTGGTAGATGTATTCTGGCGCCAAATCGACCCAACCGATCGCGATGGCCAATTTGCCGACCGAGGATCGCAATATCAACCGGTCATTTTCTACCACGACGACACACAAAAAGAGATAGCCGAAAGATCGCGGTCAAAGCTAGATGAATCTGGACAATTCAATAAACCTATCGCTACGGAGATACGCCCAGCGAGCAAATTCTACCCGGCGGAGGATTACCACCAGGATTATTCAGCAAAGAACCCCATCCGTTACAACATGTATCGTAACGGCTCTGGAAGGAGCAGCTTTCTAAAGAAGACATGGGACAAATAGAACAGATACCGCTAAGCACTAATCATTCTGCCAATAGTGCTCTGTGGTTACATGCCCGGGTTTTCGTCGAAGATTCTTTTCCATGCCACGATCATGTAATACCTCTTTGGTATCCTTAATCATATCTGGGTTCCCACAAACCATTACATGTGACTGCTCTGGACCTATCCGCAATCCAACCCTACGTTCAAGCTCACCACTCTTGATTGCATCAGGAATATGCGCATCCATGGCAAAACTTGTCTTCTCCCTGGTTACGAAAGGGATCATGGCAAATTTATTCGGATCACGCCTCTCAAACTCCGCTATGGCGTGCTGATAGTTAAGATCTCTTATATAACGCACCCCATGTACCAGAATAATCCTGGAGAAACGACCCCAGGGTTCGTTGGTTTTAAGCATAGATATAAATGGACCTACAGCGGTTCCGGTGGCCAGTAACCACAGATGTTCCGCATCTGGAACCTCATCCAGTGTAAAAAAACCACTTGGCGTTTTTGCTACCATTATGCTCTCACCGCTCTTAAGCATACTTAAACGTCCCGTAAAGGCTCCGTCTGGAACTGTATTGAAATAGAACTCCAGCAGATCTTCAGAGGGTGGATTGACAAAAGAGTATGGGCGCTCGATACGCTCTCCATTCACATCCAAGGCAAGTTTTGTATACTGCCCGGCGCGAAACGGAAGCACTGACGCCTCAACCTGCAATATGTGAAGTCCATCAGAACATCGGATGTTCTTCACTACTGTCCCATCGACCCACTCAACCATCTCGGTCCCTTTATCTTATTAACGTTCGTTCCACTATAGTTACCAAAGAACTTCAGACTCAAAACGCATCAACGGCCAAGCCAACCAAACCCCGATCTATCTCAGGATGATTATTGCTGATCATTTGGTTAATCTCATGTACCCGTTGCTTAGGAACATCCACCATCAGTAGTATCCCTCCTTGAGCTATAGCATCTCTGACCCCGTTCAAATGAACATGGGGCTTTTTAATCGTGTAATACTCTCCAATAGCCCATGCAACACTCATCAGGATAAACGCTACTACTGCCCAGATATAAAACTCGAAATAGAGGGTCAAGGTAAAAAAGACAAAAGCTAGCATGTAAATAACCATATCGCTTACCCAGAATAGGCGATCAAAAAACCATATCCTGTCTCGCTTTTGCTTTCTGGTTGCCTGCGGCAATGAACCTATGTCTATATCTTCCCGCGCGATGGTGTGTATGTGCTTACTGCCCACACCGGCAGCCACAAGCTCTGCTGCTGCTGATTGTGCATGATCCACATCCGGTGAAAGAAAATATACCCGCCTAAACATATTCACCTCGCTTAATTACTGGAGTCATTTGAACAAATAAACGTATACGCCTATATTCCTAGTATTGTGCTTGGTTATTATAAATTCAAGGGCTACTATTATAGGTAAATACCAATAGTTCACCTTGAACATGGGGTCTTGCCCATACAAATAACACGGTGTTAGCTAAATGGCTGAAAAATCAGACATTGATGTCCAAGAGACCAGTGAGTGGTTGGATGCCCTGGAAGCGGTACTGGAACACGAGGGTGTGGAGCGCGCCCACTATCTGCTTGAGCGTCTGATAGACAAGGCCAGACGCTCTGGCGCCTACCTGCCATATAGCGCTAACACCGCCTATATAAACACCATACCCACCTCCGCCGAAGAGCATCATCCGGGCAACAAGGCAATTGAGCGTCGCATCAAGGCCTTCATCCGCTGGAACGCAATGGCCATGGTGGTCAAGGCCAATCGTAAGTACGACGGTCTCGGCGGACACATAGCCAGCTACGCCTCAGTAGCCACCCTGTTCGAGGTTGGCTTTAATCACTTCTTCCATGCACCAAGTGAAAACCACGACGGTGACCTTATCTTCTTCCAGGGCCACTCCGCCCCCGGCATCTACTCCCGGGCCTACCTGGAGAGACGCCTGGATAAAGAACATCTGCGCAAATTCCGCCGTGAGACAGAAGGCGACGGCCTCTCCTCCTACCCCCACCCCTGGCTGATGCCGGAGTTCTGGCAGTTCCCCACGGTATCCATGGGGCTGAGTCCGCTCATGGCTATCTATCAGGCCCGCTTCATGAAATACCTGCAGAACCGGGATTTCCTTAACACAGAAGGACGCAAGGTGTGGGCATTTATGGGCGATGGCGAGATGGACGAACCCGAATCCCTGGGGGCCATCTCACTGGCCGCACGCGAGAAGCTGGACAACCTGATCTTCGTGGTGAACTGCAACCTGCAGCGTCTGGACGGACCGGTGCGCGGCAACGGCAAGATCATCCAGGAACTGGAGGCGGTGTTCCGTGGCGCCGGCTGGAACGTGATCAAAGTGGTCTGGGGCTCCTACTGGGACGCACTGTTGGCGCGGGACAAAAAAGGCATACTGCAGCGCCGCATGGAAGAGGCGGTGGATGGAGATTACCAGAACTACTGGGTAAAGGGCGGTGAATACATCCGGGAACACTTCTTTGGCAAATATCCTGAGCTGCAGGATATGGTCGCCAACATGAACGACGAAGATATCTGGCGCCTGAACCGCGGCGGCCACGACCCCAATAAAGTGTATGCGGCATATGCAGCTGCAGTGAAACACCAGGGCCAGCCCACGGTGATCCTGGCCAAGACAGTGAAGGGCTACGGCATGGGCGGCATGGCAGGTGAAGGTCAGAACATGACCCACTCCCAGAAGAAGATGGGAGAGGCCTCTCTCAAGGCCTTTCGTGACCGCTTCAACATCCCGATCACGGATGAGGAGATACCGGACACCCCCTTCTATCGGCCGGATGAAGACAGCCCAGAAATGCAATATATGCGTGAGCGGCGCGAGGCCCTGGGCGGATTTCTTCCGACCCGACGCAAACAAGCTGAACCTCTGGATATCCCGGACTGCGACGCCTTCGGCACCCTGCTGGTCGGCTCCGAGGGCCACGAGATGTCCACCACCATGGCCACGGTGCGCCTGCTCTCAGCCCTAACCAGAGACAGGGACATCGGAAAAAACATCGTCCCCATAGTCCCGGACGAGGCACGCACCTTTGGCATGGAGGGCATGTTCCGCCAGATCGGCATCTACTCCTCGGTGGGGCAGCTATATGAACCGGTGGATAGCGATCAGATCATGTACTACCGCGAAGATCTGCAGGGTCAGATACTGAACGAGGGAATCAATGAGGCGGGGGCCATATCCTCCTGGATGGCTGCGGGAACCGCCTACAGCACCCACGGGGTAAACATGGTCCCCTTCTATATCAGCTATTCCATGTTCGGATTCCAGCGCATCGGCGACCTGTTGTGGGCGGCGGGCGACATGCAGGCTCGGGGCTTTATCCTGGGCGGCACCTCCGGCCGCACCACCCTGTCCGGAGAGGGTCTGCAACACCAGGACGGCCACAGCCACCTAGCCGCATCCACCATCCCCAACTGTCTCTCCTATGACCCGACCTACGCCTACGAACTGGCGGTTATCGTACACAACGGCCTCAGGCGTATGTATCAGAAACAGGAGAACGTCTTCTACTACATCACGGTGATGAACGAGAACTATGAACACCCGGCTCTGCCCGACCATGTGGAAGACGGCATCCTAAGAGGCATGTATCTGTTGCAGAGCGCTGGCCGGAGCAAAAAGCACCGGGTGCAGCTGTTCGGCAGCGGCGCCATCCTAAGAGAGGTCCTAGCAGCGGCCGAGCTATTAAAGGACGATTTCGGCGTAGCGGCGGACGTATGGAGCGTAACAAGCTTCAACCAACTGCGGCGCGAAGGCCTGAGCAACGAGCGCTGGAACCTGCTGCATCCCGACAAGAAACCGCGCAAGAGCTATCTGGAGACATGTCTGGAGAAACATCAGGGGCCGGTGATTGCAGCCAGCGACTATATGAAGATCTACGCCGACCAGGTACGACAGTTCGTGCCCAGAGACTATACAGTGCTGGGCACAGACGGCTTTGGCCGCAGCGATACCCGGGAACAACTGCGCCGGTTCTTCGAGGTGGATCGCCACTATATCACCCTAGCTGCAGTGTCCGCCCTGGCCAGAGAGGGCTCGATAGAACGGTCCAAGGTGACTGAGGCGATCAAAAAGTACGGCATAGATCCAGACAAACCCGAACCCACTTCGGTCTAACCAGAGGAGCCTGATACAGATGCTAAAACCAGTACCGGTTCCTGATCTTGGAGACTTTGAACAGATCGATATCATCGAGATACTTGTCTCACCCGGCGATAGCATAGCGGCCGAAGACCCTATCATCATGTTGGAGAGCGACAAGGCCGCGGTTGAGATCCCCTCCCCTTTTGGTGGCATAGTGCAGGAGCTGCAGGTAAAGGTGGGAGACAAGGTATCGGCGGGCGATCCGATCCTGACCATGGAGGTGGATGAGAATACAGGTCAGGAAACACAACCACCTGAACCTGCTAAAGAACCGGAGCCTGAACCTGAACCCGAGCCCGAACCGGTGACGGAGCTACAGCCCGGAGACAAATCACCGGTGCCACCCCCGGTACCGCCCTCCCCGGAAAACGGCCAGAGCAAGAGTAATCCCCACGCCAGTCCCGCGGTGCGGCGTATATCCAGAGAGCTGGGGGTGGACCTGACCCAGGTCAATGGCTCCGGCCCCAAGGGGCGCATCCTGAAGGAGGATGTGCAGCTGTTCGTAAAGTCGGCCCTGACCCAACGGCGCAGCGGTCCGGCACCAGGTCTGATCATGCCCGAGACCCAGGCCATAGATTTCTCCCAGTTCGGCGAGATAGAGACCCAACCCCTGTCCCGCATACAGACCCTGTCCGGAGCACATGTGCATAGCAGTTGGTTGCAGGCGCCCCATGTAACCCAGTTCGATGAGGCGGACATAACCGAGCTGGAGGAGTTCCGCCAGGAACATGCGCAGGAGGCAAAAGACCAAGGCTTCAGGCTTACCCTGCTGGCCTTTATGCTCAAGGCCTGTGTAACGGCCCTTAAGCAGTTCCCGCAGTTCAACTCCTCCCTGGACCCGAGCGGCGAGGACCTGATCATCAAGAAGTACTACAACATCGGCTTTGCGGTGGACACCCCTGCCGGCCTGGTGGTCCCGGTGATCCGCAACGTGGAACAGAAGGGCCTGTTCGAACTGGCGGCAGAGCTGCACCAGCTCAGCGCCAAGGCGCGGGAGAGAAGATTGGGGCAGGCCGCGCTGCAGGGCGGCAGCTTTACCATCTCCAGTCTCGGTGGTATCGGCGGCACAGGCTTCACCCCCATCGTAAACAGCCCGGAGGTGGCCATACTCGGGGTGGCCAAAGCCGGTATGAAGCCAGTGTATATCGATGGAGCATTCGTGCCTCGCCTGATCCTGCCGTTCTCGCTATCCTACGATCATCGGGTGATCGACGGCGCCGACGGCGTCAGATTCACCAACTACCTCAGCAATGAACTCTCGGATATACGCAAACTGCTGCTATAACCAGTATCAATAAAGTCAGACTGATTCCCTCCGGGACCGTCGCATTACAGACCGGCCGCTCTATCGACTGCATTTATCGGGCAGACAAATACCCCACATTGAGCATGTTGATTACTGATCTAAAAGGACCAATATATAGTAATACCATAGTATTTTACTAAGGAATTATATGAGCGCCCATACGCAATCGGTACAGCAGTTGGTAAACGACGAATATCGACAGGGTTTCGTCACCGACATCGAAGCGGACACCTTGCCGCCGGGCCTGAATGAAGGGACCATTCGCACCATCTCGGCCAAAAAGGGTGAGCCCGAGTGGCTGTTGGCATGGCGTCTGAAGGCATACCGGCGCTGGCTGACGCTGGAGGACCCGGAATGGGCCAAGGTGAAACATCCGAAGATCGACTTTCAGGCCATATCCTACTACTCGGCGCCCAAGAGCAAGGGCGATGGCCCCAAGAGTCTAAACGAGGTCGACCCCGAACTGCTCGCCACCTACGAGAAGCTGGGCATCCCCCTGGAAGAGCAGAAGGCGCTGGCGGGCGTGGCCGTAGACGCGGTGTTCGACAGCGTATCGGTGGCCACCACCTTCCGCAAGAAGTTGGCCGAGTCCGGTGTGGTGTTCTGCTCTATCTCTGAGGCGGTGCGGGAACATCCGGAGTTGGTGCAAAAATATCTCGGCTCGGTGGTGCCCTACGGCGACAACTTTTACGCCTGTCTCAACGCGGCGGTGTTCAGCGACGGCACTTTTGTCTATGTCCCCAAGGGGGTCAGGTGTCCGATGGAGCTGTCCACCTATTTCCGTATCAACGAGGCCCGCACTGGTCAGTTCGAACGCACTTTGATCATTGCCGACGAGGGTGCCGAGGTGAGCTATCTGGAGGGATGCACCGCGCCGCAACGGGACGAAAATCAGCTACATGCTGCGGTGGTGGAGTTGATCGCCCTGGCCGACGCCCGCATCAAATATTCAACGGTGCAGAACTGGTACCCCGGCGACAGCGAGGGCAAGGGCGGCATCTACAACTTCGTCACCAAGCGCGGAATTTGCCGCGGCGACCGCTCCCACATCTCCTGGACCCAGGTGGAGACCGGTTCGGCCATCACCTGGAAATACCCCAGTTGCATCCTGCAAGGCGACGATTCGACGGGCGAATTCTACTCGGTAGCCGTCACCCGCGGTCGGCAGCAGGCCGACACCGGCACCAAGATGATCCACATAGGACGTAACACCCACAGCACCATCGTCTCGAAAGGCATCTCCGCCGGACAGGGCGACAACACCTATCGCGGCCTGGTGCGCATGACGCCGCGGGCCGAGAACGCACGCAACCATACCCAGTGCGACTCCCTGCTGCTCGGAGACCGCTGCGGCGCCCACACCTTCCCCTACATCGAGGTGCACAACCCCAGCGCCAAGGTCGAACATGAGGCGACCACCTCCAGGATAGGCGACGATCAGCTGTTCTACTGTCGTCAGCGCGGCCTGTCGGAGGAGGATGCGGTCTCCCTGATCGTCAACGGCTTCTGCAAAGAGGTGTTTCAGGAACTGCCGATGGAGTTCGCAGTGGAGGCACGCAAGCTGCTCAATGTGACCTTGGAAGGGGCTGTAGGGTGAAAGGAGCAAACAATGTTATCGATTAAAAATCTACAGATATCCGTCGACGACAAGCCGATCATCCACTGTGTGGACCTGGATATCGGCCCGGGCGAGGTGCACGCCATCATGGGACCCAACGGTTCGGGCAAGAGCACCCTCGCCCACCTATTGGCCGGCCACGAGGGCTACCTGGTGACCGGAGGCACGGTCCTGTTCGATGGCTCCGACCTGCTCGCCCTGGAGACCGAAGAGCGCGCCCATGCCGGCATCTTCCTAGGCATGCAGTACCCGGTGGAGCTGCCTGGGGTCAACAATATGAACTTCATGCGCGCATCTCTCAACGCCCAGCGCCGGGCGCGCGGCGAAGACGAGCTGGACGCCATCGGCTTCATGCAGCAGGTGCGGGCCAAGGCAAAACAGGTGGGGCTGAACCCAAAGCTGCTGGAACGTAGCGTCAACAGCGGCTTCTCCGGCGGCGAGAAGAAGCGTAACGAGATCCTGCAGATGTCCCTGCTGGAGCCCAAGCTGGTGATCCTGGACGAGACCGACTCCGGCCTCGATATCGACGCCATGAGGGTCATAGCCGATGCGGTCAACGGGCTGCGTGATTCCCAGCGC
>JBNKEE010000022.1:0-80647 GCA_050288625.1 Sedimenticolaceae bacterium | reverse complement strand
AACAACCAACAAGGACCGTTAAATGCATATCCTGATTGCTGAAGATCAGCGCGTCATCCAGATGATGCTCGAGTCTGCGCTTGCGGAGTGGGGTTTTGATTGTGACATCGTCTCTAACGGGCGGGAGGCGGTGGAGCAGGTCAGGGCAAATCCGGGGAAGTATGATCTCTGCATCATGGATGTCGCCATGCCGCTTATGAATGGTATTGAGGCGACGCGGTTGATGCGGGAGGAGGTGGGGTATTTCCCGATCCTGGGTTATTGCTCGGACTTGACTATGCGCAGGCGCTGTCTGGCTGCGGGGATGGATAGGTTTTTGGTTAAGCCCTGTTCCAGGGAGAGGTTGTTTAAGGTGATTATGGGGCTTTGTGGTGGGGGATGATTTGCGCTTCAGTGCTAGTAGTGACTTTTCCCCCTCATCCCCGGCCCTTCCACCCCTCAAGGGGGTACCGAGGTCCCCTTAGGGGAGAGGGGTTGTGAAATCTGGGGAGAGTGCATTGGTTGTTTATATGGCCATAAGCATACCATTCTCGATCCTGATATTTGATATATGTCATAATCTAGCGCAGTTGGCATGGATTGCCGTGGTGTAGATAAATTCTGTATTTAATCATTGTATGAGGTGTCAACATGTTGGAAGGTAAATACGCGCTTTTTATCGGTTTTATGAGTTTTATTGTAAGTGCCGTACTCGCAATCATAACTAGCGGGTAAGCAGATAAACCCAAGGCGCAAAAAACCGGCTATATGCCGGTTTTTTTGTCGATTGGGTCATACTCACTGCTGTCCCATTTAAAAATAGTAAAATGCTGACTTATCGCCTCCATTTCGGGGTTTACACGATACTGAATTGTATCGAGACATGAAATTTGAAAAACGGAGAAACGTCATACCCGCGCAAGCGGGAGTAGTGGTGCATGGCAAGGATTGCTCCAGGCAATCCTTTTGTATTTCCCACATCCCTGTGGGTCAGATGCGCCGGTTACGAACCTAAGGATGGACAAAAGCGCGTAGCGCATTGAACGCCCAACAGGGAGACCCGAAGGGTGAGCGTAGCGAATAATCCAGTAAGCAATTGATTTGTATGCATTGCATAACAACTGGGTTCCCGCCTTCGCGGGAACGACGCGTAAGTGGGACAGCAGTTGGTGAAACCCTTTCCTAAAGATTTTCCCGAACAAACCCAATCAACTTATCGGCGTGTTGTTGGAAATTCTCGACCGAATCGTGTTTGGCGCCTTCAATTGCTATGACCTGCACCGGTCTCTCCGCCGTGGCGCTGGCCTCGATCAGATGCATGTCTCCGATGGGTACAGTGGTATCGGCGGTGCCGTGGGCCAGTAGTACCGGGCAGCGTACATGATTGATGCGGTTCATCGGTGCTATGTCGTCGAAGCGGAAACCTATGACCCATTGGATGTAGCTTATGATCAAAGGACGTATGAAGCGCGGCACCCAGGGCCGGTCCAGATGGCGATTCATGGTGAGTCTAGGGTGGGCAAAGCCGGAAACGCTGATGACCAGATCTATATCTGCGCCACGTGAAGCGGCCAGTATTGATGCTGCGGCACCGACCGAGTGACCAAGCACTACCACCTGATGATCGGGATTTCTCTGTTTTAACCACTGCAGCACCATCTCCAGGTCTTCCGCGAAGCGGGGCATGGAGGAGAAGCTATCGCTGTCGCTCTGGCCGTGATTGCGCGCGTCGTATAGCAAAACATCCATACCTGCCTGATGAAACGGCAGGGCCAGGGGCAACATCAACTCTGCATTGGCGCCCCAGCCGTGAACGATCACTAAGGTACAGCAGCTTGCGTCAGCGGGTATATGCCAGGCAAAGAGTTGCTTGTCCTTTACCGTAGGGATCGAGTGTTGCGTATAGGTCAGGCCGAGATCTCCCGGTGTGCCTTTCTCTTTTATCCTGGGGGCCTGGTAGGACAGATGCAGTATGACCGGAAAGAGCAGCAGTAGCGTTAGGATGGTCAGGAAGGCGATTAAGGCAATACTCATAGGTTCAATCAATTGGGGCGGAGTTGAGGTTATCAATAGGATCACAGATGGATTATTCTGACTTTCTATAGGTTTTTGCCCTATGCCAATATCTCTCCTACACTTATCTGGCGGCTTCAAGGGAATGAATCTGTCTCCAGATAGGATATCCCCTCTGAGGCTTTGCATGGGTTTATGTTTTCAACCAGCAACATTAAAGGAAGAATGTCATGTCAAAGCAATTTCAATCTATTACTACCTGCATGATCGCAACCGCTGTTGTCCTCAGTTTCCCTGGGATCTCTACCGCAGAGGAAAAAAGCGGCACGGAAACGGTCGAACTCAGCAATATATTTGCGGTACACAATACCGGATCACATGCTCCATCCATGGATGCGGCCTGCAAGAATAGATTCGGCTCACACCTGGGAAGCAAGGTGACCTCTAAATACGACATCAATACGACAACGCTGATCATGTCTGCACAATCCGAAGTCTTTTCAGTTCCGGTAGAACTTCATCCGTTGGGGATCATGGGCATCTACTCTTTTATGTCTGATGGTGTGGGCGAGAAGCTTAGAAAAGAGGGCGTGCAACGGGTTATCTTCTCCGTTAGCACCAAGTTCGATAACCCTGAGAGCGATATTATGCTAAAGCTGGATGATAACTATAACTGCATACTTTCCAATAAAGGGCCGTCCTAGCTATAGGCTCCGACTGTCGCCCCTCTTGCCCTCTCCCGATAGGGGGAGGGTAAGTGTTCAGCTAAGCCATATGGGACAGACCGTTGTTACTACAAATCAACGAATACGATAATTTGAATGGCAGGCAACACAGGCCGAAGTGAGTTCGGCCAGAGCCTTGTACGCAGGTGATGCCTCTCCCTCCTCAGCCCTAAGTGCAAATCGACTTGCCGCGCTATGCATATTTGTCCCGGCCTTACGCATTCCCTCCGGCATGAACTTGGCCAGATGTTCTGCGCCATGTAACCCTAATGAACTCATACCCAAGCGTGCTTCTGCTACTTTGGCCGCCTGATCAAATTTATCATTCGCCATGCTGGTTAAGATTTCATTTAATGCAACCAGATGATCACGCATGTTAGACAGCATATGTTGCTGCATCATTTCCGGAAGTTTGACCAGCTGCCTGGGGTCATCGGCTGCGGTTGCGATGCTGCACGTAACAACATAAAGTGGGACGAGGATAACTTGTTGCCATTTACTCATATATTTCTCTCTTTTACATAACGGTATTACCGAATTACCACTGCTGGCTTGAAATAGTGTTAACTAAATATTAGATGCTCTTATGCTTTATGCTGGTTTTTTGTTTGTGGTAGGCGAGCACTACGGAATTGACCTTACCCAACTAGCTTCATAGAATGGATTGTCCCTACATATCGGGCGGTTAGCTCAGGGGGAGAGCACTGTCTTCACACGGCAGGGGTCACTGGTTCAATCCCAGTACCGCCCACCATTTCTTATTCCCATACGAGATTTCAGGCCAAAGGCTGCTATAGTGGCACTACCATGACTACAGATATCGGTTCACCTGAACAGTGGCTGGATGAGCATGGCGATGCACTCTATCGCTATGCCTTGCTGCAGTTTCGGGATGAACACAAAGCGGAGGAGGCGGTGCAGGAGACCTTGGTGGCGGCCCTGCAGTCGCGCGATCGTTTTCAGGGCAGCGCCTCTGTTCGCACCTGGCTGATCGGTATCCTGAAGCACAAGGTGCTGGATCAGTTCCGGCGCGAGGCTCGTGAAGCGCCACTGGATGAGGAGGCGATGGATCAGGCCGAGGGGGCGGATCTGGTGGATCAGAGCTTCAAAGAGGATGGCCACTGGAGCGCGGATCTGGGGGAGTGGGATCAGCCGGAGGCGGCCCTGGCCAGCGGCCAGTTTTGGGAGATTTTGCAGCGTTGTATAGACCTCCTGCCCAAACGCCAGGCCCGTCTTTTCATGCTGCGCGAGCTTTTTGAAGAAAAAACCGAAAAAATTTGTAAGGAATTGGCTGTTACCCCGACCAACCTATGGACGATGCTGTATCGCACACGCATGGCGTTGCGAAAGTGTCTCGATAGGAACTGGGTCGGAAAGTCCTGGGAGTAGATGAAGATGTTAACCTGTAAAGATGCCAGTCGCTTGATTTCCGAAGGCCAGGAACGGCCGATGAAGCGAATGGAACACTGGGGTCTGAGGATTCATCTTTGGATGTGCGACAACTGCCGGAGGTTTGAGCGGCAGATACAGTTTCTGCGGAAGGCCCTGCGTATTCTGGGCCAACGGCTGGAAACCGGGTCGCAAGGTCCTGATCTTCCCCCCGAGGCTAAAGATCGAATCCGTCAGGTATTGCAGGACAGGGATCGATCTTAACGCTTTAAACCAGCCCGGTTCTCCGAGGGCATTGTCTGAATTGTTAACACTTTAGACAACCATTGAGGAGATCCGAGATGAAAACTTCTAAGACAACACTTACCTTGGCCATGACCGTTGCTTTGGGCGCAGCTGGCAGCGTCAATGCCGCTCAATCACAAAACCCCTTTGGCATGCAGCAGCTGGATAGCGGCTATATCCAATTAGCTGAGGCCAAGGCCCGCGACGGTAAGTGTGGAAACACCGAAAGCAAGTCGAGTGATGGTAAGTGTGGTAACAACACCAGCAATGTGGAAACCAAGGCCAAAGACGGCAAGTGTGCGGCGAACGCTTCCGATACCAAGGCCAAAGACGGCAGTTGTGGTGACAACAAGATGGATGATAAGGCCATGAAGGCCGACAAGGCGTCAGAGGCCAAATGCGGTGAAGGCAAGTGCGGTAGTAATTCTTGATCGCAACAGGAGAACCGCTCATGTTTAAGCAAAAACTGCATGGTGCGGGCCTTGGCCTGAGGCGGGAATTGCTTCCCGACCTCAGGTCCGGGATACCGGACAGCATCGACTTTTTTGAAGTGGCACCGGAAAACTGGATGGAGATGGGTGGCGCCTGGCGCAAGGATCTGCAGTATATTTCCGAACAGCGTCCTATCATCGCCCACGGTCTTTCCCTGTCTCTGGGTGGACCGGCCCCTCTGGACGAGGCCTTTCTGCGCAGAGAGAAGCGCTTTCTGGATGGCTACGGGATCGAGCTTTTCACCGAGCACCTGTCCTGGTGCAGTGACAACGGCCAGCTATATGACCTGCTGCCCATCCCGAGTACTTCTGAGGCGGTCACCTATGTGGCCGAGCGCATCCGCCGTACTCAGGAGATTCTGGAGCGGCGCATCGGTGTGGAGAATCCATCCTACTATGTGGCGCCTCCCGGTGCCGAGATGAGCGAGACCGAGTTCATTCGCGCTGTGTTGGATGAGGCCGATTGTGACCTGCACCTGGACGTCAACAACGTCTACGTAAATAGCGTCAATTTCGGTTTCGATCCTTGGGAGTATATCCAGGCGCTGCCGACAGAGCGGGTGGTGTATGTCCACGTGGCCGGTCACTACACCGAGCCGGACGGTCTGCTCATCGACACCCACGGCGCTGACGTTATCGACCCTGTATGGCAACTGTTGGATAAGAGCTATGCCCTTCTGGGGACGCCACCAACGCTGTTGGAGCGTGACTTTAACATCCCTCCGCTGGATCAACTGCTGCAGGAAATAGAGGTAGTGCGCCAACTGCAACGTAAGAACGGATATCAGGAGGTGGGCTATGAACAGGTTGCATGAGACCGCTGGTTTCAAACAGTTCCAGGCCGGTTTCGCCGCCCGTATTCGCGACCCCTTGCATGCGCCCCTGCCGGAGCAGGTGCCGGAACGACGCATGCGGGCTTACGAGGAGCTGGTGTTCAATAACCTCCAGGGATTCCTGTTGGCCTGTTATCCCATTACCCGCAAGTTGCTGGATGACGAACAGTGGGATCATATCGTGCGGCGCTTTGTTATTGAGCATCGCTGCTCCACGCCCCTGTTCCGGGAGATCCCCAGGGAGTTCATGGATTGGCTGGAGGATAAGTTTGATCAGCTATTCCCTTCGATGCCGTTTCTGCAGGAGTTTATGCACTACGAGTGGTTGGAGCTTGCAGTGTCTATAACCCCGGCCGAGGTGGAAACCTTTGGGGTCGATGAAGATGGAGACTATTTCAACGGGGTTCCTGTGGTGAATCCGACTGCGCAACTGGCCTGTTATAACTATCCGGTACATCTGATCGGACCAGAGTTTCAACCGCAGCAGACAGATGGCCAGATCCACTGCTATCTGCTCTATCGTGACAGTAAAGACCAGGTGCAGTTTATCGTGCTCAACCCGGTGTCGGCGCGTTTGGTGGAGTTGTTACAACAACAGGAGATAAGCGGGCGTGATGCCCTGTTGCGCATTGCCGCTGAAATAGATCATGACGAGCCGGACATACTGGCGCAGATGGGACGAGATCAGTTGCAGGCGTTACACCACTCCGGTGTGATTCTGGGAACGAGGAGAAGATCATGAATATTCTAGTATCGGCTACACATTGGACCTTTGAACGCCTGAATCAGGCTGGTGATTATATCTCCATGCTGGTGTTGCGCCTGTTTCTTGCCTATGAGTATTGGGACTCCGGAGTTGTGAAATTCAACGGAAGCAACTGGTTTGCCGAGGTCCAGGATCAATTTCCCTTTCCGTTCAACATAGTGCCGCCTGAGATAAGTTGGTTTCTGGCTACCTGGAGTGAGCTGCTGGGGGCAGTAGCCCTGGTGATTGGGTTGGGGACCCGCTTCTTCAGTGTCTCTTTGATTATTCTGACCATCGTAGCATGGGTCAGTGTGCACGCCGACAACGGGTATAACGTTTGCAGCAACGGCTATAAGTTGCCTCTGATGTTTCTGGTGATGTTTATCCCGCTGTTGTTCAGCGGTCCTGGCAAGCTGAGTCTGGATCATCTGATTGCGAAGAGGCTTGGTAAGTCACAGTAATTGCTTTCCATAGGAGATCAGACCCTGTTTAACTTTGGAACGAAGCAAACAGTTTCTCCCACTCATCCCCGCCCCTTCTCCCCCAGAGGAAGAAGGGAGGAAGTAACCTCTCCCCAGCGGGGAGAGGGTTAGGGCGAGGGGAGTTAGCTGTTTGTCTGCACGATCCCATCACATAAACACCGGGTTTCGATTTTAACCAATCATTTTTAACCAGCCAGACAAACCCTGTTTCTGCCGCTGGCCTTGGCCTTATACAATGCGGTATCAGCACGGGCAAAGAGTGTTTCATCGCTTTCGTTTGGGTCAAGCAGTGCGATACCGCAGGATAATGTTATCTGTACTGGGCCCAGTTCGGTCTCGAAGTCGCAATAGTGTATCTTTGTGCGCAGCTCTTCCGCCAGGCGTACCGCGTCAGAGGTGGAGCAGTCCGGTAGCAAGGAGGCGAACTCCTCGCCACCGATACGAGCGGTGTAATCACTTCTACGCAGGCGTTGTGTTATCTGTCTGGCCACACACTCCAATACCCTGTCTCCCGCCTGATGGCCGAAACGATCATTGATGGACTTGAATAGGTCGATATCCCAGACGGCCAGACAAAGTGACTTTCTGTCGCGCATGCAACGCAGGCGTTCCTGTTGCAAGCGGATCTGATAGGCGCGTCTATTGGGGATGCCAGTCAGTAGGTCTATATTAGCGTGGTAGCGCTCACGGATGAGTTCTTTGCGGATCAGTTCCAGCTCACTCTCCAGCTCCGTGATTCGCCGCTGCAGTTGAGTAATCTCCTCTTCTCGTTCCTGGTGTTGCTTGAACGGAGCCCATTCATATGGTCTGTTATTGTTAATGATGACTCCCTTTATTTTTGGTGCCGTGTTTAACATGGTGGTTAGCACTCCGTTGAGTTACAGAAACCGCTATTCCATGCTTGTAATGTTAGGGATGGAATTGGGAGAAAGCGTGGGATAATTGAGGAGAAAATGTGAAGATTGATTTTCCATATAGAAACAGAACATTCACTCACCCATAATTTTTACATGCGCATAGGCATTACAGGCAAAATGTTCCTGGTCATTCTGGCCACCAGTATCCTGTTGGTAGGAGCCATGGCTGTGGCCATGCGCTGGACCTTTCAAAAAGGCTTTATCGATTATCTGACTGAGGCGGAGCTAGGGCGACTGGATCAGACAGTAGAAGACCTGGCCAACGCCTATCGTCGTGAAGGTTCCTGGGAATTTATCCGTGGTCGCCCCCGGGCCTGGGCCAGTTTTATGCCGCTTAACGAGCTGGGACAGCCGCTTATGGCAAATGCGGCACCAAGGGCATCTGATGTGCTATACCCCAACAACCGTTTTACAACACCGCAGCAATTTGGTGGACAGATACCGCCGCTGGGACCGAATGATCGCTCCGGCCTGACAGCGCGTTTGCGCTTGCTGGATGTGCAGAAGAGGTACCTGATCGGTCCTCCGGACACCTCCGGCAAGCCGGTGTTGCGTCCTATAGAACTTGATGGTGAAGTGATTGGTTGGTTGAGTCTTACTCCGCAACCGGTTCCCGCCAGCGGTCTGGAGAGAAGTTTCCGCGACGAGCAGCTCAACGCCATCTATCCCATCGCCGCAGGTGCACTGCTGCTGGCCTTACTTATAGGCATACCTCTTGGGCGGTATCTTTTGAGACCGGTTAAGGATGTGGCCCAGGGGGCCCATTTGTTGGCACAAGGGCAATTTAGTATGCGTTTAGAGCCACGCAGCAGTGATGAGCTGGGACAACTGGCCATGGATTTTAACGCCCTGGCCGAGGCTTTGCAGCGTAATGAACTGCTGCGGCGCCAGGGCATGGCTGACATATCTCACGAGCTGCGTACCCCCCTGGCCCTGTTGCGCGGCGAGATCGAGGCGATGCAGGATGGAATCCGTCCCTTCGATGAGTTTCAGCTCGGAAAACTACATGGTTCCATAATGCAACTGAATCGTCTGGTGGATGATCTCTATGACCTGGCCCTGACCGATGCTGGTGCCCTGAACTACCGTAAGGATTCCTTGGATCTGGCAGGCATCCTGCGCCTTGCCTCTGACTCAGCAGAGCACCGTATTAACCAGATAGGACTGACTCTGCATCAGGATATCCCGGATCAGCTATTTGTTTTCGGTGATGCCAGGCGTCTGCGTCAGGTGGTAGATAATCTGTTGAAGAACAGTCGGCGCTATACCGATCCTGGAGGTGAGATACGAGTCTCTGCGTGGCAGACAAATCAGCAGGTCCACTTTAATATAGAGGACAGCGCTCCTGGTGTGGATGAAGAGAGGTTGTCCCATCTGTTCGATCGTTTTTATCGTGCCGAAGGATCGCGTAACCGAGCTATCGCCGGGGCTGGTCTGGGGCTTGCCATCTGCCGCAATATCGTCGAAGCGCACCAGGGTACGATAGAGGCCAAGTCGTCGCCCCTGGGCGGTTTGCAGATTGTGGTTACTCTACCGCGGCATACATAACCTGAAGAATAATTATGAGCACAAAGAAACTGGTATTGGTTGTAGAG
Source organism: Sedimenticolaceae bacterium (assembly GCA_050288625.1). GTDB lineage: Bacteria > Pseudomonadota > Gammaproteobacteria > Chromatiales > Chromatiaceae > JAAGZL01. The sequence continues at coordinate 71,193 of JBNKEE010000022.1, read as the reverse complement.
GACGAAGAGGGCATAGCGGAGCTGCTGCGTGACTATCTACTAGAGTCCGGTTATGCCACCCACATATTCTACCAGGGCACCGGTGTGGTGGAGTGGGTGCGGGAACATGAGCCGGACATGATCCTGCTGGATCTTATGTTGCCAGGAAAAGACGGCATGGAGATATGCAAAGAGGTGCGAGCTTTCTCCACTGTGCCTATCATCATGACCACCGCCAGAGTGGAGGAGATCGATCGCTTGCTGGGTCTGGAGCTTGGAGCAGATGACTATGTTTGTAAGCCTTACAGTCCGCGTGAGGTGATGGCCCGAGTGAAGACAGTCCTGCGCCGGGTCGCTATGGCCGGCTGCACATCGCCTGTGGATCAGTCAATCATCATGTTGGATGAGGCTGGCTTTAAGGCGGTGGTAAAGGGAGATCATATGGAGTTGACTCCGGTAGAGTTCCGCCTACTTAAGATCTTTCTGGCGCAACCTGGTCGGGTGTTTTCAAGAGGACACCTGTTGGATCATCTCTACACCGATCAGCGTGTGGTCAGTGATCGCACGGTGGATACTCACATCAAGAATCTGCGTAAGAAACTGGAAGAGCGTTTGCCTGGACAGGAGGTTATCTACTCTATCTACGGCGTGGGGTACAAATTCGAGCCGCCGGTTTGATGCGCAGTTTGCAATCTGTGGTTAAGAGGAATTTTCCCCTCACCCCAACCCCTCTCCCCATAGGGGAGAGGGGCTCTGTTTTGCGGAGTTCGATACACTTCTACCTTCTCTCTAAAAAAGACCAAAAACCTTTCTCCCTTCCCTTCTCTTCTCGGGGGAGAAGTACCCTAAGTGGCATAAAATTTGGGGATGAGGGGGTAAACCAAAGTTAATCAACCATCACCCCAATCCCTCCCATTAAGGGAGAGGGGCTCTGTTTTGCGGAGTTCGATACACTTCTACCTTCTCTCTAAAAAAGACCAAAAACCTTTCTCCCTTCTCCCCTCGGGGGAGAAGGGCCGGGATGAGGGGGGAGCTATCTTTCCATTCCCAATCTTGAGAGAGGGGATATCTGTGGCCTATCTCATTCCCTCCCGAAACCTCCTGGCGGTGGCGGCGGAGGATTACTCCCTATCTCATCTTTACTGATATAGCCGTCGCTGTTTGTGTCATGATCATCGAAACGATCAGGTGGTCCATCAAACTCGCTGCGTGATATCCGGCCATCGCCGTCTCTGTCCAGGCGCTCGACAAAACGTTCTCCGAAATAGCCTTGACGCTGTACGTTTCCACCGGGAGGCATCATCTGACCATCGTTAGTTGGTGCCATACGATTACTGTCCAGAGGGCCTTGCTGGATGCGCCGTTGTTGATCGGCATCTTTACCATCACCCTGGGGTTGGGTGAGCAGGCTGTTCACATTGTAGGGATAAGCGCTACGGTCGATGTCGCTACGGGCATTCACCTGGCTCACATTACCACCACGTACTACTCGCACATAGTTATTGATCCGTACCGCGTCACCTTGGGGACCGCGGCCGATCATGGCGTTACCGCTCTTGGGATCACTGCGCTGTGCGCCAGCACCGTGCACGTCTATGGTCTGGCCTCGCGTCTGACCCATGCCACGACCGAAGGCAATATACACCCCGGTGCTGCCGGGACGTGGTCCGTCCAGGTGGGTGGTGGAGGTCCAGTAAAAAGGATAGTCTTTTTGGCCTGCCTCGTTCACGATGGTGCTGGACTGAAATACCGGGTCGATGGCGGCGGAACCGGTGGTGTCGGGCGAGCGGGTGTAGTCCACTATGTATTGGAGTTCTTTGGCGTTGGGTAGACGCCAGTCGCTGTGCCCGGCCAGGTTTAGCTGTTCGGCATAGGCCAGTGCATCTCTCCAGGTCATGCTGCGGCCGCTGTCCATCCTGGCCCAGGTAAGGCCGGTGGCCTGATCAGTGACGGTGCTGTCGCCATTGTCATGAAACTGATTTTGTCCGTATGGACCGCCTCGTACGTAACGCGCATAGAATCTTTTGAGGATGCGGCCTCTGGAGTCTCTGTAGCCATATCCTTTAATGCGGCCGTCGGCAAAGTTTACGCCGAACATTGTATCCATGCCTCCCATGGTGGTGGAGGCGTATCTGGTATTCGACAACCACTGGGCGTCGATATAGCGTTCACTGCTGCTTCCGTAGAGAAAATCGAAATAGTCGGTGTTGATGAAGGGGATGGCGTTGGATGGCACGTTGTAAAGATTTCTGCGTCCGGAAAATCCGGTGTAACCCCTGAAGTCGATTAGGGAGTAGAGCTCCTTGATGTTGGGCACCCGCCAATCTGTGTGTCCCCCCAGGGTCATGCTGGCGGCCTCGCGTTGCGCCTCGTCCAGGACCAGTTTGTGTTCTGAGACCGCCTTGGACCACATCAGGCCGGTATTGAGATCGGTGACCGTGCCGTCTCCATTGTCCCGATAGGCCAGTTGACTGCCTTGGTACTGGGCATCCTGTCCAAAAAAGGTGTTGCCGGGACCGGGACAGCTAATGGCCCTAGAGTTGTTGTAACACCGGTTCTGTCCGGTGTCGGGGATCTTGACCGCCGCCGTTGCTACACCTGTGTAGAAGGATAGTATTACGCTGAGAACAAATATCTTGTTTGAATGATGAGATTTCATCTTTGCACTCCTACTGCAGCAAAACCATATCAATTGAGATATCCTCCACTCCATAGCTTGTCATGCTCCCTGCGGCCTTTTTTGATCCGCCTATCCTTGCTGTTGGCATCGAAACGTAGTTCTTTGCGTCGATCCATACTGGAACGGCGGTGATAATTCCTCCTTTCCTTAACCTCTGTTTTCTGGCAGTGACATCTCCTTTTATCGCAACTCGATAGAGGCAGGGTGATCCAGTCGCGATGGGCAAAGGTCACCTTTTTTAGTACAGACGAAGCCTGACAGCAATCGCCACCTGGTTCAATGGAGAATCCGCGGAACCCAATATCCCTGCCAGACTTGCGGTCTGGGGTGGCATTCTTTGGTTTCGGCAGCCTGATAACGACTAAGGCGGATGCTGCTAGCATGATCACTGCAAAAATAAGATACATATACATATTCCTCAAACCTGTTATTTATCTGCTGTTAATGGGAAAGATAGAGGAAGAAAATGGAGAGAAGGTGGGGGAAGTGTGAAGAAAGTGTGGTGATTAAAGAAATTGGATAATCATCCGCTAATAGTGGATATAGGCGCCTGCTCTAGTTCCGAGAGGGAAATGTGCGGGGCTTTAAGTCTGTTATCGAAATGGAGAAGTAAATATGAAAATAAATGAGCCGGTAACTGGCCAGGAACGGACCTATGGAGAGGATAGGATCATTATTTCGACGACCGACCTTAAGGGCATAATCACCTATGCCAATGAGGATTTTATTGATATAAGCGGCTTCTCGCGCGATGAGTTGATCGGTAAAAACCACAATATCGTCCGCCATCCTGATATGCCGCCAGTGGCCTTCAAGGATCTGTGGGATACGGTACAGCGCGGAAAGCCATGGCGTGGGATCGTGAAGAACCGTTGTAAGAACGGCGACCACTATTGGGTCGATGCCTATGTGACCCCGGTGTATGAGGGGGAAAACCTGGTCGGATATCAGTCGGTGCGCACGCGTCCGGATAGATCTGAGGTAGACGGTGCTGAGGGGCTCTACAAAAAGCTTAGAGACAATCAGATCAGCAGATTGCCTAAGCGAGGCAGTGTGTATGACATAAGTATAAAGGCGCGGCTGTTTTCGGCGCTGCTGTTTTTAGCTCTAATGGTTATTGCTATAGGGATTGCTGCTCTGTCTGGAGTTGGCAGTGGCGTCATCCTGACGATTTGCTTTGTCATCCTTTTAGCCATTGTTATCAGTGGTTACCTGATAGTGCATACCCTGGTGAACCCGTTGTCTCGGATCAGGAGTCTGTTGCACGGCATAGCCGGCGGCAAACTACATCAACGTATCGAAACCCCACATAATGATGATATGGGGCAGGTGCTACAGGCGGTAAAGTTACTACAGGCACGTTTGAATACAGTATTTGGGCACTTTACTGAAGCTTCCATGTTACTGGCCGCTTCCGCGGAGCAACTTTCGACCAATGGCAATGAGGCGTTGCAGGATATGGAGCGTCAGCAGGGTGAGACGACTCAGGTGGCAACAGCCATGAATGAGATGGTAGCTACGGTTCAGGAGGTGGCTAAGAATACCGGTGATGCAGCCAACGCCGCACAGGTATCGGATGAGAAGACCCAGGCCGGCAAGGTGCTGGTGGTCAACACTCGCAATACCATCCACAATCTAGCGAAGGAGGTGGAGCGGACGGCAGAGGTGGTTGATAGATTAAAAGGGGACAGTGAAAAGATCAGTAGCATCATGGATGTGATCAGCGGTATTGCCGAGCAGACCAATCTGTTAGCACTAAATGCGGCTATCGAAGCGGCCAGGGCAGGTGAGCAGGGACGAGGATTTGCCGTGGTGGCAGATGAGGTGCGCAGTCTGGCCCAGCGTACCCAGGAATCTACAACCGAAATCCGTGACATGATAGAACATCTGCAATCTGGTATAGGTGGTGCGGTCGAGGTCATGGGGAGAGGGCGAGATCAGGCCGGCACGGCCGTCAGTCAGGCTGATGAGACGGAACAGGCTCTGGACTCCATCGCCGATGCGGTTGCCACTATACATCAGATGAATATTCAGATCGCCACTGCAGCAGAACAGCAGAATGCGGTAGCAGAGGAGATGAATCAGAATGTAGTATCGATCAATGATCTCTCTGAGCACTCGACTCGGGCATCGCGTGAGGTGGCTGCGGCTGGTTCTGAGCTGGCGAAGATGGCGAAAGAGCTGCAAGATCTGGTATCACAATTTAATAAGTAGGATGTACTGTCGGTAAATCCCAAGGCCTTCTACATCTGTAGAAGGCCTTTTCTCTGCGTCTTTTTTATATATCTATCAGTGTAGATATAGTAGTATATCTACTTTCGTAGATATAAAGGCGCGTTTATGGATCCGTCACAACTTTTCAAGGCCCTCTCTGACGATACCCGCTTACGTTGCCTCCTGCTGCTTATTGCACGCAAGGAGCTGTGTGTGTGTGAGTTGACCAATGCCTTGGGTCTTGCGCAGCCCAAGGTTTCACATCATCTTGCTGCATTGAGAAAGATAGGGTTGGTCAGTGATCGTAAGCAGGGTCTTTGGATCTACTATCGCATCAATAGAGATGTTCCCAATTGGGTGCTTAAAGTGATCCTAGATACCAGCGAGGGTGTAAAAGATATAGGTCCATTTAAGGATGACGCCATTGCTCTAACCGATATGCCTTCCCGTCCGGGAATGGTTTATTAATCAACCATAGTTTTAGACGAGAGAGGAAGCAGATGAAAAACATTAAGGTGCTCGGCTCCGGTTGCAAGAATTGTGAGACCACGGCCAATCTGATTACGCTTGCCGCTCAGCAGGCCGGAGTTGAGATTGAATTGGAAAAGGTTACTGACATGGCCGAGATTATGAGTTACGGGGTGATGTCTACGCCCGGAGTAATAATTGATGGCAAGCTGGTGCATGCTGGCGGCCTGCCCGGTCCTGATCTGGTGCGCGAGTGGGTAAGTGAATAGTGTTTGAACTGCTGTCCGATGTGCTGATATATCGCCTGCTTGGCCTGGATGCATCAAGCCATGTGGGAGCTGCTTTGCATTTCTTTGTCATGGATGTAACCAAGATCTTCTTTATGTTGGTTGTGATCATCTATGTTATGGGTCTGCTCCGGGCCTTTCTCTCGCCTGAGCGGGTGCGGGAGTACGTGCGTAATCGTCCCGACTGGCAGGCGCGCGGCATGGCAGTTACCCTGGGAGCCGTTACCCCATTCTGTTCTTGCTCTTCCGTGCCGTTGTTTATCGGCTTTGTCGAGGCTGGTATACCACTTGGCGTCACCTTCTCTTTCCTGATCGCATCACCCATGATCAACGAGGTGGCCGCCGTGATTCTGGTGGGTATCCTGGGATGGAAGTTAGCAGCACTCTACGTGGCTGCGGGATTGCTGGTCGCATGGTTCGGCGGTATCGTCATGCAGTGGTTTCGACCGGAGAGATGGGTGGAGGAGTATGTATGGAATATCCAGGTGGGTCAGGCTGAACTCCCTACACCTGATAGCTCGATGCGGAGTCGCCACAGTTATGCAATAGCAGAGGTGAAAGAGATCGTCGGTCGGATCTGGAAGTGGGTGCTTATTGGTGTAGGTGTAGGTGCGTTGTTTCACGGTTTTGTTCCAGAGGCGTGGGTGTCGAAGCATCTGGCTAGTGGCAACTGGTTTGATGTGCCTACGGCGGTGGTTCTTGGTATACCGTTATATTCAAATGCCACCGGTATCATTCCAGTGGCCGAGGCTATGCTGACTAAAGGCGTTGCCATAGGCACCACCCTGGCCCTGATGATGAGCGTGGCTGCACTTTCTTTGCCGGAGATGTTGATCCTGCGTAAGGTAATCAAGTGGCAGGCGCTGGGGCTGTTTGCGGCGGTGCTGGCCGTGGCCTTTACGCTGGTCGGATGGGGTTTTAATCTGTTGGTGGCTTGACGACTGCATCTATATTTTCAGCTTTATTTAATCTGCTGTAGCTAGACTTTTCGGTAAGTTAGTGGAGGAAAGTCATGAATACAGATAGACAGGTCAGGGTATGGGACATGCCGGTAAGAATATTTCACTGGTCTCTTGTCTCCTCATTTTTAGTTGCCTTTATCACTGAAGATCACTTCATGTCGCTCCACGTGCTGGCCGGATATCTCATCGGAGGACTAATCGTGTTTCGTCTCATATGGGGGTTTATCGGGACCAAACACTCCAGGTTTAAAGATTTTATCTATCCGCGAGCTACAGTACTCTCCTATATAAAAAACGTTGTTGGTTTCAGGGCGGAACATTATCTGGGCCATAACCCTGCGGGTGGTGCTATGGTATTTGCGTTACTTATTTCACTTGCAATGGCTGTAATAACTGGGTTGGCCGCCTATGGGGCGGAAGAGGCATCGGGACCTTTGGCCGACTTAATGGCTTCGATGCCGCATGTCATCAAGAAGGTGGCAGAAGAGGTGCATGAGTTCTTCGCCAACTTCACGTTGCTGTTGGTGTTTCTGCATTTGGGTGGAGTGCTGCTGGCGAGTCTACAACATAGAGAGAATTTGGTGCGATCGATGTTTAATGGCTTTAAGCGCGAGCAGCACTGATATAGTCGTATTTAGGGAATGGGAGATGCTATCTTGATTAAGCGCATTTTGGTTATGGCCGTGTTTGCTGGTGTCTTGATGTCTGGTTACGTGATCGGAGATGATGACCAGGAGGAATCGCGTCGTCTTATGCAGCGAGGTGATATCCTGCCTTTGCAGGAGATATTGAATATTATTGGAAAGGAGCGGGCAGCGCGCGTACTTGAGGTTGAGCTGGAAGTTAAAGATGAACGTCCAGTTTATGAGATTGAGTTTCTTGGGCCAGATGGCAAGGTGTGGGAATCCAAGGTTGATGCTGCTACAGGTGAAATCATTGCAACTGAAGCGGAGAATTGATAATTGCGTCTGCTGTTGATCGAAGATGACAAGGTGCTGGCCAACTCATTAAAGCAGCAACTTGCCCGACAGGGGTATGCCGTTGACTGGACGGATAATGGTGTCGACGGAGAATTTATGGGTGAACAGGAACCCTACGATATTGTGGTGCTAGATCTTGGGCTTCCGCAACGTCCTGGATTGGATGTACTGCAGAATTGGCGGCATAAAGGAAATAATGTCCCTGTGATAGTTTTGACCGCACGAGATACCTGGCATGAACGTGTTGATGGATTAAAGGCGGGCGCAGACGATTATCTGGGCAAGCCGTTTCATGTAGAAGAGCTGAATGCCCGTATTCTGTCATTGGTTAAACGTAGTCATAATAAGCCTGGTTTTAACGTATCAAGTGACGGCCTGACCCTGGATGAAGACACTCAACAGATAATTACTTCTGACGGCGAGCAGATAGAGCTTACCGGAACAGAGTTCAGGTTGTTGCGTTATTTTATGCTGCACCCAAAAAAGGTTTTGTCCAAGACGCGGTTGACCGAACACATCTATGAGCAGAATTTTGATCGCGATAGTAATGTAATTGAGGTCTATGTGCGTAAGCTACGTGAAAAACTGGGAAAAGATATAATCCAGACGCGCCGCGGTCAGGGCTATGTGTTTATGGCGAAAGAGAGATGAAGTCTCTTGAAAGTAAGCTGCAATTAGGACTTGCTCTGACGCTTGTGGTTTTGATGGGGCTGATGTGGCTTGTAGGCAGCAACAATCTGCGCAACATGGCTGAAGGCCTGGTCGCATCCAGGTTAGAGCATGATGCTGAAGGATTACTTGCGGCCATGGTCATAGGACCTGGAAAGCAAGATGTGCAGTTGCGTTGGACCAGTCAGGTCTATATGCAGCCGCTTTCAGGCCATTACTATGTCATCAGTATTGATGATGGCAGCACCATTTATTCTCGTTCTCTTTGGGATCAAACTCTGGATATACCAAAGCTAAAGACAGGCGATTCTAGGCGTTTGATGGTGAACGGCCCTTCAGATCAAACGGTACTACTTTTGCTTAACGGGTATGAAAAGCATGGGCGCGCATTTACCCTGGGGGTAGCCGAAGATATGACGGTAGCTTATGAAGAGCTGGATTCTTTTGTAAATTGGTTTGCATTTCTGGCTTTGAGCGGTCTTATCGTTCTGTTGTTGGTTCAGAGTGTGGTGGTGCGCCACTCGTTCAAGTATCTGGTAAAGGTGCGAGAAGATATTCAAAAGTTGGAGCAGGGCCAGGTTGTGAAGCTTTCGGAGGATGTGCCGGCAGAGGTGTTACCACTGGTGCAGGAGTTTAATCATCTGTTGCTACTACTTTCGCAACGTCTGGAGCGTTCCCGTAATGGACTGGGCAATCTCGCCCATGCGCTTAAGGGTCCGCTGAATATCCTTACTCAGTATTTCGATGCGCGTGATTCCGGTAATGGGATTGATGCGCAACAGGCTATAACACAGACAAAGCGGATACGCATGTTAATGGATCGCGAACTGAAGCGCGCCCGATTGGCTGGCAAGGAGCCGTCCGGCACCAGGTTTGATCCTGTGGTAGAGATGCCGGACCTGATTGGAGTTCTGCAGCAGGTGCATAAGGATAAGGATATATCTATAGAATCTCGCGTTACCGAATCCGTTCGGCCATTCGGAGATCGTGAGGATATGTTAGAACTGTTTGGTAATCTGCTTGATAACGCATGCAAATGGGCGTTGTCAAAGGTGATTTGTGGTGTGTCTCAGGGAGAGGATTTGGTTCTCGTGGTTGAGGATGACGGTTCTGGATTGAGAAATGAGGATATCGATAAACTGACCCAGCGTGGTACTCGTTTGGATGAGAATGTGGAAGGGCATGGACTTGGGCTGGCCATTGTCGGCGATATAGTGAAACTCTACGGCGGTAGTATCAGATTTAGTCGTTCAGATGAATTGGGTGGATTGAGGGTGCGGGTAATGCTGCCGGGAGTGGCAGTGTAGGTCAGTCAGAACTTAAGACAACAAAGCCACAGTTTTAGCTTGGGCAAAAACCTTTTTCCCTGGATGCAGATCAAGGGTGGTGACTGACTTGCGGGTCATCCGCGCCAGCATGGGGGTGTCACCGCATAACAGGCGTACGGTAACCCGCGCTGTTCCATCCGGCATTATCTCTTCTACTGTTGCTGGGAAGATGTTTTGAATGCTGGTGTTGGACTGGTGTTCCAGTGTCACGCTCACGTCGCGCGCCAGAACGCGCAGACGCACCATATGGCCGACCGGTAGATCCTTTTTTGGTACGGTGAACCTGCCGCCTGGGAAATCCACGTAGGTCAGGTCGAACTCATCATCATGGGCTGCGATCTCAGCCTCAACAAGTGCTTCCGCCTCTCGGTCGTGTGCCAGTGAGAGATCAGATCTGGTTAGCATTTCGCCGATCGGCCCCGATGCTTTGATCTTTCCATCTTCCATCAGCACCAGGTGGTCTGCCAGCCTGGCCACTTCATCCGGTACATGGCTTACATAGAGCACGGGGATATCCAGTTCATCATGCAGTGATTCCAGATAGGGCATGATCTCCTGCTTGCGCGCTACATCCAGCGCCGACAGCGGTTCATCCATCAACAGTATCCTGGGGCTGACGGCCAAGGCGCGTGCTATCGCCACCCTCTGCCTCTCACCTCCTGAGAGTTTATAGGTTTTGCGATGCAGTAGGGAAGCTATGCCCAATAGTTCAATGGCCTGATCCATGGAGACCTTGCACTCAGCCCGCGGTACCCGCTTTACTCCATACTCCAGATTGCCTTGTACGCTGAGATGATGAAACAGGCTTGGTTCCTGGAACACATAACCCAGCGGTCGTTTGTGGGGCGGAACAAAATGGTTCTCGTCCTGCCACAGCATGTCACCAATTTTTACATAACATGTGCCACAACGTTCCAGGCCAGCTATGGCTCTAAGCAGGGTGGTCTTGCCGCAGCCGGAGGCGCCGAACAGGGCGGTGACTCCGCGTGCCGGTACATTCAGGTCCACATCCAGCGCGAAGTCAGTTCGCTTGATAGAGAATCTGGCTTGGATGCTCATAGCCGTTTCACCGTGAATCGGCGGTTGATGGCGTACACGCCGATCAACATTATAAATGAGAGCAGCAACAGTCCGCCTGAAAGCAGATGGGCCTGACCATATTCCAGGGCGTCTACATGATCATAGATGGCGATGGATAGTACCTGGGTCTGACCTGGTATGTTGCCGCCGATCATCAGTACTACGCCGAACTCCCCCACTGTGTGAGCAAAGCCAAGTACTGCTGCTGTGAGGAAGCCGGGACGCGCCAGGGGCACTGCTACGGAGAAAAAGCTATCCATTGGCGAGGCGCGCAGGGTAGCAGCTACCTCCATAGGGCGACGGCCCATGGCGGTGAAGGCGTTTTGCAGCGGTTGCACCACGAAGGGCATGGAGTAGAGCACAGAACCTATGACCAGGCCGGCAAAGGTGAAGGCTAGGGATTGCCCGCCCAACAATTGCATAAGACCGCCGATAGGACCATGGGGACCCAGCGTAACCAGCAGGTAAAAGCCCAATACCGTGGGTGGCAACACCAGGGGCAGGGCCACGATCGCTTCCAGCAGAAATTTGTAACGCCAGTTACTGCGAGCCAGCCACCAGGCAATAGGTGTCCCCACTACCAGCAGGATCAAAGTGGTTATGAGTGCTAGTTTGAGTGTTATGAAAAGTGCGGTCAGGTCAATAGGGCTTAGCATCAAGGGGTAGCGTAGCCGTAGGCATGGATGATATCAAGGGCCTGTTGACTGCGGGTATACTCCATAAACGCCTTGGCCGCGGCATTATCCTGCAACAGCACTGCCTGCTGTTCGATGGGGGAGTAGAGCTGCTGCGGGGCTTCCCATATCGAACCGGTAACCGTCTTGTCCGGATGTTTGACCTGAGAGTAGGCTACGAAGCCAAGCTCGGCGTTGCCACTCTTGACGAACTGGAAGGTCTGTCCAATATTCTCACCGCGCACAATGCGATCGCCTATTTTGTCCCATACCCCACGTGCCTGCATTATCTCCTGGGCCGCCTTGCCGTAGGGGGCGAGTTTGGGGTTGGCTATGGCGATATGGTGAAATTCGCCCTGTTCTAAAACCTTTCCTTCGTTATCAACAAAGTCTGGTGTTGGACTCCAGAGTACGACCTTGCCTATAGCATAAGTAAAACGACTGCCGGGTATGATCACCCCTTCCTTTTCTAATAGCTGAGGGCGTTTAATGTCAGCAGCGAAGAAGGCGTGGAAAGGAGCGCCGTTTTTGATCTGGGCATAGTGCTTGCCGGTGGAGCCGAAGATCAAGCTAACCTTGTATCCCGTGTCGGTCTCGAAGCTTTTCCCGATGGCCTTGATAGCATCTGCAAAGTTGCTGGCGACTGCTATGCGAACCTCTTCCGCGTAAACTTCGCCCGCGGCCAGTAAAAGTAAACTGACGGCAATAAGGGTGCGAATAAATGGTTTATTTTTCATGTGTCGCATGACCTTCCAATCTTTCAAAAATGCCTGTAACAGTTTATATACCTGGGTAAGATGGCCTGACAATGAGGATTGTCAGGACGCGAAAAAATTGTCCGATTATCCCTCCCTACCCAAGGGGAGAGGGGACTAGGGCATAGCGACTAAAGCTGTATGTCTAGGGTTTGCGTCTTTCCATTACGCCAGATGGTGATAGTCGTTTTTTCACCCATGCTGAAATCATCCAGGCGCGATAGCAGCTCGCGCACACTGGTTATCTTGGTTCCACCCAGTTTGGTTATTACATCACCAGGAATGACTCCGCCTCCTGTCTGCATCTGTGTGCCTTTGAGCCCAGCGGCTGCGGCAACCGATCCAGGGGTAACCCTGAGGATGAGCACACCCTCTACCCCTAGTTGCTTCATAAGGGCCCGATTTATATCTTCGTTGCTTTCTATGCCAAGCTGCGGTCGTTCATAACGACCCTTGGCGATCAGTACTGGCACGACCTTATTTACCGTATCCACTGGAACGGCAAAACCGATTCCGGCGTAGGCGCCAGATGGACTGTATATGGCTGTATTGATGCCGATGAGACGTCCTGCGCTGTCCAGCAGAGGGCCACCGGAGTTGCCAGGGTTGATGGCGGCATCGGTCTGTATCAGATGGTCAATTGAACTGTTGCCGTTGGCGGACAGGCTGCGGTCCAGGGCGGAGACCACTCCTGTTGTTAGGGTGTAGTCCAACCCGAATGGGTTGCCGATGGCAAATACCTTTTGTCCTACTTTCAGATCTGCGCTGGTACCTATAGGCACGGCTGGCGGGCTATTTATCGGAACGCGAATACGCAGTACTGCCAGATCGTGATCCGGACTGCTACCAACCAGAGAGGCCATATAAGTGCGGCCGTCATTGAGTCTGATCTGGGCTTCACTGGCCTGGGATATGACGTGGTTGTTGGTGATTACGTGTCCCAGTTCATCCCAGACAAATCCGGACCCCGTGCCCTGCGGCACATTGAATACATTTCTGGTCCAAGGATTGATGACCCGTTTGGAAGTGGATATATAGACCACTGCTGGACTGGCCTGTTCAAAGATCTCAATAGTGTTTTTTTCATCTAACGCCAACTCTCCCCGGGCTGTGATTGAACGAGGGCTAGAGGTTAGACCGATGATGCTGTACTCAATAGCCGGGAGGAAATAGAGGCCTACTGCGAACAGCAAAAGAAAAATGGAAAAAAACTTGATAGCGGATGCGACTTTGTCACTCATGGTTTTATAGTATAGATCTTCACGCACCAATTCCCTCAGGATTTATGGACGAGATCCCCTCTACCTCTAATGTGATGTGGCTAACCTGAGGAGCCAAAATCTTTACTGCAGCCTCCAGTTCATCGATTATCTGTTCTGCTCGAGCCAGGGTGACCTGAACAGCAGCTCGGGATTTTGTGTAACAATTTACCCGCTCCGTATCTCGTCGCCCTGAGTGAATCTGTTTCAGGATGCGGTTCTGCTCTTCGTTGATCAGCTCCTGTAGTCCTGGGACTATAGCCTCTTCCCGCAGCTCTATCTCAGCTACCAGTACCGTGTGATTTTCATCCACTATGATGGAGCGCAGGTCATGGATACGTTCTACCTCGGGGTGATCTTGTACCACCTGCGTCAATGCCGCTTCCGCCTTGTTATCGCGCATGTCTGCCAGGAAGCGCATATTGGTCCAGCCGAGATAGAAAGCGATCATTCCCAACATTATGGCGATCAGTGCGGAAAACAGTATGTCCCATATTCCATCACCGGTTAGGGCGCTCAGGCCGATACCCAGCGCAGCAAATAGCAGGCCCAGCATGGCCACTGAATCTTCCAGTACCACGGCTACCAGGGTGGGGTCGTCTGATTTGATCAGATAGCTGAAGGGATTACTGTATCCGTCCTCGCGCATCTCTCTCAGGTACTGTGTGAAGGCGACCAGGAAGGAGTAGCCCTCTAACAGAAAGGCGGTTATCAGCACCAGGATGTTTATCCACAGAGGGTCAATGGATAGACCCAGGAAACTCACTGCCAATGCCGCCTCAGCATGACCAAGATCTTGCCAGGAGTGCCAGGCGTGGGAGAGTCCAAGCCCGGCTCCGATGGAAAACAGGCCGATGGCGCTCCACAGGTTCCAGAGGTATTTCTTCTGTCCATGACCGAAGGCGAATCTGTTGTCCGCCGGCCGTTCTGACTCTCGTAGTCCCAGAAACAGGAATGCCTGGTTCAGGGTATCCATCAGGGAGTGCACCGCTTCGTTCATCATGGCGGCCGAGCCACTCACCAGCGCTGCCAGGAATTTGATGACAGTTACAATACTGTTGGCCAGGATGGCCGTAACCACCGCTTTCTTGGATCCATGTGCCATTATTATTAGCTTATTTTTTTGACAAAAACTTTAGAGTTACGCTGGTAGTTGTAAAGCTCGCGCCGTTTTATCGGCAGAGATTTCACCGGCATGGATTGAAAGCCCCGCTCCCGGAACCAGTGGGCGGTCTGAGTGGTTAGAACGAATAACTGTTCCATGCCTCTGACCTTTGCTTGTTGCTCCATCGATTGCAGCAGTCCGTCGCCCCGTCCGCCGTTGCGGTAATCATCATGCACGGCGACACAGGCCAGCTCCGCCATGCGTTCTTTGTCATAGCAGTAGAGAGCGGCGCAGCCAATGATCATGCCGTCCCGTTCCATAACCGTGAAACGGTCGATCTCGGTCTCCAGTAGTTCCCTGGATCTACGCACCAATACACCAGATTCTTCCATTGGGGCCAGCAGTTCCAGGATTCCACCAACGTCGTCTATTTCGGCAGTCCGGGTCTGCTCATAAGGTTCGGCCGAGACCAGGGTTCCGGCGCCGTCTCTTGTGAACAGTTCCTGGAGCAGGACGCCGTCTATCGAACGGTTCAGCAGGTGGACCCGATCTACTCCAATACGACATGCATTGATGGTGTTGTGTAGGACCTGTGTTAGCTCCTCCGGCATCTTGCTGCGCCGCTGTATGATCTGCTCCAGATCACTCGGTAACAGATGGGTAAGCAGCTTGCCGCGGGAGTCGGTGATCCCTTTGCCTTCTAGCAGGTAGATTAGCTTGTCAGCCCCTAGAGCGACCGCTATGGAACTGCCCACATCTGCGGCGCTGATGTTGAACACCTCTCCCGTTGGGGAGTAGCCCAGGGGTGGGATCAGTGCTATGGATCCAGCCTCGAGCACACCGTGGATGGCGCTGGCGTCTACCCTCCGCACCTTGCCGGTATGACCGAAATCAATCCCGTTGTGTACACCCAGAGGCCTTGCAGCCACATAGTTGCCGGAACTGACCCGTATGCGTGCGCCAGCCATAGGCGAGTTGGCGAGCCCCATAGATAGTAGGGCCTCGATCTCTACCCGCACCATTCCAGCCGCCTCTTTTACACAAGCCAGGGCTGCATCGTCCGTGACCCTGAGGCCATCGATATACTGCATCTTGGCCTTGCGCAGCCGCAGCCGTTCCTCGATCTGAGGACGAGCGCCATGCACCAGCACCAGCTTGATTCCCAAGCCGTGCAGCAGTGCGATATCGTGGATCAGATTTGGGAAACTGGCATCTGCCACCGCCTCGCCGCCAAAGACAATAACAAAGGTGCGTCCCCGGTGGGCATGGATGTAGGGCGATGAGCCGCGAAACCAATCCACGAACTGTTCAGTCTGTTTGTTCTTTTTGCTTGCCACTGTTCTTTCCTAAAGGCTAGTCAGTGCTATTAAAGCCGCAAACCGTTGAGAAATCCATGTTTTTTAGGAAAGACAGAACTTCTGAATCATCCCCTGCAGGATCTTTATCATAGGCTCAATCCTGTCTTCACTCAGATATTCGTCCGGCTGATGGGCCTGATCTATATCCCCTGGACCCAGGATTATCGTCTCCATTCCCAGCTCAGTAAAATATGGCCCTTCGGTACCGAAAGAAACAGAGATGGATCTTTCTCCTGTCAGCTCTTCGGCCGCTTGTACGATGGCAGCCTCCTCAGGTGTCTCCATGGCGGGGATGCCGTCAAAGCTGGATTCCATCTCTAGCGTGAGTTCGCTGTCCTGTAACAGGGTGTGCAGACGAGCGGAGAGTTCTGCGCGCAGCTCATCCAGGTCCATTCCAGGCAGTGGTCGCAGGTCGATCTGCAGTTCACATTTGGCACAGATGCGGTTGGGGCTATCTCCACCATTGATGCGACCTAGATTCAGTGTTGGCACCTCGACCTCGAACATGGGATTGCGGTTTTTCTGTTGCAGTTCATCTCTCCACTTGATGATTTCACCCATGACCTGGTACATCCCGTCCAGGGCGTTTACACCCAGATTGGGATCACTGGAGTGTCCAGATCTTCCCAGAATACGGATGGTCTCCATGGAAATGCCCTTATGCATGCGTATCGGTTTGAGTCCGGTGGGCTCACCGATAAGAACATGCCTGCCCAGTATACGTTGATCGCGTACCAGGGCCTTGGCACCGCTCATGGTGCTCTCTTCATCAGCGGTAGCCAGGATGGTTAGAGGACGGGTCAGTCTGTTTAGATCCAGATCGCGCACAGCTTCGATCGCCAGGGCGAAAAAACCCTTCATGTCGGATACCCCGAGCCCATAGAGGCGACCGTCACGTTGGGTCAGTTTGCACGGGTTCTGGCTCCAGCGTCCCTCATCGAATGGGACGGTGTCGGTGTGGCCGGAAAACACCAGGCCGTCATCGCCACGTCCTGCGGTGGCGATCAGGTTGAATTTATCCGGGCTGTCACTTAGTCGCACGATCTCTATCGCAAAGCCGAGTGACTCTAACCAATCGGCCAGGAGTTGTATCACTGCCTGATTGGATTGGTCCCATTCAGGATTGATGCTGCTTACCGATGGACAGGCAATCAGCTGTTCTAGCATCTCTATGCATTCGGGAGTTTTCATAATTCTGATCAACTTAGCCCCTCCACCCGCATGTTGCAAGGTGTTATGCTTTAGCATCACAGTGTTAAGGGTTGAGAGCATATGTCAGGTTTAGAAAGGCTGTTTAAAAACAACCAGGAGTGGGCCAACGGGATCAAGCAGAAAGAGCCACGCTTTTTCAACGAGCTTTCCGATCAACAGTCGCCAGACTACCTCTGGATTGGCTGCTCTGATAGCAGAGTCCCCGCCAATGAGATCGTGGGTATGTTGCCCGGTGAGCTATTCGTGCACAGAAATGTGGGTAATCTGGTTATTCACACCGATCTCAACTGCCTATCGGTGGTGCAGTACGCCATTGAAGTACTGAAGGTGAAGCACATAATTGTGTGCGGTCACTACGGCTGTGGTGGCGTTGCAGCCGTAGTTAAGAATGAGCGCTATGGTCTGGTGGATAATTGGCTGCAGCATATTAAAGATATCTATCATCGCTATGAGGACAAGTTTAAGGCGTGTGTAGATGAGGAGGAGAAGTCAGATATACTCTGCGAGATCAATGTAATACAGCAGGTCATAAACCTGTGCCATACCACCGTGGTGCAGGATGCGTGGAATAGTGGGCAGACCCTTTCGGTGCATGGGGTCATATACACTATTCGAGATGGGATACTGAAGGATCTTGGGGTCAGCTATGACTCCCCGGATGATATACCACTACCCATGCATGGCTTGGATGTAAGCACTAAACTCAGATAGTCTGTCCTATACTATTGCACCAACACCGGGGCGGCACTGCCCGACTGATTCGATTTGTTTGGAGATAAAAATGCCTCAATATCGTTCTCGTACCACCACCCATGGGCGTAACATGGCCGGAGCGCGCGCGCTGTGGCGCGCCACCGGCATGCAGGAAGGAGATTTTGATAAGCCGATTATTGCGGTGGTCAACTCCTTCACCCAGTTTGTGCCCGGGCATGTGCATCTTAAAGATCTGGGACAGATGGTGGCGCGCGAGATCGAGGCCGCAGGTGGTGTGGCCAAGGAGTTCAATACCATCGCCATAGATGACGGTATCGCTATGGGGCATGATGGCATGCTCTACTCTCTTCCTTCCCGCGACATAATCGCTGATTCAGTGGAGTATATGGTTAACGCACACTGTGCTGACGCCATGGTGTGTATCTCCAACTGTGACAAGATTACACCAGGGATGATGATGGCATCGCTACGGTTGAATATACCTACGATATTCGTTTCAGGCGGTCCTATGGAGGCTGGTAAGGCGCGGTTGGAATCCAAGGGCGAAATAAAACTCGACCTGGTCGATGCCATGATCAGTGCAGCCAATCCTGATGAGAGTGACGAAGATGTGGCTGTGGTAGAGCGCTCGGCATGTCCCACCTGCGGCTCCTGTTCCGGCATGTTTACCGCCAACTCAATGAACTGCCTGACTGAGGCCTTGGGGTTGAGTCTGCCCGGTAACGGTTCGCTAGTGGCGACTCATGCGGCACGCAAGGATCTGTTTTTAGAGGCTGGCCGGCGCATTGTGGAGCTGGCCAAGCGTTGGTATGAACAGGATGATGCCACGGCGTTGCCGCGCGGCATCGCTACATTCGAGGCCTTTGAGAACGCCATGAGTCTGGATATTGCCATGGGAGGTTCCACCAACACAGTACTGCATCTGCTGGCAGCGGCCCAGGAGGCAGAGGTGGAGTTCACTATGGAGGATATCGACCGTCTCTCTCGCCGGGTACCGAATCTGTGTAAGGTGGCACCATCCACCCAACTGTTTCATCTGGAGGACGTGCATCGTGCGGGTGGAGTGATTGGTATCCTGGGCGAGCTGGACCGGGCGGGTCTGCTGCATAGAGAGGTTGTTACCGTGCATAGCCCAACCATGGGTGAGGCAATAGCAAAGTGGGATATAGCACAAAGCGATGATACTGAGGCACGCGAGCGTTATCTGGCGGCGCCGGGAGGGGTTCCTTCCATTGAGGCTTTCAGCCAGGACAAGAGGTGGCCGGAGCTGGATCTTGATCGGGTCGCAGGTTGTATAAGAGATAAGGAGCACGCGTATAGTCAAGACGGTGGTCTGGCGGTGTTATACGGCAATCTGGCGGAGGATGGATGCATTGTAAAGACCGCTGGGGTGGACGACTCTATCCTCAAGTTCAGCGGTCCGGCTCGTATATTTGAGAGTCAGGACGCGGCGGTGCAAGGTATCCTGGGCGACGCAATTCATCCGGGTGATATCGTGCTCATACGTTACGAGGGGCCCAAGGGTGGCCCCGGTATGCAGGAGATGCTTTATCCCACAAGTTACCTAAAGTCTAAGGGGTTGGGTAAGAGCTGCGCCTTGATCACGGATGGACGATTCTCTGGCGGTACCTCAGGTCTTTCCATTGGACACTGTTCACCCGAGGCGGCAGAGGGAGGCAACATCGGCCTGGTGCAGGAGGGGGATATGATAGAGATAGATATCCCAAACAGGAGCATAAACATCTCAGTCAGTGAAGAAGAGTTGGTGCAGCGCCGCCAGGAGATGGATTCGAAGGGCGATGCAGCTTGGCAACCGCAGGAGCGGGAGCGACATGTGTCCCAGGCTCTTCAGGCCTATGCAGCTTTTACTACCAGCGCTGCTCGTGGCGCGGTGAGGGATCTTTCTCAACTCAAGCGTGGTTGAAGATCACCAGGTTTGTTTCTTGGTGGGGCCTTGGAGTCGCGGTATGATCATGCCGATGATCACACCCAGAAGTGCGACTCCTCCTCCTATCAGGAACCAGTATTGAGAGCGTTCATTTTTATACTCCTGGTACTCCTGTTTGAGGTTTTCCATCTCCCAGGTCTGCGTGGCCAGTTTTTTTCTTAGCTCCTTGCGCTCTTCCGAGATGCGGGCGCCCTCTTCTGAGGCCTTTTTCATCTCCTGGAGTTCGGAATCAAGGCCTCCCTTAGATGCCTTGAGCTTTTCATTCTCCTCAACCAGTTCTTTATATTTTTTTTGTAGTTCTTTGTATGGCTTGTCGGTCTGCGCCATCTTTTTCTTCAAGGCTTGGTAACGCTTCTCTACCTGGGTCAGTCGGTTCCTGGCGCTAGGTCCTTTCATGAGTTGAGTGGTCAGGACAAAGCCAACATGATCTTTGCTGTCCCGGATCTTGGAGTATCCGGTCTCACCATTACTGGACAACAGATCCACCTTCTCTCCGGCTGGAATCATGCGCAGAATCTGTTCATCCGGACCGTCTCCAGCTCGCATAATGATGTGGGTCTGATCAGAAATATAGCGTGTTTCAGCCTGAAGAGTGCCTATTGCGCATAGCAGCAGTAGTGGGATTACTCTTTTCATTGTGATTCTAATTATTAATGGCTCCAGGGATGTAGCGTATTCTTTCAAAACCTCCTGACTATGTCCAAGACGTTTTTTACAGATGTATCATTTCGAGCTTTTTTCTGGGTTGGAAGCCGATAAATATCAGACAGATATCAAATTTTCCCCCAGTTATGCACATATCCACTTTAATTATCCTGTAACCATCGGCTTCTTGCACCAGAATGGTTCGAGATTGTTTTATAACTATGCAACTATATGAATAATAAGGGAATAAATGAATTGTGCAATTTTTTTACAATTTAACTACAACTCATAGCTAATGCAGCTTAGGGCGCTGTGCCCCCGGTTTTTTGCACAGAGTTATCCACAGGATTTGTGGATAAGCTAATAATCCTTTATGCAACAGGGTGATAGCAGATATATCGGTGGTCAGCATATTCCGCTATAATCCCCCGCTTTTTCGCCAGGATACTAAAGTCTGTGATTACTAAACTTCGCAATATCGCCATCATCGCCCACGTGGATCATGGCAAGACCACCCTGGTGGATCAGTTGCTTCAACAGTCAGGCACCCTAGGGGAACGTTTTGGTGAGGTTGAGCGGGTGATGGACTCCAATGATTTGGAGAAAGAGCGTGGCATCACGATTCTATCTAAGAACACCGCCATCCACTGGAACGACTACCACATCAATATCGTCGATACCCCGGGACATGCTGATTTCGGTGGAGAGGTGGAACGAGTTCTCTCTATGGTTGATTCGGTGCTGCTGCTGGTTGATGCAGTTGAAGGCCCTATGCCCCAGACGCGATTTGTCACCCAGAAGGCGTTTAAGCATGGATTGCGCCCTATAGTGGTGGTAAACAAGATCGATCGTGAAGGTGCCAGGCCAGACTGGGTGGTGGATCAGACCTTTGAGCTGTTTGATCAACTGGGGGCTAGTGATGAACAGCTGGACTTTCCAGTGATCTACGCATCCGCCATCAACGGATTTGCCGGGATGGAAGCCGATATCAGGTCAGGCGATATGACCCCATTGTTCGAGGCCATTGTTGAGAACTGTCCTGCTCCGGATGTAGATGCAGACGGACCATTTCAGATGCAGGTGTCTACTCTGGCCTACAACAGCTATGTGGGCGCCATCGCCATTGGCAGGATCACCCGCGGATCTGTACGCAAGAACATGCAGGTTACCCTGATTAAACCCAACGGAGATGAACGCAGAGAGAAGATCGGACAGGTGCTGGGATTTCTTGGCTTGGATAGGGTGGAGGTGGAGTCCGCCAGTGCCGGGGATATCGTAGCCCTATCCGGCATAGCTGCACCTAATGTCTCAGATACCCTGTGTGATCCGGAACATGTAGAGAATATGCCGCGACTCACAGTAGATGAGCCTACTGTGAGTATGACCTTTCAGGTTAACACCTCACCCTTTGCAGGCAAGTCCGGCAAGTATCTGACCTCGCGCCAGCTCAAAGATCGATTGGAGCGGGAGTTGATCCACAACGTGGCCCTGCGAGTGGAAGAGGGAACCGATCCCGAGAAGTTCCGCGTATCCGGACGGGGTGAACTACATCTTTCTATTTTGCTTGAGAACATGCGGCGTGAAGGGTATGAGCTTGCAGTATCCAGGCCTGAGGTGATCTTTCGTGAGGTGGATGGTGAGGTGTGTGAGCCCTATGAGCAACTCACAGTGGATGTGGAGGAGACCCATCAGGGAGGGATAATGGAAGCCCTGGGCGGACGTAAGGGCGAACTTAAAGATATGTCGCCTGACGGCAAGGGTCGGGTGCGCCTGGATTATGTGATCCCTTCGCGTGGTCTGATCGGATTTCAGACTGAGTTTATGACTCTGACCTCTGGGACAGGCCTTATCTATCATGTGTTTGATCACTATGGACCGACCCAGAAAGGCGGGATCGCCCCGCGCAAGAATGGTGTGCTGATCTCTAACTCCACTGGTAAGGCCTTGGGTTACGCCTTATTTAATCTGCAGGAGCGAGGAAGATTGTTTACCAGTCCTGGAGATCAGGTATATGAGGGGCAGATCGTAGGGATACACTCACGAGCTAACGATCTTACGGTGAATCCTCTTAAGGCGAAGCAACTGACCAATATCAGAGCGGCAGGAAGTGATGAGAATATCCTTCTGACACCGCCGGTTAGATTCTCTTTGGAGCAGGCCTTGGAGTTTATTGAAGAGGATGAATTAGTGGAGATAACACCGACCGATATTCGCATTCGTAAACGCCACCTAAAGGAGCACGAGCGCAAGAAGGCATCACGGGAAAAAACATAAAAAAGGTTAACCCCGAAGCATTCCATGCGTTCGGGCCTATCACCTCAAAAGGTTAACCCCGAAGCATTCCATGCGTTCGGGCCTATCACCTCAAAAGGTTAACCCCGAAGCATTCCATGCGTTCGGGGTTATGTCGCCGAGCTTGGTTGGCAATTTTGTCCTGTCCGTAAGACTCTTCCCTGATATTATTGTTGTTAATCCTTTGATGGCGACAAACATAGGTTGCCATAAAACCCGGACTGTTCATGTACTCCATCTCTCGATTATTTGTAGGATAATTCCTACAAGGTCTTGGGTGACCAGATGATATTACCTAGGTAAACTCTGCACTGTATGGTCGGAACATATCCTGAAATCAAGCCTTATGCTACTCACCAGTTAAGGGTCGATGCCATTCACACCTTATATATTGAGGAGTCGGGCGAACCAGAGGGCATTCCGGTGCTGTTTTTGCACGGAGGACCTGGTGCGGGATGTGATGCGGATCATCGACGTTTTTTCGATCCAAACAAGTACCGGATAATCCTGTTCGACCAGCGTGGATGCGGGCGTTCCACCCCGCATGCCGAATTGGAAGGCAATAATACAGGAAATCTCATATCTGATATTGAGACTATCCGAGAACTATTGGGTGTTAGCGGATGGTTAGTGTTCGGTGGTTCATGGGGATCCACCTTAGCTTTGGCCTATGCTGAAACCTATCCAGACCATGTATTGGGACTTGTTCTGCGCGGTATCTTTCTGTGTCGACCAAGGGAGATCGAATGGTTTTATCAACAGGGGGCTAATCGTGTTTTCCCTGATTATTGGCAGGACTATCTGTCAGTAATACCAGAGGAAGAGCGTGGGGATATGCTCTCGGCCTATTACAGGCGTCTCACGGGAACGGATGAGATTGCTCGAATGGCTGCGGCCAAGGCCTGGTCCCTGTGGGAAGCCAGGACCGCAAGCCTGTTGCCAAATAAGGAGTTGATAGGGCGCTTTGGTGATCCGCATGTAGCCCTGAGTCTGGCCAGCATTGAGTGTCACTATTTTGTTAACAACGCCTTTCTGGATCCCAACCAACTTTTGAACGATGCACATAAGCTGTCTGATATTCAGGGCATCATCGTTCAGGGTCGATATGATCTTATTTGCCCTATGGAGTCAGCGTGGGAGCTACATCAGGCCTGGCCCAATAGTGATTTGAGGATCATCAATGATGCGGGTCATTCTGCAACAGAATCAGGAATAACCAAGGCACTGATTCAGGCAACTGACTACTTTGCAGAGCAGATACCATGATCGGCCTGCTGCAACGTACATCCATGGCTCAGGTAAGTGTGGAGGATGAGGTTGTGGGAAAGATCGAAGTCGGTCTACTGGTCTTGGTTGGGGTCGAGCGGGGAGACGATGAGACCAGGGCAGACCGTCTACTGGAGCGCATGCTGAACTATCGGTTATTTCCAGATAGGGAAGGACGCATGAACCTAAGTCTCAAGGATATCGGTGGGGGCTTGTTGTTGGTGCCTCAGTTCACCCTTGCCGCCGATACTAAGAAGGGCAATCGTCCTGGGTTTTCCAACGCGGCCAAGCCGGATGATGGACAGTATCTTTTCAACTACCTATACGCCCAGGCTAAGGGACTGCATCCAACGGTAGAGAAGGGTATCTTTGGCGCCGATATGCAGGTCTCTTTAACCAATGAAGGTCCGGTAACGTTCTGGCTGCAGTGCTGATTACATAGCAACAAATCTATCTCCACAGGAAGTAAAGTTTTTATCCCCTCTGCCGATAAACGTCCCATAACGGTGCAATTATGGTTTTCTGTTAGGTTGTTTTATAAGAATTAAATTACTGGGGCGATAAAATGCTAACAAAAGCAGTGTCTTATCTGCGGGACATGAATTTGGCGCAAAAGGTCGTAGTTTTTGTCGCGCTTATCTTGGTTGCCTTTGCATTTATCGTCCAACAATACTATTTCAGTCTCTCCCGCATGGAAAAATTGTATCAGGAGAATGAAAGGATAAACTCCATAGGCCACCTAATTCAAAAGGCAGGGTCTGATATTAGCGCTAGTCGGTTACCAGAAAAGGATTTTTTGTTGCAGGGCAATATGAAGAGTGTTCAGGAACACGAAAGATTGATGCGTTCCGCATATGAAAACCTTGACCAATTGGAACCCATGCTAGGGGATAAACAAAAAAAGCTTATACGCTCTATGAGGGTAACCCTGGATGGATATATTCGCGATTTTTCTGTGTTAGTGGCGCTTAAGATAAGGCTTGGGGTCAGTAACACCAAAGGCCTATACGGTAAGCTGCGCAAGGCAGTAACTGCGGTTGAGGAGGAGATTGCTAGTAGTGGAGATCTGAAATTGGCATATCAGGTTGAGGTCATGCGGGGATACGAGAGGGACTATCTAATCTTCAAGACGGATGAAGCAATCAAAGGAAAGGAAGAAGAAGAAGCGAAACTCCTGAATTTAATAAATGGCTCTGATCTGAGTGAAAAACAAAAAAACAGTATTGCTATAAAGATGGAGAAATACCATAAGAGTTTCGTCAATATTCAAAACAACATAAGAAGAATAGGGGTGGTAATTCAGACCTTCAAAAAGGCCGCCAGTGCAGTAGCGCCTGTACTTGAGGAGCTGAGCACACATGGGGAGCAGATGCTTGCCGAGAATGAAAAGGTTTTGGTGCAGACAAGAGATGCGGTTCAGCAGCGCTTTCTTGTTACTATTATCCTAGTTGCCTTTTTGGTTAGCTTTGTACTCCTATTTGCTGCCCGCGGCATTGTTAAAGGTGTGCGTCAAGCCGTGGAGATCGGATCAAACGTCGCCCAGGGTGATCTCTCCAATGTAATCGTACCTAAAGCCAATGATGAGATTGGTAACCTACTCGTAACCCTTGATCGCATGCAGATGCAACTTAAACAGAGTATTGAAAGGGATCGTAGGATTGCCGTTGAGGCATTGCGCATTCAGAAGGCGCTGGACAACACTTCAACCAGTGTGTTGGTCTTGGATAAAGACTATTCCATCATCTATCAAAACAAGAGCGCACAGGATCTGTTTGAACGTACTGAGGAAGATATCCGTAAAGAGTTACCAGAGTTTTCTGCATCAGCCATTGAAGATGGGAGTGTGGAAGATCTGCAATGTAGCTCCGTGTTCTCAAAAGAAATGCTGGATAATCTGGATGGGCCACACAAGACCAGGATATCTATGGGAGGATATACCTTTGATGTGGCTACAAACCCGGTTCATAACAGCAAGCATGAACGCGTTGGCACCACTATGGAGTGGAATGATGTAACGGATCAGGTAAGAGTTGAAGAGGAGATCGATAGTGTTGTATCCGCCGTATCGGCTGGTGATTTTGACCACCTGATCAGCATGACCGATAAGGCCGGTTTTTTTCACTCTCTTGCTACAGGTATAAATAAATTAACCAATACGGTGTCTGATAGCATCTCTGAGATGGAAGATGTTCTGGAGAGTCTGGCTGACGGCCATCTATCACAAAGGATACGCGGAGGGAAACAGGGGGCGTTCGGGCGTTTGGCTGGCAGCACCAATATAACGATCTCCAGGTTGGACGAGATCGTTACCGATATCCGGGAGGTGGCAAGCATCATAGCGAGCATGGCTGGAGAGATATCTAACGGTAATGAGGATATGTCTCGTCGTACCGAGGCTCAGGCTTCCAGCCTTGAGGAGACGGCTTCCACCATGGAAGAGTTTACCAGTTCGGTCAAACAGAATGCCGATAGTGCTCAGCAGGCCAATGCGTTGTCAGAAGATGCGAAAGAGTTGGCGGAGAAGGGTGGTGTTGTGGTGGATCAGGCTATAGAGGCGATGCAGGAGATTATCGCTTCCAGTGAGAGGATATCCAATATCATAGGAGTCATTAACGATATAGCGTTCCAGACCAATCTATTGGCCCTGAACGCTTCGGTTGAGGCGGCCCGTGCCGGTGAGCAGGGGCGTGGCTTTGCTGTAGTTGCTACAGAGGTACGCAACCTAGCTGGTCGTAGCGCCCAAGCCGCTAAGGAGATAAAAGAGCTGATTCAAAATAGCAGTGAGAAGGTGGAGTATGGAACCACGCTGGTGAATCAGTCCGGAGATAACCTAAAGGCGATCGTGCTGGCCGCACAAAAGGTAAATGACATTGTTTCAGAGATTGCCGTGGCCAGCAGGGAACAGTCAGTGGGGGTTGAGCAAGTAAATAGAGCCATAACCGATATGGATGGGGTAACTCAGCAGAATGCGGCCCTGGCGGAAGAGACATCTGCTGTGAGTCACTCACTGACAGAGCAGGCCTATAAACTGGAAGAAACAGTGGGATTTTTCAATAAGGATAAGAAAGATAATAAGGATGATGATAGCCCCAATCTAAAGGCGGTTTAGCCTGATTTTTTGCTTGGTCCTGCTTAAGATACCTGCAATTATCAACGGTTTCGCATAAAATGCACCTTTCGGTCAGATAGCCTGGCCTTCGTAGCCTTGTGGAGCATACATTATGCAACGAAGCGCAGAGATTGAGCGCAACACCCTGGAGACTAAGATCAAGGTCAGTATTGATCTGGATGGCAAGGGTGAGTCCTCACTTACAACCGGCATCCCGTTTCTGGAACATATGCTGGATCAGGTAGCCCGTCACGGCATGATGGATATCCGAATCCAGGCCGATGGGGATTTGCACATTGATGCACACCACACTGCTGAAGATATCGGTATAAGTCTGGGCCAGGCTATGGCGCAGGCCGTCGGCGACAAAAAAGGTATACGCAGATATGGACATGCCTACGTCCCACTGGATGAGGCGTTGTCTCGGGTGGTGGTGGATTTTTCCGGCCGCCCCGGTCTTGAATACGATGTAGACTTCCCACGTGCCAAAGTGGGGGAGTTCGATACAGAGCTATTCTATGAGTTCTTCCAGGGTTTTATTAACCACGCTGGGGTGACCATGCATGTGGACTGTCTGCGTGGCCGCAATGCTCACCATATTGCCGAAACTCTGTTCAAGGCCTTTGGCCGTGCCCTGCGCATGGCGCTGGAGGTGGATCCGCGTATGGCAGGAATAACCCCCTCTACGAAGGGTTCGCTTTAATATATTCGGGTAGTTAACTGATGGCGAAATCGATTGTAGTCATAGACTATGGCATGGGTAACCTGCGTTCTGTCTCCAAAGCCATTGAGCATGTAGCGGACGCGGGTGACCGTGTGCATGTTACAGATGATCCTGAGATGATCCGTTCAGCAGACCGGGTGGTATTTCCTGGTCAGGGTGCTGCCAGGGACTGTATGGCAGCCATCTCTGAACACCACCTAAACCGTGCGGTGTTGGATGCAGCCAGTAGCAAACCATTTCTGGGGATATGCATGGGGCTGCAGGTGTTGATGGAGTTCAGCGACGAAAACGATGGCACCGAACTGTTGGGGCTGTTTCCAGGTAAGGTGCGCCACTTCCCGGAGGGGGTGGACGAACATGGTCAGCGCATGAAAATCCCGCACATGGGATGGAACCGGGTGCACCAGTTACACGCCCATCCGTTGTGGGAGGGCATAGCTCAGGATAGCCGCTTCTACTTTGTGCATAGCTACTACGTGGACCCGGCCGAGAATGAACTGACAGCTGGCACTACTGACTACAGCGCCACCTTTGCCAGTGTGATCGCTAGAGACAATCTGTTCGCCACCCAATTTCATCCGGAGAAGAGCGCGGACGCAGGTTTGCGCCTGTTACACAATTTTATCAACTGGGATATCTAAGGGTTATAACGTGTTATTGATACCTGCTATTGATCTGAAGGATGGGCGCTGTGTAAGGCTGCGTCAGGGGCGCATGGATGATGAGACCGTCTTCTCCGATGATCCGGTGGATGTGGCCAAGCGTTGGGTGGATGCCGGTGGTCGCCGTTTGCATCTGGTGGATCTGAACGGTGCGTTCGCCGGGGAGCCGGTAAACGGAAGTGTCATTCGTGAGATAGGTGCGGCCTATCCTGACCTGCCCATTCAGGTGGGTGGCGGCATTCGAGATGAAAAGACTATTGAGGTCTATCTCCAGGCCGGGGTGGATTTCGCCATCATAGGTACTCAGGCAGTGAATGAACCTGATTTTGTCGGGCGTGCCTGTAAGGAGTTTCCCGGTCACATCATCGTGGGGTTGGATGCCAAAGATGGCATGGTGGCCATTGATGGCTGGGCCACTATTACAGAATATAACGTAACCGATCTGGCCAAAAGATTTGAAGACGACGGGGTGTCGGCCATCGTATATACAGATATTGGACGCGACGGCATGTTGAGCGGGCCCAATGTGGAAGCCACCGCGACTCTGGCCAACGCCATAACCATACCGGTGATAGCCTCCGGTGGGATTACCGATATCAACGATATCCAGTCCCTGTGTCAGGCGGACACAGACAACATAATGGGTGCAATCACCGGCCGTGCCATATATGAAGGAACTCTGGACTTCGCCGAGGGCCAGAAATTGGCGGATGAACTCACAGGATAACAAATGTTAGCGAAAAGAATCATACCCTGTCTTGATGTCGACGCCGGTCGGGTGGTTAAGGGGGTCAAGTTTGTGGATATCCGCGATGCCGGTGATCCGGTGGAGGTGGCGCACCGCTACAACGAAGAGGGTGCGGATGAGATTACTTTTCTGGACATAACCGCAAGTTCGGACGATAGAGACACCATTGTGCATGTGGTGGAACAGGTGGCGAGCCAGGTATTTATCCCGCTGACCGTGGGTGGGGGTATACGCACCTGTGACGATATAAGGCGCATGCTGAACGCGGGGGCAGATAAGGTTGGTATTAACACTGCTGCTGTGTTTAATCCTGAGTTTGTCAAAGAGGCCACTACCCGCTTCGGCTCCCAATGTATCGTGGTGGCCATTGATGCCAAAAAAGTTAGTGGTGAGGGCGAACCGCAAAAATGGGAGATCTTTACCCACGGTGGGCGCAAGCCTACAGGTCTAGACGCTATCGATTGGGCGCGCAAGATGGTGGAGTACGGGGCAGGAGAGATCCTGCTTACAAGTATGGATCGGGATGGCACCAAGATTGGATTTGATCTGGATCTCACCCGAGCCATCAGTGATGCTGTGCCCATACCTGTTATCGCTTCTGGTGGGGTGGGCAATCTGCAACATCTGGTGGATGGCGTGGATAAAGGCGGAGCCGACGCGGTACTGGCTGCCAGCATCTTCCATTTTGCCGAGCACACCGTGGGCGAAGCCAAGCAGTATATGGCTGAGCGCGGGATTGAGGTGAGGCTTTGATACAGTTATGAGCGAGATAATTTTAAAACTTACCGAGATTCTGGAACAGCGTAAGGTGGCCGACCCTGATTCTTCCTATGTTTCCAGCCTGTACCATAATGGCCTGGATGCCATATTGAAGAAGATCGGTGAAGAGGCTACAGAGACGGTAATGGCGGCAAAAGATGGAGATAAGGATAAGATAGTGTACGAGGTGGCTGATCTCTGGTTTCATACTCTGGTGTTGTTGGCCAACGAGGGACTGAACGCAGATGCAGTGCTGCAGGAGCTAGATCGGCGTTTTGGACTTTCTGGCCTGGACGAGAAGAAGAGCCGACGCGAATCCGAATAGAATTTCTGCGCCAAGGCTGATTTTCGGTTATTATCGATCAAAATATTGAATTTAGGTGGCCTGAGAAGGTCGTAGATTAAAGGTTCTGGTGCATAAGTTTATCCGGGCCATGTTCTAAAGAGTGGAGATGACAATGGGTTTTGGTGGAATAGGTGTCTGGCAGTTGTTGATCATCCTGGTAATCGTGTTGTTGCTGTTTGGCACCAAGCGTTTAAAGAATATCGGTGCCGATCTGGGTAATGCGGTCAAGGGATTTAAAGGTGCTATGTCTGATAGCGAAAAAGAGGCCGCAAATGCCAAGCTGGAGCAGGAAGATTCAGAGAGCGTGATCGAAGGGGAGGTTACTGAGAAGCAAGTCTCCGGTGCTAACGAAGATAAAGACAAAGCCTAAACCCGTATTATCGGGCAGTCTTTTATAATCGGATCTTTTGCTACTCCATGTTCGATATAGGTTTCTGGGAATTAATGATCATCGGCCTGGTCGCGCTGCTGGTGGTGGGGCCTGAGCGTCTGCCTGAGTTGGCCTATACCGCAGGAAAGTGGTTGGGCAAGGGGCGATCTATGATACGTTCCATTAAGGCCGAGATTGATCGTGAGATGCAGGCCGACGAACTAAAACGTATCGTCGAGGAGCAGAAAAAACTGATAAACCCTCTGGAAGAGATCATTGAAGAGACCGACGATGCCCTGAACCAATCGAAAATGAAAATCCAGGATGCGGTTAAAGACCTGGAGGATTCTGACGCTGGTGAATCATCAAAATAACTTCCTCCTGATAGCATGACAGAAGATAGAGATAAGAAGAATGAAAAGCTAAAGGAACTGCCTTTTGTCTCACATCTGGTGGAGCTGCGGGACCGCCTGATTCGGGTGGTGGCTGTGGTGTTTCTTATCTTTTTCTGCCTGTATTGGTACGCTAACGATATTTATATAATGGTGGCAAAGCCGCTGATGGCGCATCTGCCGGATGGGACCAGCATGATCGCCACGGAGGTGGCATCACCATTTTTGACCCCATTTAAATTGGCTCTGGTGGCAGCCATTTTCCTCTCCATGCCTTACACCCTATATCAGCTATGGGCGTTCATTGCGCCCGGCTTGTATCGACATGAAAAGCGGATGGTCATGCCGCTGGTGGTGTCCAGCACCATACTCTTCTATGCGGGCATGTTGTTTGCCTACTATGTGGTGTTCCCTCTAATCTTTGGGTTTCTCACTGCAGCTGCTCCCGAAGGGATAACTGTAGCCACTGATATCGGCAAGTATCTCGATTTCGTGTTGACCCTGTTTTTTGCCTTTGGCATGGCGTTTGAAGTGCCTGTAGCTATCATCATCCTAGTCTCAATGGGTATAACAACACCGGACAGTTTGGTGGAGAAGCGGCCATACATCATTGTGGGGGCATTTTGTGTCGGTATGCTGCTTACACCTCCAGATGTGATCTCCCAGACTTTGCTTGCTCTTCCCATGCTGGTGCTGTTCGAATTGGGTGTATTCTTCTCGCGTGCTATGGTGGGAAAACAGGATGGGGATGAGGGGTGTGGTGACGAGTCTATGACGGCTGGGGCTGAGGCAGGAGAGACAGAGGAAGATGATGTGCTATCACTGGAAGGTGATGAGATCTATGCTGAAGGTCGGTACACCACACAGAGTGACGATGAGATGGACGATGAGTTTGATGATGCAGGGGGCGAGCAAGGGGGCGGCGGCAAGGATAAATAATACCGCAAGGGATCTGGTTTCAGCGTTGCTGAAATGGGACGTGAATCAAACAAGGCTGTTGACATGAATCGAGCCAAGTGTACGGTGTGATTGGCAATCGATAATAACGCCGGGAGAACATCTGTCAGCGCATGAGCGAAGCGGTAATCACTTTAGATCTAAAGGGGTTTATAACATCTGTTAGCCCTGCGGCCTGCCGCATGCTGGGGCAAGATGCTGATGCACTTATTGGAATGAGGATTGGTGATGTCTTCGAAGAGGAAGATGCGGAACAGGCTGAGGCATTTTTCGGGACTTGGTTGGAGGCGTTGATAATGGCCGGGGCACTGAAGCAGATAGACGCTTGTTTTGTAGCGCAAGATGGTAGGCGCGTGCCAATTCAATTTTTTCGCTCTGCCCTGTGTGATGATCAAGATAGGGTTTGTGGTATTACGTGTTTAGTTAGAGATATGACCGAATGTGTTGGAGAAGGACAGAAATAGGGTAATTGAGTAAGAACTAAGAATCGGAGATTTTTGATCATGCAAAACTTTGAATCCCCTGAGCTTCCAGGAGAGGACGTAACACTAACGGCGAATGTGCTGAAAGCTATGGCACACCCGCTGCGGTGGAAGATCTTGTGCTCTCTGGGTGATAAAGAGCTTTCCGTAGGGGAGATTGTTGAACGTGCAGGCACTTCTCAGAGTAATATTTCTCAACACTTGGAACAGCTACGAAACAAAAATATAGTCGTTTCTCGACGAGAGGCTAATAGGATTTTTTATAGCGTGCGCAACGAGGAAGTACGTAAACTAATCGGACAGATGCGTGCAGTTCTATGTCGCGCAAATCTTGAGAATCACTATAGCTGATCATAGCGCAGGAAAATCGCTATGCCTGTGTCAGGTTTATTAACCTGATGGATGTTCGGTATTCTTATCTCGGATAGAATAATCCACTTATGCCTGAACCTTCGACCATGCTGCTGTTGTTCTTGTCCGGGATACTGGCTGGGATTTGCAATGCCATAGCTGGCGGCGGCACCTTTTTCACTTTCCCTGTTTTTCTTAGTGCCGGAATACCCCCAGTTGTAGCCAATGCATCAAACGCCGTAGCTGTTTGGCCGGGCCATGCGCTGGCAGCAGTTGGGTATAGGAATGAGTTGCGTAGATTCTCGCATGGGATGCATGGCTCAATCATTATCGCCATGTCGGGCGGTGCCACGGGGGCCCTGTTGCTGGCGTATCTTGGCAATAGAGCATTTTCCTTGCTTATCCCATTTCTGATTCTATTTGCCACTCTGTTATTTATGTTCGGCAAGTCTGTAAATAACTGGATTGATGTGCATAGCACAAGTGTTTCGATTGAATCTCCCGGCCTGTTTACCAGGGCAGTTGAGTTCTCGTTTGCTGTCTATGGCGGTTTTTTCGGTGCGGGTTTGGGGATCATGCTGATGGGTGGCCTGCTGATGCTGGGAGTACATGATATTCATGCAAATAATGCCTTGAAGAATCTCCTGGGGGCAATAGTTACTGCGGTGTCTGTTTTGGTGCTGGCTGTTTCTGGTCTGGTGTCTTGGCCGCATACTATGTTTGCCTTTTCCGGGGCGGTGCTGGGTGGTTTTTGGGGAGTACCGCTTGCGCGGCTTTTACCGGATATATGGCTGAGGCGCCTGGTGATAGCTGTTGGCATATTCCTGAGTGTTTACTATTTTATTAAGTACTACGGATAATAATATTTGGCGCGTTTAATTTTTAACTAGGGGCATTGAGGACATGGAAAATATTGAGTGGGATGATTCGCTTCTAATTGGAAATGAACTAATCGATTTGCAACATAAGATGCTAGTTGGGTTGATTGGTGCTATACCCGTAAATAAATCGCCTGGAGATGAGTTGGCGCTGGAGGAGGCTATTGTATATGCAGAAACTCATTTCTCCGATGAAGAGGAATATCTTGAAGAGATTGGATATCCAGCGATGTCTGCACATAAACAAATGCATAATAAACTTACCAAGATCCTTGAATCGTATAAGAAGGATTATGATGATGGAAAGACTGACCTCTACGCCTTTAAGCAGTTTATGTATACCTGGATAACGGAGCACATTATGAAGGAAGACAAAAAGATTGGCGCCTATTTGCGGTCATCCGGTAGCTAAATGGTTATAGGCGGTTTATATGGGAAAAGCTAGTTTCACGATCTCTGACGGTACCAAGGTAACTACACCTACCGAAGATGATAAGTTCGAACGGCCTGAGGATTTTTCGGTCAATGACTTCGTAGACGAGCTAAAGGATGATTTGAAGCACAACAGAATAACCCTGCCTACAATGCCTACTATCGCCGTAGAGGCATTAATGGTGTTAAATGATGCAAATAGCTCAGCCGATGATCTAGTCAAGGTCATATCCAAAGACACTTCCCTTACGGCAAGACTTATTAGATATGCCAACAGTCCTTTATATGCCATGGCCTATCCCATATCCTCAATAAAGCCAGCCATAACATGTATCGGGTTTCAAAAGGTTAAACATGCAATCTACGCTGTATGTATGAAAGATGTTTTTCGTACCTCCGTATCAGATATTCAGAGGCGGATGGAGGATTTGTGGACGCACTCTGTCAAGGTTGCATCAAAATCTGTGGCCTTGGCGCGACTGCAGCCGGAACTTGATCCGGAGGTAGCTCTGGTCGCTGGTCTGGTTCACGATGTAGGCAAGATTCCGCTGCTTATCAAGATGTGTAAGCACGAGGCTTTGGTTGGATATGAGGGGTTTCTCGACCACCTGATACACAAACTACACACCGGCATGGGGAAGTCTATCCTGAAATTTTGGGAGTTTGATCCAGCCCTGGTTGCAGTGGCTGCAGAACATGAGAACATAGAGCGCGAACCACAGGACTCAATCCCAGACTATGTGGATATAGTGCAGGTTGCGAATATCCTTTCGTACCAGGGTTCTGGCCATCCTCTGGCAGATATGGAGCGAGATAAGATAGGGTCCTTTATGCGTTTAGGAATTACCGACGATCACAACGATACAGATGGTGATGGCGTCGAAGATGCCATTACATAGCCCACCTGGCAGTTTGCAACATCTTAATTAGTATGGTTATATCAATAGCAATATGGTCATTGGAGATCAGACCCACGGATGATGGTTGGTTTCTTGATAGTCCCAAGAAAAGCACAACAGAAAACCTAACTATAAGGAGAATAAGATGATAGGCGGCAAAAAAACTGATTCATCAAGTGCGGCTGCATCTCGTGGAGGTTTGGGTGATGCAAAATATACTCTAGGGGAAGGAAGCGAATTTGAGGGTAAGCTAAAGTTTGAGGGTACGGCAAGAGTTGATGGCAAGTTTAAAGGAGAGATTCGTTCCGGTGGTACTCTTATTATAGGGGAGAAGGCAGAGGTAGAGGGTGAGATCATTGTTGGATCATGTGTCATCATCGGGAAACTTGATGGAAACATCACAGCTAGCACCAAGTTAGAGATGCATACCCCAGCAAGAGTAAGCGGGAATATCACAGCTCCAATCCTGGTTATTCAAGAAGGCGTAACCTTTGATGGTAGCTGTCAGACCTCAGGTATGGGTCTCCAAGAGGCCGAAGAGCGTAACAACACCTCCAATAGCGTACCTAAGAAGGCATCTACAGCTCCAGAACAGCCTGAGCTTATTAACTAGAAGTCAGTGGCGGGGCTCAATATATGCCCTTGGCCTTTTTGTCCGCGCATAAGCAAACACCGCTCCGATACCATCGGTGCGGTGTTGGTCCCTTCGGTGCATCCTGCCGCCCTTCACTGGGCCATGTCTCGATCCATCTGCCTTTGGGCGCCTTCAGCTGGCTTGCTCTGATATAAATAGTAGTACCTATGTCTTTAGTTGAGTATCAGATAGCTCTGGATAGTTTGTAGGAAAAATCCTATTTTCTGGATTTGAGATCAGGATGACAGGAGTAGATGCTTGCCCAGTAGGAAAATAAATCCGATTCCTTTTATACTTTATAAATGCCAACTAGCAAAGAAGAGCAAGAGTTTGTTTTATATGTGGTTGATATGATGCAAACCATGGGACCGGTATATTTCAAAAGAATGTTTGGCGGATATGGGGTGTTTCTTGAGGGTCTGATGTTTGCCCTTATTGCAGATAACGTGCTCTATCTGAAAGCAGATCAAGAAAATGAGAATGATTTCGTCGTAAAAGGCTTGGGGCCGTTTACCTACAGCAGAAAAGGCAAACTAACAAAGCTGTCTTATTATCAAGCCCCCGAAGAGGCGTTAGAGGATGGTGAGGTGATGAATGAGTGGGGGAATAGGTCATATATGGCTGCGGTTAGGAGAGCGAAGAAAGATTCTTGAGTTTGCATTACCTATCAAGTTGATATGATGGCCAGGCTGTCGAACCTGTTTTTTTTGATGTCGTAGGTTCTCGTCCTATATGCTGTAAACTGAAGAACCCGAACATAACGTTCGGGTTTGCTTTGATTGGTGGGCCCTGTAGGACTACTCGGGCCTACGGCCCTCACCCCTTCGGGGCCGCCGCAAGCGGCGTTCAGCCAAGTTTCACTTGGCTGTCGAACCTGTTTTTTTGATGTCGTAGGTTCTCGTCCTATATGCTGTAAACTGAAAAACCCGAACATAACGTTCGGGTTTGCTTTGATTGGTGGGCCCTGTAGGACTCGAACCTACGACCAAGGGATTATGAGTCCCCTGCTCTAACCAACTGAGCTAAGGGCCCGGTAAATTGTTAACCCGGACTAAACCGTCCCTGGTGGTTCGTTCCGGCCCGGCCATCCATGGCCGGTCGTTCATTCCGCTGCGTTTGTCCACTGGACAAACGGTCGTACCTCACCCAACTGAGCTAAGGGCCCGGCGTTGTTAAGCGGTGTGTATTAATAAACCATCCGTGGTATTTGTTCAAGCCTTACCTGGCGCTGTTTTTATCAATCGTTATCTATAAAGCTGTAGAGCTTTTCCGAACGCGACGGATGACGCAGTTTGCGCAGTGCTTTGGCCTCAATCTGTCTGATGCGCTCGCGTGTAACATCAAACTGCTTGCCTACCTCTTCCAGTGTGTGGTCGGTATTCATGTCGATACCGAAACGCATCCGTAACACCTTGGCCTCGCGTGGCGTAAGCCCTTCCAGCATGACCCTGGTTGATTCACGCAGGCCTTCGCTGGTGGCGGAATCGGTGGGTGATACCACGCCGGAATCCTCGATAAAATCTCCCAGGTGGGAGTCTTCGTCGTCGCCGATGGGTGTTTCCATGGATATGGGTTCTTTGGCGATCTTCAGGACCTTGCGAACCTTGTCTTCGGGCATCTCCATGCGTTCGGCCAGTTCTTCCGGGGTGGCCTCGCGCCCCATCTCCTGCACCATCTGGCGCGAGATGCGGTTTAGCTTGTTGATGGTCTCAATCATATGTACCGGGATTCGGATAGTCCTGGCCTGGTCCGCGATGGAGCGGGTGATGGCCTGGCGTATCCACCAGGTGGCATAGGTGGAGAATTTGTAACCGCGACGGTATTCGAATTTGTCCACGGCCTTCATCAGACCGATGTTGCCCTCCTGAATCAGGTCCAGGAACTGCAGGCCGCGGTTGGTGTATTTCTTGGCGATGGATATAACCAGGCGCAGGTTTGCCTCCACCATCTCCTTCTTGGCTCGACGGGCCTTGGCCTCGCCGATAGACATCTTACGGTTGATCTCTTTGATGTCCAGGATAGAAAGGCCGCTGCGTTTCTCCAGTTCTAGTAGTTTTTTCTGGGCCCGCAGTACCTCTTCCGTTACGTCATGCAACGCCTCGGAGTAGGGTTTGCCCAGATCTATCTGATTCTGGATCCAGTTGAGGTCTGTTTCCTTCTCTGGGAATGAGGTGATGAAGGTCTTGCGTGGCATGCGAGCGCGTTGTACACACAGATCCATGACCGTTCTTTCCTGGGTGCGGATCAGGGCGATAGTGTCACGCAGATTGTCCACAAGCTGGTTGAAGACCGCAGGAACCAATCTGAATTCAAGAAATGTCTCGGTAACCTTTTCGGTTGCCTTTATTGTGTTGGCATGATTGCTGCCATTCTTCTCCATGCTGGTGAGTAGGGCCTTGAAACGCTTGCTTAGTTCTTTGCGTTTTGCCTCTGCCTCTTCCGGGTCCGGGCCGGTGTCAGCCTCTTCGTCATCCTCATCCTCATCAGAGTCGAGGATATCGTCATCGTCTTCGTCTCTGTCATCGGAGTCGTCGGCTAGATCTGATGGAGTCATGGGCTTGGCGATTTCGTCAGGCTCGTTTGGATCAACGAAGCCGCTGATGACGTCGGTTAGACGCATCTCTTCGGCATTTACCTTATCGAACATCTCCAGAAACATTGCAACGGTGTCCGGGAAGGCGCTGATGGCGGTCAGGACGTGATTAAGTCCCTCTTCGATGCGCTTGGCGATCTTCAGCTCGCCCTCGCGTGTGAGAAGTTCAACCGTGCCCATTTCGCGCATATACATGCGAACCGGGTCGGTAGTGCGTCCAAATTCACTGTCAACGCTGGCCAGGGCGGCTGCGGCGGCTTCGGCGGCATCTTCATCCGTCGAATTGGCGCTGTCTGAGATTGAGTGGTCGTCTGCATCCGGGGCGCTTTCATGTACTGAAATGCCCATATCATTGATCATGCGGATGATATCTTCGATCTGCTCCGGTTCGACAATGCTGTCAGGTAAGTGGTCATTCACTTCAGCATAGGTCAGGAACCCCTGCTCTTTCCCTTTTGCGATCAGCTGTTTCAGTTGGGATTGCTGCTGTTCTTGGTTCATTTCCTACCTTGAATTTGCGGTAACCTGGTTTACGGACACAAGCCGGCAAGTATAGCAATGGAGCGACAATATTTCTAGATAATTGCAACAGATCCGTATGTTTTAGTTACCCTTTTCGATGTTCTCCGTTAATAGCTGATTTAGCCGATTTTTTTCTTGGTCTTCTAAATTGGTGGTCTTTGCCTTTTCCACCAGCCTGCTCAATTCGTCAGTGCGCATCTGCTGTTCAATAGCCACAAGCGTGTCCCTGAATTCCGCCTCTATACCCTGTTCCGGGATGAAAAGCTCCACTGTAGACAGCTTCGACAGGTGCTGATGCTCTTCAGTTCCGCGCCAGCGCTCGATAAATTGGGCTGTCTTAAGATTAGGATGGTTCTGGGCTAATTCAAGTAGTTTGCTCAAAAGATTTGTGCCGACAGAGTCTAATTTTTGCCATTTTTTCGGGAGATCATCCAGCGTGGCGAGTCGGGGGTGCTGCAATAGCATGGTGATGGCGCGGCGGACCATGGGCATGGGTCTATGGGATCTGGAGGGGGGGAGCGGCGACCTTTTGGATCTGGATAGCCCTTGTTCTTCCATCATATAAGAGGTGTCCAGCCCTACTATCTCATTCAGTTGTTGTTGCAGGATGTCGCGGAAGACCCCTTTGGGGATGCTGGATATCAGGGGTTTTGCCAGTTCTGTCAGGCGGGCCCTGCCACCCGGGTCTGTGGTGTCGACCTCGATCTTGAGTCGATCGAACATGAATTGCGCCAGTGGGGTGGCCTGGTCGATGCGTTGAATGAAAGACTCAGTCCCCTCTTTTCTCACCAGTGTGTCCGGGTCCTCACCGTCCGGCAGGAACAGGAACTTGGTCTCCCGTCCATCACGCATCAGGGGTAGTGCGGTCTTCAGGGCCTTCCATGCGGCATCTGAGCCGGCCCGATCTCCATCGAAGCAGAAGATCACCTTGTGGGTAATGCGGAACAGCTGTTCCAGGTGTTCACTGGTGGTGGCGGTGCCCAGGGTGGCCACGGCATTGCGGATACCAAACTGGGCCAGGGCCACCACGTCCATATATCCTTCCACCACCAGCAGTTGCTCTATGTTGCGCAGGGCCTGCTGGGCCTCATACAGGCCGTAGAGCTCACGGCCTTTGTGGAATAGCGGGGTCTCTGGTGAGTTCAGATACTTCGGTGAATCATCCTTGCTCAAGACGCGCCCGCCAAAGGCTATTACCCTGCCGCGCCGGTCACGGATGGGGAACATGATGCGCTGGCGGAAGCGGTCATAGCATTTGCCGTCCGGTTCCGAGATCATGCCGGTGATACGCAGACGCTTCAGTTCATCCTGGGTAGATCCAAGCTGTTTAATCAGGTTGTCCCAGCCGGGTGGGGCGAAGCCCACACCGAACTCCGCCGCGATCTCTCCGCTGAGACCGCGTCCTTTCAGGTAATCTATGGCCTGTTGGGCCTGTGGGTGCCTGCGTAGTTGTTGGCTGTAGTAATTGGCGGACTGCTCCAGTGTCTCGTACAGTGGACGCAGGTCCGGTCCGGATGATTGTCCGCCCTCCCGCGGCACCTCCAGTCCCTGTCGCTGGGCCAGTTCCTCTATGGCGTCGACAAAACCCATGTTGTCGTACTCCATGAGAAATCCGATGGCGGTGCCATGGGCCCCGCAACCGAAACAGTGATAGAACTGTTTTTCCCGGCTTACGGTGAAGGATGGGGTCTTTTCATCGTGGAAGGGGCAGCATGCCTGGTAGTCCCGCCCTGTCTTTTTCAGGGGCACACGGCTGTTTATCAGATCGACGATATCGATCCGGTCTATCAGTTCATCGATGAAATGTGCTGGTATCTTGCCTGCCATGCCGTAAGACTAAAACATCGCAGGCCGGAAGGGTATATCTGGAATGGAATCAACTGCCAAGCAGCTGCTTTACCTGTGCGCTGACAGCGCCGATGTCGGCACGTCCCTGTAGCTGTGGCTTGAGTTGTCCCATCACCTTGCCCATGTCCCGCATGGACTCGGCGCCGGAATCTGCGATGGCCTGTTTGATCAGTCCTGTGATCTCTTCCTCGCTCAGGGCCTCTGGCAGATACTCCTGAAGTATCTCAATCTCGAACCTCTCCTGTTCGACCAGTTCGTCCCGTCCGGCCTTTTCGTATTGTTCGATGGAGTCGCGGCGCTGTTTTACCATCTTGTCCAGGACGGCCAGGATCTGTTCGTCATTCAACTCGATCCTCTCATCCACCTCGCGTTGTTTGACCGCTGCCATGATCAGGCGGATGACGCCAAGCCTGCGCTTGTCGCCGCCCTTCATGGCGCCTTTCATGTCATCCTGGATGCGTTGCTTGAGCATGGTTCGGAGAGCGTTGGGTCAGGAGGGGTCTGAGGATGACTCAGTACTGACGTTCGAACTTGCGGCTTTCGCGCTGTACCTTTTTGATATTGCGCTTTACGGCTGCTGCGGCCTTGCGCTTACGCTCGGAAGTTGGCTTCTCGTAGAACTCGCGGCGACGAACTTCTGCCAGTACACCGGCCTTTTCGCAGGAGCGCTTGAAACGACGCATGGCAATCTCAAAAGGTTCGTTCTCTTTTACACGTACGCTGGGCATTTGTTACCTCAAAATAGTGAATTCAGTCTAATTACTCGGCTAAAGAGCGGGGATTCTACTGCCTGTAGGCCATGAATGCAAAAAACTTTATCGTCGTGAATCACGAAAAATGGCTGTGAATTAGGAGCATAGAGGCGAAATTGGTAACCTAAGGCGGTCAAGTTACGATAATATTGCCGCGGTCATTTTGCTGGCGATAGGCCGTAACCGGATAATATTCAGTAAAATCATTCTGTTATGAGGTGTTGAGGGGTATATTTTGCGGGTTTTGGGAATAGAAACATCCTGTGACGAGACCGGGATCGCCATCTACGATAGCGCTCAGGGGCTGCTGGCCCATAGCCTCTACAGTCAGATCAAGACCCATGCGGATTTCGGCGGCGTAGTACCGGAGCTTGCATCGCGCGACCATGTGCGCAAGACCCTGCCCCTGATTCGGGAGACCCTGGCCCAGACCGATTCAGGCCTGGATCAGTTGGATGGTGTGGCCTACACCGCAGGTCCCGGTCTGGTAGGGGCCTTGCTGGTAGGGGCCTCCATCGGACGCGGTCTGGCCTGGGCCCTGGGGGTGCCGGCGGTCGGGGTGCACCACATGGAGGGCCATATGCTGGCCCCGATGTTGGATGAGAGAAGACCGCAATTTCCCTTTGTGGCCCTGCTGGTGTCCGGTGGCCACACCCAGCTGATAGAGGTGCAGGCGGTGGGACACTATCGTCTGCTTGGGGAGTCCATTGATGACGCCGCCGGTGAGGCATTCGATAAGACGGCCAAACTTCTGGGCCTGCCCTATCCGGGAGGTCCAGAGCTGGCAAGGCTGGCGGGGCAGGGCGACCCGGAACGTTTCCACTTTCCACGCCCCATGACCGATCGTCCCGGTCTGGATTTCAGCTTCAGCGGCCTCAAGACCTTTGCCCTGAACACCATGCAACAGGAGCTGGGAGCCGGACAGGATTTGGATGAGGCGTCTGCACTGCAGACCCGGGCAGATATCGCCCGCGCCTTTGAGGATGCGGTGGTGGATACCATGGTGATCAAGTGTCGACGGGCGGTGCGGGAATGCGCCAGCCAGACCCTGGTCCTGGCCGGTGGGGTGAGCGCCAATGCCCATCTGCGTGAGCGCATGCGACAGGCCATGGATAAAGAGGGGGTGGAGCTTTTCTATCCGCGTCCGGAGTTCTGTACCGACAACGGGGCCATGATCGCCTATGCCGGTTGGCAGCGTCTGAGGGCGGGACAGGCAGAAGGGCTTGGGTTCAGCGCCAGGGCGCGCTGGCCGCTGGAAGAACTGTCCGCTCTTTAGCCCTCCTGATCGTCAGTATCAGGGCTGCTCTTAATGGTGCCCTCCGAACCCTCCAGCAGATTCCTTATATTGGAGCGGTGACGCCAGAACAGGAGTATGCTCATGCCTATCTGCATCCCCACCAGTTCCGGTGCCGGCCAGAACCACCATACCACCAGGGGCGCCAGGGCCATGCAGACCAGGGCCGAGAGGGAGGATATCTTCACCACCTTGGCCATGAACAGCCAGATCAGGGCGATCACGCCGCCTATCTGCCAACCCAGTCCGAATTGACATCCCAGGGCCGTTGCCACCCCCTTGCCACCCTGAAAACGGAAGAAGATGGGGTAGAGATGGCCGAGGAATGCGGCCATGGCCACGGCGGCCAGGATCAGGGGAGTGACCCCCATAAGATTCGCGCTCAACACCGGCAGCAGCCCCTTGAGCATATCCCCCAGCAGGGTGATTGTGGCCGCCTTCTTGCCCCCGATACGCAGGACGTTGGTGGCGCCAGGGTTGTTGGAGCCCAGGGTGCGCGGGTCAGGCAGCCCCATGATCTTGCACACGATGATGGCGCTGGAGACGGAGCCGAGCAGGTAAGATGCGGGGATTAGGATATAGTCGGTCATCAATATTTAGTTGTTATATTCGGTCAGAGAGGGCTTAATTTGACCTCGCCCCCTCGGGATAGTCAAGGCGGTTTGTTATTCATCCCGTCTGTTTTACCATAGCGATTCAGAGCAAACAGGAGTGAATCTCATACCTATGGATATAGTATTTTTAAAAGATCTGCGCATTGAAACGGTCATCGGCGTTTACGATTGGGAGCGCGAGGTAAAGCAGACCGTGGTGCTGGATGTGGAGATGAGCGCGGATGTGGCCAAGGC
This sequence comes from Sedimenticolaceae bacterium, assembly GCA_050288625.1. Lineage (GTDB taxonomy): Bacteria > Pseudomonadota > Gammaproteobacteria > Chromatiales > Chromatiaceae > JAAGZL01. Next base: position 27,718 of record JBNKEE010000022.1, on the reverse strand, counting down.
GGCGGCAAGCGACCACATAGATGACGCACTGGATTACAAGTCCGTGGCTAAGCGTCTGATCGAGTTCGTGGAACAGTCGGAGTTTCAGCTAGTGGAGACCATGGCCGAACGTTGCGCGCAGATTGTACGGGAAGAGTTCGGGGTGTCCTGGGTGCGGCTCACCCTGAACAAGATCGGGGCGGTCACCCACGCCCGTGATGTCGGTGTGATAATCGAACGTGGCGAGAGGGCCTGAAATGCAACGGCGTGTCTGGTTGAGTATCGGCAGCAATGTGGAGCGTGAGACAAACGTTACCGGATGCGTCAAGGCGCTACGTGAAGAGTTCGGAGAACTGATTAGTTCTCAGGTGTATGAGAATGCATCTTTCGGTTTTGCGGGCAGTCCTTTTTATAACATGGTGGTCGGTTTTGATACCGGTATGTCACTCCATGAGCTTACCAGGATCTTTCGCAGGATTGAGGCGGATCACGGCCGGGTCCGCGGCGGCCCCAAGTTTGCCGCCAGGAGTCTGGATATAGATCTCCTGACCTATGGGGATCAGATCGTCCAGGACGGCCCCCTGGTGCTGCCCCGACCCGAGATCCTGGAGTATGCATTTGTGCTGGGACCATTGGCGGAGGTGGCCGGAGATGATCTCCACCCGATTGTCGGTAGGAGCTATTCTGAACTATGGGGTGAGTTCGATCAGGCCAAACACGGTTTGACCCCGGTTGAGTTGCCTGGGATCGGTGTGGCGTGAACCTACCCTAGTACTCCTCTTTGTGATCTATTATGTCCAGCTGTCTGTCGTAGATGGCTGTCTCCAGTTCGAACAGACCCAGTATGGTGTGAAAGATGTTGTCGTGGGTATATCTGTTGTTGAGCTTGTTCTTTAGTGCATGGATGTCTATCTCATCTTCATCAAAGTCTTCCCCGAACCACATGATCATCGGCACATGGGTTTGCGACTCCGGCGCCAGCATGTATGGCAGTCCATGCAGGTACATGTTTTTTTCGCCTAGCGACTCGCCGTGGTCACTGATATAGAACATGGCCGCCTCAAACTGCTCGTCATTACGTTTCAGCAGGGCGATGGTCCTGGACAGGAAGTGGTCGGTATACAGGATGGCGTTGTCATAGGCGTTGTTGATCTCTTCGTTGCTGCAATCTTCCAGTTGATTGGTGTGGCACGCCGGGGTGAATCGTTCAAACTCCTTGGGATAACGTTTGTAGTATGCCGGGCCGTGGTTGCCCATCTGGTGCAGGATGATAAATATATCCCCTGTGGGGTGTCGGTCTATGTACTCCTGTAGGTTGGCAAGCATGCCCTCATCTCTGCATTCGATGTCGCAGAGCGGGTTTGTCACCGTTGTTTTATAGTCCTCAAACGTGACCCTTTCCGCCACCCCCTTGGAGTCGGAATTGTTGTCCCGCCACAGGACATTAACCCCGGCACGCTGGAGTACGTCCAGCATATTCTCGATCGTGTTGGCCTTGCCGTTCAGGTAATGATCGTGATCGTAGATGGAGAACATGCAGGGCACGGAGACGCCGGTGGAGGTGCCGCAGGCCCAGGTGTTGCCAAAGCTGTACAGCTTTTCCTGTTCCAGCATGGGATTGGTCCTTTTGGCGTATCCGTTCAGTGAAAAGTGATCCGCCCGGGCCGATTCTCCTACCACCAGGATGATCAGTTCCCGGTCGGTATCGGCTTCCGGTATTTTTGCATCTTCGCCCAGTGTCTTGGGTGGTGCGTCTGTGCCGTTCGTCTTCTCGAAGGGGTACTTGATGGTCGAGTATATGTAGTAGATAGGATTGGCGTAAAATCTTAGCTGTTTATGTTTGCGAAAAAATGATGCGTAAAAGTCACCAAAAATAAATACGCCGGAGATGGCGATGCAGAGCGCCACTGCTATAGTGACGGTCCTGAAGATGAGCGTCTGTTTTAGGCCCTGTCTGATTATGTTGCTCCTGTACACGAATATCGCTGGGACTATTCCCAACAGGACCAGGTAGAGAAACAGTTTTGTGCTGATCAGGTCGGTTGCCTCCGCCGGATTGGTATGCAAGACGTTATCCATCATCTCGCTATTGAGGATGACGTTATAGCTGTCCATGAAATATGCGGCCACTGACGAGGCCAGAAGCACCAGGATCAAAACGGGTTTGATGGTGTGGCGAAAACAGGTCAATGAAAAAAAGATTACGGATACGCAGCAGTAAAAGAGCGCCAGGGATAACAGGAACGGGATGTTCTCAGGATTGGGTGGATACACATTCAGCGTGTTGGAGAAAAATGCGAAATTTCCAAAGAGGATGAGAAAGACGGAGACCAGGATGATCAGCTTGTTGCTGGTGATCTGTTTCATGTATCGATGGATTCTCGTATCAGTTGGTGATGGTTGCCCATCCATTCGCCGAACAGTTGGAGTGGGATGCCGGATAACAAATTGTTGGTGTGGTTGCCCTCGGGGTCAAACCGGCCGCTTCAGACGACCTATCTGGGACCGGCCATATCCCGCATAGTTCAACCCTATCTGCACAACTACTGCTGAAGGGTGCGTCCGCCATCCACATTGATGATCTGTCCGGTGATATAGCCGGCATCGCGTACCAGAAACAGCAGGGTGCTGGCTATGTCCGCCGGGTTCCCCGGTGTCTTCATGGCCGTCCTGGACAGGATCTCTTTCTTGGTTTCTGTCCCCATTTCGGTGTCCGGCCAGAGGATGGCTCCGGGGGCGATGCCGTTAACCCTTACCTCCGGTCCCAGTTCGCGGGCCAGGCTCTTTATCAGCATGGCGTTGCCGGCCTTGGCCGCGCAGTAGATGGGGTGTCCGGCCAGAGGTCGCTCTGCGTGGATGTCCACCATGTTGACGATGCAACCTCGGTTCTGTTTCAGTAGATGCGCCGCGGCCTGGGCCAGGAAGAACGGCGCCTTTAGATTCGTGGAGATCAGGTCGTCCCACTGTTGTTCGCTGCTCGCGCCTACGGGGGTGGGGTAGAAACTGGATGCGTTGTTCACCAGCAGATCCAGACGTCCGCGCCACTGCTCTATCTGTTTGATCAGAGATGGGATGGAGTCAGTCTCCGCCAGGTCCGCCTGCAGCAGCAGGGTCGAATCTTGTCGTCTCTGCTCAAGCCCCTCCTGCAGGGCCACCGCCGCAGACCCGGAACTGCGATAGTGGATGACGGTATCCATGCCGGCTGTGTGCAGTGTTCTGACGATCTCGGCGCCGATACGCAGAGATCCGCCTGTGACCAGTGCCACCTTTCCGGTCAGTGGGTTGGAATTTTCTGTCACGTGAGGCCTCCATGATTGTTACACTAGGCAGCATAACCGAGTTGATCAGATTCAGAAACCTATGACTGAACTAGAGACCCTGCCCAAGCCCACTGACGAAGATCTAAAGCATAGCGAAGATCTTGGCGACCATATCCGTCTGGAGATGGAACGGACGGGCGGCAGGATCACATTCGATCGTTTTATGGAACTGTGTCTCTATGCCCCCGGCCTGGGTTATTACGTCGCCGGCGCGCGCAAGTTTGGACAGGGTGGGGATTTTGTCACGGCCCCCGAGATATCGTCCCTGTTCGGTCGCTGTCTGGCGCGCCAGTGCGCCCAGGTGCTGCAGGAGACAGGTGTGGGTGATCTGCTCGAGTTCGGCGCCGGGACCGGCGCCATGGCTGCGGATATCTTGACGGAGCTGGAACAGATGGATGGTCTGCCGCAGCGCTATCTGATCCTTGAGTTGAGCCCGGAGCTGAGGTCCAGGCAGCAGGAGACCCTGCAGCGGCGGGTCCCGGAGCTGGCGCATCTGGTGCAGTGGCTGGACGGGATGCCTGCCACGGGGTTCCGTGGGATGGTGCTGGCCAACGAGGTGCTGGACGCCATGCCGGTGCAGCGTTTCCGCATAGAGTCGGGAGCAGTGCTGGAGCAGTTCGTGCGATGGGGCGGGGATGGGTTCGTCGCGTATTGGGATGGACCTGTCACCAAGGGATTGGAGCAGGCGGTCCAGGGCCTGGGGCAGGAACTGCCGGACGGCTTCGAATCGGAGTTGAACCTGCGGGCAGAACCCTGGGTGCGGCAACTGGGTGAGATGATGGAGGCCGGGGCGGCGCTCCTGATCGACTATGGACATCCGCAGTTCGAGTACTATCACCCCCAGAGGAGTGAGGGGACACTTATGTGTCACTACAGGCACCGGGCCCATCCCGATCCCCTCCTGTATCCGGGGCTGCAGGACATAACCGCCCATGTCGATTTCACTGCCGTTGCCGAGGCGGGGCATAGGGCCGGATTCGATATAGGCGGTTTTACCACCCAGGCATTCTTTCTCATGGGCTGTGGCCTGGATGGCATGCTGGAAGAGTCCGATCCGAACGATATCGATCGGCACATGCAGCTGGTGCAGCAGGTGAAGCGTCTTACCATGCCCACGGATATGGGGGAGCGTTTCAAGGTGTTGGGACTGACCTGTCAGTTGGAACAACCCCTGATCGGGTTCGGCATGAGGGATCAGCGTGAGCGGCTCTAGATATCAAACACTGGTTATCCTGACCCTGGTCGTCATGCTGGCAGGTTGTACCCTGCCGACACAGAACGATACCAGGATCAGTAGCCGCCAGTTCCAGATTCAGGACCTGGCCAAGAGTGATGTGGATCTGATCATGGAGATGCAGATCAGTTACTCGCTGGAGTATCTGCGGGAGCTCATGACCAAGCTCTACAAGCGTAACCCCAAGGAGTTGCACAAGGGTGGTTGGGCAAGTATAGGGCGTGCTGTCCAGGCGGTATTTGGACCGGGTCGTGCCATCAGCTTTCCAGGGTTGGGGGGCAAACGTTCCGTGGAAGCCATGCGTCTGGCCTTCGATGACGGCTACTATGGTGATCGGGTGCTGGCCCTGGTGGAGGGGCTGCGCGGGATGCTGCTGGACTCCTACAACGGGAAGCGGGAGTTCTTTTTGCTGGACGAGCTGGATCCGCAGAGGATTTACAACGCCGCCAGGAATATCGAGATCGCCGCCTGGAAACTGAACCATGACCGGAACGCACAGGGAGGGCTGTTCCTGATCGCCAACGAACTCGATGGTCCGGTGCAGAACCTCAGCTTTGAACGCCTATTGGGTAAGATGATAGCGGTCCAGGACAGCGCCGCGCGCTTTGTGGCCCAGTCCACCAATCGCAAGATAAAGAACGTGATCCAATCTATCGCCTCAGCGGTCTTTATCCCGATCTGAGGTCGCGTGGCACCGCGGCTATGGCCTGCTGGCGCGCGCGCTCCAGTCTGGCGGCGATCTCCTTTCCATCCTGTATGCCCTCGGACAGCACTGCCCCATCCACGCCTAGGGCGGCCTCGCGCGCGGCACGCAGCAGGTCGGCCTGGGGGTATGGCTCCTGTTCCAGTCCTGGCCGTCCCAGCAGGTCGGCATGGCAGGCCAGGAGAAAACGCTCGAACCGCTCCGGCTGGCGCAGGGCGTCCAGGGTCATCAACAGCCTGAGAATGGTCCTGGGTCGTAGCTCCAGGGCGCGGTGGCAATCGAGATGGTGACATGCCACCTGCCGGGCCAGACGCCTCCATTCGGTAGGGATCCCCAATCTCTTGCTGACCCTGTCCACCAGCGGGACCCCGCGATGTTCGTGGCCGATGTGGCGTGGCCACTCCTGCTGCGGGGTGGCCCCCTTGCCCAGGTCGTGCATGATGGCGGCATAGCGCACCTGGGGGTCGGTGCTGATCCGGGCGGCCTGTTCCAGGGTAAGCAGGGAGTGGATGCCGGAGTCTATCTCCGGATGGTGTTGCTCCGGTTGCGGGATCCCGAACAGTCGATCCAGTTCCGGGATGATGGCCCCGAGTGCACTACAGGCGCGCAGCTCACGAAAGAATATATCCGGACGTTCCTCCATCAGGGCCTTATGCAGTTCCCCGAAACAGCGTTCCGGGACCAACTGATCCAGCTCGCCTGCCCGGACCATCTCTTCGATCAACTCACTGGTCTCTGGTGCTATGCGGAATCCCAACGAGTGGTAACGGCTGGCGAAACGGGCCAGGCGCAACACCCGGATCGGGTCCTCCCGGAAGGATGGGGTGTGGCGCAGGATGCGGCCATCCAGATCCTGACGTCCGTTACAGGGGTCGATCAGGTTGCCATCCTCATCCATGGCCATGGCGTTGATGGTGAGATCGCGGCGCGCCAGGTCCTGCTCCAGGGTGACCGTGCCGTCCCCGGGGCTGTTGCGGTCTCTCCTGGGCAGGGCGTACTCCTCTTTGGTCTTGGGGTGGAGGAATACCGGGAAGTCGCGCCCGACTTGCTTGAATCCATCCTGAATAAGTTGTTGCGGGGTGATCCCGGTCACCAGCCAGTCGTGATCTTTTACCTCCAGTCCCAACAGCCGGTCCCGTACCACGCCTCCCACCAGATATCTCTTCATGGACTGCATTGTCGGCCAGATTGATAGATAATGCCAAGCATGTTGCGTTCGGCGGTCATCAGTAGATCAGTTGCGGCGGTATGCTGGATAACGGTGTTGTTCCTCAGCGGTTGTGCCGGCATCGGTTACTACTATCAATCGGTTCATGGCCACTTCAGTCTGATGGGGGATAGTCGGCCTATCAGTGAAATCTTGCAGGACAGTGATGTCGATGCCGGGCTCAAGCAGAGACTGGAGTTGGTATTGCAGATGCGCGAGTTTGCCAGCGTCGAGCTGAGCCTGCCGCAGAACGGCAGCTATCTATCCTATGCCGCCCTGGACCGGGATGCGGTGGTGTGGAGTGTGGTGGCGACCCCGGAGTTTTCGGTCAGTCCCAAAGAGTGGTGTTATCCGGTGGTGGGCTGTGCCAGTTATCGTGGCTATTTTAAGAGGGAACAGGCGCAGGGTTATGCGGATGATCTAAAGAAAGACGGTCTGGATGTTACGCTATTGCCCAACCCGGCCTACTCCACCCTGGGGTGGTTTGATGATCCTCTTCCCAGCACCGTCATAGAGTGGACAGAGCCATATCTGGTTGGGTTGATTGTGCATGAACTGGCCCACCAGCAGCTCTATGTGGCTGGAGATAGCTCATTTAACGAGGCCTTTGCCATGGCCGTGGAACAGGTGGGGGTGGGGCGCTGGTTCCGGTCACGCAACGACATGCAGGGACTGGAGCAGTGGCGGCAACGCAGACAGAAGAGGGATGCCTTCGTGCGTCTGTTGTTGGATGCCAGGGAGCGTCTGCAACTACTCTACTCCAGTCCGGTTGCTGTTACAGATATGCGTGCCCGCAAGAAGGATGAGTTTGCAAGATTGCAGAGGGAGTATCTCCGGCTTAAGGATGGCTGGGACGGCTATTCCGGTTTCGATCACTGGTTTGAGGGTGATATGAACAATGCGCGCCTGGCCTCGGTTGCGACCTACGACAGGTTCGTGCCGGCGTTTCTTAAGCTGTTGGAAGAAAATAATGGGGATCTGGAAAGTTTCTATCAGTCCTGCAAAGAACTCGGCGCGCTGTCATCGGATAGGCGCGCCGCAAGGTTGGAGGCCTTGTTGCAGTGACGATGGAGCCTCAGATGTTATGATCCTATTCTGAATTAATTTGGTTTTATAGATATGTCGCAATGGTTATCTGAACTTGCCGCCGCCTGGCCAATGCTGCAGGAGATATCTATCTTCCTGGCCCTGGGTGCGGTGGCCGGTCTTACCGCCGGACTGTTCGGCGTGGGTGGCGGACTGGTCATTGTCCCCACCCTGTTGTGGGTATTCACCAGCCGGGGGATTGATCAGTCCATTGTTATGCATCTGTCAGTCGGGACATCTCTGGCCACCATCATCGTCACTTCACTCTCATCGGTATATGCCCATCATAGACGCAAGGCGGTACAGTGGGGTCTGTTTCTCATGCTTGCCCCTGGCATTGTGATCGGAGCGTGGATCGGAGCGGTAACAGCGGACATGTTGTCGACCGTCTGGTTGCAAAGGGTGTTCGCTGTTTTTGTCCTGCTGGTGGCAACACATCTGGTGCTGGATATCGACTGGGGTAAACATAGAGATCTACCCGGCAGAGTGGGGATGATGTTGGCAGGCATCCTTATAGGAACGATCTCTTCCATCGTCGGGATCGGCGGTGGATCCATGACCGTACCCTATCTGCACTGGAACGGCGTGGATATGCGCAATGCGGTCGCCACCTCCAGCGCATGCGGTATGCCGATAGCTTTGGCCGGCACGGTGGGATTTATCCTGACCGGTTGGGGTGAAGCGGCCCTGCCATCGGGCAGTAGCGGTTATGTATATTGGAACGCTATGCCATGGATTGTGGTCGCCACTTTCATCCTGGCGCCGATAGGTGCGCGCCTGGCCCATAGTTTGCCGACCGCAACATTGCGACGACTGTTCGCGATGTTGCTGTTTGTTATGGGGATTAATCTTATATTGAGTTAAATAGGTGCGTATGTTGTTTAGTTGCGCGGGACTATGTTTTTCTGATCAAATACTTCCACTAGTTGTGGATAATGATTAGCATAGATCGACTACCGAGAATAACGAGGGCTCTGAGCATGTCTGAAGGAATTGTTAAAAACAAGGAAAGGCGCACCAGAACAGGGGAGATGGTGGATAAACTTCTGATCGAAAGGCAGGAGATGTTGTCTCTGTATTGTCAGTTGGCAGGGTTGGAGCCGTTCACTTCCAGTGATAGTGATGAGAGGACGCTGCGCAGATTTTGCCAGGTCCTGATGGACTATATAGCCTTCGGGCATTTTGAGATATATGAGCGCATCGCCCACGGTGATGAAAAGCGGTCAGACGTCATCAAGGTAGCAGAGAAGGTGTATGACCGTGTTCTGGAGGCCACGGAATACGCAGTTGCCTTTAACGATAAATATGATTCATCCATTAAGGTTGAGCACGATCAGCTGGAAAAGGACCTCTCTGTATTGGGTGAGGAGCTGGCTATACGAATCGAGATGGAAGATAGGCTGGTGTCCGCCATGGTTTCCTGAGTTGTCTACACTATATAGAGCGTATAACCTAAAGAATGTGATTGAATGTTCAATAGACTGAGAAAACGGATTACCTTTAACCAAGGGGTCGACGATCTGTTTTCGTCTCTGCCGGCGCCATCACCTCTCAGATTTTCTATCGACCGGTTTCCTAAAGGAATAGATAACACCAATATTGACGTATATCTCTGCCCCCAATTCACCAGCTCTGCCAGGCTTCTGGTTCATCGCATGTTGTTGCATGACATCGGGGAAAACAGTTGGGGCGAGCCGCATCCCCCTCCCTCGGTAAAAGATCTGGAGTCCTTCGAGAAGGCATATACAGGGGTAATGGAGGCCGGAGTGAATAAGGCCAGGAAGGATTCCTCCCCGGAGCAGATACAGCTTCTACATTTTGCCATTCTCAAATATCTGTTGATGTCTGTTAGTGAGGAATTGCTGCAGCATCGCGATAGGCTGCAGCACGCCAGAAGCATGGATGGGGATCACTCAGGCGGCAATGCGGTGCATCTGCGCGATAGGCTGGTAACCCTCGCGCAACAAGAGGCCGCTCTAAAATATCGTCTCACACGGAAGCTGTTCAGGCACGTATATAAATTGGAATCAACCACACTGCGCAAGCTGCGCAAATCCGTATTGGGTAGGTCATGGCCTGTACCGAAAGAGGTTTTGTTCAATCCTGTGCTGCAACTTCCAAGCCTGTGGGTGGAGGAGCAGTTTATGCATCACTATCCCCTCGCAATGATGAGGAAACAGGACCCTGCCTGTTTCAGCAAGATAAATACCATTGTGACAGAGATATTTGACTGCTTTCTCCCGGCCTGGAGTCATGCGCCGCATGTGACTGACTCGACTGACAGCTCCTCTGTGTTGGGTCGGGATTCTGCTGGAATGCGGTTGCGGCATGACAGGGGGATGTTGTCAGGATTTCTGGAGAGCGAACTACTGCTTAATGGTTCCATCCAAGAGGATGAATATGCCGGAGGTCTCTGCTCCTGGCTGGACGATCCTCACAACATGGAGCAGATACTCTCTTTTAAAGGCCCTAGCCGGTATGCCAGGAGAATACAGTCCCGGCATGATCAGCAGGCCGGAACGCCTGATCAATGGAAGTCTCTTTCTCAGCATGTGTTATCTGAGGCAAGGCGTCGTTTTAGACAAGCCGGGTTTATGGAAAAGATCTTTGCCTCTCATGAGGCGCCCAAGGTGTACAGAGAGCTGCATGAGCGGGTGCCGTTGGGATTGATCACCCAGTATCTGGAAGGTGGTATACCGCGACGCAAACTCTTGCAGAAACTGTCCGGCATTAAGGGGGTTACTCAGCCCGATATAGTCAAAAAGGTATTGGATATCGCGGCCGGACGTATTGAGAATATGTCGAAGGCGCGCAGGGATTACCGTCTCAAGTGCTTTTTGCGTGATTTCACCGTTCTGCGCCGTGATATCAAGCTGGCCTATCAGAGTCATTGCGCGATGAACGGAATCAAGATCCTTTTGCGCGATGAGACGATAGCCCTGTCCAGAAGTAATGATAGTCTGCAGGAGTTTGTCCGACATCCGAACGCTGATGTTGAAAAGAATCAGATTAGAAACCATGTCATCATCAAAGCGGATGTGCGTGGTTCCACGGCCATCACGACCGAGTTGTTGGATCAAAAACTCAATCCGGCAACGCACTTCAGTCTTAATTTCTTTCAGCCCATAAACAAATTACTGGATACCTTTGGGGCAGCCAAGGTGTTTGTGGAGGGTGATGCAATTATTCTAAGCATAACTGAGTATGAAGATGCACCATATCAATGGCTGTGCGTAAGTCATGCCTGCGGTCTGGCGAGAAAGATCCTGCAGGTGGTGGATGTGCAGAATGTGCAAAATAGAAAACACGGTCTGCCCGAACTGGAGTTGGGTCTTGGGATATCATTCAGCGATGGCTCGCCTGCGTTCCTGTATGATGGCGACAAGCAGATCATGATTTCCCCTGCCATCAACAGGGCCGACCGTCTATCTTCCTGTACCGCGGCGTTGCGTCGTACCTCTCTGGGGGAGCAGGTGAAAAGAGGGGTGGAAGTGGTGGTGCCGGTGGATAAAGGGGTGACCAACAAGGCACGGAGTGATGAGCTGCTAAGTTATAACGTAAACGGTATCGAGCTGGATATGCCGGCTTTCTTTAAATTGAAGTCAGAACTTGCCCTGCTGCGGCTGGGAGGAAATGTCCCAGGCTACAGTGAGAAGAGTGTGTTTTATGCGGGACGTTATCCGGATCGGGCAGGCAAGATGCACTGGCTGGTGGTGCGTGAGGCCCCTGTTCGTATCTGGATAGGCAATACCATCAACACCGAAGAGGAGTGGGGTCGCAGGTTCTATGAAGTGATCACCGATCCCGATGTTATAGCCATGTTGAAGGATAGAATCACCAGCGATAAATCCAGTGGTGCGGGCAAACAGGATGCTCAGAACTATCCGGATGGAGAATCGGATAGCACCCGTTACATCCATTAATGGATGTTCTATTGCGCGGACATCAGCTTCTGTAAGGCGGCGTTCATCCGATGCTGTGCCGTTTTTCTTAGATTGCGTTGTATCAGGGGCATGCTATCCGAAAGACGCCCCGTATTTTTTCCTAAGCGCTGTTTATATATCACGGTGTAGGCCAGGACGCGTTGCAGATAGCCTCTGGTCTCATCCACTGGGACGGTGGCTATCCAGAGATCTGCCGGCATCGGTTTTTTCGGCAGCCAACCCCGTACCCGTCCGGGACCTGCGTTGTAGGCTGCGGTAGCCAATACCATATTCTCGCCTAACTCGTCCAATACCGACTTAAGGTAGGAGGTTCCCAGGAGGATATTGATCTCCGGCTGCAGGATCTTGCTCTCCTGGGGCGAGCCCATTTTTAGTCTTCGTGCGGTACTACGGGCGGTCCTTGGCATCAGCTGCATCAATCCCAGGGCACCTGCGGGAGAGTGCGCATCCTGCACGAAGGCGCTCTCCTGGCGGATAACGGCAAACACCCATGCGCTGTCCAGATCCTTCTTCCGTGCAGCCTCATCCACATGCTTACGATGAGCGATAGGAAAGCGTAAGTTAAGATCTTCCCATAACCCCGCCTGGGCCAGGACGGCGATGGAACGGTCATGTAACCCCCAGTCGCGCGCCAGGATGGCTGCCCCCTTAAGTTGTTGCGAACTCATGTTGTTGGTTGCGGCGCGCCACTCCCTGCGCCCCGAGACAAATCGGTTGAGTAGAAACATCTCCCTTGACCGGACCAATCCTGGATTTTTCTCCAGTTGTTTGATGGTGGCGATAGTCACATCTGTAGGATTAAAGTCGAGATTGTAATCCGCATTAAGTAGATCGGCTGCCAGAAAGCCATAGAAACTTCGCTCCTTGGTAAGCTGTTGCAGTTGGGCCTTAGCCTCTTTTTCCTTTCCTAGCTCAACCAGCGCCCTGGCGTTCCAGTAACGCCACTCATCGCTCGACTTTAGCTGCGGAGGTAGTTGCTGTGTCCATTTATTGAGCAGGTCCCATTTCTGTTTGGTCAGGACATGCCGCAGGCGTTTCTCATGGAGCAGGGTATCTGTTTCCTGGGGTTGGATCCGGTCCAGGAACTCCAGAGAGCGCTTGTGTCCGCTGCGCAGCAGACGTAGGGCGATGGTATGTTCCGCCTGTTGCATTAGTTCGGCCGGAAGTTTCTCTTCATTTTTCTGCAGTCGTTCCCAGACCTTTAGTGCCGTGTCTATATTTCTATGGGCCAGTTGTTTTAGGCCATGGGCCTGGATGGCCTGCTGAAGCCTTTTCGGGCCTATGAGTTTGTTGTGTCTGGCCATCCTCTCCGGGTTGTTATGTATGTGTATCCACTGGTCGAACCACCCTCTCTCCTTGGCCGGCAGATAGCGTCTCAGATAGCGGGCCAGGGATGTCTCCCCTTCCTGCATGGCCAGTTCAATCCGGCCCCAGACCAGTTTCGGGGTTAGTTTCCCGGCATTTTGCCACTCCTTGAAAACCTGGTTGCAATCATCGGGCTGCGAACTGCCATGCAGCCATATCGGCTTGACCAGCTTATAGGCCTTCTCCCTTTCGTTGGTGGAGATCAGGGCGCGGATGTAGCTGCATTGACGTTCAATACTGCTCTGAGGGGTGTACAGATCCAGGTAGCTGTCCCACTCTTTCTTTGCGGCCAGATGATTCAACCAGGAGCTGCGCAGCAGATCTGATACGGGCAGGTCCGGGTATCTCTTGAGAAACTCCTTAACCCTGGGCAGTTTTTTGCTGGAAAACCCGTAGCGCAACTCCCCGTACTCCAGATAAGGATATAGTGGGTAGTTCTCCAGACCCTTTCTGAGTTCCTGGTACTCGGTTATCTTGCCCCGCTTCAGGGCGTCCTCCGCGGCAACAAACGCCTCCCGCTCTTTTTTGTAGATGACGGCAACATCTTTGGCCGCTACCTGGGAAGATAGAGCTAATATCAGTAAAAACAGTATGTTGCGCGCGGCGTTGATGATTTGTCTCTCCAGGGGATGAAAGGGATAATATGTAGCAGAACGTAAGAATAGCATAGTATGAAAGGGCCTTGATGGCCTATTATCTCCTGGTTCGGCGTTGCTGCGCCACCATATTTTGCAGTGTTTGAGGAGTGTGTGATGGTTGAATTAGATGAACAGACGGCGATGGAGTTGCGCAGCGGGATCTCCGCCTTTGAGGCCAAGTATTTTGGTGATGCCTCAAAGCTGCTTTCACCTCTGGCCGACGCCGGCAATGCGGAGGCCCAATACCGTATGGCGGTCATGGCCCAGAACGGGCTGGGTATGGTGAAGAATGAAGGCATGGCCTTGAGATATATGGCCTCGGCCGCAGAGTCAGGACACGCCCTGGCGCAGCACGGCCTTGGATTTATGTATATGCAGGGCGACTGTGTTGAGGCGGATGCCACCAGGGCCATGGAGTGGTTCAGGAAGGCGGCGGATCAGGGCATGATTGGTTCACTCACCACCATGGCCATGATGTATCAGGATGGCCTGGGGGTGGAGCAGGATCTGGAGGAGGCCAAGCGCCTCTACCGTGAGGCCGGGTTTGACGAGTTTTAGTACGTTGCCTGGATCCGGCCTGAGTCCTGCATTCAGGTAGCTTAAACGGCCTGGTTTCCGTTCCTGCGTTGATTTACCGCGTCTGACAGCACCCGCAGCAGAGGCTCACTCTCTTCCCAGCTGATACAGGCATCGGTCACGCTCTGGCCGTAGATGAGTTCCTGGTCCGGCCTGATATCCTGACTCCCGGCCACCAGATTGCTCTCTATCATCACCCCCATGATGCGCCGGTCACCGCGAGCGATCTGCCCCGCAACATCATGGCCTGTGCTGATCTGCTTTTCATGCCGCTTGCGACTGTTGGCGTGGCTGAAATCGATCATCAGCTGAGGTTTGTGTCCAGCTGCCTCCATCTCCTCTGCGGCGATGTTTATGCTCTCGGTGTCATAGTTTGGTCTGGTGCCTCCACGCAGGATGACGTGACAGTCGTTGTTGCCGCTGGTGGCGAAGATTGCGGAACGCCCCTGCTTAACCACCGATAGGAAATGATGCGGCTGAGATGCGGAACGGATGGCGTCCAGGGCCACCTTCAGACTGCCGTTGGTGGCGTTCTTGAAACCGACAGGGCATGAGAGGCCTGATGCCAGTTCGCGGTGCACCTGGCTCTCTGTGGTCCTGGCGCCGATGGCCCCCCAACTGATCAGATCTGCCACATACTGGGGGCTGATGGGGTCAAGGTACTCTGTCCCCGCCGGCAGCCCCATGCTGTTTATATCCAGCAACAGCTGTCTGGCCAGATGCAGTCCCTTGTTGATATGGAAGGTGCCGTTCAGATCAGGATCGTTGATCAGGCCCTTCCAGCCGACCGTGGTGCGTGGTTTCTCAAAGTAGACCCGCATGACGATCAGCAGGTCATCCTCCAGCTCATCATGCAACGGCTTGAGTTTAGATGCGTATTCCCGTGCTGCGTCCGGGTCATGTACCGAACATGGCCCTATGACCACCAGCAGGCGGTCATCATCGTCGTGCAGGATCCTGTGGATGTCCTGCCGTGCCTTGTACACCGTCTCTGCTGCCCGATCTGTGATGGGGAATTCGCTCAGTAACTGTTCAGGAGAGATCAGCTCTTTTATTTCGCGTATACGGAGGTCGTCTGTCTGGTAAGTCATTGCTTTCAGTAAAAATATGGTAACAGACTGGATTATAAAACAATTTGCATAATGGTGTATGTTTGAATTTTACGTCAGAAAGATAGTCCATGGATTAAATTTAGAGGTTTATTCGGCGTAGGGCCTGTAGTTAAGGTAGAATTGGTCGGATACTGCCCGTTGTTGTATTTGAGAAGTAAATTAGGATGAGTGAAGAGAGATATCCACTGCTAAGCATCGTTGATAACCCGTCTGGACTAAAGCTGTTAGACAGGTGTCAACTGTGTCAGCTGTCTGAGGAGCTGCGATCGTTTCTGATTGAGTCTGTCTCCAGGACCGGCGGACACCTGGCGGTCGGGTTGGGGGTGGTGGAACTGACAATCGCCCTGCATTACGTGTTTGATACGCCATGGGACCGGCTGGTGTGGGACGTGGGGCATCAGGCCTATCCGCACAAGATTCTGACCGGAAGGCGTGATCGCATGAACACCCTTAGGCAGCAGGGCGGGCTGTCCGGATTTCCAAGCCGGGAAGAGAGTGAATTTGACGCCTTTGGCGTGGGCCATGCCAGCACCTCCATCAGCGCTGCGCTGGGCATGGCGGTTGCGTCCAAGCAGAAGGGCGAGCAGAGGCAGATCGTCTCTGTTATCGGCGATGCATCCATAAGTGGAGGTATGGCCTTTGAGGCCATGAACCAGGCAGGCGCCATGGATACAGATCTGCTGGTGATCCTGAATGACAACGATATGTCCATATCCCAGCCGGTGGGCGCCTTCCGTAATCATCTGGCCAAGGCCCTTTCCAGTAAGCTATATACCAGGGTGCGGGAGGGTGGAAAGTCGGCCCTGAGTAATATGCCGAACGTGAGTGATTTTGTTGGGCGCTGGGAAGAGCACATGAAAGGCATGGTGATGCCTGGAACCCTGTTTGAAGAGCTGGGTTTTAACTATATCGGACCGATCGACGGACATGATATTGATACCCTGATCTCAACGCTGGAGAACATGAAGGCCATCCCTGGTCCGCGTTTCCTGCATGTTGTAACTCAGAAGGGCTGTGGTTTTACCCCGGCGGAAGGTGACCCGTGTTTCTATCATGGCGTACCTCCGTATAATCCTGAAACAGGTGAGATCGCGAAAAAGTCCTCAGGCCCGACCTATACCCAGATATTCGGAGACTGGATCTGCGATGCGGCGGCAGAAGATCCGAGGCTGGTCGCCATAACCCCTGCCATGCGGGAAGGGTCGGGGTTGGTGCGTTATGCCGAAGAGTATCCGGAGCGTTACTTTGATGTGGGTATAGCTGAGCCCCACGCCCTCACCTTTGCCGCCGGACTCTCCTGCGAAGGCCTGAAGCCGGTGGTGGCGATCTATTCCACATTTCTTCAGCGCGCCTTTGATCAGCTGGCCCATGATATATCTCTGCAGAATCTGGATGTGACCCTGGCGGTGGATCGTGCCGGCCTGGTCGGAGAGGATGGTCCCACCCATGCCGGTAGTTTTGACCTCAGTTATGTGCGGACCCTGCCAAATATGTTGGTGCTGGCTCCTGCTGACGAGAATGAGTGCAGGCAGATGCTGCAGACGGCATACGAGTATGCGGGTCCTGCCGTGGTGCGCTATCCGCGCGGTACCGGTCCTGGCGTCGAGGTGTCAGATGAACGCGTGCCGCTGCCGATCGGGAAGGCGGAGCTGGTTCGGGAGGGGAAGAAGATCGCCCTCCTGGCGTTTGGTAGTATGCTGGCCACTGCTCAGCAGGCGGCCGATAGCCTGAATGCCACCGTGGTGAACATGCGATTTGTTAAGCCTCTGGATGAGGAGATGATAACCGGGCTGGCTGAAAAGCATGATCTCCTGGTGACGTTGGAAGAGAATGTTGTCTATGGTGGGGCCGGATCGGCGGTAAATGAGTGTCTGGCCAGAAACGATATAACCGTTGCGATGTTAAACCTTGGTCTGCCGGACCGCTATATAGAACAGGCATCCTCAGCACAGCAGTTGCAACTCTGTGGTTTGGATGTTGCAGGGGTGGTTGATTCGATCAATGAACACATGGGCAATGAGAGGTTGACCAATTCTGTATCCGGTTGATCATCTATTAACCTATCTTCTACACTGCACTTTTTTGTTAGACGAAAACAATAATCTGGGGTTGGAGTCCTTATGAGAAAAATTGCCATACTATTTTCTGTGCTCGTCGCTGCGCTGTTCATCGCGCCTGGCCTTATCGGCTTCAAGGTCCAGGGTCAGTACCAGGAGATGATTGCCGGGATAAAGCAGAGCGGCCTGGAAGTGGTCGAAGATAAATATGAACGCGGTTGGTTTGGGTCTCAGGCAGAGGTTAAATTCAAGTTGGCCAGACCATCCGGCGCCCCGGGTGATCCCATAGAGATCACCATGCATAACGATATCGTACATGGCCCTCTCTCTCCGAATGGCGGATTGACCCTGGCCTCGATGGGCACATCTTTCATGATCGATGGAGATGCGCTTTTCCCCGGGGAGGAGAATAAGGTCGTTCATACAGATATAGGTCTGGACGGCATGGGTCAATCCATCGTCGCCATACCTGCCCTGAAACTCGCTGGAAAGCCAGGACGTCCCGAGATCCAATTCAGTGGTGTCGACGGCGTCATGTCATTCGATGTCGGACTGTCCCAGATAGATGTAGATCTGAAGATGCCTGGGTTGTGGGTTGGGGGAGAAAATGGCGAGAATCTCAATTTTACGGAAGTGGTACTGAATTCGAATTCCCAGTCCGGACTGTTCGGCCTGCTCATGGGTAAGGGTAGGTTTATGGTTAAACAGTTGGAATTCAACAATCCGAAAAGGGGGGTGGCGGTCAAGATTGATTCCATCGATTTTTCCGGTAATACCAGCGAAGATCAGGGAAAGTTGGCCTTTAACGCCAACTATCTGATAGACGCAGTGACAGTCAACAATGTTGTATATGGGCCTGTCCGGTTTGAGCTGGGTTTTGCCAATATCCCGGCTGAGGTGGTGGCCAGGGTACAAAAGGGAATACAGGAGATAAAGGGGCAGGGATTATCCCAGGAGCAGCAGAACATGGCGGCGATGAGTCTGATCTTTGAGGCGGGGCCGGAGCTGTTGCAGGCGAATCCCAAGGTGGAGATACAGCGCCTGTTTGTGAAGACCCCTGATGGAGACATAGACGGAAATCTGTCCATCGCCGCCAATGGATTGAAGTGGGATGAGATAGGGAATTTCCAAACAGTATTGAAAAAGCTGGATGCCGATGCTGCTATTACACTACCTGAGAAGTTATTCAGGATGGCTGCGGAGATGCAGGCGAAGGCCGCACTGTTGCGCCAGATTGAGCAGCGAAAAAAGATGGGGCAGGACATAGAGACCCCTTCTGAGGAAGAGCTGGATAACATGAGGAAGGAGATGGCGCAGCAACAGCTGGATTTTCTGCTTCAGCAAGAGCTGGTGAAGCGTGAGGGTACGAATATATCCACCCAGGCCAAGTTGAGTGCTGGATTGCTTAGCATTAATGGCAAGACGGTGCCGCTGCCCTAACATCAATGGCTGACCATGGCGCCAGCGACTGCAGGCGCTATGGTACGGATTATTCCTTGTCTCACTTCTCTCTGGATCACGCGGCCCAGCCCGCGTGATGACAATCATATTTTCTCCTGCCCACGCTTCTGCTTTTTTCTTGTTTCAAAAGCAAGCCGCAAATGAACGCCAATAACCGCAAATCTACGCGAATGATGTTATTGATGTCGCTGGGTCAGAGAATATACTTAATGATTCCAGTTGGTTATTTTTGCCAACTTCGGACACATAGACTTAGCCATACAACACGGCTGTAGGAGCCCGCTCCCGCGGGCGATATGTTTGGCTCCCCATAGCCTATGGGTCGGACCATCCAGGTACAATTGAGTTTCGTTAAATAATTATTCGCGTTTATTTGGAGTCCATCTGCGACGTCTCTTTGAGTTTCATCTCGCCCTGCTCAATCACGGGGCTGATCTTTCCCGCAAGCACATCGAGCAGAACATCCCCCACCAATGCCTTGCGCCAACCGTGCAGTAGTTCGGAATCACTACGGTCCATCACCAGCTGTTCCAGCTCCTTGCGTCCGGCCAGGGCGCTGGGTGTGATCTCCTCCTGTTCCGCGACCAGACGCAGGCAGCATTGCAGTAGATCGATCACGGCCTCCTGGTTGGGATTGAGGGGTGCAGGACGCCTTTTGATCTTGGGCCATTGTTCCTTCGGCAGTTCCTTGCTGTCGTTGATGAGCTTTAGGATGGCGGCGCCATTACGTTTTATAGTCCCAGGTTCGAGTCCGCGTATGCCTTCCAGCTCCTTAATATCTTTTGGCTGTCGCCGTGACAGCTCAATCAGCACCTCATCTTTCATTATCCAGCGCCTGGGGCGGTCGGACTGTTCCGCCTGCCGTTCGCGCCACGCGGCCAGCTTCTGCAGTATCGCGGTCCGTACGCCCTTCAGGTGTTGATTGCCCTTGATTCGTTGCCACATGGCATCAGGGTCGATGCTGTATGTCGCCGGATCGGTCAGTTCGTTGAAGTCCTCCTGTAACCATCGCTCCCGTCCCAGGGATTTGAGTTTTGCACTTATGTCGAGATAGATCTCTCCCAGGTATATGACGTCATCCAGGGCGTAACGCAGTTGCTCCTTGCTCAGTGGGCGTTGTGACCAGTCGGTGCGGGAGTGTCCCTTTTCCAGATCCCGTCCGGTTATCTTTTGTACCAGATTGCCATAGCCGATCTGGTTTCCCAGTCCCAGCAGAGTGGCGGCCAGTTGGGTATCGAACAGCGGTTGCGGCAGCCTGCCCCAGAGTTGATGGAATATCTCCAGGTCCTGCCGTCCGGCGTGGAATATCTTTACTGTGGAGCTGTCGTAGATGATATCTATCAGCGCGCCAAGATCCTCGATGGCCAGTGGATCTACGCTGGCGGCAACAGATCCGTTACTTATCTGCAGTAGGCAGAATTTTGGGTAGTAGGTCTTGTCGCGGATGAATTCAGTATCCAGGGCCAGCCATGCGCTGCCTGCAAGTCTGTTGCATAGTTCTTGTAGTTGCTCGCTGGTATCGATGTGTAGTTCTAACATAAAGTTCTTATAATCCTTGGTGGATGGTGATGCAAAGGATAACATTGGACAGGATTTTGTTTTATTCGAATATTTCTGGGTCACGCCGTGAAGCTGTTACTTAAACTGTTCTTCGATATATGTTTGCTAAAGGCCAGGCCTCAGGACGTGCCTGCCTCGGGCGCCCTGCTGTCGTTAACCGCTATCCTGGTTATGATCAGTGGTGTGGCCTCCATATTGAGTCCGGCATTCGGGTTGGCGCAGTCCATTATGGTCTGTCTGCTGGATGTAGCCCTTACCCTTGTCCTGTTGGCGCTCTTTCTGCATATCACCAATCTGTCTTCAAGATTGATACAGACGGCAACGGCCGTGTTCGGTACAGGGGTGATCATCAACCTGGTCTCACTGCCTGTGGTGCGGTTGCTGGATGCCGGTTCCCGGAATCAGGGATATGGGTTACTGGGGGGGGTGTTCTATTTTGCGCTGCTGCTCTGGAGCGTTGTCATCATGGGGCATATCCTGCGGCATAGTTTTAATCTGAGGTTGAGCGGTGGGATACTGATCGCTGTGGCCTACTTTCTTCTGATCAACACCCTGGTGCAGACGCTCTTGCCTGCAGGCTAAGGAAAGGTACTGATGCATATCCACATACTGGGAATCTGCGGGACCTTTATGGGGGGGGTGGCCCTGTTGGCCCGCTCGCTCGGACATGAGGTGAGCGGTTCCGACGCCGGAGTCTATCCTCCCATGAGTACCCAGCTGGAGGCGGCAGGCATCAAGCTGATGGAGGGATACGATCCGGTCCATCTGCAACCGGAGCCGGATTGTGTGGTGGTGGGCAACGCCATGTCCCGGGGTAATCCGGCGGTGGAGTACATGCTGGAACAGGGTATGCGCTACACCTCCGGTCCCCAGTGGCTGGCGGAACATGTGCTGCACGGCCGCTGGGTATTGGCGGTGGCCGGTACCCACGGCAAGACCAGCACAGCCAGTCTTTTGGCCTGGATCCTGGAGGATGCCGGCATGGACCCGGGGTTTCTCATCGGCGGCGTGCCGCAGAATTTCGGCATATCGGCCCGTCTCGGCGGCACGCCCTTCTTTGTGGTGGAGGCGGACGAGTACGATACCGCCTTCTTCGACAAGCGCTCCAAGTTCGTCCACTACCGGCCACGCACCCTGGTCCTGAACAATCTCGAATTTGACCATGCGGATATCTTCGATGACCTGGCCATGATCCAGCGCCAGTTTCATCATCTGGTGCGCACCGTGCCCGGCAACGGCCTGATCATCGCGCCGGCGGAAGACCAGGCCATCGACCAGGTCCTGGATATGGGCTGCTGGACCCCTCTGGAGCGGTTTGTGTCCCAGGGCGATGCCCAGTGGCACAGCGTCGGTTCCAACCCCCAGGCCAGTGAGTTCGACCTCTGCTGTGGTGCGGAAAGGGTGGGGCATGTGCGCTGGGGGCTGCACGGTCAGCACAATCTGAATAACGCCCTGGCGGCGGTGGCCGCGGCCCGGCATGCCGGGGTGCCGCCCGCCATCGCCATCGAGGCCCTGAGTGGATTCAAGAACGTAAAACGCCGTATGGAGTTGCGGGGCGAAGTGGGTGGTGTTGCCGTATACGACGACTTTGCCCACCATCCCACCGCCATCGCCACCACCCTGCAGGGTCTGCGTGCCCAGGTGGGGGAGGGGCGTATCATCGCCGTGCTGGAGCCGCGTTCCAACACCATGCGCATGGGGGTGCATGGGCAGGAGCTGGCCGCATCCCTGGATGCCGCGGATCAGGTGTTGGTCTATGCCCCTGATGACCTGGAGTGGGATGCGGCATCTGTGTTTGGTGAGCTGGATGCCAGGGCGCGCATATTCAACTCGATCGACCCCATTATCGCTACCCTTAAAGGTGAGGCAGAGAGTGGAGACCATATCCTGATCATGAGTAACGGTGGCTTCGGCAATATCCACCAGCGCCTGCTGGATGCCCTGAACAAGGAATCAACATGACTATCGATAACAATAAGCCCATCGCCCTGGCCATCACCGGCGCCTCAGGCAGCGCCTATGGCCTGCGTCTGCTGGAGGTGTTGCTGCAGAAGGGGCGCAGGGTCTATCTGATGATCTCCAAGGCGGGTGAACTAGTTATACCTATGGAGACCGGTCTGGAGATTCCGATAGAAACCCCTCAGGCAGAGGCCATGCTGTCGGAACGCTATGGCGCTGCAGACGGACAGTTGCGGCTATTCGGGCGCGAGGAGTGGACTGCGCCGGTGGCCAGCGGTTCCAACCCCCCGGCCGCCATGGTGGTGTGTCCCTGCACCGCCGGTACCCTCTCCGCCATCGCCTGTGGCGCCAGCAATAATCTGATCGAGCGGGCGGCTGACGTGATGCTGAAGGAGCGGCGCAGGTTGATCCTGGTGGTGCGGGAGACCCCGCTCTCCGTCATCCACCTGGAGAACATGCTCAAGCTGGCTCGCCTGGGCGTGGTGACCATGCCAGCCAGTCCCGGTTTCTACAACCGACCCCAGACCATCGAAGAGATCGTGGACTTTATGGTGGGGCGGGTGCTGGACCACCTTGGGATAGAGCATGACCTGGTTAAGGCGTGGGGCTGATGGTTAATCGAAGAGCAAAAGCAGGCCGCAAATAGACGCCAATAACCGCAAAGGAACGCAAATAAACAGATGCTCCATATCCACCCTGCCTTAGGGGAGAGGAGGAAGATCCAAAATCCCAGCCATGCTCTTTTTGACCTACGGTTCTGCCCACAGCAACAGCAGCTCAGACCCTGTCGCAGGGACCTGCTGCGACAATCCCTCGCTATCTTTAAGTAGCATCTTAAACGGTTCTTCTAAATCATCTCCCGTCTCCGCGAAGGCCAGCAGGTCGGTGATCGTCTGTTTGTGTGCCTCAGTGACATTCCCCAGCCAGAGCGGTTGTTCCCCCGGTTGTAACCGGATATAGGCGGGCCATAGACGCAGCACCAGGCATCTCTTGTCCGGTAGGTTCTTGATCAGCGCCAGGGCCTCATGTCGTCCATCATGCACCTGCGGGAGCAGGGGCAGCTCCTTCAACGGCGAGTCGGGAGAGAGGAACTTCAACATGCCTCTCCAGGTCAGTGGCTCAGCCCTGGACCAGCCTTTGTCCTTCAGGACAGACTCCAACTGCCCCAGATTTCCTGCATACTGGATATTCAGAGGGTGGTTGCGCAGGTTACGGACATCTTTCCGCATTTGTGGCAGTTGACGCCATGCCGCGTTTCGCCATTGCTGTGCAGTGAGGTCGGAGGTCTCCGGTGCTGGCAGATACAATCCCAGATCGGACTCATGTTTTATCCTGGTCTGAGCCGTGGTGGCCCCTATCATGATCAGGATGGAGATGACGCCAAGACCGAGCCAGTGAGTCTCGGCCCTGGTGTGGCGATAATAGGCGATCCCCAGTATGGCCACCCAGGCAATACCCAGGGTGATGCTGCCCAGGATGTCAGAGAACCAGTGTACCCCCAGGTAGAGGCGGCTCAGTGCCACCAGGGTTATCATAAGTCCGGCCATGCTGTAGGGCAGCCAACGCCGGCTCTCGCGCATGGATCTGGCGATGATCACCGCCAGGAATCCGTACAGGACAACGGCCTTCAAGGTGTGTCCGCTGGGAAAGGAGTAGCCGAGATCGACCGGCAGGTCCGGGGGGCGCGGGATCTGCAGGCCGTGTTTCAGTGCGGTCGAGGCCAGCAGGGTAAATCCCGCGGCGGACAGCCAGTAGATCAAGGTACGCCAATGTCTCTGCATGGCGAGGAACAGGGTGACAACCACTATCAGGACGGCGATCACCGTCCCATCCGCCATGTGGGTACAGAACAGCATCATTTGATTGGCCCAGGGGGTGTGCAGGCTCTTAAATGCGTTGAGAAGCGTATGGTCTATCCCGGACAGGGTGCTGCCGCTTAGTACCGCCACCAGGACCAGGGTGGTGAGGCCGGTGGCAAAGATCAGTGTAGTGGCCATGATGGCCAGCCCTTTCGCCTCCGGGTGTCTGGAATCGGCCAGGGCCTCGGCGATATCGGTAAATGCCGGATGCAGTCGTGACCAGTTGAGTATGGCCTGCAGCCAGGAGCTGGCGTGGGGCTGGCAAATGCGGAAGGTGAGACGCACTATCCAGAGCACCAGCCAAACCAGGATCGCCAGCAGGACGATCAGGATTACCAGACGGAATGCCACCTGCGAGGCCAGCTCCAGGGATGCGCCGAACACCATGCCGGGTGCCAGATAGGCCGGGGCCCAGACCAGAGACGAGAGAAAGCTGGCCAGGATAAAGCGCCATGGGCGCATGCCCATGGTTCCGGCGATCAGTGGCACTACCGCCCGCACCGGACCGAAGAAGCGGCCGAAGGCCACGCTCTTGCTGCCATGTTTGGCGAAGAACTCCTGCCCCTGCTGCAGACTCTCCCGGTAGCGGGTGAAGGGCCAGACACCGCTGATGCGCTCGCGGAAATGGAATCCCAGGAGAAAGCTGCTTACATCACCGGTAATCGCGCCGGCCACCGCCCAGGTGAAGGCGTACCAGAACTCGATGGCCCCGGTGGCGATGAGCGCCCCGATGCCGAACATGATGGCCACGCCGGGTATGATCAGACCCACTATGGCCAGAGACTCTGTCATGGCCACCAGGAATATGGTTATTCCAGACCATAGGGGGTGTATCTCGACCCAATGCAGAATTTGCTGGAATATCTCGGTCACTGTCTGAACTCATCGATCCTGTGATATATGGCGACCTAATTGTTCCATGAAATGTGGTTTTGAGCTAATGGATAGAGCTAAACGGGATGAACCCACCAATGAGGGTGATTTATCCGGTTTCTAGTTTGTGCGCAGTGGGGGTGGTTCATGGGAGGTTTGCCCTAAGAGGTGTTGGGATAGGGATGGCATTCTGGAGTAATGAATAGGGCCGTTTGCTGGATATGATTTGGTTCATCCGTACATGTGGTACGGACCAAAAATTGTTTGGAATATATAATGTTAAGTCTGTTTTATGCGCCGCAGCCGGCTTTTTTGATCGCGCTCTGATTAGCAAGCATTTCGTATAGTTTGTCTTTCAATACCACACGCTTCTTCTTCAGGTCTTCGGCATAGAAGTCGGAGACCGGCTCGATATTCTGCTCTATCTCAAGGATCTCCTGGTCCAGTGCATCGTACTCCTTGTACAAAGCATCAAAGACCGGATTTACCTCACGCAGGCATTTGATCAGCTCTGCATGCTCCGGGAATTCGTGTGGAAGGTCGTGTCTTTCGCCAAACATATGCTTCTCCTCAATACATCTGTTAATAACACTGGATAGGAAACGCGTTTTATGTTTTTCTATCACTGTTTAAGATTAAAAAAAAGACCCTTTACAGTTTTATTTCAATCAGACTTGGGTTTTTGCTGATCGAAATCATCTTTGGGTCTGATTCAACACTAAAGAAGGAAGCAATCATGCCTCGATATACTGCAGAAGATATCCGCAATATCGCACTGGTAGGGCAGAGTGGTTGTGGCAAGACTACTCTGGTTGAGGCTCTCCTGGTGCAGTCCGGTACCATCAAGACCGCTGGTAGTGTGGACAAGGGTAATACCGTTAGTGACTTTGATCCCCTGGAAAAAGAGTACCAGCACTCTCTGACTTCCTCGGTGATAGGTATCGATCACGATAATATTCATGTAAATATCATCGACACGCCGGGACTGCCAGATTTTATCGGCCAGTCCATAGCCGCACTCCCCGCAGTGGAGACCGTGGCGGTGGTGATCAATGCCGCAGCCGGGATAGAGATGGTCAGTCGGCGCATGCTGCAGTTGGCCGCAGAGCGCAAGTTCTGTCGTATGATTATCATCAACAATATCGATGCGGAAGGCGTGAACCTCCCTGAACTGGTAGAGGGTATACGCGAAGAGTTCGGTAATGAATGTCTGCCGATCAATCTGCCTGCCGAAGGTGGCAGCAAGGTGGTGGACTGTTTCTTCAATCCAGACGGCGATGCGGACTTCTCTTCCGTGGCGGAGGCACACACCCAGATTATCGATCAGGTGGTGGAGGTGGATGAGGAGCTGATGGAGCTCTATCTGGAACAGGGAGATGAGCTCAATCCGGAGCAGTTGCACGATCCCTTCGAAAAGGCCCTGCGTGAGGGGCATCTGGTCCCCATATGCTTCAGTTCCGCCACCAATGGCGCTGGCATCTCCTGTCTGCTGCATGTGTTTGAGCACTTGATGCCGAGTCCGCTGGAGGGCAACCCGCGTCCGTTTATGCAGGGTGAAGGTGAAAAAGAACAACCATTTGCGGTGGAGCCGGATCCATCCAAGCACGTGGTGGCCCATGTATTCAAGGTGGCGGCGGATCCGTTTGTGGGCAAACTGGGGGTGTTTCGTATCCATCAGGGGACCATCACCAAAGACAGCCAGCTCTATATCGGGGATGGGCGCAAGCCGTTTAAGGTGGGACATATCCTCAAGCTGCAGGGCAAGGAACAGAAGGAGATGTCCAAGGGCATCCCGGGCGATATCTGCGCCGTGGCCAAGGTGGAGGAGATCCATCTGGATGCGGTGCTGCATGACTCTCACGAGGAGGACTACCTCCATCTCAAGCCCCTGGACTTCCCTGTGCCCGTGTTCGGGCTGGCGATTCACGCCAAGGCCCGCGGAGACGAGCAGCGGCTGAGTAACGCCCTGCACCGCGTGGTGGAGGAGGATCCATGCCTGAAGGTCGAACACAGTGTTGCCAACAACGAGACCATCCTGCGCGGTCTGGGGGAGTTGCACCTGCGTCTTACCCTGGAGAAGATGAAGGATCGCTTCAATGTGGAGGTGGAGACCCATCCGCCCAAGATCAGCTACAAGGAGACCATCAGCGCCCAGGCCGAAGGGCATCACCGTCACAAGAAGCAGACCGGTGGCGCCGGACAGTTCGGCGAGGTCTATCTGCGGGTCGCCCCGCTGGAAAGGGGTGCAGGTTTCCAGTTCGTGGATGAGGTTAAGGGTGGTGTCATCCCGTCCGGACTCATCCCGGCGGTGGAGAAGGGCGTGCTGCAGGCGTTAGAGGAGGGGGTTGTGGCCGGCTATGCCATGCAGGATGTGAAGGTCACGGTATATGACGGCAAATACCACTCGGTCGACTCCAAGGAGGTGGCGTTTGTGACCGCAGGCAAGAAGGCGTTTCAGGATGCGGTGGCCAAGGCCAAGCCTATTCTGCTGGAGCCCATGGTTACCCTGGATCTGATGGTTCCGGACGAGACCATGGGTGCGGTGACCGGAGATATCTCAGGTAAGCGTGGCCAGCTTCTGGGGACCGACGCCATGAGTGGCAGCATGCTCAATATCAAGGCCAAGGTGCCGCTGTCCGAGGTAAGCCAGTATGCCAATGAATTGAACTCGATCACCGGCGGGCGGGGTTCATACACCCTGGAGTTCAGTCACTACCAACAGGTGCCGCACGAGATACAACAGGCGCTGGCGGCGGAGTATAAACCGGTGGAGGTTGAGGATTAG
>JBNKEE010000021.1:0-18024 GCA_050288625.1 Sedimenticolaceae bacterium | reverse complement strand
ACCTCAAACTGTTCGACCCAGACAACCTCACATGCGTGGTTCCCCGTATCCTCTCTGGTCATGGAGCTTTTCCATCGTCTGCCATCGTCTGCGATCACCTCAACCAGATAACCGTTAAGCTCTATTATGTCTCCCTTTCTGGTCCGTTTGATATCTGCCTCAACAAAACCATCAGCAGGGATCATATGCATGTTGGCACTGTGGGTCTCGATCTCCCGCACAGGAATCGGCAAGGTATCTGTGTGCCACCTGTACCAACGCCCGCTTTGGGATATGTTGATCTTCTCGATAACCGTTTCATCCGACATTCTGCCCCAACCCAGCGCCAGGTCGACCGGCGAAAGGTCGGCCTCTTTGTCGAATGAGTAATCTTCTCGGGAAAGCACCTTGGCTTTGATTTTAAATTTGGCCAAAGGGGTAACCCTGTATTTTCCAAATTCAAAACTGGTCGGGTTATCGATATTGATCTGTACGGGATCATCCTTGGCCATCACTCCCGGTCCGATGGTCACCTCACCTGGATCGGTGGCGAGTTTCCAGACGGTCAGAAGAATCAGCAGTAAGAAGAAAAGCTTTTTCATAGGGCTAATTGCTGACCAACCGTCTTAATACGTAATGCAGGATGCCTCCGTGCATGAAATAGTCCCACTCCTTAGGAGTATCGATCCTCACGATTACCTGAAATTCAATCTTGCTACCATCATCTCTGGTCGCGGTTACCTTTAGCTGGTTGGGTTTTCCGCTGGCATCCTCTATATCAAACAGTTCGCTACCGTCCAGCATCAGACTATCTGCACTCTCACCCGGCATGAACTGAAGAGGGAACACCCCCATACCCACCAGATTGGAGCGATGAATACGCTCATAGCTAATGGCTATAACCGCCTTCACACCCAAGAGTCTCGTACCTTTAGCTGCCCAATCACGGGACGATCCGGTCCCATATTCCTTTCCCGCCAGCACCACCAGTGGTGTGCCCTCCATCTGATAGCGCATGGCCGCATCGTAGATAGACATCTGCTCGCCACTTGGTTGATGCCTGGTCCATCCACCCTCGGTACCAGGGGCCAGCAGGTTACGCAGACGGATGTTGGCAAAGGTGCCACGCATCATCACCTCATGGTTGCCGCGCCTGGAACCGTAGCTGTTGAAATCCTCTTTCTGCAGGCCGTGACCCTTCAGATATTCTCCCGCCGGACTATCTTCGGCGATAGCGCCTGCCGGAGAGATATGGTCCGTGGTCACGCTCTCGCCCAACAGTGCCAGAACCCTGGCGCCGGTTATGGCACTGATCGCATCCGGCTCTTTGCTCATGCCATCAAAATATGTGGGTTTACGGATATAGGTGGATGCCTGGTCCCAGTTATATTGCTGAGACGAGACCGCATCCAGACCCTGCCAACTGCTGTCCCCGGAGAAGACGCTGTCATAGGCGGAACGAAACATGTCGGAGTCTATATTGGAATGTATGATCTCCTGCACCTCCTGGCTGCTGGGCCAGATATCGCGCAGGTATACTGCATTCCCATCCCGATCGGTACCCAGTGGTTCGGAATACAGATCTATATCCATGGTGCCAGCCAAGGCATAGGCCACCACCAGCGGCGGCGAGGCCAGATAGTTCATCTTTACCTGTGGATGTATACGTCCCTCAAAATTACGATTGCCGGAGAGAACCGAGGTACATACCAGATCTCCCTGCTTAATGGCATCGGCGATCGGTTCTGGTAGCGGGCCGGAATTACCTATACATGTCGTGCAGCCGTAGCCAACCACGCTAAAACCAAGGGTAGCCAGGTCATCCAGCAGCCCGGCTTGGGTTAGATAATCTGTCACCACCTGAGAACCGGGCGCCAGGCTGGTCTTGACCCAAGGTTTGCTGGTCAAGCCTAACTGCACCGCCTTGTGTGCCAACTGGCCCGCTGCCACCATAACAGATGGATTTGAGGTGTTGGTACAGGATGTGATGGCAGCGATTACTACAGCACCGTCCTCGAGGTCAAACGTCTGGTCAGCGTAATCTACTGGCACCACATTCGATGGGGTGTCACCCTTGCGGAAGCCATCTACCGCAGATTGATAAGCAGATTTGGAGTTGCTTAGAGGTATTCGATCCTGAGGAAGTTTTGGGCCAGACAGACTCGGTTCCACCGTGGATAGGTCCAGCTCCAGCACATCGCTATACTCGGGTTCTGGCATGCCCTGTTCGCGGAACATGCCCTGGGCCCTGGCATAGGTCTCCACCAAGGCCACCTGTTCCGCACTTCTACCAGAGAGCCGCATATAGCGAATGGTCTCGGCATCAATCGGAAAGATACCACATGTGGCTCCATACTCTGGAGCCATGTTGGCGATGGTGGCACGATCTGTAAGGGGCAGATGATCCAAACCATCGCCGAAGAACTCCACAAACTTTCCTACCACCCCTTTCTGGCGCAACATCTGGGTCACGGTCAGCACCAGGTCGGTGGCAGTAACGCCTTCGGTCAACTCTCCCTTGAGACGAAAACCAACTACCTGCGGTATCAACATGCTTATGGGCTGCCCCAGCATGCCAGCCTCGGCTTCGATACCACCCACGCCCCAGCCCAGTACGCCGATACCGTTGATCATGGTGGTGTGTGAATCGGTACCTACCAAGGTGTCCGGATAGGCCTGTCTAACGCCATCCTCCTCTTTTATGAATACCACGGAGGCTAGGTACTCCAGATTGACCTGGTGCACGATGCCGGTGCCGGGCGGCACCACCCGGAAGTTGGAGAAGGTCTGCTGACCCCAGCGCAAGAAAGCGTAGCGTTCCCGGTTACGCTCAAACTCAATCCTGGTATTCAGGTCAAGTGCATTTTTAATCTTGAAGTTGTCCACCTGAACCGAATGGTCGATCACCAAGTCCACCGGTGACAGCGGGTTAATCTTATCTGGGTCGCCACCCAGATCTATCATGGCCTCGCGCATGGCTGCCAAATCCACCACCGCTGGCACCCCTGTGAAGTCCTGCAATACAACCCGAGCTGGAGTGAAGGATATCTCCTTGTCCGGTTGCACCTTGGGGTCCCAATCAATCAGTGTCTTTATGTCTTCAGCTGTAACATCTACTCCATCCTCTAGTCGCAGCAGGTTTTCTAACAGTATCTTCAGGGAGAAAGGCAGTCGCGAAACATCACATTCTGGCTCTAACGCCTTGAGGCTGAATATCTCGTATTCCAATCCATGTACAGTGATGTTATTGCGTGTATTAAAGCTGTCACTCATGGGTATCCGCCTACCTGAATCCACTCAATAGTCTTCCATATTACGCCACTCGGCATCCTCCAACCAGGTGTCGGGGCGCTGCAGAAACTGTATGAGATTATCCATTATTAGATAGTGTTTCCCTTCTTCCTTGGCGATACGCAGACATAGCTGTTTTTGCTTGTGGTTCGAAAGCTCCTCCGCCTTTTGCTCATACATCTTCTGGCTCTCCTTCTCCAGGTCACGCGCCTTGATGTAAGCATCGATCTGACCCTTGCACTTATCGCCCATGTCTCCCCTTTCCTTCATCTCGGAAAACATGGTTTTTATCTTAGAGATGTGCTTTTCATCACTCCTGGTTACAGGCTGATTCTTCTTCATCTGCATGAATATTTGATAATGTTCCGCTTCGGCATCAGCCAGTAGCTCGAAGACATTTTTTACACCGAAATCATCGGCCTTGGCCGCCAATTCACGATAGTAGGCTTCACCGTCTTTCTCAGTCTGCAGGGCATAATCGATAATATTCATTTACTCTCTCCTTGGTTGTTCGTATTTTTATTTGTTAATGCAATGTTATGTATTAAAAACATAGTAACTTACAAGGTCTTATTAGTAGAGTGTAGTTTATAGTTTGATAGGCGGCATTTTTAGGTATGCTTTGGCTTGGCCGTAACGTAAAAAATTAACAAACTACCCGCCAGATCGCAGACGTTTTAAAAAAACCCGCATCTCTTTGGCCGCCTGGATATCGCCCTTAGTAACAGCAACTTCTACGCCCTTAGACAATACCTCTTCTGCCTGTTCAACCTCTCCCATCTGTTGCAGTGTCCTGCCATAAAGTTTCCAGGCGGCAGAGTATTGTGGGTCCAGCTCCACCGCACACGCCAGGTGTTCTTTTGCGTGCTCCAAATCTTTCTCTTTCAGGTAAGCGCTGCCTATGCTAAAGCGCAGTAGGGCGTTATCTGGTCCTTTCTCTAGAATTTTTAGTAACTCTTGTATCATTTGCCTGTTTATCCCTTACCTGTTGATTATTAGGCCTTATATGTTATTTTCAAGACAAAAGCATAATCTAGAGGTAAACAGCATGATCTTTAGACAACTGTTTGACCGTGTTTCCTGTACCTATACCTATCTAATAGCAGAACGCGACACTGGAGAAGCCATACTGGTCGATCCGGTAATTACCAATGTGCCGCAATATCTTCAGCTTATTGATGAGCTTGATCTATCCCTCATACTCGGCATCGACACTCACATCCACGCCGATCACGTGACAGGACTTGGGGCGCTACGAGAGGAGACTCTATGCGCCATTGCCATGGGAGAACAGGCAAAAGCTGATTGTGTCAACTACAAGGTTCGGGATGGCGAGCAGCTAAAGGTAGGTGATATCTGCCTGGATGTAATCTATACCCCCGGACACACGGACGACTCATACTCTTTTCACGTACAGGGCCGTGTATTGACCGGAGACACCCTGCTAATACGCGGCACCGGCCGCACCGATTTTCAGAACGGCGACCCGGCTGCACAATATGACAGCCTGTTCAACAAACTGCTAAAGCTACCGGATGACACCATAGTCTATCCCGCCCATGACTATAGCGGAATGACTATAAGCACTATAGGTGAAGAGAAACGGTACAACCCTAGGTTACAGGTCTCATCCGAAGATGAATATATTGATATGATGAACAGTCTGGAATTGGAAGACCCTAAGCTGATGGATATCGCAGTACCGAGCAATCTTGCCTGTGGCTTGGTACCTCAGCAAAAACAATAGTAGAGCTCTGATTTACTCTAACCCCACTCTGCTGAGTCTAATACCCATAGGCCTTGGCCTCCTGCGTCGCCCTACTCCTCCATCTCTGGAGTCACCCCACCGTTTGTAAAGGGTGAAATTATCCTGCCTGTTGAAATTTAGAAAAGGTCTCACCCAGCATTATATAATCTGCCTTACGTGAAGCCGATCTTCTCCATGCCAGGCCGATAACTCTAGATGGCTCTGGTTTCTTGAAACTCCTCAGCTCTATATGTTCACTGCGCCCGATCTCAACGTCTATGGACATCTCAGGCAGCAGAGTGATACCAATCCTGCTGGAAACCATCTGTGTCAATGTGCTCAGGCTACTGGCGCGAAAATCACCCAACTCATGGGCACCGCCTCTCTCACACACAGGCCATACCTGATCCCTAAGGCAATGACCATCCTCCAACAACAAGATCTCTTCATCGAACAGATCAGAGTGTTGTACGGATCTCTTCTGAGTCAGTGGATGGGATTCATGAACAGCCAGTAAAAAACGGTCTTCGAACAGATTCATGGTCTCCAGATCACCCAGCTCTACACCCAGTGCCAGCAGGGCCAGGTCCAGTTTGCCCTCGTTCAGCAGTCTGACCAACACATCTGTCTTCTCTTCATATAGAAGTATCCGCAGGTTCGGATAGAGCCCTCTAACATCTGGCAGCACCCTGGGCAGGAAATATGGGGCTATGGTTGGAATAACGCCTAAGCGTAAAGTGCCAGACATGGGGAGGGTAAGCGCCTGCGCCGCTTCGATCAAGTCATTGGCACTGTTCAGTACCTGATGGGCTCTTCGTACTATCTCCTCTCCGACTGGCGTCACCAGCACCATACGTTGATTGCGCTCCAGAAGAGTCAGACCCAATTGATCCTCCAGCTGTTTGATCTGAGTGCTCAAGGCCGGCTGGCTTACATGGCAGGCGGACGCTGCCTTATGGAAGCTACGGAGTTCCGCCAGGGCGGTCAGATATTCGAGCTGGCGCAGGGTGATTTTCATTATAACTTTATATTATCAATTCGGTAATAACTATCAATTAGAAATATAGTAAATCAAATCCTATACTCCTAGTGTGTTTTTGAATTTAATTTTGTTCTTAATCTTCGGAGGAAAAAATGGACCTAAAAAACAGCAAGACTGAACAGAATCTGAAAGACGCGTTTGCCGGAGAGTCACAAGCAAATCGCCGCTACCTCTACTTTGCTTCCAAGGCAGATGTGGAGGGCTATAACGATGTTTCGGCCCTGTTCCGTTCAACCGCTGAAGGCGAAACCGGACACGCCCACGGCCATCTGGAGTATCTGGAAGAGTGCGGAGATCCGGCTACCGGCATGGCATTCGGTAGCACCGCAGATAACCTAAAATCTGCAGTTGCAGGTGAGACCCACGAATACACCGACATGTACCCCGGCATGGCCAAGACCGCACGCGATGAGGGCTTTGATGAGATCGCTGATTGGTTCGAGACTCTGGCCAAGGCCGAACGCTCCCACGCCAACCGATATCAAAAGGCTCTGGATGAGCTAGAGGCATAATCCATATCAATACAGCCGGGGTAAACGCCCCGGCTTCAGAATAAGAATACGGAGAATATATATGGCTACGCGAGAAGGTAACCTGGAAGCCCCAACTCGTCATGCTCTAGATTGGAAAAACCATGAATTCTATGCTGAGGAGAACCTGTTCCAGGAGATGGAGCGGGTATTCGATAAATGCCACGGCTGTCGGCGCTGCGTAAGCCTGTGCAACTCCTTCCCTACCCTGTTCGACCTGGTTGATGAGTCTGAAAGCATGGAGGTAGATGGCGTATCCAAGAAGGATTACTGGCAGGTGGTGGATCACTGCTACCTGTGTGACCTCTGTTATATGACCAAGTGTCCCTACACCCCGCCCCATGAGTGGAATTTGGACTTTCCCCATCTCATGCTGCGGGCCAAGGCGGTTCGCTTCAGGAATGGTGGCGTAAGTATCAGGGACAAGATCCTAACCAGCACCGACCAAGTGGGCAACCTTGCCGGTATACCGATAGTAGCCGGCATGGTGAATGCGGCCAACAAGGCCAAGCCAACCCGCAAAGTATTGGAGGCAGTACTAGGGGTACATGTAGATGCTCGTCTTCCCGAATATCACTCCAATTCCATGCGCTCCAGACTAGCGGATAGACAAGGAGTTGAAGCAACAGGCGAATCCACAGAGTCAACCACCGGCAAGGTGGTGCTGTTCACCACATGCTACGGCAACCGCAACGAACCGATCATAGGGGAAGATCTGGTGGCAGTATTCGAGCACAACCACATCCCGGTAACCCTGATGCAGCAAGAGCAGTGCTGCGGCATGCCCAAGATGGAACTGGGGGACCTGGAATCGGTGGAGAAGGCAAAACAGGCCAATGTACCTGCCCTGGCCGCACTGGTGGATAAAGGCTGGGATATTGTGGCCCCCATCCCGTCATGCGTCCTCATGTTCAAACAGGAACTGCCTCTACTGTTCCCGGACGATCCTGAGGTAATAAAAGTGAGTGAGGCCATATTCGATCCGTTTGAATACCTGCTGCTACGGCACAAGGGCGGTAAGCTAAATACCAATTTCCAAAATCCACTGGGCAAGGTCGCCTACCATGCCGCATGCCATCAACGGGTACAGAACATCGGCCCCAAGACCAAAGAGGTTTTAGAACTGATACCTAACACTCAGATCGAAGTCATCGAGCGCTGTTCCGGGCACGACGGTACCTACGCAGTGAAAAAGGAGTTCCACGATATATCGATGAAGATCGTGCGCCCGGTGGTAAGCCGTGTGCAGAAGTTTGAAGCTGACCACTACGGCAGTGATTGTCCCATGGCCGGTCATCATATCGAACACGGTATGGGCGACGGTAGCCAGACCGAGCATCCAATTCTACTTCTGCGCAAGGCATACGGTATTTGATTTTGGATTATGGAGATAAAGCTAATGAACAAACTGTCCCATGAAGACCTTTACGGACTGGAGGAGTACGCCCGAATAAGGCCAGAATTCAGGGCAAAAGTGATGGCGCACAAAGACAACCGTAGGGTTTCTATCGGTGAACATGCCACCCTCTATTTTGAAGATGCCTTGACCATGCAGTATCAAGTGCAGGAGATGCTGCGCATAGAACGCATATTTGAACCGGAAGGCATACAGGAGGAATTGGATGTATACAACCCACTGATACCTGATGGAAATAACTGGAAGGCCACCTTTATGATGGAGTATGAAGATGAGGTAGAGCGTAGACAGGCTCTATCTAGACTGATCGGAATAGAAAAACAACTATGGGTGCAAGTCGACGGCTTCGACAAGGTCTATCCCATCGCCAATGAAGACTTGGAGCGAGAAACCGATAGTAAGACATCCGCCGTCCATTTTGTACGTTTTGAGCTGACTCCAGATATGATTGAGGCAGCCAAATCCGGCAAATTTGTCAGCATGGGTATTGAACATGATGCATACAATCATCATGTAGAAGATATACCGGCTCAGGTAAAACAATCCCTGATAGCTGACCTACATTAAGCAACCAATAACCAAGGAGAGAGATTATGGCCTACGAACTTCCCGAACTTCCCTATGAGAAAAACGCCCTAGAGCCCCACATCTCAGCCGAGACACTGGAGTATCACCATGGCAAGCATCACGCAGCTTACGTGGCCAACCTTAATAAGCTGGTTGCTGGAACCGAGTATGAAGGCAAATCTCTGGAAGAGATCATCACCAGTGCTGATGGCGGTATATTTAATAATGCAGCCCAAATCTGGAACCACAGCTTCTACTGGAATTGCCTGGGACCAGACAGCGGCGGCGCTCCCCGCGGTGATCTAGCTAAGGCCATTGAGAATGCCTATGGTTCTTTCGATGCGTTCAAAGAGCAGTTTACCGCCTCTGCCATTGGCAATTTCGGCTCAGGGTGGACCTGGTTGGTAAAAAATTTCGATGGTTCCATTGAGATCGTAAATACAGGAAATGCAGGCAATCCTATGACCAACAGTCAAGTACCGCTGCTGACCTGCGATGTATGGGAACATGCCTACTACATAGACTACCGCAACGCTCGCCCAGCCTATCTAGGGGCATTCTGGAACCTCGTGAACTGGGATTTCATTAGTAAAAACTTCACGGAATAGATGATCTGGATGTTTTTTGACTTTTATCATTTTTGTTGACATATGCCGCAATCAGTGCCAATATATCGTCAACATTGATGACTAACTGTCTTTTGGCCCCATGCAGACTGATCCAAGTAAAGGCATGGATATAAAACCAATCAACCGATATTAAGAGGCAAGTGAAATGGCGAAGATTACCTTGAAGGGAAACGAGATAAACACCTCTGGAGAGTTGCCGGCAACTGGCACCCAGGCGCCTGATTTTGTATTGACCAAAACCGACCTCTCGGATATCTCACTAGCAGATCTGAGAGGCAGACGTGTAATACTTAACATATTCCCCAGTATTGATACCGATGTGTGTGCCGCTTCAGTACGCCATTTCAATAAAGACGCAAGCTCCCTGGACAACACGGCGGTTCTCTGTGTATCTCAAGATCTACCCTTCGCCCATGCTCGTTTCTGTGGAGCTGAAGGCCTGGACAATGTTGAATCCGTAAGCGAATTGCGCAACCTGGATTTCGGTGCAAACTATGGGGTCCGCATCACTGATGGCCCCCTGGCAGGACTCCTGGCCCGAGCGGTAGTGATATTGGATGAGACAGGAAAGGTCATATATACCGAACAGGTACCTGAGATAGTACAGGAACCAGATTATGCTGCAGCTTTAAACTCCCTCTAATCTCCACCTCTGGGCCGCACCCCTTGCGGCCCTTTTTTTTTGGAGAATATTCATGTCCATAGAAGAAGGTAAGGCAGCTCCAGCATTCACACTCCCTGATACACAGGGAAATAAGATAGCCCTCAAAGATTTGAAGGGTAAGGAAGTCATTATCTACTTCTATCCTAGAGACAATACCCCGGGTTGTACCAAAGAAGCATGCAGCTTCCGTGATCTGTGGGGTGAGATAGAGAGCCTAGATGTGGTGGTGCTGGGCGTATCTCCAGACAGCAGCACATCTCACGAAAAGTTTACAAAACAGTTCAACCTCCCTTTTACCCTACTTTCAGATCCAGATAAAAAAGTGATGACCAAATACGGCGCCTATGGTGAAAAAGTCATGTATGGGAAAAAGACCATGGGAGTAATACGCTCCACCGTCTGGATCGGAAAGGATGGCAAGGTCAGAAAACACTGGAAGAGAGTGGCCAAGGCTGAGGACCACCCAGGGAAGGTTCTGGAGGAAATAAAAAAGAATCGCTAGATGGCCCACCCATGATTTATCCCCCCAATCGTATCTCTTAACTGAAATTAAGAATTACATTCCTGACTTTAGCCTTCTTTTACCACAAATAAGGTATTTCCAATCTTAAGAATCTAACTAAACTTCCGATAAAGTTTGCAAAGCTGAGACATAGATCAAGTTTTTGCTGATTTTTATCCACATAACACAGTGTACATACAGAATTTATTTTGCTAGCTGTTTAGTCTGTTTTGTACCACAACACTTTGGTGTAATAAGAAGGGCAATCGGGGTTTTAAATGATACAAAAATTAGAAATTAAAATAGCGATTGTCGCTATTTTGATAAATGGTTTTCTGGCGCTCAGCCAAGCACAAGCCTCATCCGTTACCATCATAGAAGATACCTGGATAAATTGGCCAGGCTATACCTCAAACCTTGGGGATGAGTTAGGCAGCCCGAAAATCGATAAGCTAAGGATTACCGTTAGCGAGAACAACATTCTGGAAAAGGTGGAGCTTTTGTGGAGACCAAACAGCGGCACCTTTACCAGAATTAAATTCGATTCACTATTCATTAACAGCAAAGATCTGACAACCACCAACGGCAACTGGGATGATTGGGACTACTTGATCCATGATGGCGGCAATCAACACACCTGGACGAATGGTGATATCAATGATGTGGTAAATGGCAACGTTCCTGGCGATGGTCTATGGGATGTAAAAACTAACTACCAATATACCACAGCCAAGAGCTCTAACCTTAGGCAAGATAACCCGAACGGAATTGATGCAAATTTTCTGGAAAACCAAAAAAACTTTTCCTCATATATAAACTGGAACTCCAGCGATGGAATCCTTACCTACGATCTGGCATCATTTGGCATCATGTCCGAAAGTGGGTTTTTTGTAGCTTACTCGCCCTACTGCGCGAATGATGTTATAGGTGGTTCAGTCAATCCGGTACCTGTACCTGCAACAGTATGGCTATTCGCCTCTGGCTTGATTGGCCTTATCGGTTTAGGAAAAAGAAAAAAACAAATCTGGTCATAAATAACCTGAAGGTTATTTGCATCAAGAGAAGGCGGGCAAATGTCCGCCTTTTTTATTGATACAGTTACAACTATATTTAGTTAGATATGATCGGAAAAAATAACGCAACGTACTTTAAATATGATTGTAGATAAACTAAAAGAGTTCCTACATCTTGAAGCAGCAAGCGGAATACTCCTTCTGCTGGCCTCCGTGGCGGCTATGATTGCAGAAAATTCTGCTCTAGATGTATTTTACAACGCGCTGCTGGAAACGCCTGTCTCCATAAGATTTGGTAACTTTGAAATCGCAAAACCCCTGTTGTTGTGGATCAATGACGGTCTGATGGCAATATTCTTTTTTCTCATCGGCCTGGAGATAAAGCGAGAGGTTTTAGCCGGTGAGTTATCTGATCCATCCCGCGTTGTTTTACCTATTATTGCGGCAGTCGGAGGTATGGCCGTTCCCGCCATAATATACTCAACCATAAATTGGGGCGATCCTGTCGCGATAAAAGGATGGGCCATACCATCTGCAACAGACATAGCATTTGCCCTTGGCGTCCTGGCACTTTTGGGTAGCCGTGTTCCTCAATCGCTTAAACTATTCCTAATGACATTGGCCATCATCGACGATCTAGGGGCCATAATCATAATCGCTCTATTCTATACTGCCGACCTATCAATAACTTCTTTAGTCATTGCTACCATTGCTGTAGTTGCTATGTTCGTATTGAATCGCAGAGGGATATTGGGTTTTGCCCCATATATACTTTTAGGTCTGGTGTTATGGGCTGCGGTGTTGAAGTCAGGCGTACATGCAACTTTAGCTGGAGTTTTAGCTGCCTTCTTTATCCCATTCAAGAGCGCCCCTGGTGAGTCACATACTCAACTAGAGAGATTGGAACATGACCTGCATCCGACAGTGGCCTATGGCATCTTACCGTTGTTTGCTTTTGCCAATGCGGGCATACCCTTTGACGGAGTCTCCATTGACTCTTTTACCCATCCGGTACCCTTAGGTATTGCTTCCGGTCTCTTTTTCGGGAACCAATTAGGCGTATTCGGCTTCAGCTGGATAACAATAAAACTTGGCATTTCAAAGCTTCCTGAGGATATTACCTGGACACAGCTATATGGTGTAGCCGCACTTTGTGGCATTGGATTTACCATGAGTCTGTTCGTTGGATCTCTCGCCTTCGAGCAAGGGGGACCTAACTATGCTATTGATGACAGGCTGGGTATTCTGATCGGATCCATAGCATCCGGCATCCTTGGGTATTTGGTGTTACGTTTTATCCCCGCAAAGGCACCTTAAACAAGGCCGGTCTAAGACCGGCCTTTTTCACTCATCCCTATATCTATTTTGGCATAGTTACATAAAAGGCCCCGCGGATATCCCCCTGTTTGAAACCTATGGCCTTGTCCTCCGGATACATTTCATCCAGCTTAGCGACAACCTTAGCATCTACCTCAGAACCATGGCATTTTAAACACACTATATTGGTTGGAATCGCCTTCATGTAACGGAACTCATCTCCGACAACCTCCGCATAGTCCATGTTTTCTACATCTTCACCCGCCGCCTTGCGAGACTCAAACTTAAGCAGGACCGCCTTTTGCCAGTCGTTCGGCGCATTATCCGGATTACGGTTTTTCATACTTATACGGCTAACCTTGGTACTAGTTCCAGTATTTACCTTTTCCGCTATTTTCGGAGCCTTGGTATTACATACCCCGATGGCCTTAACCGGACCACCAGACTTCATTGCAGTCTCCAGCTCACCAACAAGTTGATCGAATAAAGACTTGATTGCGGCACGCGCCGTCTGGATCTGCGGGCTTGGATCGGCAGCGTATACTGAAGTTGCTAAAAACAACATAGA
Source organism: Sedimenticolaceae bacterium (assembly GCA_050288625.1). Lineage (GTDB taxonomy): Bacteria > Pseudomonadota > Gammaproteobacteria > Chromatiales > Chromatiaceae > JAAGZL01. Next base: position 4,758 of record JBNKEE010000021.1, on the reverse strand, counting down.
CAAAAAGAAAACGGTTTTTCTCATATCGCGATCTCCTTTGATATACATAAAATGCAATTCTGACCAGCAGTCCAAGAGTCCTGCTGACATCCATGGTTCAATCTATTCTTATAATTATGTGCGCCAGACTATAGGCAAATAGATACATCGGCAACTTTATCTGCCTAAAGGGTACCCGCCATGCTAGTTAGTTAATCCCAACCTTGACGATTATCTTTTGCGATCTCTTCGGCATCTGCGGTCAGAATCTGTTCGATGTGTTCCCTGGCCTGGAGTGACAACAGCCTGCGGTCTTCCTCCGTCTCGGTCTCTTGCAGCTTGCGCAGCAATTTCTGATCATAGGCCTGGAACACTTGGGTAGCGGTCCTGGATCTGTAGGCCCCAAACCCTAGCTGCTTCAAGGCCTCTTCTCCCAGGTGTAAAGCAGAGTCATATAACTCGCGCCGAAACAGGTGGATCCCTCGTCGCATGATCTCGTAGACATGCCCATTATTGCGCGCTCGCGTCAGGATAGTCAGATGGGGAAAATGCTTCTGTGCCTGCTCGATGATCTTTAAAATCATATCAGCATCATCGATGGTGATGATCAACAACTTGGCCTTATCCGCTCCTGCCGCCTCTAGAATTTCATATCTGCTTGAGTCACCGTAGTAGACCTTGTAACCAAATTTGCGGATGGCCTCAATCTGATCCGGGTCATGATCAAGGATGGTTGTAGGTATGCCGTTTGCGTGCAGCAATCGACCCACGGTGCGTCCGAATCGTCCAAAGCCGGCAATGATTACGGGGTTACCCTCTTCGTCTATGCTATCAGGCTCTGGGGAGCGATCCAGATGTATGAAGCGCGGTGAAATCACATGCTGGTAGACCAGCAGCAGAAATGGTGTGGTCAACATGGAAAGCGCCACAACCACCACTAGATAGTCCACGGCCGCCTTTTCCAAAACACCACTGCCAGACGCCACAGAAAAGATAACAAATGCGAACTCGCCCCCTTGGGACAACAAGAACACAAACAGGCTTTCCTGACTTTGCGGTATCTTTGCTGCCTTTGCCAGCAACCATAACACTAGAGCCTTGACTGCAATCAGCAGAAGCACCAAGCTCAGTATTCTGAGCGGATCTCTAAACAGCAGTCCAAAATCGATAGACATACCTACCGATATAAAAAACAGACCCATCAACAACCCCTTAAAGGGTTCTATCTCCACCTCAAGCTCATGCCGGTATTCTGAATCCGCCAACAGCACTCCTGCCAGAAAGGCGCCCAAGGCCATGGACATACCTACGGCATTCACCAGCATGGATATGCCAAACACCAGCAACAGGGCAAATGCGGTAAAGATTTCACGCATACCGGTGTTGGCGATATAACGAAATATGGGGCGTGTCAGGTAATGACCACCCACCACGATGGCGCCGATCACCCCAGCAGCCTTAAGTATACCCAACCATACGCTATCACCGGAATCGGCCACCACCACGCCAAGCGCTGGCAACAATGCCAGGATAGGGATGACAGCTATATCTTGAAACAGCAACACCGAGAAGGCGGAATTACCAGCATGAGTCGCCATAAGGTTGCGTTCCTTGAGGCTCTGCAATGCAATCGCCGTAGACGAAAGAGAGAGTCCCATGGCGACCACCAAAGATGTATTAAAGGAGTATCCCAGGGCGATGCCTATCAGCAACAACAATATGGTCGTAAACAGGAGTTGACTGCCGCCAGTGCCGACTATGGATCGACGCATCCTCCAGAGACGTCTAGGCTTCAGTTCCAGACCTATGATGAATAGCAGCAACACCACACCAAACTCGGCGAAGTGTCGGATATGATCAACATTCTGCACAAACCCCAGCCCCCAGGGCCCGATAACGGCACCGGCAGCCAGATAGCCCAACACCGAACCCAGACCCAGCCGCTGCATTATAGGCACGGCGATGACACTGGCGGACAGATAGACGATCACATTCAATAAAAAATGTTGCTCATTCATCGCTGCTTTCCGGACGATAATTCAACAGGCGCTTGCGATACTGGTCCACATACTCAGACAGAGCATTTTCATCCTGCTTATGGGCGCTGAAGATCAGGATGGGCTCAAGGTAGTTCATGCCACAGTGATTGGCCATGCACTCATAGGGATAGAGGATCTCATGAATGTTATGCTTATTGTGCCCCTCCGCACTATATGCCGCCTCGCCCTGACCGATGGTGATCACTGGCAGGAAATCTTTTCCGTGCATGGCGTCGCCCCCGGTACCAAAGGCAAAACCGTACTCCAGAACCACATCTTGCCACTGCTTGAACATGGCGGGTGCGCTATACCAATAAAACGGGTGTTGCACCACTAGCAGATCGGTCTCCCGAAGGGTCTGCTGTTCTTTCTCCTTATCTATATAGAAGTCCGGGTATTGTTCATACAGATCACATATATGCACCCCAGGTATATCACGCACGCCATCAAGCAGAACCCGGTTTACCTTGGAACGGTGGGGAAAGGGGTGTACAAATAGCAACTGGATATGTGGGATATTAGACTCTGACATTTAACCTGCTCTTGAAAAATGGGAGTAACTACCCATTTATTCTACTAGAATCTACTGCAAATAACTCCAGGAGGATAGGGAATAACAAATGGCAGTAAAAGAGTTAAATGCAATCGTAGGCGAAGTACAACTCATATCTCCAGAGACCATGATCCTCCGGGTAAGCCCGGATGATTGGGAGATACCGGACTACAGCCCTGGACAGTTTATAGTCTTGGGGCTTCCCGCAAGCGCTCCCCGCATAGAGATATCTGATGAAGAATTCAATCCGCTCGCCCCTGACAAGACCATCATGCGCTCCTACTCCATCGCCTCCTCTTCCCACAAGAAGGAGTATCTGGAATTTTATGTCTCTTTGGTACGTTCCGGCTCTCTGACACCTAGGTTGTTTGCCCTTAAGCGCGGTGACAGGATTTTCATGCGCCCCAAGATAACCGGCATGTTCACCCTAGATCAGATACCACCTGAATCCAATCTAATTCTCATGGGAACAGGTACCGGTATAGCGCCCTACATGAGCATGATCCGCACCTTCATCCATCCGGGTGACAACAGGAACCTGAGCATCATCCACGGCGCCCGACACTCCTGGGACCTGGGTTACAGCTCGGAATTGAGCACCTTGAACAACCTGATACCCAACTTTCACTACATCCCGGCAATTACCAGGCCGGAAGATGAGGTGATCGCCTGGTCCGGCAATGTGGGACGCATCCAGGAGATCTGGGAGAGCGGCGTCGCCGATGCAGATTGGGACACCAAGGCGTCGCCGGAGAACACCCATATCTTCCTCTGCGGCAACCCGACCATGGTCGAGGATATGGCCAAGATACTCGCAGAAGCAGGCTACCCGGAACACACCAAGAAGGAACCTGGGGTGGTCCATCTGGAGCGCTACTGGTAATGGGTTGGAATGACTGGGTCCTGGAGCACGAACAGCTGATACGCATCTGCTGCTTCATAGGGGTGTTTGCCACCGTTGCTACCGCTGAGATCTTATCCCCCCGGCGCAAGCTGTCGGTCTCCAAGGCGATGCGTTGGGTCAACAACCTGGGTCTGGTGTTTCTCAATACCCTAGTCCTGCGCCTGCTGTTCCCTGCCGCAGCCGTGGGGGTGGCGGCCTATGCCCAGGCCCATGGCTGGGGACTGCTCAACCACTACCAGCCACCTTTCATCCTGGCGGTGATCATATCCGTGATAGCCATGGACATGGTGATCTACCTGCAGCATGTATTGGTACACGCCGTACCTGCCCTGTGGCAACTGCACATGGTGCATCATGTCGATCCGGACTATGACGTAACCACCGGATCGCGTTTTCACACCCTGGAGATCATACTCTCCATGCTGATCAAGTTCGCCACCATCGCCGCCCTGGGTCCACCCGTCATCGGCGTGGTTATCTTCGAGGTGCTGCTTAACGCCACCGCCATGTTCAATCATGGCAACATGCGGTTGCCGGAAAAGGTTGATCGGATATTGCGTCTGTTCGTGGTAACTCCTGACATGCACCGGGTACACCACTCTGTAATACCGGAAGAGACCAACAGCAACTTCGGTTTTAACCTGCCCTGGTGGGATCGCATCTTCGGCACCTATCGCGCCCAGCCACAGGATGGACACGAAGGTATGGCCATAGGCATTCAGAGTTTTAACCAACCGAGACAGATAAGCTGGCTACCAGGTATGCTGGCCCTACCCTTTGTGGCCAGGGCATCAGGTTACGCCATAAACGAACGCAGATGGAATAAACCAGAAACAGGTGATTAGTCCTATGAAAAAATATAAATGTGATGTATGCGGCTATGTCTATGACGAGGCCAAAGGAGACCCTGATGAGGGCATCCCCGCAGAGACCAAATGGGAAGACCTGCCGGAGGACTGGGAGTGCCCGGACTGTGGCGCAGGTAAAGATGAATTTGAGTTGATTGAGGAATAATCACTCACCAATTACGCGGTTACTACTGCGCAATAGTATATTGACATAACTGAGAAGCTGGGCGAACATTTAATCTAACAGCTTTGAATTTAATATTTTTGGTAACAGAAACCGCAAACCATGAACCGTTCTGAGATGACAAACAGCCAATCCGCCACTCTGGTAGTGGTATCTGTCGTCTCTGTCGTGAACGTCGTGGTGGCCTCTGCGCCGTAGCGGGATTGGTACTTAGTTTAATCAAACCCCGCCGGCGCAAACCGGCGGGGTTT
>JBNKEE010000020.1:0-104199 GCA_050288625.1 Sedimenticolaceae bacterium | reverse complement strand
TCTGACTAGATCCCTTGTTTCTGCTGACATATCTTTGACCTAACATTTATCAATGTATAGCCACTAATACTCATTTCGTTACTGGCTTTAATCATAGAATTATACCACTAAGCTCAATTGTAGATTACCAAACAACCCCCCGTCATCCCGCGACTTGATCGCGGGATCCAGCTTTTTAGGTTCTATAAACATCCCCTGGATTCCATCCTCGGGTCCGTAAACGGTACATCCCTGTACCACTTCTCCGCGGTCAAGCCGCGGAATGACGATCATCATTAATCCCGTGTGTTACACCGAGCATCGCAGTTATACGCGGGAATAGACCGCAGGGGACCGACAGGGATGTCGGTCCTCTTTCGCGGGATAGGGATATCCCGTCGGAAGAGCCCCGCTTAAGCGAGAAGCGCTGGGAACCCGTAGGGTGTAACACTCGGGCACGTTTTTCTTTCGTCCCTTTCTTTTGCGCGTACAAAAATTCGCTGGAGCGAATTTTCACGCAAGCCCCGAAGGGGTGAAGCGCAGGGATGCGCCGAATAAAAGAAAGGGACTCGCAGCTAACGCGCAGATGTTTGAGAAAAGGTTAAGACTAGAAAAGCTGCGAAACTTGTTACCGATATTGCTACAAACACCCCCCTCACCCTCACCCTCTCCCCAATGGGGAGAGGGGAGTATCTCCTGGATCCCGCGATCAAGTCGCGGGATGACGGTGATGGGTTTACGGGATATCGGAACAATCACCCATAACTACACTCCTAACTATAATGCAATAAAACCACCAAAGGTGTTTAATAGATAAACAATTTATATTTGATCGCACACCACGGATGTCCAGCATAATGAATCAAGCAAAAGCCAAGATCGAATTACTGATAAACCTGGCCAAAGAAAACCTACAACCTAAACGTCACTTAGGTATTACCATCACACTTGGCGTTATCTTTGCCCTGATCCTACTCATATGGTTTGCCACCAGACCCAAGCCGGTCGAGGTCCAGGTAAAACCGGCAGAAACGGGTGATGTTGAACAGACGGTAGCCAATACCAGAGCAGGAACCGTAAAGGCATGCCGTCGCGCCAAACTATCACCAGGTGTAGGCGGTCAGATTGCCACACTCGATATCAAAGAGGGTGACCGTGTAAAGGCGGGCACACTGTTATTGGAACTCTGGAACAAGGATCTACGCGCCGAGATTGCACTGAATGAGAGTGAAGCCAAGGCCACCCTTGCCAACGCTCGAGCCGCATGTCTACAGGCCCAGGTAGCCGACCGTGAGGCAAAACGTCTATTACAACTTCAGGGCACCGGAGCCGTATCAGAAGAGTCGGTAGACAAATCGGTCACTGAATCTCAGGCCCGCAAGGCTGATTGCGAATCAGCCAACGCTATGGCCAAGGTCTCGTCGGCACGAGCGGATGTAGCCAGATCCCAACTGGAACGCACACAACTGCTTGCCCCATTCGACGGGATAGTGGCCGAGATTAACGGTGAGTTGAACGAGTACGTTACACCATCCCCTCCGGGAATTGCCACCCCGCCTGCGGTGGACCTGATCGATAACTCTTGCTTCTATGTTGCCGCTCCCATTGATGAGGTTGACGCACCCAAGATCACCATCGACCAGACCGCGCGGGTAAGCCTGGACGCATTCGGTGACAAACGCTTTCCCGGGACCGTGCGCCGCATCGCAGCCTATGTCCTTGACATGGAGAAGCAGGCCAGGACTGTAGAGGTAGAAGTTGAGTTCAGCAACATGGAAGATATCAATAAGATGCTTGCTGGTTATTCCGCAGACGTAGAGATCATTCTGGATGAGCACAAGAACACCTTACGTATCCCCACTGAGGCAATTCTGGAGGGAAGTAAAGTGTTTGTTTTCAAGCCTGAAGACGGCGTGCTGGAGGAGAGAAAGATAGAGAAAGGTATGTCCAACTGGGACTGGACAGAGGTTACATCCGGGCTGAGCAAGGGTGAACTGGTGGTGACATCTGTGGATAGGGATGGCGTCAAGGATGAAGCCATGGCCAAACGGGAACCAGAGAAGAGATAGTGATCAGACTAGAAGGCATATCCCGGAATTTCCAGGTAGGTGATGAGACCGTTCATGCCTTGCATCATGTAGACCTGGAGTTGGCTAAAGGTGACTACTACTCCATCATGGGTCCCTCCGGCTCCGGCAAATCCACTCTGTTGAATATCCTCGGTCTATTAGATCGTCCCAACGGCGGCCACTATTGGCTGGACAATATTGATACCATATCTCTAGCAGAAGAACAGCGTGCAGCTGTAAGGCGCAGCAAGATCGGCTTTGTCTTCCAGGCCTTCCACCTAGTCCCGCGCCTGACTGCCGCAGAGAATGTTGAACTCCCCATGACCCTGGCCGGAGTAGAGCCGCACGAGCGCAAGCAACGGGTACATGCAGCCCTGGAACCGCTTGGGTTATTGGAACGGTCCGGGCACCGTCCGGATCAACTATCCGGGGGTCAGAGACAACGAGTTGCCATAGCACGCGCCACCATCATGCAACCCACAATCCTGCTAGCGGACGAACCGACAGGCAATCTGGATAAGGCATCAAGCCAGGACGTAATGGAGACCCTGGAACTGCTCAACAACCAAGGCATCATCTTGCTGGTTGTGACCCATGATCATGAGATAGGCGAACGGGCTAAGCACTGCATCCATATGGAGGATGGGGCCATCAGTAATAAATAAGGCCAGGCTGGATATCCCATGCGAGCAGACGACAGCATACAATTTGGTATTCGCTCCATCTCAGGTACGCCGCAGCGTACCCTGCTTATGTTGCTGGCCATGGCCATAGGTGTTGGATCTGTGATGGTCCTTACTGCGCTAGGAGACGGCGCACGACGCTATGTGACCAATGAGTTTTCCCAGCTTGGGACCAACCTGCTTGTGGTTCTGCCAGGACGCTCAGAAACTACCGGTGGAGCACCACCTATCATGGGAGAAACACCACGCGACCTCACCCTGCAAGATGCCATGGCCCTGACTCGTAATCGTTCTATTCAACAGGTCGCTCCCATCTCTGTTGGTTCCGCCCCAGTCTCCTTCAAACAACTGGAGCGAGAAGTGAATATCCTCGGTTCCACCGCTGACCTGCTTCCGGTAAGACAACTGGAAATGAGGAGAGGAAAGTTCCTGCCTGCAGGAGACCCTAATCGCGGCGGAGCGGTCGCCGTATTAGGCAGCAAGCTAAAGAAGGAGTTATTCGGAAATCAAAAGGCCCTGGGTCAATGGATACGCATATCCGATCGCAGATTAAGGATAATCGGCATCCTTGAGGCCAAGGGCCAATCTCTTGGAACTGATATGAGCGATATCGCCATCATCCCGGTCGCAACAGCCCAATCTCTGTTCAATACAACCTCCCTATTCCGCATCCTGGTCAAGGCCAGGAGCCGTAGCTCAATATCCAAGGCCAAGCAGGCCGTCCTCGCCACCATCAAGGAGCGACACGACGGTGAGGACGACATAACGGTTATTACTCAGGATGCAATGCTCTCCACCTTCGATGAAATCTTCCTCGCCTTAACCATGACCGTGGGTGGAATTGCCGCCATAAGTCTTGCGGTAGCAGGCATACTCATTATGAATGTAATGCTGGTGGCGGTATCGCAAAGAACCGCAGAGATCGGCCTGCTCAAAGCCCTGGGAAGCCCAAGCAAACAGATTCTGCAACTCTTTCTGGTAGAGGCATCACTACTTTCGGTAACCGGTGCAATCATTGGAGTAGGTGTTGCGTTTTTCGGAACCTGGATACTTGGTCAGTTCTTTCCTGACTTTCCCTTGAGTATACCTCTTTGGTCATTCGTGGCAGCAATTGCCGTGGCATTGACTACAGGCCTTCTGTTCGGAGTTTTACCCGCAAGACGAGCCGCAGCATTAGATCCGGTTCTGGCTCTATCAGGACGCTAATATGCTGACTCGAGACTTTATAAGACTAGCCATAGGTTCTGTGTTTGCCCATCGTATGCGTAGTTTTCTTACCGCCTTGGGTATAGCAGTTGGCATCGCCTCGGTGATCCTTCTCACTTCCATCGGAGAAGGTATCCATCGTTTCGTATTATCTGAGTTTACCCAGTTCGGAACCAATTTGATTGCCGTTACCCCTGGCAAGGCCAACACCCTAGGCATGTCAGGTGCCGTTGTCAGTAATGTACGCCCACTGAGCATGGAGGACGCCATGGCCTTGGCCAGGCTGCCCAAGATCATTGATGTGGTGCCGGTGATTCAAGGCAATGCAGCGATAGAATCTGATCATCGCAGCCGCAGGACTATGATACTGGGAGTAGGTCCAGCCGTACCCAAGGTCTGGCTGATGAAGCCAAATGTAGGTCGTTTTCTTCCAAATGACGACCCACGTAATGCACGTCCATTTGCCGTCCTTGGAAGCAAAGTTCGTTCTGAGCTTTTCGCTACAACCAATCCTCTAGGAAAACGCATTCGCATTGGTAGTGAGAGCTATAGAATCATCGGCGTAATGGAGCCTAAAGGTCAGATGCTCGGCTTTGATCTGGATGATACAGTCTACATCCCTGCTCAGAAAGCCATGTCTATGTTCAATCGTGAGAGCATGATGGAGATCGATCTGCTCTATGCATCTGATGCGGATAGCACTGTGCTATCAAAAAGTATCCGCAAACTTCTTATTGCCAGGCACGGCAGTGAGGACTTCACCATCATCACCCAAGATCAAATGCTGGATACACTCGGCTCTATCTTAAACATTCTGACTCTGGCAGTCGGAGCCCTTGGTGCAATTTCATTGCTGGTAGGCGGAATAGGAATACTTACCATCATGACGATAGCTATCACAGAACGCACACCGGAGATAGGTTTGCTACGGGCCATAGGTGCAAAGAGGAGTGAGATACTTTCCCTATTCATAAGCGAAGCCATACTGTTGGCAAGTTTAGGCGGGGCAGCAGGCCTGCTACTGGGGGCCGGTGGAGCCTGGCTGCTGGGGATTGCTGTACCTAAGCTTCCAACTCATACTCCATGGATCTATGCCATTGCTGCCGAACTGGTTGCTATGGCTATCGGTTTGGTTGCTGGAGTGGTACCCGCATACAAAGCAGCAAATTTAGACCCAGTAGAGGCGCTTAGAACAGAATAACGACTTATCTTTTCTTGAATAAGTTCATGTTTGGTACATCAAGCCACCAGGTTTGCCCCATACCCTGGGTATAAGAATTACAATTGTATTTTTCCGGCTGTGAATATAACACCTCTATACCAGGATGTTTTTGACAAAACGTCACAGCACCGATCACTTGCATCTTAGTTCCATGCAATAGTGCAGTTAGATTATATTGATTTCTATATAGTGCGTGGATTCTTGCGAACACGTCGTATACTGCTTCCCAACCTTGTGGAGGAACAGTCAGAATGGTTGTTATCTTTTCAGCATATCTATCAAGAATCTTTCCATGACTTTTTAGATAGATTTCCTGCAATCCCTTCCTACATCTCAGTGTACCCTGGGAGATCACTACCATCTTATCTGGATTGACTGCATCTATAGTTGCAATCGCGCGTTCTGCATCACATCCCAACAATAGTACTAACAGCGACTGTTTTTGCTCTTGTTTATCACCCAAAAAACCTGGGACAGAAATAATATTCTTAACACCCTTTGTTAACCATGTTCCCCTTCGCCCATTTTTTTCCGAACCATATTTTTCCGGCTCTGTATAAAATAGATAGAGAGGTTTGTCCCCTTTCTCCTTAAGGACCAAGTCTAGCAGGTAGATCAGGATACCTCGGTTAAATGTGCTTATATCTACAACAACATCATCTGCCTGGCTTATCGCTTCCGTGATTAGGTGCTTATATGTATCAATTGAGTCATCTTGAACACTCGACAGCACTGGTATTTGGATAGGGTCATTTGTTGATATTGAACCAAAATGGCGTACAAGTTGAGTGTGATGTTGTTGGTATATCTTAGATTCAAGAAAATCGTTAGAGTGGAAGATAAAAGCAGAGGAAATGCTTTGACAACCCTCAGAAGTCTTCATGCTTGCTAGGGTTCTAGGCTCATAGCTTGAATGACAAAAGAACACCGTCTTCCCGCCCTTCCTTAGAGGGGGAAAGCTATTCTGAATATTCAAAAAATGATGCGCCATATTCCACCTATCTAGCAGGTGGGTAACGCGTAAGGCATTCCTACTAATTGTTGTTATATATACTGCTTATTCCAAGCATGGAGACAGCCATCGCCAACCATGTTGCCTATACTGCTCACCCGATAAATGTAGTTATTCTAATTCTCAAATTATGTTTTCTATTATGTAACAGTGGATTATATACCTTTTCAAATTGTATTTCACTAATTTAAAGCCGGGAAAGGAATTTAATTCATTACTGATTGGGCAGGTTACGCGACGTATCTATTTTAGGAGAACAGTTTTCTAAGCCATGTCTTCTTTGGTTGTTCACCCGGCTCATCTATTTGCGGCTCATGACGAACAGGTCTCACCAGGAAGTTCTTCATACATTGATTACATATCTGTTTATATAGGTCTTTTGATTCTTTAAGAAGGGTTTCCTTATCATGTATGAAATAATCTGTTGCGCTATTGGTAAATGCATCAGCGATTTTTTGAAACCCCTCAAAAGTTTCAGCAATCACAAACTGCAAAGATTTATTCCCAAGAAAACCTAGATCACTTATCATCTGCTTGAGGGTCTTTTCTTCCTCATTCTTGACTATCAGGTTTTGCAGGCGCAGCTTTAATGCTTCATTGAACATCTTGAATTGACTGACTTTCTCATCATCAGGAATGCCCAAACTGCGATCTATTACCTCTTTAAGTTGTGCTATGTTCAGTATCAAGTGATATGTAGATAGATCCGATATATATTCACGCATCGTAGAAAAATCTACTTTCTGCTCAGTGTACTCGAGGAATTCACTATTAGAGTAGAGTATTGAGTAGATCCTTATCCACTCTGTTAGCCTCTCTGCTCCTACTGACGTTGACAGACCAAGAGAGGTACGCTCCAATTCCATAAACGATTTAGCTGATGCCGCTTTCCGTAAACCGGGAGAAATATTAAACACCCCTTCCAGTCCTATTATCTTCTCTTGAGCAATTCTTATCTTCTCTTCATCTTCACTATTTATCCTAGTTGTATCCAATGCCAGTTGACTTAGATACTCTTTAGTAACAGCAAGCTCCGTTTGAATGCCGTTGTGATACAGCTTCATCCTATCTTCTGCGTTGAGATACTCTTCAATAAAGGTAAGAGCCAGTCTCTTCAGTATCGCTTGCTGGTCATGATTGACCATGACTATGAGTTCTTCGAGTATATCTCTTGCGTTCTGTGTAAGTTTAGATGGACATCTATATCCCCACACCCTACTAACGACTTTCACGTAGTTCTTAAAGTTCTCCTCAGGCAGAACCTCGTTTTCTTTTATATGTCTGAATAGAGTATTTACTGCGAGTCTGAATTTCAATTGCTGTAATATAGGCGGTTCTATGCCTGTATTGAGATAGTGTTTAAACAGTACCTGCTCATCATTCTCATCATCGGTAGTTTTTATTGTTCTATCAGAGTCGCCTGGTTCGGTATTCGCGAATACCGTCATCAAATATGGCTTTAACGTTAAATATTTGTAGTTTGACTTGAGATCGCGGGTCAAACGCTCAATCAATCTGGAAACGGTCGTTGCGTTTTTTAGAGGGAAATGGCTGAATTTCTGTAGTACATCGGTAACAACCTGCCTCCCCTTTTCAATCCTTATCATTTCGTCCCTGTATCTGGATACCAGATCTTCTGACAACTTTTCCGTATCACTCTGATTGTAACCAGCACGAATCTCCAGCAAGAATTCTGACGGCATCTTGGTACTGAGATAAATCTTGGATAAATCATCTCCAAACAATTTACCTAACTCAGCCGATATATCCATGTAGGTAGCAGTAGCGAAGGCGTCACCACCTTTTTGAATTTCACCTTCAATTTCATTTACTAGGACAGTTGCTAACTCATCCAGCTTTACACTAGCAGAGGTGATTTTATGTTCTTTGCACAACCTATTATAAAAATTAGAAAACCCTGGAGATTGCATTAGCTCCTTGATGGTACGGATAATGGCATCTATATCTCTATTGAGATAAGCCTTACGCAACACCTCTTTGTACTCACTTATTTCCATTCTGTTTCCCGATTTTATATATTTTTATCCAGTAACCTTGGGTATTATCGGCGATAATTTGGTTAACTTGAGATCATAAATCGCAGACTGCCCAATATCCAGTATGGAGTCAGACCAAGATACCATTTGACTGCAACAGTCTGATCTGATCCCGCACAGCTGCAGCCTCTTCAAACTCCAGATCTCTTGCGTGCTGATACATCTTCTGTTCCAGTCGCTTAATCTTTACACCCATCTCCGCAGGGGACATGGAAGCATACTCGAGCTGCTCCTCAGCAACTTTGGCATACTCTTGCGCCGGCACTGGAGCACCTGGTCTAGCGCCCTCCATCACATCTTTTATCGCTTTTTGGATGCTCTGAGGGGTAATTCCATGCTCCAGATTATAGGCAATCTGTTTGCTGCGTCTGCGTTCTGTTTCCTCCATTGCCCTTTGCATAGAACCGGTTATCCTGTCGGCATAGAGTATAGCCTTACCATTTACGTTTCTGGCAGCGCGGCCAATGGTCTGAATCAGAGAACCTTCTGAGCGCAGAAACCCTTCCTTGTCTGCATCCAGTATTGCAACAAGCGACACCTCAGGCATATCCAGTCCTTCCCGTAGCAGATTGATACCCACCAAGACATCAAACTCCCCCAGACGCAGGTCGCGGATGATCTCCACCCGTTCTACAGTTTCTATATCAGAATGCAGATAACGTACCCGCACCCCATGTTCATTCAGGTAATCGGTAAGATCCTCAGCCATACGTTTAGTCAGAGTCGTTACCAATACCCGCTCTTGCATAGTCACTCGCAGGTTTATCTCCGAAAGAAGATCATCAACTTGGGATATTACTGGACGAACCTCCACTTCAGGATCTACTAACCCGGTAGGGCGAACTACCTGCTCCACTACCTTACCTGAACGATCAAGCTCGTACTGTTTTGGTGTAGCGGATACATATATAGTCTGTGGCGCTCTAGATTCGAACTCCTCAAACATCAGTGGACGGTTATCCAGAGCTGAAGGTAGCCTGAAGCCATAACCAACCAACGTCTCTTTACGAGAGCGATCCCCCTTATACATGCCACCCACCTGAGGAATGGAGACGTGACTCTCATCCACTACCAATAGTGCGTTATCAGGCAGATAATCCAGCAAGGTTGGCGGAGCCTCTCCCGGGCCACGACCGGAGAGAAAACGTGAGTAGTTCTCAATCCCTGAGCAGTAGCCAAGCTCCATGATCATCTCCATATCATACCTGGTGCGCTGCTCTAGACGTTGGGCCTCTACCAACTTGTCGTTTTGTCTGAAGTGTTCAAGTCGTTTTTTCAACTCATCCTTGATCTGATCCACCGCTTGCAACAACGTCTCGCGTGGAGTCACATAATGGGATTTGGGATAGATGGTATAGCGCGGCACTTTGCGCAGAACTTCACCAGTGAGTGGATCAAATAAGGAGATCGCTTCTACCTCGTCGTCAAATAGCTCTATACGCACTGCCTCGCCGCTGGACTCAGCCGGATAGACGTCAATTACATCCCCTCGCACCCTATAGGTCGCACGATGCAGCTCAACGTCGTTACGGCTGTATTGCAATTCCGCCAGACGCCGCAGGATGGTCCTCTGTTTTATGCCCTCTCCTCGCACCAGATGCAGCACCATACTGAGATAGGAGCGAGGATCACCCAGGCCATAGATACAGGAAACGGTGGCTACAATTATGGTATCCGGGCGCTCCAACAAGGCTTTAGTGGCAGAAAGACGCATCTGCTCTATATGTTCGTTTATGGAGGCATCCTTATCTATGAACGTATCAGATGAGGGAATATATGCCTCTGGTTGGTAGTAGTCATAGTATGAAACAAAATACTCAACCGCATTGTTGGGAAAAAATTCCTTCATCTCTCCATACAGTTGGGCCGCCAAGGTCTTATTATGGGCGAGAATGACTGTCGGACGCTGCACCTCTTGAATCACGTTGGCGATGGTGTAGGTCTTACCAGAGCCGGTCACGCCCAGCAGAGTCATCCCGGCTTCACCATCCCTCAAACCGTCTATCAGTTCCCTGATTGCCTGGGGCTGGTCGCCTGCTGGAGTAAAATCGGCAATTAGATCAAAATCTTTTGACATAAGGGATGTTCTTACTGCAAGGATTAGCTATCATTGGGCCTTTCTGACACGACACTAGTCTACAACCAAGGAAGATCTTTCAACACCTTTAGCATACTGGAATTTAGTAATAATGAGCATAAAACTTTCATCTCGCGTTCAGGCCGTAAAGCCATCTCCCACCTTGGCGGTTACCTCCCGCGCTGCAGAGATGCGCGCCGCCGGTAAGGACATTATTGGGCTCGGAGCTGGCGAACCTGACTTTGATACACCGGACCATATTAAAGAAGCGGCAATCAAGGCTATTCAGGACGGATTCACCAAATATACCCCTGTGGATGGTACGCCTGGCCTGAAAAATGCCATCATCGAAAAATTTAAACGCGATAACAATCTGGAATATACCCCTGATGAGATCCTGGTCTCCTGTGGAGGCAAGCAAAGTTTCTACAACCTTGCCCAATCCATTCTGGATAACGGTGATGAGGTAGTAATACCCACACCCTATTGGGTTTCGTACCCGGATATGTCTCTTCTCGCTGGAGGAGCTCCAGTTTTTGTACATGCAGATGAAAAACAGAACTTTAAGATTACCCCGAATCAACTGAAGGCCTCTATCACAAAACAGACTCGACTGGTTGTCATCAATAGCCCGTCAAATCCAACCGGCATGTCTTACAGCCTGGATGAGCTAAAGGCCCTGGGCAATGTACTCCTCAGCCATCCAAAGATTGTAATTGCCACGGATGATATGTATGAGCACATTCTCTGGGGTGATAAACCATTCGTAAATATCCTTAACGCCTGCCCTGACCTCAAGGACAGGTGTCTGGTACTAAACGGCGTATCAAAGGCCTACTCCATGACAGGATGGCGCATCGGCTATGCCGCCGGACCCTCATCCATTATCAAGGCCATGAAAAAGGTTCAATCTCAAAGTACATCCAACCCAACATCTATATCACAAGTTGCTGCTCAAGCTGCGTTAGAAGGACCTCAAGACTGCATCCAAGAGATGTTGGTGCACTTTAAGCAGAGACACGATTACGTTGTAGACCGCCTCAACAAGATCGACGGCGTCAGCTGTCTACCTACCGATGGAACTTTCTACTGCTTTCCAAATGTTCAGGCGGCAATAGATCGTATTGACGGCGTATCTACAGATGTGGAACTTGCAGAATATATGATCGAACACGCTGGTGTTGCTCTGGTTCCAGGTTATGCTTTCGGTTTGGCCGGCCATGTACGAATATCCATCGCAACTAGTCAGGAAAATCTGACAAACGCCCTGGATCGTTTGGAACAAGCCCTGGGGAACTAACTACATGAGATGGGAACACTCATACATGGGTGTTCCCTTTTCTCTTCTACGAATATAGACTGATCACCTGTTTTGAATAAAGCAGAGCGATAGTAATGATCTGCGCACGGATTTGCGCATAACAGACAAAACGAGGGATCGTCTATGAATAAGCCTTTCACTAGGCCACAGCATGTCTGTGGTTTCTCATTGATTGAAGTAATAACCACCCTGTCGGTTGCCATCGTTCTTCTGGCAATAGGGGTACCATCGTTTCAAAATCTTACTCATAGCAATCAGATGACTGCAGCGATAAACACCATCACCACCCATCTGAGTCTGGCCCGAAACGAAGCGGTCACCCGGGGTACAAGAGTGGTGCTCTGCCCTTCTTTCAATGGCACGGATTGTGCGAACTCCATGATATGGGACGAAGATATCATAATGTTCACTGATAATAATAAAAGCGGACATCTTGAGGAAGGTGAAAAACTACTCAGACATGTAAACATTAATTATGACTCCATCCTGATCAAGACCACAACCGGGCGGAGAAAAGCCGCCTACGATTCCAGTGGTTTTTCCATGGGCATGAATGTCACATTCACTTTTTGTGATACAGGCGGAATAGTTGATCCAAAAGCGGTTATCGTAAGCAATAGTGGTCGGCCACGCCTTTCTGACACCAAGCACGATGGCAGTTCTCTAGATTGCAGTTAGAATTGAATATCTGGTATTGACCAGAACGAGACAGATCTTTAATATACGCGCCTTCATTCCCCGGTAGCTCAGTCGGTAGAGCGGGTGACTGTTAATCACTAGGTCGGCGGTTCGAGCCCGTCCCGGGGAGCCATATGAAACAAAGGGTTACACAATTGTGTAACCCTTTTTTATTGTTAAAAATATAGTGTTATCTAACATAACGCCCCAATAAACAACGATCAGTCATATTCTGGTGCCTCTTGGCATTCACCTTGACGTTTGGCACCAGCACGCAAGCCAAACAAAAACCCTCCGAAAGCTCCGAGAATTAGACCTACTAACAGCACCAGAGGGATACCTATGAGATGAATAGTAACTGTCATTCTATATTCTCCCTATCAAAAAGATGTTCAAACCCTCTCATCCATACCCTCACTCACTCGTGTATAGTTAGTAAAACCTTCATTTTCTGGTTGAACAATCTGAACAAAGGCATCCACAACCTCTGGATCCCACTGCCCTGAATCACGCTCCTGTTTTATTATCTCCAACGCCCGATCGGTAGACATCCCCTTCCTATATACCCTATCTCCGGTCATGGCATCCCAAGTGTCTGCTATGGCCACAATCCTAGCCAGAAGAGGAATCTCGTTCCCTTTTAGCCCATCAGGGTAACCGCATCCATCCCATCGCTCATGGTGCCAAGCGGCAATCTCGCGATGTCTATCAAAACGACGTAACGGTCGCATGATGTTAGCCGTCATCTCTGGATGGCTACGCATGGCTGCAAATTCTTCATCGGTCAGTTTATCCGGTTTGTTCAAAATCGCATCAGGAATAGCTATCTTTCCAAGGTCATGCATCAGCGCACCTTGCTTCAGGATTTCAATCTCTTCTTCCGACAGCCCAATATGCTTGGCTAAACGCACCGACCATCTAGCAACCCGTGATGAATGCCCTGCTGTATAGGGATCTTTTGCTTCTAAAGCCTTTGCGAGAGATTGCATCACCTGGAGGTAAGCTGCTTCTTGCTCCTCCATCAAGCGCTGTATGCTATCCGCCATGGTATTTACTGCGCGAGCTAACTGCGCCAGTTCATCGTGCCCTTTTGCATCGAGCCTGCCACTCAAATCTCCACCCGCTATACGATTAGACATCCCACCAATCTCCAGTACGGGACTTAATAATCCTCGACTTACCACAAGCCAGAGAAAACCCAGCATCACCAGACCTGCCACCATAGAAACCACAATGGTGCGAAATTCGTAGGCATCATCTAGCTGTTGAATAGTCTTACGTGTACGTTCCAGATCGACTTCCACTTCTATGGCGCCAGCCACATTTCCATCCAGATGTAGCGGAATCAACACCTCAACAACAGGTATCTTATGTCCAAGATCTGTATCCATCTTCCATTCAATCTCATCACCAAGATAGCTTTTATCATTCCTAAGCACATTCTTGACATATCCATGTATGTTCTTTCTTTTCTCTCCACTTGAGATGGTATCGGCCAGAACTTTGCCTTCGCTATCGTAGATATATAGCCTAAATACAGAAAACTCCATTTCATCAATATCGTGTGAAGAACGTTCAACTATATTCTGCAATTCCGCAGAGTCCAGTGGGCTTGATAGAGCAGCGATCTCTCGCTCCAGACCATGTAAAAAAACCAATGCCTGTTTCTTGGACTGATCAAAAAGCGTGTTTTCAATTAACTCCTCTTGAGTTTGAAGTATCAGAAGGGAGTAAATCATAAGACCGAATGCTATGAGGGCAACAATCTTCTGGGAAAGGGTAAACACCCTTCCACCTGTATATTTAGAGGTACTACGAGATGATTTATCTATTACTTGATTTTTGGTTAATGTAGGGAATTCAGACATGATTACCTTGCAAGCTGCAAAATCCAGACATACCACTATAGCGGCCAGTCCTGATTAATATTAAACTTCAAGATAATTTACATTAAAAACTGATTATATCTTATTGTTATATATATTTTAATATATTAACTACAATAAAGCAGGCGGCTTAAACCACATCCCAAATATCTTTTAACTCTCCCAAGCGGCGCCCGTTATTCTTGCGGCGAAGTTCTTTCTTACGTTCATACCTAACCCTATCCCTTCGATCAGCTCTATTTCTACGCTGCCCTGAGCGCCTCTCTGGTTCTGAATTAGATGCTTTCTCACTATTCATACGAACTCCCTCTCCACCTGAATGACGGATTCTAGTTTAGGAAAATCTCAATAAGAGAGCAATTTTCATTGTTACACCGACATTCAATATGGTGATATCACCTTCCTCTGACTCTCCTTTGAACTATGTGTCTAGGATCCAAGGCGTATTGCAACAAAGCACATTTACATAAAGAGATTGCTGTTATGGTAGGGCTCAAACCTATAATCACATGAGAATTATCCTATGAAGAGTACTGAAAATGGGGTATTTACCGCCTATACTCGGGACTGTGTAATTAAAATAGTTCAACGGCTTGAATAAGCTTCTATGGGGAAAGTTATTCCAATTCTGTTTCGCATATTCCCATAAAGGTACATTATCTGGCCAACAAAAGGGAGGAGCGGCAGTTCGTGGATGAATTATTTACCCACCTACGCTACCTAATAATCGACGACTTTGAACAGATGCGTGTCTCTTTCAAGGGGATGCTAACAAGTTTTGGTGCCGAACATATTGAAACCTGCCCATCAGGCGAGAAGGCTCTGAGCGCGCTTTCTACAAATAGCTACGATGTAGTGATCTGTGACTACAATCTTGGAGATGGTAAGGACGGACAGCAGGTACTGGAAGAATCGCGCTATCTTGGTTATCTTGGACATGCCTGCTGCTTCTTCATGATCACTGCAGAAAGTAATATGCCGATGGTGCTAGGAGCATTAGAGCAACAACCTGACGAATATATGATCAAGCCAATCAATTCCGATGCACTGGAATACCGCCTCATTAGTACATTAAAACGTAAACAAAAGCTAAAGGTAGTTGATCAAGCCTTAATGGATGGTAACAAGAGCGGCGCAATTGAACTCTGTCGCGAACAGCGAAGCAAAAACCCTAAAAACAATCTCTATCTTGCAAAATTGCAGGCTGAACTTTGCATAGATCTTGAACGTTACGATGATGCTGCCTCTATCTATAATGAGATGTTAAAGATTCGTAACTTTCCCTGGGCGAATTTTGCTCTTGCAAAGATTGATTTCTTACGCAATGACCTAAAGAACGCCGAGAATCGTTTTAGTAGTTTGATTGAAGAAAATAGATACTATGTTGAAGCCTATGATTGGCTGGCCATGATTCTGGAGGAGCAAGGCAATAAGAAAAAATCCCAAGAATTACTCCAAGAGGCAATCAAACTCTCACCCAAGGTTGTCAGTCGACAGCGCAAATTGGGTGAACTAGCAGTGCAAAATGGCGATATAACTACTGCTACACGTGCTTATCAAGCGGCCGTCCATTGGGGCGAATACTCCTGCTTCTCAAGTGCATATGAATATCGAAAGTTGGCGGATATATATGATATCAATGACCAACAGGCAATGTTACTCAAACTCTTATCCGATGGCCGCAAACGCTTCAGCAGAAACCCCTCCAACCTGATTCAAGTCCTGAGCAGGCTGATCCGGGCAAAACTACTCATAAATAAAGACGATGTGGTCGGTCACTATCTACAGCAAATTGATAAATTAGTCGTAAATCACAAGGGCGCTTTCTCCGAGGAAGATTTACTTAATGCAGCCGATGATTTGCTTCATGTCTCAAAGAATGACGAAGCGGGAACATTGCTGAGCATACTACTATGCAATCACCATGATGACGACGAGTTGACGCTTCAGGTACGAGAATTGATGAAACGACATGGCAATGCAAAGGAAGCAGATATGCTGATTAAGAACATAAGTGACGAATTGAAACAGATTCATGAAAAGTGTCTCTCGTTAATACAGGATGGCGGAATAGAAGAGGCAATAACCATGCTGAACGACATACTGTATGACTACCCATCCAACAGAACTATTGCCCTCATGTCGATTAACACCATGATTAATTACATGCGAGAGTACGGAACTGATCAAGGGTACCATTTCAGGTGTCGCCATTTGTTGAATCAGCTATTGTTAAGAAACCCACAGGACACAGCAGCTGAAAAGTGTCTCAGTGACTTAAATCAAATACCGGCCATGACCGGAACAGGAGATTCAGTTGCCTAACAGTCCACAAAATGAAGAATCGTTAAGATTGACCTCGGCCTTTGCCATGGTCTCTCACGACATCAAAAACTCACTAGGTATATTGCTGAAATACATTGATACGATTTCAGAAAGCTGCGACCTAGAGGCAACCGGTATTAGTCAGGAGTGCGCAAACATGGAGTATGAAATCAAGCGCATCAATAACAACCTGGTAAAAATGCTTACTCTGTTCAAAGTTGATGAAGGTAACTATATACTCAATGTGGATGCCCACTCAATCAGAGATTTTCTTGAGGAGAGTATGCTAGAACATGGCGACATTTCCAAGCACAAAGGGATTGGTTATGAGATTGAATGTAGTGATGATCTATATTGGTATTTCGACCGGAATCTTATGATGGGAGTTATGAGTAATGCCATCAACAACGCCTTACGTTACACCAAGGATTGGCTAAGGGTTTCAGCTGAAGCCACGGATGATGGCCTGGTCATTACAGTAGAGGATAACGGTGATGGCTTTCCAGAATCTATGCTGGCAAAGCAATTGGAGTTCTTTCGCCCGGAGTCTGGATTTCTAAACAACAACACAGGTCTTGGCTTATATTTCACCCAAGTCGTTTTGGACCTTCACAAACACGACAATAAACAGGGGCGGGTGTCACTCTACAACGGCGGAGTTATGGGAGGTGGCTGCTGTAGCATCTTGTTGCCCTAACCTTGCTAAATAATCGTTACACTACCCTGCCCGCGCAACTCTAGCAGCTTATTGTATGCAGCCTGACTCGAAATCGTCTCTCTAGCCAGTGTGATAGCAGCCTCAATGCTATCGGCACCCCCTCCCAGATGTATGCGCACACCGGCGTTGAACACAATAGCGTCAAGATGTGTATCATCTGATCCAGCAAGCGCAGACTCCACACGTACAGCCGCATCTGCAGGCTCTTCGCACGGATGATGCGGTTTTTCCGTAAGCCCAAAATCGCTAGGCGCTAAGGTGTAGCGTTCGACTTTTCCTTTATGGTATTCGGCTACTTCAGTAGGAGCCAAAGGCAATTCATCACCACCATCAAGCCCCTGTACTGCAACAACCCTATCCTGCCCACGTTCTCCGGCCGCAACCGCAAACCGTTCTAGAAAATGAGCATGAGCGGCACCAACTAATGAACACCTCGCTCCAGCCGGGTTCAGTATTACTTCGCAGGCATGCAAAAAGGAGCGGTAAAACATAACCTGGCGATGTGGCTTAAGGCGTTCTACCCCATGCAGATATCTTGATGCATGCAGATGTCCAAAGCCTTTTTCTTCGATGTCTTTCTCTACTGCCTTGGGTTCTCGAGCCGCAGCTATCCCCATCGCCTCCAACATACGGGCATTGGTTACCCCATCCTTTGGCGGCAATCCGGTATTAGAGTGCAGTATCACAGACACACCGGCAGCAGAGGTGACAATCGCTGCAGGTACGCTCAGATTGAGCGACTTCTTTCTCCCATCATAGGGACCGTTACAGTTGATAAGATTTCTCACCTTGGGTTCGATCAGGGTTGCACTATCTTCCATGGCATCAAGAAACCCCATCATCTCTTCCACCTTAGTACCTTTGAAACGCATAGCCGTGAGGAATGCCCCGACCTGTACCGGATCTGCCTCAGCAGAAAACAGAAACGATAGCGCCTCTCGCGCCTGCTCACGGCTCATGTCCTTGGCGCCGTGTTTACCCTTGGCAACAGCAATCAGACGGGAACGAAATTTACGTCCGGCCTCACTGGTAAAATCCTGCATAAGTTACTCTCTTAATCAATCAACTGCCATCTGCAAAGACAAAAGGCAGATCAGTTCTGTGTCTATACTCTTCGCCACCTACAACTCGCTCGGGTGCTATCTTTTTACGCGCCTCGAACAACGCATCAGCAATTCTCCGGTCATGCAACCGATAACGCGGATCAAGCTCAATCCCATCTATATTGGCACACTCTTCATTGAAAATGTGGCGATAGAGATCACTCATCATACCGTAGCGGCTGGACATCAGAGTATTAGTGGCCTGCTTGATCTGGGTGACAGCATTGTTCTCATAATTAAAGAAGCTGGTAATTAACATGACGGAGATGGCATGTAGCACGTCATACTTTACGTGAGCAATGAGAACAATCAGATGCTTTTGAGTAAGTTCGACATTATGTTGCCAAGCCCAACGGATCAGACCGCCCAATAGCAGACTGAAAAATTCCGGAACACCCCACTCCATACCCAAGCCGACCGAGGCCAGTGATTCCACTTCAGAGAACGCAGGATGATCGGAAAGCAGCCGCTGAGTCAGAACATTGTCAGCCACACCTGGCAACATAGGTATATCCTGTTGCTCAAAAGGGATGCCCAAGCCTTCAAACATAAAGCGGTACATACCTATGTGAGTCGTCGAATTCAGTACCCCATGCATATCTGGGTAATCATCTATGCTATGCGTGGCCACACCGTACTCATCAGCCAGAAGCTGCGCCAGAACTATCTGTGCCAGCTCCGACACCCTCTCGTTCAGACAACCATAAGGTAGAGAAATTAGTCCGGAAAAACGTCCGAGAGCCAGCGCCACACACTGGCGGGTATTCTTGATCTGGTTGAAGTACTGCTTTGCGAACAACTCAAGTTGTGCCTGATTGAAATCACCATTGAAAATACGCAGAAAGAATGGATGTAGCCATACCGGATGTTCCATAACGTGGTCATGCAGATCCACAAATAGCTCTCCTAATGCCCCAGGACGAAACAGGTCCAGCTCGTTAAAGCGATTTCCATCCTCATTTTCCGCTATAACGCGTAGTTCCTCCAACATCTGATTAAGCGGATTATCAGGACTCTCCAGTTGATTTATGACCTCAGAGAAGTCCCTTTGCTGGCTGAGCTTAAACTGTCGCAATAGCTCTTCTGCGCTCAGAGTAAGAAGATTTGGGAACGGATGTACCTCTTCCAGCAGGCGCGGAGTCCCATCCAAGCTTATTCTTAGAAGATCGGAAAATTGTTTTTCACTTCCGGAGGTAGATTCTGGTCTATTCATACTACTGCCAATATTGATACTGAAGAATAGAAGGTATTCTGCATGCTCATTGACTTTGATTCAATGAAAATAAACGATAGAAGCGGTATGGAATATAACCAAAGAAGACGAGCATCAACAAGATGTTACTGATACTATCTATGCGTTATCGCCGTGTTGCCTACCTACCTGCCACAACCCAACAAAGAGTCCAGCAAGGAGTAGAGGCAGTCCAATAAACCCACTAAGACCACCTCCCATCATACTGCTAGAGAACATAACGAACAGCCCGGCGGCTATCAGGGCAAGCGTAATCAATCGATAGATAATTTTCACAACTACATTTCCTTTTAAATGGATCTTAGATTTCCGAATCTACACCATCACGTTATGTCAACGGATGACAATCCGCAATATCAGGATTTATGTAGACCTGTATACTGACTCCGGTAAAAACAGTAAGAGATGACAAGTATGATCCGCAATACCGCAACTGAATTTGGCAGCTTTTCAAAGGTAATGCACTGGTTGATGGCCGTAATAATATTTACCTTGATCATCTTTGGCATATATATGGCTGATCTTCCTAGAGTAACCAACGAAGAGGAAATGTTGGTTTTCCAACTTTACGGAATACATAAATCTTTTGGTGTTATAGTCATGCTATTAGTATTCCTTCGCTTTGTATGGATGAAGACTATAAGCCCCAATCCTCCACTCCCTGCCGTATTCGTTGGTAAAGAGCGGATGATAGTTGAGGTTACAAAGATACTGCTCTACCTGATGATGGTCGTACTGCCTTTGAGTGGTTTTTTGATGTCTAACGCCAATGGACACCCAATTACTCTCTTTGGGTTATTTGAGTTACCTGTAGTGATCAGCGCTAATAAGGCATTACATAGCTTTCTTCACGCCATACATATGCTTGGAGGATGGTTGATGTTCCTGGTTATATCTATGCATATGGCTGGTGTTTTAAAACATCACCTTGAGGATGAAGGTACAGAAAAAGATGTATTACAACGTATGTTGTAACCATACAATCCTGCGAACTTACTTCGACCCAATATTCAGTTGCAATTTACGGTAGAGGGTACGTTCACTGACGCCCAATTTCACTGCCAGGGATTGGCGATCTCCAGGGAAAGTAGCGACCGCCCAATCAAGATAGCGCTTTTCCATCTCCTCAAGCGGAATTATGCTGCCGAATCCAATATCCGTTGACACCGAAGTATTGTTATTACTTAGGAGATCTGGAAAGTGTTGAGGCTTAAGTGTATCGCCGTCAGCCAGCACCAGGGCACGTTCCAATAGATTACGCAGCTCCCTAACGTTACCTGGGAAATCGTGCTTGGCCAATAACGAAGCTGCCTCCCGGTTCAGCTCTACGGAACGGTCTTGCTCGATTCTTGCAAGTAGCTGTTCAACCAATTTTGGCAAATCCTGAAGGCGTTGGCGCAATGGAGGAAGGATAATAGGAAATACATTTATCCGGTAGTAAAGATCCTGACGAAAACTGCCATCCTTGACCATCCTCTCCAAGTCACGATGAGTAGCTGCGATGACCCTGAAATTGGCTCTAAGTGGCTCCACGCCACCAACACGTCTATAGGTCCCGGTCTCCAATAATCGCAGCAATTTTACCTGAAGTGGTAAAGGGATATCACCCACCTCATCGAGAAAAAGCGTTCCGCCTTCCGCCGCCTCGACTAGCCCAATCTTGCGCGAGAGCGCACCGGTAAATGCTCCGCGCTCATGCCCGAACAACTCACTCTCAAATAGGGTCTCAGTAAGACTAGAACAGTCTACCGCCACAAAAGGCGCGTCTGCATGAGGGCTCATGTCATGGATGGCGTGTGCCACTAATTCCTTTCCAGTACCTGACTCACCAAGCAGCAATACCGATGAATCTTTGGCAGAGACGCGGCGTGCCAACTCCAGCATATGCAGAAATGGTTTGGCAAACCCAACCAGTTCACGATCTTTGGTTCCCAGTCTCGCATGGCGCAGGATACGCATGGTCTCCAAAAAGTAGACGCCGCTCTCATCACCCGACACCGGAGCGATGACTACTTCAACATGCTCTGGCCCTGCCGGGGTGTGATGAACATGCAATACACGGCGCGGCTCACCAGACAACAGACAGTCGCGTAGTGGGCAACTCTCTCCAGCCATATCACATGGAGTTGTGTAGTGATGAGATACTTCGTAACAGAAGCGTCCTCGTACACTGTCATCCACGCCGAACTGACGTCGATAGGCTTCGTTCACTACCACAATCCTGTAGTCGGGTGTCATCAAAACCTTTGGTTCAGGTAGCGCCTCCAGGAGTTGAATGATATCCGGTAGGTTATTTGAAGCAGATTCTGACATAACCACCCCCTCTCGCTTATGCCACTTAAGACATTCTACAAAACAAATTCTGCCATAAATGACATATTGCAAAAACAGAAAATTTATCAATAAAGATAAAAACCTTATAACATACTGATTATATTAATATAATTAAATTTGGCACATAAGCTGCATTCATACCATTATGCTGTAGATGGCAGTTAGACAGACTCTGTATATACATTGCATAAATATGCCATTTCGCACACCACGCTGCGTGGAATAACATATTGATTTATATGTTTTTTTTAATAACATAGGATGCTGCAGCACCCAAAAAATATGAAGATACAACGATAAAGGAAACAGTTTTATGAAGATCGCAGTTACCAGCCAGAATTTCAGAACTATCACCCCCCACGCCGGCAAAACACGCCGTTTCCTCGTTTATGAAGTAGGCCCCAATAGTGAAGTGGCAGAAAACGAACGGCTCGACCTGGACAAGATGATGACCATGCATGAGTTTCGCGGCAATCATGATGCCCACCCGCTGGATCAGATGGATGTTGTAATAGCCGGCAGTGCTGGCACCGGCTTTGTGCAAAGGCTACATGCCCGCGGTGTACGTGTGGTGGTGACAGGCGAGACTGACCCGCTTCAGGCCATAACAGATTATTTGAACGATCGGATAAAACCACCTGCACCACACTCGTGCAATCACCATAACCACCAGCATCACCATACTCATCAAGGCATCCCTGTCATGAAAGGAAATGATGGTAATCAAGCTCAATAAAGTAGTGAACAATTATGACATCTGCCCTGCCCCATAGAGAGAGACCCCTGTCCAGAGAGATAGTCACGTTGCTGATAGTTAAGTTAATTGCATTGACCGTACTCTGGTATGCATTTTTTCGCGAACCGGTCATCTCGTCGATGATTGATGGTATGGACCCGGAACAGGTAATGAACGCTGTGTTACGTCATCCTGTAGATATTCATGATGTTAATACGAGCAAAAACTAAACAGGAATTACTAATCAAGATATGTATCAAAACAAAAAGATACATAAGGCAAAAGCTATAACAAGAGGCGAAAACAATCGATGATTACTGAAGAAGTTGTTGATCTATCGCGATTACAGTTTGCAGTAACCGCTTTCTATCATTTTCTATTTGTGCCATTAACACTGGGTCTCACATTTATCCTTGCCATTATGGAAACCACTTACGTAATGACAGGTAAGGAGATCTATAAAGACATGGTGAAATTCTGGGGTAAGTTGTTCGGAATCAACTTTGCTCTGGGCGTTACCACCGGCATCACCATGGAATTCGAATTCGGCACCAACTGGGCCTATTACTCCCACTATGTAGGAGATATCTTCGGCGCACCGCTGGCAATTGAAGGGCTGATGGCCTTCTTCCTGGAATCCACCTTTATCGGTCTGTTTTTCTTCGGCTGGGATAAGCTGTCTAAACGACAGCATTTGGTAGTCACCTACCTGACTGCCATCGGATCCAATCTGTCTGCCGTATGGATCCTGATCGCCAACGGATGGATGCAGAACCCGGTGGGCGCAGAGTTCTCTTACGTAACCATGCGCATGGAGATGACCAGTTTCCTGGATCTTATTTTCAATCCTGCTGCGCAGGCAAAGTTCGTGCATACCGTGTCTGCTGGTTATGTCACCGCATCGGCCTTCGTTCTGGGTATCAGTTCCTGGTATCTGCTAAAAGGTCGGGACATTGAGTTTGCCAAACGCTCTTTCCGCATTGCCGCCGCATTTGGTTTGGCAGCCTCACTGTCGGTGATCGTACTGGGTGACGAATCTGGTTACGCAGTGACTGAACACCAAAAAACCAAGTTGGCCGCCATGGAAGGGATGTGGGAGACCGAGCCTGCCCCAGCCTCCTTTACCCTGTTCGGTATCCCGGATGAGAAGACGCGCAGCAATATTGCAGAAGTCAAAATCCCTTATGTGCTTGGCTTACTAGCAGCACGTTCCACTACGGATGTGTTACCAGGCATCAACGAGCTAGAAGAAGACGCCGCACAGCGTATCGAACGCGGGGCAGTTGCGGTAACAGCACTTGAGGCGCTACGCAAAAATGGCGATGACCAAGAAGCCCGCGCTACATTTGAATCAAGAAAGGATGATCTGGGATATGGACTGCTGCTGAAGAAATACACACAGGACGTCAGTCAGGCCACCCCGGAGATGATCCAGCAGGCCGCGAGTGACAGTCGTCCACTAGTCGCGCCCATGTTCTGGACCTTCCGTTTTATGGTCATGCTCGGTTTTCTACTGTTAACACTGTTCGGGCTGTCATTCTACTACTCAGCAAAAAATGTTTTTCAGGAGAAACGCTGGTTGCTTAAATGGGCATTGTTTTTTATCCCCATGCCGTGGATCGCTTGTGAACTGGGCTGGTTTGTTGCCGAATTCGGACGCCAGCCGTGGAGCATCTACGGAATACTCCCCACTGGTCTTTCGACATCGACCTTGTCGTCCGGAAGCCTCTACTTCTCGCTCGCAGGTTTTACGCTGTTCTATACCGGGCTGCTCGTGACCGAGTTGTATCTGATGTTTAAGTATGCACGCCGCGGTCCTGGCTCCCTGGGCACCGGGCGTTATCACGATGAAGGCGGTGTTGCTGCATCTGGTGTAGCGGCGCCACTGCAGTCTGCGGAGGGTAAGTGAAATGATAATCGATTATGAAATCTTGAAGATCATCTGGTGGTTGCTGGTGGGTGTACTGCTGCTCGGCTTTGCCATCATGGACGGTCACGACATGGGTATAGGTACTCTGCTGCCATGGGTGGGGCGTAATGATGTGGAACGTCGTGCGGTTATCAACACTATAGGCCCACACTGGGACGGCAACCAAGTATGGTTCATCACCGGCGGAGGCGCCATCTTCGCCGCATGGCCGCTGGTGTATGCCACTGCATTCTCCGGCTTCTATATCGCCATGCTGGCCGTGCTCTGGGCACTGTTTTTCAGGCCCGTTGGATTCGACTATCGCAGTAAGATTTCTAACCCCACATGGCGCAAGAGCTGGGACTGGGGTCTTTTTATTGGTGGCGCAGTCCCATCACTGATCTTTGGCGTAGCATTCGGAAACTTGCTGTTAGGTGTACCCTTCCATTTTGAGGACAACCTACGTCCTGTCTACACCGGTGGTTTCTTTGAGCTGTTGAACCCATTCGCACTGTTGGCTGGTGTGGTCAGTTTCTCCATGCTGACCTTTCATGGTGCACACTTTTTGATGATTCGCACCGAAGGAGATATTTACGAACGAGCACGCAATGCCTCTCTCATCTTCGGTATATTGATGTTGGCAGCATTTGCCGCTGCTGGCATCTGGTTGGCATCAGGTATTCCAGGGTATCGAATTACCTCTGAGGTGGTAGGCGGAGCACTTCCCAACCCTCTGGATAAAACCGTTGAACTGGCGGTAGGTGCCTGGCTGGATAACTACGCTAAACAACCGCTAACTATGCTTGTGCCACTGGCGGGATTTGCCGGTGGAATCCTGGGGGTTATGTTCGCCAAGCTGCGCCACCCAGTAGCGGCATTCTGGAGCAGCGCCGTGTCGCAACTTGGGATAATCGGTACAGCAGGTGTATCCATGTTCCCATTCATCATGCCGTCTAATACAGATCTGCGCAGCAGCCTTACAGTGTGGGATAGCGTCTCCAGCCACCTAACTCTAGAGGTTATGTTCTGGTCTGCCGTGATCTTTACTCCCATTGTCATCAGCTATACCGCCTGGTGCTATAAAGTGATGTCCGGCAAAGTCACAACTGAATTCGTGGAAGCAAACGATCATTCCGCATACTGATTAGTTACGAGGAGTTAATAATGTGGTACTTCACTTGGGTTTTAGGTGTAACCATGGCGATACTATTTGCTGTACTCAACGCCATGTGGTTTGAAGCGCAGCAGGAACAGAGTAAAGAAAACAATCTCCAGTAGACGCTCTGCATCCTGAGCACTAGGCCACGGTTCGCCGTGGCCGTTTTTTCGAAGTAAAGGGATTTACAAGTATCGCGAGAGGCCAGGGACAAAGTGAGACCGAAGGTCGAGAGAGTGGCCTGGGCCATGGCCGGAGCGACTGATGTACAGGGACGTACGAATGTCGCGAACGGATAGGGACGTCCGTTTGTGAGCGACCGATGAGTATGAACATTTACAAGTGTCGCGAGAGGCCAGGGACAAGGTGAGACCGAAGGCCGAGAGAGTGGCCTGGGCCATGACCGTAGCGACTGATGTACAGGGACGTACGCGACCACGAGATTCTAAAGTAAGAGAGGCGTTAATAATTGAGCCCGCTATGGACACCCTCAAAACAGAACTAAATCTACCAATCAATGAAGTAATTGCCCGCCTTACCGGGGCCTTGGCAGAAGAAGGGCTAGGGATCGTATCAGATATAGACGTACAAGCGCTCATGGTATCGAAATTAAATGAGGAGTTTCGACCATATAGGATCCTAGGTGCATGTGCGCCAGGATTGGCAAAATCACTAATCGGTGTGGATCCTGAAATAGGTGCCATTCTACCCTGCAATATCGTAGTTCAGGAGTGTGATGGACGCACTCAGATTAGCGTCATGGACCCGGGTTCTATATTGAGGCTGGCAAATCATCAAGCGATAGACGACATTGCACATCAGGTACAAGACATCCTGTATCGGGTACTGACAAGGCTACAGAATTAATTTAATCAAAAGCCTCTTCTACATTCATTACCATACAATTCACTTCTAATTGACCTTGATCAACTGCGTTGTAATATTATCTAGGCTATTCTAAATCCAAATGAGAGCTATATATCTGTCTGGTAGCTGCTTAAAACATGGCGCATAAAGCGGTTTTAGTCTACCAATAGATTGCCTATAATCTTGATGAACTAGGCAATGGAGGTTGGATGCAGAGAGCACAACATTTCATGCAGCTGTTTGTAGTACTGCTTCTGTTTTGGCTGCTATTGAATGCCTCCTTGGCCCATGACGTATTGATCGTTGGTTTTGTCACCGCGCTCCTCATCACCCTGATATTTCAACATTGTCTTACCTTTCTCTCAGGATTTAATGCCACACCCCGCGCCTTCGGCGCCGCAGTGATCTACATATTCTATTTTCTCAAAGAACTGGTTAAGGCCAACCTGCGCCTGGCCGCCATCGTGCTGTCTCCATCGCTGCCGGTAAATCCCGGCATCGTTAAGGTACGCACCAAACTCAAGAGCCCCATGGGACGGCTGCTGCTGGCCAACTCCATCACCCTGACACCTGGCACCCTTTCTGTTGAGTTGCACGACGAATGGATCTACGTCCATTGGGTTACAGTGGAGTCTCCCGATATTGATGGCGCCACCAACAATATAGTCTCTGGTTTTGAGCGCTACCTGGAGGTGATGTATGGCTGACGTCATCATCACCCTGGCCGCGCTTTTAGCAGGTAGCGCATTTCTTTTAGCCCTGTGGCGTTTTTTTAACGGGCCCTCGGCACAGGACAGAGTCGTGGCCTTTGATGTGTTGACTATCGTATCCATTACCGGCATAGCCCTGACCGCTCTCACTCAAGGACGTGGCATCTACCTGGATGTAGCGCTGGTCTATGCCCTGCTCTCCTTTCTCGGCGTCATTGCAATTGCACGTTATCTGGAGCGAGGTTTGTGATGTTTGCCGACACACCCATGGATATCCTCGGCAGCCTACTCCTTTTATCCGGAGCCGCCTTTCTGTTCTTCGGAGGCCTCGGACTGGTACGCATGCCGGATCTGTTTAACCGTATCCAGGCCGGTACCAAAGCCACCACCCTGGGCACACTGTTGACCCTGGCTGGCATAGCCTGCCTGCATCCTGATTGGAGCTTAAAACTGCTGCTGATTGGCCTGTTCATCCTGTTCACCAATCCACTGTCATCGCAAGTTCTGGCCCGCTCCGCCCACCGCACCGGTGTGGAAAAGAGCGAAAAGACTATAGTGGACAGGTTGGCGGAAGACACGGGGGAACCTCCGCAATGAGCGCCCTGGTCGTCATCATGACCATACTACTGGCGCTTGCCATCGTCGTGGCCGCACTGGTAGCGATCCGTACCAAGGCACTGCCGGTGGCGATCCTGTCCGCAGGTCTGGTCAGCCTCTTCGCTTCAGTACTGTTCGTTATCCTGGCCGCACCGGATGTGGCCATGACCGAGGCCGCCATCGGTAGTGGCCTGACCACCTTCCTGTTTTTCTTCGTGCTGGGGCGCGTACGCGGTATGGACAGAGACGACGATAAGGAGGAGCGACTTGATTAAACGCTTCCTGGTCCTGCTGCTGATATTGCTGCTCGGTGCCATCTTCTGGCAACTGTTGCTAGGCTATCAACCTGATGCCGCACTGAATTATACCGCCCGCTATTATGCCGATCGCACCGCCGGTGACCTGGGTGCGTCCAACATCGTCACCGCCATCATCGTCACCTACCGTGGACTCGACACCCTGGGCGAGGTAACGGTCCTGTTCCTCTCCGCCGCCGTGGTGGGACTGGTGCTGGCTAGCGGGCATCGACGCGAGACAAATCAGATACCGCTCACACCTGTAGGCGAACTGCTTACCACAGGAACCAGTCTGCTGGTGCCACTGATCATGCTGCTAGGCGTCTACATCTTCGTCAACGGTCACCTGACCCCGGGCGGCGGTTTCCAGGGTGGTGCCGTGATCGCCTCTGGTGTATTGCTGACCCTGCTGGCCAATCCTGTGCGACCATTCAGCCATCGTATGATCGCCAGGATCGAATCCCTAAGCGGATTCTTCTACGTCAGCATCGGCGTACTCGGCCTGATACTGGCCGGAGGCTTCCTAGATAACCGCATCCTGCCCTTGGGCGAGTTGGGTGAACTCTTTTCGGCCGGGGCCATACCGCTGATCTATACCCTGATCGGTCTAAAGGTAGGCGCGGAGCTCTCCTCCATGCTGGCGGACTTTTCCAGGACGGGGGAGCTATGATCGCGCATATCGCCATGGCCACCGGTTTCGTCCTGATCCTGATCGGCCTGTACGGTGCACTGACCAACCGCAACCTGATGCGCATGATCGTCGCATTCACTATCGCAGATGCCGGTGTGCACATCGTACTGGTTGCGGTAGGTTATCTACCAGGACGCACCGCACCTATCCTCGACAGCGCCGTACCGGCCGCTGAGGCGGCGTCACGCATCATCGATCCGATACCCCAGGCCCTGGTGCTGACCGCTATCGTCATCGGCGTCGGCATCACGGCCCTGATGCTGGCCTATGCCTACAAGCTATATGAGAAGAAACGTTCCCTGGATATAGCTAAATTTACGGAGCTGAAATGGTAAGCGCGATCTACATCATCGCCGTAGCTCTTGCTGCCGCCTTTCTGCTGGGACTTCTTAAGGATGATTGGCGCAACGCCGGCTACACGCTAACTCTTGTAGCGCTCGGATTTATGACCTGGATTGCCGCCAGTTGGCTATATGCCTTTGCCGTGGGCGGCGTGGAACCAGTACTCATCTTTACCGCCGGCACCCCGCCGCCTTTCGCCATCAACCTGCGCATGGGCCTGACCGAGGCGGCATTGACACTGATTGTTTGCGCTACCGGTTTTCTTTCCACCTTGTCCCTGCGCGCTACACTGCTGCGCCTGGGCCGACGCTCCATGGCCGTGCTGCTGGTTGCGGTCATGGCCTACTGCGGAATCATCCTCACCCGCGACGCCTTCAACCTGTTCGTATTCTTCGAACTGGCGGCCATCGCCACCGGCGGACTGATCTTACTCTCTGATGATGAGCGCGCCCTGGCTGCCGGCTTCAAGTACCTGGTCGTCTCTCAGGTGATCGGCATCCTGCTGCTAATCGGCATAATATTCGCCTATCACACCACCGGCTCCCTCAACCTGGATGATATGGCCAACCTACCACATGGCCTAATGCCCAGTGGCGCCATAGCCTTCTTTCTGATGTTTATCGCCCTGGCTACTGAACTAAAACCGGTACCGGCCAACGGTTGGGCACTGGACATCTATGAATCGGCTCATCCTGCCTACTCGGCCCTATTTTCCGCTGCAGGTGCCGCAGCGGCACTCTATGCCGTGGGTAAACTTATAGTAATCGGTGGCAGCGAATGGCTACCCGTGGCCACCGGCATAGGTATAGTCAGTTTCGTTGTGGGTAATCTGCTGGCACTGCCCCAGCACAATGACCGCCGTTTGCTCGGTTACTCCTCAGTGGCCCAGACCGGGCTGATCCTGGTGGTTATCGGTCAGATGGATGTGTTGGGTGATCTCACCGGCTTCGTCGCCCTTGGCCTGCTCGTTGCCCATGCTCTGGCCAAGGCGGGACTCTACTGGCTGTCCGCTGTAATCACAGAGAGGGAACTGACTGCCTGGACCCTATTACGTGATCGTCCGCTGCTGCTGTTCGCCTTTGCCAGCCTCATCTGCCTGCTGCTTGGACTGCCACCCTTCCCCGGTTTCTATGCCAAGTGGGAATTGGTGCATGTGCTGGCCGCTGAGGATCGTATCGGACTGCTGGGCATGATCCTGTTTGGAGCGCTGATCGAGGCCACTTATCTGTTCCGCTGGTTTGGATACATTATCAAGCGCGATAAACCAGAAGCAGAGATGTCCACCGAAACAGGGGGACTGATGGCAGTCGGAGCCGCCGTGGTCATCGGATGGGGACTCGGCTACCTGTGGGGCGAGCTGTCGGGACGGAGCAACCTGCTCACCATGCTGCCACTACTGTTCGCCCTTATTTTTCTGCTCTTGGAGTGGCTACCGGCCTGGACTAAGAACGCTATAGCCATCGTAGGCATGAGTGGTTATTTCGCGTATACCTGGGATAGCTTTGATCCCCTGCGCCTGATCTTTGCAGTCATCTTTCTGGCCGGGGGTGCGATAACCCTGCTGGCCAGCTTCGATGCCAAAGGCCGTCGCATCGGTTTCTATCCGTCGGCCATGCTGATGTACGCCGGCATGACCATGCTGATCCAGACTAGTGATACATTTAACTTTTTTGCCGCATGGGAGATCCTGACCATCGGCTCCTATTTTCTGATCCTGCGCGGCAAGCACTCCGAACCCCATGCCCTCTCCTATCTGGTGTTCTCCCTGGGTGGCGCCTTCCTGATCCTGGCCGGTTTTGCCCTGGCCGCCCAGGGCGCACCGCAGATCGAGCTTTCTGCACTGAAGGATCTGGCAGTAACACTGGCACCCTGGGTGTTCCTCCTGCTCGCCGTCGGTTTCATGACCAAGACCGCCGCCATCGGCCTGCATATATGGTTACCAGGAGCTCATGCTGAAGCCGAGACCGATGTCTCACCCATGGTATCCGGCATCCTGCTCAAGGCCGGACTGTTCGGCCTGTTTATCCTGCTTATGCACATGGGCAAACAACAGCTATATGGCGTCGAGCTAACCTATCTCATGCTCTGGATCGGCGCCATAACCGCCCTGCTGGGCAACCTGATGGCCATCTTTCAGGAGGACGCCAAGCGCCTGCTCGCCTACTCCTCCATCGGACAGATGGGATATGCCCTGTTCGGCCTGGCCATGATGAACCACCTGGGATGGCTCATGGCTCTGCTATTCGTCATCAACCACTATATCTACAAGTCGATGCTGTTCCTCTCGGTAGGCGGCATCGCCAAACGCACCGGCACCCGCGCCATGTACCGTATGGGCGGGCTGATCTCCCTGATGCCTCTATCTTTCATTGCGGTGTTGATCGGTATCATCGCCATGTCGGGCGTACCACCACTGTCCGGTTTTGGTGGCCGCTGGATCTTCTACAACGCCATCTTGGATTCGTCATACCGGCTACCCATGATCGTCCTATTTTTCTCCGGACCCATCGCCTTCCTCTATCTGTTCCGGCTGATCCACACCATCTTCCTTGGACAATTGAAGGATGAAAACAGAAGACTGAAAGAGGCCCCCTTCTGGATCGTCCTGCCCCAGATGATCTATGTAGTGCTATTGCTGGGATTCGCCGTGGTGCCAGGTCTGGCCCTGCGCCGCGTAGACAGCTACATGAACCAGTTTTTCCCCGAAGGCGGCCTAAGTTGGGAAGGCCTACATATAAGCAGTAACTACGGCTATTGGGAACCGGTGTCGATCATGATCATCGTCGGCTGTATCTTCATGTCCCTGTTTGTCTGGCTGCTGTTCGTCAACCGGCGCGCCCAGAAGGTCAAGCAGTTCAATATCGTCTATGCCGCCGAGCGCCCGTTCCGGCCCGAGACCACCCACTTCGCCTGGAACTTCTTTGCTCCCTATCGCAAGGCGTTGGGATTTATGGTGCAGCCCTACGTCACACGCTTCTGGGACGCCGTCACCGATACCCTACATAGTGGCGCCGACCTGGCGCGGCGTTTCTACACCGGCAACGGCCAGACCTACGCTGTGCAACTGCTAGCCTTTGTACTGGTCGTCTTTCTCTTGAGCACCGGGGGTATGCCATGACCTTTGACTGGATGAAGATCCCCTACGCCCTGTTGACCTTGTTTATCGTCATCAACTTCGGCTATCTGCAGAACGCCCTGATCCAGAAGATCGCCGCCCGCGTGGGCCGCCGCCACGGCATCCCGGTATGGCAGGTCTATCTGGATGTGATCAAGAACTACGGACTGCGCAGTTCGGTAACCCACGGCGTCATGTTTTATCTGGGGCCGGTATTCAGACTGTCTGGTGGTGTTGGTCTGCTGCTATTTGTGCCTACGATTTACGGCTCGGAGATGTTCTCCAACTTCTCCTTCGCCGGCGACCTGATCCTGGCCCTCTATTTCGTATTCTTCGGCACCCTGGGTATGGCACTGGGCGCGGCCGAGAGCGGCCACCCCTATTCCGCCATCGGCATTACCCGCGGTCTGTCCCAGGTCACCGCGGCAGAACTGCCATTCGCCTTAGCGGTGTTCTCAGTGGCGTTGCAGTATCAGACCCTATCTATCACCGACATCGTGGCCGCCCAACAGGGCAGCGTGCTGAACTGGACCCTGTTCACCAACCCGCTGGCTGTGGCCGCGGCCATGCTCTCTTTTCTTGGCTCCATGATGCGCCCACCCTTCGATGTGGTGCTGGCGCCGCAGGAGATACCCATAGGGCCGCCGACCGAGTATCACTCCTCGTATCTGGCCATGATGCAGACCAATCGTGCCATCTTCCCCATCGCCAAGATCGTAATCTACTCGGCGCTGTTCTTCGGTGGTGCCGCCAGCTGGCCAGTGTTCTTTCTCAAGGTGTTCCTGCTCTATCTGTGGTCGGCCTTTGTCGGCGTGGTGTTCCCGCGCTTTCGCGTGGAGCAGTCGATCCGCTGGTTCCTGATCTGGGCGACGCCGCTTGGCGTATTGTCGATTATTTTGGTGTAAACAAATTATGAAACCTGAACTGGAAAAACGCATAGTCAAGGGACCGGACGGTCAGGAGTTCGAGGTCGACCCCCTGCACGATTACTATTGCACAGATGCACCGACGGTGATGCCCGCTGCTTACAGTAAGATCGTGGAGGACTTCTTCAACTGGGCACGTGCGGAGTCTCTGTGGATCCTTGGATTCGGCACCGGTTGCGGCGCCATCGAGATGCGCCCGCTGATGACGCCGCGTTACGACGCCTATCGCTACGGTGTGCAGTGGCGCCCCACACCACGCCAGTCCAACCTGTTCATCATCTCTGGTTATCTGTCGACCAAGACCCTCAAACGCGCTATCCGCTCTTATGAGCAGATGCAAAATCCCAAGTATGTGATCGGCCTGGGCTCCTGCACCATCAACGGTGGCATGTACTGGGATGCATACAACACCATCAAACGTCTGGACGACTACCTGCCGGTAGATCTCTATATAGCCGGTTGTATGCCGCGCCCCGAGGCGCTGCTGGCAGGATTTAAGGAGATGAAAAAGATCATCCGCGCCGGTAAGGCCGAGGGTGCCAACAAATACGCCGAAAACTTCGACTGGTATAAGGCCAACCAGAAGAAGGTGATACACGACTGGGATATGCCCGATTACAACTGGTGACCTAATGAGTCTAAGCGATCTATACAACCGACTGAGCGCAGAGCATCCACTGGGTGAACTGACCGAACAGCGCCAAGACCTTGGCTTCGTCACCGTACCCAAGGAACATCTGCGTCACCTGCTGCTGCAGTTGCGCAATGATGAAGGTTTCACCCACCTGGTGCTGCTCACAGCTGTGGACTGGATAGAGGACGGACAATTCCAGCTCACCTATCTGCTCTCTAATCGGGAGAAGGCGTGCGATATTGGTGTGCGCGTCATGATTGAACGTCCGGAGGATGGCCTGGCTACCATGGATAGCATCCACGACATCTGGCCAACGGCTGAGACCTACCAGCGAGAACTGCGTGAGATGTTCGGTATCGACTTCCCCGGCAGTCCGCGCATCAACGACGATTTCATCCTGGAGGGCTGGATAGACAAACCGCCTTACCGGCGCGACTTCGATACATTGAAGTTCTCTCAAGAGAACTTCCGCCACCGCCCCGGACGCGAGACCCAGGATCCGGAGCAGTATATGAAAGAGCAACTTTATCCAGATGGTGATGCAAAATGAGTTACACACCTGACCGCAGCCAATATCCAGAGATGCGTCCTGACGGTACGCTGGATATCGATCTCAGCTCCGGTAAGTACCTCAAGCTATGGCAGGGACCGCAGCACCCTGGCATCACCGGCAACATGTCTCTGGAGCTCACCGTATGCGGCGACGAGGTGGTGGAAGGACGTACCCACGTCGGTTACCTGCACCGTGGTTTCGAAAAGCTGATGGAACGACGCAGTTTTATACAGGTCTTCCCCATCGTCTGCCGCATCTGCGTACCGGAGCCTGACTTCAACGAATACTGTTACGCCGCCGCCATAGAAGAGCTGGCTGGCATCCAGGCGCCGGAACTGGCCAACTGGATCCGCACCCTAATCCTGGAGATGGGCCGCATCAACAGCTATATGATGTACCTGGGCGGTCAGTCTGGGGCCTTCGGCCTCGGCGTCATCGGCCAGTGGACCACCTATGTGCGCGATCTGATGCTGGATCGATTTGAAGAACTCACCGGCGCCCGTATCTACCACATGTTTATCCTACCTGGTGGTGTACGCGACGGCCTACCCGACGGCTTCGCCGATCGCATGGAGGAGACTCTATGTGAGATCGAACGCACCATGCAGGATGTACAAGATGTGATGTTCCATAACGCAGTGTTTCAGAAACGCGCCAAGGGGTTGGGCTATATCGACCCGGCCATTATGGAGAGTTATGGCGTTACCGGACCCAGTGCCCGCGCTGGTGGTATGGCCAAGGACGTACGCAAGGACCAGCCATACCTGGTCTACCCCGAGCTGGATTTCGAGCCGGTGACCGGCAGCGACTCCGACGCCTTTACCCGCGCCGATGTGCGCCGCCGCGACGTGCTGGTCTCCATCGATCTGATTCGTCAGATCCTGACCAAGATGCCGCAAAAAGGAACACTCATGGCCGAGATCCCCAACGTGCTGCACTGGAAGATCCCGCGTGGCGAGACCTACATTCGCGGTGAATGCTCCCGCGGCGAATATGGCTACTATGTTGTAACTGACGGCAGCGGCTACCCGCGCCGCATCAATGTGCGCGGACCCTCTTACACCCACGCCATGGCCCTGCTGGAACGGCTGATCGTGAACGTGAACATCGCGGACGTAGCCGGACTCATGGTCTCTCTGCACACCTACCCACCGGAGATTGAGCGATGAGTGTACGCAATCTCCTCTCTCCCTTTACCGCGTGGAAGTATCTGTTGCGCGACCCGGTAACCATCCGCGACCCGCTCACCGAGCGTCCCGGTTCCGCACGTTATCGCGGCTTTCATCAGAACGATATCGATAGGTGCATTGGCTGCGGTACCTGCGAGGCCATCTGCCAGAATGCCGCTATAGATATGGTGCCGGCACTGCAATGTGAGACTAAGGATGGTGATTCCGGCCTGCGCCCGCGCATCGATTACGGACGTTGCTGCTGGTGCGCCCTGTGTGTAGATGTCTGTATGACCGCTTCTCTGTCCATGTCTAATGAATATAAATGGGTGGACTCCGATCCGGATGTATTCTGTTTTATCCCCGGTATTGACGCCAAGCACTGGGACAATGCCGAACTCGGATACCGTCGTCCCGAAGGTCATCGTCTGACCGAAGAAACGCGGGAACACATGGGTGAGATGGAGCCGGAGCAGCGTATCGACAACTTCGACGAGATTGTACATGGCTATGGCATCGCCCAAGCCAGACTGGAGGCGGACCGCTGTGTCGCTTGCGGACTGTGCGTGGCAACCTGCCCCACCCACATGGCGGTACCACAGTATATTGAGGCCATCCGTGACGGCGACTATCAGCGCGGTGTCGCTCTGCTGTACGACTCCAATCCCTTCTCTGGTATCTGCGGACGTGTCTGTACCCACCGGTGTGAAACTGCATGCGCCGCCGGTCACGAAGGTGACCCCATCGCCATCCGCTGGCTAAAACGACATATCATGGACAATGTAACGGTTGAACAGATCCGCAGCGCCATCGGAACCATAGCACCTGCCACCGGCAAGAAGGTGGCCATCATCGGCGGTGGTCCCTCCGGCCTGACCGCCGCCTTTGACCTGGCCAAGCTGGGCCATAGCGTCACGGTGTTCGAAGCCCAGGACAAGCCTGGTGGCATGACGCGCTGGGGTATACCAGAGTATCGCCTGCCCTATGAGATCATCGATCAGGACGTGGATATGATCCGTTCCCTGGGTGTAGAGATCCGCTGCAACACCAGAATCGGCACCGATGTCACCCTGGATGAACTGCACTCGAATCACGACGCAGTGCTGGTCGCCCTGGGCCTGCAACTGGGTCGTGCCACCCGCGTCCCCGGCACCGATCATCCAGACGTTAGGAAATCTGTCGATCTGCTACGCAAAGCCACTGCAGGTGAAGAGTTCGGTACCCCGCGTAGCGTGGTGGTAATCGGTGGTGGCAACGTGGCTATGGATATCGCTCGCACATTGGCACGCCTGCAGAAACAGAAATTCGGTGAAGTGAAGGTTACGGTGACCGCCCTGGAAGACTTTGATCATTTCCTGGCCGACCCGGACGAGGTCAAAGAGGCCAAGGAAGAAGGCATAAATATCTTCGACGCCCGTGGTCCGCAGCAGGTGGTGATAGAGAACGACAAGGTCACCGGCCTGACCACTTGGCATGTAAAGTCGATCTTCGACCAACAGGGTCGCTTCGCACCCAGCTATGATGAGAGCGACGAGCAGTTCCATGCCGGTGAGATGGTAATCGAGGCCATAGGTCAGATGAGTGACACGTCGCTATTGGGTGATGAACTCACCGAGAGACTGGAGTGGGAGCGCGGCCGCTTACAGGTGGATGCAGGCGGACGTAGCAGCGAGGATTGGCTGTGGGCGGCAGGTGATATGGTGCGCGGTCCGGACGTAGTCTCGGCCGTGGCCGACGGTCACCGTGTAGCCGCCAGTATCCATGCGGCACTGAGCAAGGAAAAGGAGGATTAATCATGGTCCATGAAGGAAGCCCTCATGGCAAAGATCGGATGGAAGGCAAAACCAGCATGCGCGAGATCCTGGAGGTTGCTACCAGCTTCGAACGGGTCGCTCGTGACTTCTATACCGACCTGATCCCGAAGGTCAGCAAACGCATCCGTTATCTGGCCGAGGAGTTGGCTGAAGAGGAGCAGCGACATTTTGATCTATTTAGTGAACTATCTGAACGCGCTGATCTCACTGTACAGATAGAAGAGGAGATCGCCCGCCCCACTACTGATAGCAAATTCTCTGACTGTCTGCACGTGCCAGAACTTGGTGAACATCCGGACGACCAGGAGGTACTGCAGTACGCCATGGGTCGAGAGCATACAGCCATGTTGCACTATAACGAACTGGCAGGAACCGCTCCGGCCGGCCCTATCCGCGAACTATTTAGATTCCTGGCCAATGAAGAGACCAAGCACAAGATAGAGCTGGAGAAGCTCTATTACGAGATAGTACACCGTGGTGGCGGTGTTTAATCGAGATCAGGAAACAGTTCTGCTGAAATCCCCTGATATCGGCCTTGAAGCCGATCGAAATACTCAGGTCCATCGATACACTCTGGATTATCCACCTCTGTACAGGGAATCTCTGCCACATTCCAAACGCCATCCTTGAGTTGCAAAAGGGCCGATATACCCTCGTATCTATTCTTGCCATCTGGAGATTGAGGCATGGTATCAACCCAGGCCCAGCCATCCTTGACCTTTAGATGTTGAACTACAAAAACCACGTCTAGACCGTGAAAGCGCTTAACCTCACTGCGTAGCGCATCTAGAACCTGTTTGCGTAATGGATTACCAGGAAGGGGGGTAAGATCAGAATCCTCCGCCGAAACAGCGACACCGAAGATACTCGATAATAGTGCGATGATGAAAATTTGTTTT
This sequence comes from Sedimenticolaceae bacterium, assembly GCA_050288625.1. GTDB lineage: Bacteria > Pseudomonadota > Gammaproteobacteria > Chromatiales > Chromatiaceae > JAAGZL01. The sequence goes on along the minus strand of JBNKEE010000020.1, from coordinate 65,863 downwards.
ACAAACTTCACAATCACTTACCTCCTATGAAAAAATTCGAACTCTGAGGTGCAGCTACTGTAGACAATCGTTCGGCATCAAGAATAGTAACAGCCCCGCGCTGAGTAGAGACCAAACCTTGCGCACTGAAGCCCTGCATAATCCGGGCGATGACTTCGCGCGTAGTACCGAGGTGACCTGCCAGAGTCTGTTGAGTCATAGCCACTATGCCCTGATCCGAGGCGTTATTCAGGAGAAAACTGGCCAAACGCTGATCCAGGTTACATGAGTGGATCTGTTCCAACTCATCCATAAGACGAAACACCAGAGTGGAGAGAGCCGTTACAGTCAGATCCTGTACCGCATTCTCACTCTCGAACAGACGGCGATAGAGCGGACCTGGTATTACCACTACATCGGTATCACCCGATGCCTCCACCCAGGCCGGATAGCGTAGGTCGTTGAACAGACAGTTGAGTGCCAAGACGCAGGTCTCACCGGGACGAATAAAATAGAGTGTGGCCTCGGTACCCTGCGGAGTATAGGTAAAGACCCGCAACTGTCCACGCAGCACCAGATAAGCTCCAGATACAGGTTGCCCTTTATGGATGACCGCCGTAGGCTTTTGGAACAGGACCTGTTGTATCGCATGCTCAAGTAACTTAGATCCCTCCGGAGAAAGGTCTAGAAAATCCTGCACTGCTTGATAGTTGCTCAATGTCAGCACCCCTAAAAAACCACTGATCAATTGAGCGTAAGTATCACATGTCACTGCCCCTGGGCAAAATGTTTATGTTGTCTGTCTATTTTTTTGCACGCGCAACCAATCTATCGCTGCTCAAGGCATTGAGAAAGGACACGATATCCGCTACCTCCTGGTCACTGAGTTTGGGTTGATTATGTTCGCTCATGCTCGACTCTCTTTCCGACCATAATAGATAGTGACCGGCGCGTCCAAGTTGACCAGCGGCCATGATCCGCACCACCTCCTCCAGCTTGTTCACGGCACCGTTGTGTAACCAGGGTCCGGTGAGTGCCACATTACGCAACGAAGGCACACGCCACACACCACGGTTGGTGTTGGTGCCGGCGTTGTGCTCCAGCAACAGATTGTATTGTTGTTCTTGTGGTATGGGATTAGATGGAAAGATACGTTGAGGCATGCTGTTATCAAAGATGCTAGCGGCGCTAAAATTGGGACCGTGATGACAGGTGACACATCCTACCGATTGGAATAGATTCATGCCGCGCAGTTGCGCCGGAGTGAGGGCATTAATTTCGCCGCGCACAAATCGATCGTATGGGGTATCAGGCGTGATCAAACTGCGCTCATAGGCAGCTATCGCCTGCGCTATACGATCCAAGGTAATAGCTGTACCCGGTCCAAAAACATCGGCGAATGCCTCCTGATAACGCTTCTGCTCCCGCACCCTCTTCTCCACCTCTGCCGGCGATGGCATACCCATCTCGATAGGATTCATCAATGGACCTTTGGCCTGTTCCTCCAACGATGGTGCGCGACCATCCCAAAAAAACATTGTCTGAAACGCCGTATTCCACACCGTAGGGGCATTGCGATTACCCGTCTGTCGGTCTATTCCCAACGCGGTAGCACGGCCATCTGCACCAGCATGCTTATACAGATCGTGACAGGAAGCACATGAAAGTGTGCCATCACGCGACAGGCGCTTATCGAAGAATAGCTGTTCACCTAAAGCAATCTTCTGCGGTGAGGATGGATTGTATGCGGGAGAAGGCGCCTGCTCTGGCAAAGCACGCCAGACATACTGCTCACGCGAAACAACAGGTACAACCGTCTTATTGTTCTCAGGAAGGTCTATCCATACATAGCGTGTAGGACCTGTCTTAATCTTTGCATGCTCGTAATGAATCACCTCGAGAGGTTTTAAAAAAGGATTAATAGTGTACTGCGGAAATTTTGCGATGGTGACGATAAGCAAAATTTTAATGCTAAAGGCCAGTATCCCTGAACCTAATGCCACCGCCAACAGCTTGTGCTTGCGTTTGGACAGCATCCCGGTGGGTCCCAGCTCCAGATAAACCATAGACACCATAACAAATGACCCGATCATTACCGCGATCAGGCCGATCGATATTATGTCGAATATACCGTGATTCATAAGCCACTCTCCAATCAACAATGGCCCAAGCATACTTAATGCCTCTATCTGAGATATGTAACAAAAGTTACATTACCTTCTGCGTACAAGAGCATTTCGGAAGAGTTGACTGCAAATTGATAAATGTCATTTCTCTTTTGTGCGCTGTTGCTGAGAATCACATGTTCGGCCATGAATTGGCCGAAAGAATACCTTATATGCAACAGCCGGTCGGATGGAGGGGCGGCGGAATGAACCATCTAGCGACAAAACATTTTCCCATCACCCTGATAGCTATCCTTGCTGTAATCTTCATGCCAGTAAGTGCGGTTCTACATGCAGATGAAACCGTCCATACGGAAGGCAGTGGTATCGGCGTATCAGAATACACAGGTGACAAGCGCACTGATGCGGAACAGCGTATGCTCCAAACGGTAGAGAGCGACTCCACTACCGATCACGCCGAACTTGAAGAACTTCAGGGTCCGTTCTCCAACGGTCGTGAAGTGACAAAGGCCTGTCTCTCCTGTCATAACAAGGCCGGTGAGCAGTTCATGCACTCCATCCACTGGAAGTGGGAATATAAGCACCCAGAGACCGGCCAGACTCTAGGTAAAAAGACCCTGATAAATAACTTCTGCACTAATTCCCGCGGTAACGAGGGTATGTGCGCCATGTGTCATGCCAGCTATGGTCATGAGGACAGCAGCTTCAATTACGCCAACCAGGAGAATATCGACTGCGTGGTGTGCCATGATCGTACTGGCACCTACTATCGATTGCCTCCTACTAAAGGAAATGAGGCCTGCTCGGTCATGTTTGAAGGCAAGAAACCGATTGATCTGACTAAGGTCGCGCAAAATGTCGGAATGCCGACCCGTGCCAATTGCGGTGGTTGTCACTTCAAAGGCGGTGGTGGTGACAACGTGAAACATGGTGATCTATCCACGGCCCTGGTAGAACCGGATAAGTCAGTGGATGTACACATGGCTGCAGATGGTCTCGACTTTTCCTGCACTGAGTGCCATGTAACTAAAAAACATATAACCTCCGGAAGCCGCTATAGCGCCATGGCCACCGATCCAGAAGGGATGGGTAAACCCGGACAGAGACGCAACGCCGCCAGCTGCGAATCCTGCCATGGCAACTCCCCGCACGATATGGACGGACTCAAAGGAATCAAACTAAACGGACATACCGATCGAGTGGCCTGTGAGACCTGCCATATCCCATCGTTCGCCCGTGGTGGTGTAGCCACCAAGACCTTTTGGGACTGGCGCGAGGCCGGCAAGCTTAAGGACGGAGAGGGTTTCTATCTGAAGGAGTACACTCAGGGAAACGGTGAACACCGTAAGACCTACAAGTCCATCAAGGGTGAGTTTAAATATGGGGAAAATCTTCAACCACATTACGCATGGTTCGATGGTGATATGCGATACACCACCGTTGATACAAAGTTCGACCCTTCCAAGCCGGTAGAGATTAACTCATTCAACGGTTCCTTCGACGACCCTAAATCCCGCATCTGGCCGTTTAAACGTATGGAGACCTTCCAGCCTTTCGACAAAGGGAACAACACCCTAGTCTATATGCATCTATGGGGTGATGACGATTCAGCCTACTGGGGCAACTACGATTTTCAGAAGGCAATCTCCTGGGGCATGAAAGAGTTCAATCTGCCATACAGCGGCGAATACGGTTTTATTCAGACCTATATGTACTGGCCCATAACCCACATGGTAGCCCCGAAGAAGGATGCCCTGGCCTGCAATGAGTGTCATGCCAAAGAGGGACGATTGGAAGAACTAAAAGGGTTCTATATGCCGGGACGTGATAGTTATGCCTGGCTCGACCGCGTTGGCTATCTGTTGGTCCTGGGAGCACTGGCGATAGTGATACTGCACACGATCCTGCGCCTGGTGATGTACCGAAAAAGCAAGTCTGAAGCCAAGGGTTAGATGAGGATTAAACAATGCCAAATGTAAAAAGACGCAAACAAGCAGTCAAGATCTACACCATCTACGAGCGCTTCTGGCACTGGTCCCAGGCCATACTGATCTTCACCCTGGCCTATACAGGATTCGGGCTGCATGGCACCCATAACTTTCTGGATTTCCAGAGTGCAGTGGAACTGCATACTACGTCTGCTGTTCTCCTAATTGTGCTCTGGCTATTCACTACCTTCTGGAACTTCACCACCGGCAACTGGCGCCAGTTTCTGCCCAAGCGCGGCGGCATGTTCGCGGTGATCAAGTATTACTCATGGGGCATACTTACCGGCTCCAAGCACCCGCACATCAAGACCCTGCGCCATAAGCAAAACCCATTGCAGGCCTTAGCCTATCTCACCTTCATGATCCTGATCGGCCCCGCCCTGGCCGCCACCGGCATCGTCTATCTGCTGTATGATTTCTGGAACGGGATACCAGATGCCGGTTTCTATTTTCAGATCATCACCTTTCTGCACACCGCAGCCGCGTTTCTTATGGTGGCCTTTGTCATTATTCACGTCTACATGACCACCACCGGCACCACGCCGTTTGCATATATCAGAACCATGATCACTGGATTTGAGAAGGTGGAGCTTTCTGAGGTGGAAGAGGCGTATCTGGAGGCAGAGCATCCGAAGAGGCTTAGGGGGGAATAGTTTAGGCTATCGTCATCATACGGTATATCCATACTTGTAGGAGCCCATTCCTGTGGGCGACAAATATCTCTCTCCTCAAGAGGGAGATATAGTAGTTGGCTCCTACTGGATTATTCTCTACGCTCACCCTTCGGGTCGCCCTGAAGGGCGTTCAATGCGCTACGCGCTATTGTCCCGCCTGCGCGGGGATGACTGTAATTTAAATATTAATCTAAGGAAGACCTACTTAACCCCAAACCCCGCAACAATCTCCTCCAAAACCTTATTAAACTCTTCCGGCTTAACCTGAGCCACAAAATGTCCCACATGAGGAATCAACACCACACTATCATGCAGAGGTTTCTCATCTCCCTTAGGTGCACCGTTAATATTGCGCAGCCTCTTACCATACTTATCCAAAGTACCTGGCACATTCTTCGCACTCCAGTGGAAAATATCGTACATGGCGCTTACGCCCATATCTGGGTCGGCGTCGGCGAACTCGTGCACGATATATTCCTTGACGGCTGGATTGACATCCGGAACAAACATAGATCTGACCATCTGCTCGGATGCCTTGGCGAAATCTTCTTTAAATGGTTTTACAAAACCTTCGATCTTCTCTTCTGATGTTGGATAGTCAAATGGTGTATAGAAGGTATCTACACCCACTATGCCGATCACCTTATCACCGAGTTGATTCGCCGCTTCGATAGAAACTGGACCCCCCATAGAGTGACCAACCAGAATGACTTTGTCTGCCCCAACCTCATTCACTACTGCTGCTACATCCTGACCAAAAGCGGCCATGGTGTAATCCTTACGCTTGGACATGGATGATCCATGCCCGGCCAGATCTAGCCACACTACCCTGTGCGTCTTGGCAAAATGGTCTATCTGCTTTGTCCAGAACTCATGATCACAGGTCCAGCAGTGCACAAAGACGATGGTCACATCCCCTGCCCCCTGCACACCATAATTGATAACACTACCATCTGCTGATTTAACAGTGGATATGTTTACTTCATCCTGCCCAAAAGTTGCGCTAGAACCTAGAATAAAGATTGCCAGGAGTACGGAGGACAGTGTTCCCAGGATATTCTTAGATAATCTCATTGATTGCTCCTTGTGATTGCGAGATATATGGAGCCACATCTTGCGGCCTTTCAGAAATATTTAGACGATTATACCCAACATCACCCGCACAAAATACTCAGCATATTCTGCCGTTATTTCAGATTGTTTGCCCTTGACTTATTCCAGAGAGTTTTCGAATATCAACACTATGCGCAATAGGATTTCTTTAATCGAGAACGAATATGCCAGCATGTGGCACTACCCCGATGAAGGCATCATTCATCATGAATTTCTACAACCCATTGCAGGCAAAGAGTTCCAAAACGTTTTACTTACCGGATTACAAATATTGAAAGAGCAAGGCGCGCAGAAATGGCTTTCCGATGACCGGCTCAATAGCATGCTCTCGGCTGAAGATAGCGCCTGGTCTCAGGATTTCTGGTTACCGCGCGCTTACCAGGCTGGGTGGAGATACTGGGCTGTTCTTCCCCCTATCAAGGCACGCGGCCAGATCAATATGAAGAGATTGACTGAATACGTTGGATATCTACCCAAGATAAAGATCCAGATCTTCTCCGATCCTGATGAGGCGTGGCAGTGGTTGGCACAACAAGGCAAAAACAACCACAAGTAACTACTTACCTGAAAACAAAGAACCCGCTTTAAACGGGTTCTTTGGCCTTACACTGAAGATTTTAAACTAAGCCACTTTATCCTGCTCTTGGGCCTCTTTCTCTTCAATCTCTTCCCGATCACCGACCTGTGATTCCGGCCTGCTTTGCTTCACCTTACTTACCGGACTCACACCTTCAGTTCTTCTTCTGCCGCTAACCTTGAATTGATCCACATGCACTTTTAGATCATCGCCGAGACGCGCCAGCATCATACTGGATTCAGAGGTCTGCTCAGCTCCTGAGGCTATGGTATTTGCCTCCTGGTTGGTGTTGTCTAGGTTGCGGCTGATCTCTTCTGTTACAGCAGCCTGCTCTTCTGTAGCATTGGCGATCTGTATGCTCATCTCCAAGAGTTTGGATACCGCAGTCTCTATCTCTGTAAATGCCTGTTGAGTCTTTTCATTCAGCTCAACGGTAGACTCCAGGTCAGATATATTTGCCTGCAGCATTGTCGTGGTTTGTTCACTGCGGTCCTGGAGCGATTCAATAATGACACGGATCTCTTCAGCGGAATCCTGGCTGCGCTTCGCCAGCACTCTCACCTCATCGGCCACAACAGCAAAACCACGGCCCTGTTCGCCGGCACGCGCTGCCTCAATGGCCGCATTCAAAGCGAGCAAATTGGTCTGTTCGGCAATACTCTTGATTACATCCAGAACAGTTCCTACTCTCTCACTGTCATCCTGTAGTGCATTAACAACCTGTCTGGACTCAACCATACTATTTGATAAACGCTGTATGGATTCAGAACTATCTGTTACCACTATCCTGCCTGTATCCACGTGAGATCCTGCCTCACGCGAAGCGTCAGCCACCGCATTGGTATTTTGCGCCACCTCTTTAACGGTCGCCGTCATCTCTTCAACAGCGGTAGCTACCTGCTGGATCTCAGCATGCTGACGCTCAATGCCGTTACGTGTATCTTTGGTAATCATGGATAGCTCTTCAGATGCAGTAGCCAGCTCCGTGGTGGAATCGCCTATGTTGGACATTATGCCATCCAACTTTTCCACGAAGACATTAAAGGCGCGTGCCAGCATACCCAGTTCGTCATGGGCCTTATCTTCCAGACGCACCGTCAGATCTCCGGAACCTGATGATATATCCTTCATAGAGGCCACGATACGTTCAAGCGGCCTAACCACACTGACGCTAAACATCCAGCCCAGTACTCCACTTGCAATCAGGAGAACGAAGGCTGTACTCCATACCAGAAAGATCACGTAACTATGCAGCTCAATAGCAGCAGCCTCGGCTTCTTCCTCATCCTCCTCAGCCAGAATCGCCCACTTCTGACCGTTTACCTCAATCGGTTTGTATGCGGAGAGTACAGGTACGCCCCGATAGTCATTAAAGACAGAAGATCCCGTTTGACCTCGCAGCGCACTCTTCACACCCTGCGAGTTGACTGTCATCAAGCCGATAACGGTCTGCTTGCTCTTGATGGCGTTGACGGTCGTAGTGTCAATACCTGCCTTGGCGATAGCTGCGAGGAAACCAGCCTTATCCTCCAACCAGAAGCGACTTTGGCTGCGCATCTTATAGTCAGAACCGACCAGATAGGTCTCACCGCTCTCGCCCAAACCTGATTCTTTCCATTTACCCTCGCCAGTCATAACACTATTGATCCGATCTATCGGTAATTGAAATGCGAGAACACCCACTCGCTTATCTCCATCAAAGACGGGGGTGGCAATAAAGATGGCGGGATCCTGATATGAGGGCAGATAAGGAGCAAAGTCAGTCATGAATATTTCATTTGACGATGACAGACCCATTGCGCCTCGATAGGCCTCAGCCAGACCGCTATCGGCAAACGGACCGTCTTTTAACGATGTAGCGTAATCCAGTTCCTTAAACACGGAATAGACCACGTGTCCAGTTTCGGCGTCGATGAGAAATATGTCGTAATAGCCAAAACGCTGCTGCAGTTCTCTGATAGATGGATGAAATTTTCTATGCAATTGTGAATAGTTACTGCCGTCACTGCTTGCCATAAGTGCATCTTTAGAACCTAGTGGATTGGGGTTGGCCTTTATGTAGCGCTGCTGCATGACGACCGCAGAATTATCCAGCTTAGAGAATATCTGCTCTACGTTGGGTTTTTGGCCACTGTTGCGCCCAGAGTACTCTTTGGCGAATTCTTCAACATAATATGATTTAAGCGAACCCTTATCCGCCGCCACATCCACCAGGACCTCGTTCTGGAAGTTTCTGTAGGCCTCGGTAAAACCGCGCGTAGCATCTATAACCATTCGATCCTTGTTATAGGCCAATGCCTGATCGCGCATGTTTTCGAAATAGTGAACGATCTGTCTGGCCCTATCCTCTCTCAATGAAATGAGGTGAGAGGAGACCTGCTCCTCAAGGGCAGTTTCAGCGTGATCTACCGCAATCATCCCTACCATGGTGCTTGCAACGACGGCTGGAACCAGCGCGAGTAGTATGCTTCCATATCTGAGCTTAGTCTTGATTAACATGGGTATCTCCCCGGCGATGATGGTGTTACAACTCAGTTCCCGTGAGCTGTGAAAAGTCATCCTAAAGTGAATTACGTCCGACCCATATTAGCGGCCATTAACACAGCAACTTTAATGTTTTTTTGACTTTTGTTGATTTTTCTCAGGAAAAAAATGATTAATCATCTCACTCCATAAACAGGTACCAACCATACCCGACAATTATTGCCGGAATAGCGCTGTAGATAGTCGCGACAAGAGCTGCCTTCGGGGCAACGGCTATGGCTGGAAACAGGGCATCGCCATCATTTGAAATAGCGTTTCCAAGCTGAGCAGAGAGGGGAAGCGCACCTGAAATATAGAGCGAAGTAACCAGGATCTGTGGACCGCACCCAGGTATGAACCCCACTAGGATCGCCACGGCAGGTACCAGCGGGGCCCAAACTGTTAAGCCTGCTCCAAGATCTATCCCAAATACTGCCACCACTAATTCATATCCCACGAATGCTGATACCACCCAAGCCGTTATAAAATTGGTATCACTCATCACCCGCCGTATTACTGATTTATCTGGTACATTACAGCTATCACCGCTGGTACAGGGGCTCTCTTCCTGACCATCTTCACTCCTGATCCACATGATTATAGCCAGCACCGCACCCGCCACACCCAGCCAATGGTCTGGCTCACCTGGGATCATGGTGCTTACAAGTAGATTAAAATCCACTTGAAAAGCTGCCAGTACCCCTACAAAGACCCCAGGAACCATCAAGACTACCCAGAACTTCTCCATAGTCGACAAGCTACTGTCATGCCCTTGCTGCTGCTTAGAGTAGGATGTGGCAGCAGGTGATGAATGTGGACGCATGAAATCTGGACCGTGGATGGCATCTACCAAATAGCCGGATACTGTACCTACTACCACACCCATGGTGAGTATACCCAGGCCGGTCATGGGCTCTTTGGCCAGGAGAAGGAACATGGCATCGCCCATGGTCGCCGTGAGGGTAGCAACCACACCCCCGAAACTTAGATATCCGCGTATATACTGTGTCATGGCCACGATGGCCCCGCCACATCCGGGAAAGGCCCCGAGCAAAGCACCTGCTGGCACCTGCCAGTGCCGATAGCGCATCAGTAGATAACCAAGGTCTGTTTTGAACCCATGTTCTGCGGCATATACCAGTGCCAATGTGCCAGCTACAAACACCGAGACAGAGAGGTAGGCATCACTAAGGGCGTTTAGCGCGCTACTCCAACCGTTAGGAATGACAGAAATTACTGCTAATATGGTCGCTACAGGAGCAACCCTTCGCAAGATACGGGCCTGTTTATCCCCTATCCCGGATCTGATGTGGCGGACGGTTTGTACTAATACTGTCATATCAATTTCCCTTCACTCTTATTGATACCTTAAGCCATGCGTATTGATAGTTGTAATCGTTTATCTATACTTGTGTAATAGATACCGCCAATAAATAAAGACCATGAACCTACGTGACCTGAAATACATAATCGCTGTGGTAGAGACACGGCACTTCGGCAAGGCAGCTGAGCGTTGCTTCGTCAGCCAACCGACACTCAGTGGGCAGATTAAAAAGCTGGAAGATGAGTTGGGGATAACCATCTTTGAACGCACAAAAAGATCGGTGGAAATAACCCCCACTGGCATGGAGATAATAGAGCATGCCAGGAAGATAATGGAGCAGGTCGTCGCCATAGAACATTTGGCACAAGCACATCACGATCCACTGGCAGGTCCGCTGCGCGTGGGCATTATACCCACCCTCAGTCCCTACCTGACCCCACTTATCCTCTCACCACTTAAGGAACGATTCCCTAAACTAAAGTTGGTGCTCAGCGAGGAAATTACAGAACGCCTGTTGCAGCGTCTGCGCAAGCATGAAGTCGATGTTGCGCTCATAGCCACCCCGGTGGACGGGGCCGATCTTGATGCCATACCTCTGTTTGATGAACCCTTCTGGCTAGCTCATCCGCGCAACCATCCTCTATACACCAAAGAAAAGATCACCCACCAGGACCTAGAGAAACTTGAACTACTGTTGTTAGCAGATGGCCACTGTTTGGCGCAGCAGGTGATAGATGCATGTAAATTGGCCGGACGCCCTAATCAGGGTGACATGGGTGATCTCCAGGCCAGTAGCCTGGAAACTCTTCTGCAACTGGTAGGAGCTGGCTACGGTTGTACCCTAGTACCTGCACTGGCCACGCGCGGCGCCTGGATGACCGACAGCGGTGTCATTGCTCGCAAACTGGAGCTCCCGGACACCTATCGACGCATCTCCCTTGCCTTTCGCCACAGCTTTCCCCGTCGCCAGGCCCTGGAGGCATTTGCGGATGTAATACGTGACAAACTTCCAAACACCGTACAGGTCATAAACAATCCAGACTAATTGGCTATACCTATTTATTAATATGATATAAACGATTTCCACTATTTGTTATCCAGCGTTAGATTTAGGACAGACCCACCCGAAAACGGGTGACAAAGAAGCATATATCAACCAAAAGGAGATAAGGTTATGGCTGATAACAGCAAGTGCCCTTTCAATCATACCGCTGGTGGCGGCACCTCTAACCGGGACTGGTGGCCAAACCAGTTACGGCTGGAGATCCTGCGCCAGCACTCATCCAAGTCCGATCCTATGGGTGAGGATTTTAACTACGCTGAAGAGTTCAAGAGTCTGGACCTTGATGAGGTAAAAAAAGACCTGCACAAGATCATGACAGATTCACAGGAGTGGTGGCCGGCTGACTTCGGACACTACGGACCTCTATTCATCCGTATGGCCTGGCATAGTGCTGGCACCTATCGCACTGGCGATGGACGCGGTGGTGGCGGTACCGGCAACCAACGTTTTGCTCCCCTGAACAGTTGGCCGGACAATGTTAATCTGGATAAGGCACGCAGACTGATCTGGCCGGTCAAACAGAAGTATGGCCGCAAGATCTCCTGGGCAGACCTGATGATCCTGGCCGGTAACGTAGCCCTGGAATCCATGGGTTTCAAAACCTTCGGTTTTGCTGGTGGACGCAAGGATATATGGGAACCAGAAAAGGATATCTACTGGGGTAAAGAGCATACCTGGCTGGAAGACGAACGCTACTCCGGCGAACATGAAGATCTTGAGAACCCACTTGCCGCTGTGCAGATGGGACTGATCTACGTGAATCCGGAAGGACCCAATGGCAATCCGGACCCTGTGGCCGCAGCCAGAGATATCCGCGAGACCTTCGCCCGCATGGCCATGAACGACGAAGAGACAGTCGCGCTAATCGCTGGCGGTCACAGCTTCGGCAAGACCCACGGCGCAGGTGATGCTGCGCATGTAGGTCCTGAGCCAGAGGCAGCCGGCATAGAGGAACAGGGCTTTGGTTGGGCTAGCACCCACGGCTCTGGCATGGCTAGTGACACCATAACCAGCGGCCTGGAGGTCACCTGGACCAACACGCCAACTCAGTGGAGCAACAACTTCTTCGAGAACCTGTTCGAACACGAGTGGGAGCTATCTAAGAGTCCAGCCGGCGCTCATCAGTGGGTTTCGAAGGATGCGAAAGAGACCGTACCGGATGCTCATGATTCATCCAAACATCATGTTCCAACCATGCTAACCACTGATCTCTCTCTGCGTTTCGATCCGGCGTATGAAAAGATCTCCCGCCGTTTCTACGAGCACCCTGAAGAGTTCGCAGACGCGTTTGCCCGCGCCTGGTTCAAACTCACCCACCGTGATATGGGGCCACGTGCGCGTTATCTTGGTCCCGAGGTTCCGGCTGAAGAGCTGATCTGGCAAGATCCGATACCGGCGCTGAATCATGATCTAATAGACGATAAGGATGTCGCCGATCTTAAGACAAAAATCATGGATTCCGGCCTCTCTATCTCTGAGTTGGTTTCTGCTGCATGGGCCTCAGCCTCTACCTTCCGTGGCTCTGACATGCGCGGTGGGGCCAACGGCGCCCGCATACGTCTGGCGCCGCAGAAGGACTGGGTGGTAAATGAACCTCGGCAATTGGCTAAGGTATTAAAGGTACTTGAGGATATCCAGAGCAAGTTTAAGAAGCCGGTCTCTCTGGCTGATTTGATCGTACTTGCTGGCTGCGCCGCCGTTGAGCATGCAGCAAAAGAGGCAGGAGTAGATGTTACAGTCCCGTTCACACCTGGCCGCATGGACGCCTCACAGGAGCAGACTGATGTGGAGGCATTTGCCGTACTTGAGCCGATCGCAGATGGTTTCCGCAACTATCAGAAGACCAAGTACAGCGTATCGTCTGAAGAGTTGTTGGTAGATAAGGCGCAGTTGTTGACACTAACCCCACCGGAAATGACGGTACTTGTTGGAGGTATGCGTGTCCTCAACACCAACCATGGTCATACCAGGCATGGTGTCTTCACAGACCGCCCCGAGGTATTGAGCAACGACTTCTTCGTCAACCTGCTCGACATGAGCACCAGTTGGAAGCCGGCATCGAAGGACGAAGATGTCTTTGAGGGACACGATCGCAAAACGGGTAATGTGAAGTGGAGCGGCACTCGTGTAGATCTTGTCTTCGGATCAAACTCGGAGCTACGCGCACTGGCTGAGGTATATGCGACTGCAGACTCCCAGGAGAAGTTTGTACACGACTTCGTGGCAGCCTGGACCAAGGTGATGAATCTGGATCGTTTTGATCTCACATAAACCGCGCAATCCCGGCCACATGGATGTGGCCAAATCAGTCTATGTTTAAAGTGGACTTCACACGAGGATAGAAAAATGAACCACGTTTATATGTCAAAGGCAGACAACAAGCCATACCAATCAGAACCCACCAGCAACTGGCGGGCAATTCTAGATTTAGGCATTGTTTCTGTCAGAAACAGGTCGAATGAGGACCCAAATAACCACCGGTCTAAAGGTAGTTTCATTAGCATGCCCTAGGATGGAGCGCGAATGGATACTCAAACAGAAAATACCAACTATGAATTCCAGATAAGAGACTGGATGAAAAGGGTGACCTGGATGCTACCCATGTTTTTCCTGGTAAAGGGCCTATTGTGGCTCTCTTTGCCGGTAGTTATAGCCCTATACAGCCTAGACTAGGTGGCAACAAAAATGAGATTTGCCATTGCCGATATTGGGTGATGCAACCTATAATCTTAGGCGTGAACACCAATATCCATCATCAACAGGTTGAATATGCCGCCCTTTTGAGGAGTCATGGGGTCTATCCAACATCCCAACGCTTGGCAATCGCTGCGGTTGTATTCGAACGCAATCAACATCTCACGGCCGACGAGATCTACGATCGAGTCAAGGTTGAAGCCAATGTATCCAGGGCCACCGTATACAACACCATGGGGTTATTTTCCGAGCAGGGTCTAGTAAGAGAGATCAAGGCTGACCCTAGCAAGACATTCTACGACTCGAATACCAGCCGCCATCACCACTTCTTTAACATTGATACTGGCGAACTGATCGATTTCGATCCAGAGGTGTTCTCCGTCCCTTCTCCAGAGAATCTACCTAGGGGTACCGAATTGCACAGTATTGATGTCGTCGTGCGGGTACGAAACTCTCAGGTCACCAACGCCTGATACATCTACTTTTTCTCGGACCCCTCTTCTTCCTTCTCTGTATCCTTCAGCCACTGAGCAAATTTTGTTGGCAAGGGAGTTCGCTTGCCTTCCAGACTCCACCCATTTAGCTGCGCCAACTCCTGCATGTTTGCAATACGCATCTCATCCAGAGGATGCGAACTGAATATCGCTGGCTGTTCACTCATACCCTCTTGCTTCATGACATCTGCGATCAACCCAAACAGATCTGATGCGCCACCAACATGTCCATAAATATCTGCCACAACCGCAAATGCTTCTATGTCTGCCTCTGTTTCCATCTCACGAGAAAAATGCAGAATGGTAAAGATGCCCGCACTGCCCAGGATGCTCGCATCTGTATTCCCTAGAAGTATCCCTAAACCGGCCTGAACACTAAGCGACCTGCCAAAACTAACGATAGGGTCACGATGTCTTATATGCGCCATCTCATGAGCGATCAGCATGGCCAGAGCATCTTCATTTGGTAATTTTTCCAGCAGTCCTTTGAACAGGATTATATTGCCGCCCAGGGTGGCAAAGGCGTTAATCGTTTCTCCTGACGAGTAACGGAGATTTATCTTGAACTCATCCTCTAATCCCATTGAATTAGAGACACGCTCACTGACCGAGTCTAGGTACTGTTCCAGGTCGCTCCTTTCAACACTGTCCGGAGCAACACTTTTGGTCCATTCCTGCTCTATTTCAAACGGTACAAACTTTGCCAAGAAACCACCGAAATGACCAAGTAGCACGGCAATTAGAACCACCGCTGCGACAGCACCGGAAGTTAGTATGAAGAACTCCTTAAGCGGATGATCTTTTGTTGTGTTAATCCCTTCTGGGATCTTGGGATTACTATAGTGCATCTACACTAGGCAGTATCATTTGGGATCAGGGCAGTGCCATAGGCCAGCACTTCCACAGAACCTATAGTATTCTTTACCCCCTTGGAGATTGAGGCGGTCTCATATTTAACATTGAACACCATCTTGGCATTCCTCATTTGTGCCTCTTCTTTCATGCGCAACAATGCCTCCCTACGCGCCCTGTCTATGAGCGTCTCATAGGAAACTACCCTACCACCAAAGATGTTGCGTAGCGTAGCCAGGAATCGCTTGAAGTAGTCTACGGATATAACCACACTCCCCATAACCAGCTCTTGATCATATTTCGTTTTTGCCGGAGGGAAACGACTGGCGATAGCCGGAAGCGCATTTAGCACATCTTCCCGCTCTATTATGCTTTTATAGTGTTTGGATTCAGCCCATTTGCCAAACCCATAACCCAGAGAAAGCAGTATGATAAAGATCAGCAGATCATACATGACCTACTCCAACACCACAGCGGTACCATAAACATATATCTCGGCGGCCCCCTGGGCAATGCTAGATGTGGAAAAACGCACATTCAGGATAGCGTTTGCACCTACTGATTCTGCTTGTATCTGTAGTCTTTCCATCGCCTCTTCGCGTGACTCCTGTAGTAGCTCTGTATAGCCTTTAAGCTCGCCTCCAAAGATATTCTTCAGGCTAGCCATCAGATCTCTACCCACATGCTTGGCCCGAACAGAACTACCCTGAACCAGACCAAGGTGTTTAGTCACCCTTTTGCCAGGAATAATCTCAAGATTGGTAATCAACATTAGAAGTAAGTCTCCATCACTTATTGTTATTCAAAGCCTAAAGGCATTCTCAACCTATATGCAGATGTGGTCAACTGGTGATGTGGGTTATGAGAACTGATCCTGAAAAGCAAAAGGCAGGGATTACCGGGCCTTCGGCCCTCTCGCCACTGCGTGGCAGGGACAGATTCGCCGCCTTGCGGCTCACCCCTACGGGGCGACTTTGATCCGCAAAGTCGTCCTGCGCCAGCACTACGTGCTGGCTGGTCGAACCGAAGGGTTCTCATCGAACCTACACGCTCCCGATAAATACAAAAAGCCCCGACAAGCGGGGCTTTTTGTATTTATTTGGCGGAGAGGCAGGGATTCGAACCCTGGGAGGGCTACAAACCCTCAACGGTTTTCAAGACCGCCGCTTTCAACCGCTCAGCCACCTCTCCAAGGGTGCGAAGGATACCCGATTGTTTCCTCTGCAACAAGGCTAAAACCACCTGGATGTAATAAATTCTTAGCTATTGAAATATTGAACTTTTACACCATATAAGAGAGTATGTTGGAACCTAATAGACCTGTTCAAAGTCTCATAAGTTGAACACATAAATTTGAGCATTTTAAAGGAGATAGTGACCAAATGAACTATTCCGTTACTAATACTGCACAAAACGTTGCAGCGGTAAACAAGGTAATCAGGAACACCTACACCCTACTTTCTATGACGCTGGTGTTCAGCGCCATTATGGCTGCGGTCTCCACCTACGCCCAGATGCCACCCATGACATACCTGTTGAGCATTGGTGGTGCCTTCCTGCTGATCTGGCTGGTCCTACCGAAGACCGCAAACTCGACTGCAGGTCTTGGCGTTGTATTTGCCATAACAGGTCTTATGGGGTTCGGACTTGGGCCGATACTAACCCAATATCTAAGCCTGCCTAATGGCCCGCAGATCGTAGCTACCGCCTTTGGTGGCACCGGCGTGATCTTCCTGGGTCTCTCAGGATATGCCCTGACCACCCGTAAGAACTTCAGCTTTATGGGTGGTTTCCTGTTTGCAGGTCTGTTGATGGTACTGGTGGCAGCAGTAGCCAACATCTTTCTGGGTATGCCAGCCCTGTCACTGGCGATCTCCGCTGTAGTGATCATGCTGATGAGCGGCTTCATACTGTACGATACCAGCCAGATGATCCACGGTGGCGAGACCAACTACCTGTTTATGACTGTTAGCCTGTACATAAACATATTCAACATCTTCGTGAATCTACTGCATATCCTGGGCGTTATGTCTGACGACTGATGTTGTGACTGCAATTTTAAATGGAAAGCCCCGCCTGTCGGGGCTTTCATCTTCCTGAGGAAATAAAAATGGATTGGATGAAGATTGGATCAGCGTTATTACTTCTTGCCATGATCGCGGTGATCTTTCCCAGGGCCAAACATATGCTGACCAATAGCCCCAAGGCAGAAAAGGGTGACTGGATGTCCGTAACCCTACCGATCCTGGCCGTTATCGGTTTTGTGGTACTGCTGATTATGCTGGTCTAAATTGGATAGTACATCCTGTAGGTCCCGCTCCGGCGGGCGATATGGTTAACATTGACACGATATTGAATCGCCCAGAGGATTGGTCTCCTACATGATAACCTCAAGCCCACCCATATAAGGACGCAAGACCTCTGGTATCTGGATGCTGCCATCCTCCTGCTGATAGTTCTCCACTACCGCTACCAGTGTGCGCCCTACCGCCAGACCTGAGCCGTTGATGGTGTGCACCAGTTCCGGCTTGCCGGTCTTGGGGTTACGCCAGCGAGCCTGCATGCGGCGGGCCTGAAAGTCTCCGAAGTTGCTGCAGGATGAGATCTCACGATAGGCGTTCTGGCCCGGGAGCCACACCTCCAGGTCGTAGGTTTTGGTAGAGGAGAAACCCAGATCTCCAGAACAGAGCGTCACTACCCGATATGGTAGCTCCAGTTTCTGCAGGATGGTTTCGGCATGGCTAGTGAGTTGTTCCAAGGCCAGATCGGACTCATTTGGACGCACAATCTGCACCATCTCCACCTTCTCGAACTGATGCTGGCGGATCATACCGCGGGTGTCCTTGCCGTAGGATCCAGCCTCGCTGCGAAAGCATGGGGTATGGGCCACCCAACGCTTGGGCATGTCCCTGTCTTCTATGATCTCATCGCGCGCCAGATTAGTAACCGGAACCTCGGCGGTAGGGATCAGGTAGTACTCCATCTCGCCTGATAGTTTGAACAGGTCCTCGGCAAACTTCGGCAACTGCCCGGTACCCTGCAGACTATCGGCATTGACCATATAGGGCACATAGGCCTCGGTGTAGCCGTGTTCGTCGGTGTGGGTATCCAACATAAACTGAGTCAACGCCCGTTGCAGGCGGGCCATGGGGCCCTGCAGAGTGACGAATCTGGATCCGGTGACCTTGGCCGCCGCCTCGAAATCCATGCCGCCCAGGGCCACGCCGAGATCTACGTGGTCCTTGGGTTCGAAAGCGAACTCGCGCGGTGTGCCCCAGCGCCGCTCTTCCCGATTGTCTTCCTCGTCCGTGCCATCCGGTACGTCCGCTGCGGGGATATTCGGTATGCCAAGTGTGATCTTCTGCAATTCTGCCAGAACATCGCCAAGATCATCCTGGGCCTGTTTCAGTTTATCTCCCAGGTCTGCCACCTCATCCAGCAGCGGCTGGATATCTTCTCCTGCCGCCTTGGCCTTGCCGATCTGCTTGGAGCGACTATTGCGTTCATTCTGCAGTGTCTCTGCAGCCACCTGCAGTTCCTTACGCCGAGTTTCAAGACTGGATATCTGCGCCGTATCCAGTTTCAGTCCGCGCCTGGCCATCTGCTGTGCGGTGGCCTCCAGTTCATTTCTGAGTAACCTAGGGTCTAACATTATCTATTCACCAGCATTAAATTTTGCGGGCCAGCTAACCATGTGGCCCGGTTTTACTATCTTGTTCAGGTGCTCCAACACCCGCACTATCTTTTCCGGTTCGTCGAAAAACTCCATGATAATGGGCAGATCAAGAGACACATCCAATAGTGTGGAAGAGTGCATCTTACCTGACTGTCCATAGCCGGCCACTCCACGGAAGGCGGTGACACCACGCACCTTCTCTTCATCGTGCAGCAATTGCATCAGCTTCTTCATCTGGCCCTGGCCTTCATTCAGATAGATACGCACCATAGTGACGTCCAGCGTTTTCATATCTGCCTCCCGATCTTGAGTCCAATCCAAGCGGCGACCACACATCCCACCACACTTAGGATCATATTGAGCAATGCCTTGGAGTATTCCGCCTGCTCTATCAGATTCAAGGTCTCGATAGAGAAGGTGGAGAATGTGGTAAATGCCCCGAGTAGTCCCACCAACAAAGCTGCTCTAACCTCTGGTTCAACCGCCATGCGTTCCAGAAACATCACATAGAGGAACCCCATCGCCAGGGAGCCTATGACGTTTACTGACAGAGTCCCATATGGAAAGCCACGCCCCAGTAAGGCATAAACACCATTGGAGGCCCAAAACCGCATCAGGGCCCCTACTGCACCGCCGGCAGCGATTGCTATGGTTTGTAGCACCTGTTTAGGACTCCCCAGTTAAAAAAATAGGCATTCTACACCCTGGGCGGTTTAAGAACGAGTGGGGACTTTGGTCTTATCCTGAGAAGCCCTGGCGGCCAGATCGCTCTCACGCAACCGTTCCAGCTTCTCCTTTATCTTGATCTCCAATCCTCGCTCCACCGGCTGATAGTAGTTTTGCTCACCCATCTCGTCTGGAAAATAGGTCTCACCTACTGCATAGGCGCCTGGTTCATCATGGGCGTAACGGTACGCTTTGCCGTATCCCAGCTCCTGCATCATCTTGGTGGGTGCATTACGCAGATGCACCGGCACCTCTAGTGATCCATGCTCTCGTGCATCAGCCATGGCAGCCTTGAATGCCATATACACCGCATTGCTCTTTGCGGCGCAGGCCATATATACCACCGCCTGGGCGATGGCCAGTTCCCCTTCCGGTGAACCCAGGCGTTCCTGGGTCTCCCAGGCTTCCAGCGCGATAGAGAGAGCCCTGGGATCGGCGTTGCCGATATCCTCTGACGCCATACGCACCACCCGCCGTGCTATGTACAGCGGGTCACAACCACCATCCAACATGCGACAGAGCCAGTAGAGTGATGCATCTGGATTGGAACCACGTACACTTTTGTGCAGAGCAGATATCTGCTCATAGAAGGTGTCTCCGCCCTTATCAAAGCGTCTGACGTTTCCAGATACCACCTCTTTTACCGTTGCTTCCGAGATGCTATCACCACTACTAAGATCGGCTGATATCTCAAGCAGATTCAATGCCCTTCTGGCATCACCATCTGCAGTTTCCGCAATCAGATGTATAGATGCAGAATCTATCGCAAGTCCCCTGTCGCCAAGTCCGCGTTCCTGATCATTCAGCGCGGAAAGAATGATTTGCTCAAGCTCATCCGCCCTCAAGCTTTTCAAAACATACATACGTGCTCGAGAGAGCAGCGCGTTATTCAGTTCAAACGACGGATTTTCTGTTGTGGCGCCTATAAATACGACTGTACCATCCTCAACATGAGGCAAAAACGCATCCTGTTGCGCTTTGTTAAAGCGGTGGACCTCGTCGATAAACAGGATGGTCGGTCGATCTTCTATCTGACGCACCTGCTTCGCCTGGTCCACGGCAGCACGGATATCCTTAACCCCGGCCAATACGGCCGATAGACTTAAGAATTGCGCACCAGAGTGATGCGCAATAAGCCTGGCCAGGGTGGTCTTGCCAGTACCGGGAGGTCCCCAGAAGATCATGGAGTGAAGACGATCTGACTCTATGGCAGTACGCAGGGGTTTATCAGCCCCCATGATATGCACCTGCCCTTGAAACTCCTCAATATTGCGCGGACGCATCCTGTCCGCCAGCGGTCTCAATCCCTCATTGTCATCCTGAGAGAAGAGATCGTTGCTAGTCATGCTGGTGCAATGTCATTTTGGTAGATTTATATAGTTATTGTAGCTAGCCGGAGGGGTAAACTTAAAGTGATCTTTTGGAAGCTTTGCGTTGTTCACTATATCGGTAAAGTGGAATCTGGATACCTGTCCACTCTTCGACTCCATCTCCATTAGCTTTAAGCCCTTTTTATCCAAACCCAAAGTAATCTTGGTGAACTGTGCATCTTTATCTTTTGGGATTAGCTGCACCCAATCAAGTTGAAAACGACGCTTCAGCTCTTTTACCTCAAACTCCTTATCGATCTTTTCACCACCCATGAGAGCCACGGCTGGGGTCCCTTTAAGGGCGGCATCTTGCATCATGGTACTGACTTGTTCTATGTCAGGTTCCCACACCCATACTCTGGTACCATCGGCAATGATGTTTTGCTTATAGGGTACCTGGTAGTCCCAGCGAAAATATTTTGGTCGTTTGATATAGAGCATGCCCTGAGCATGAGCGGCACGGTCCCTTGATTTGGAAATGACCGTTTGGGTAAACTTCGCCTTGACTGATTTTGTATCCCGCAATAGTTTTTCCAGGCGTGCCTTCCCGGCCCCAGCAGCTGCCATCTGACTTACTGACAACATCAAGATCACAGTAATTAGTTTTTGTAACTTCATCTTATACCTCTGGTGGTGGTGGCGCCAAAACTTGGCGGCTACCGTTTGTTTCCGGGGGACCGACAATCCCTACCCTTTCCATCTCTTCGATCATGCGTGCAGCTCGGTTATAGCCTATCTTGAGGCGCCTTTGTACCCCAGAGATAGATGCACGTCTGGTTTCAGTAACAATCCTAACTGCCTCGTCATATAGAGGATCTGCATCCTCAACATCGCTGCCATCAGGTGACATTCCTGAGGCCGCGTCGGGGCTACCATGCAATATATCCTCAATATAGTCCGGCTCTCCCATTTCTTTTAGGTGCTTAACCACACGATGCACTTCATTATCATCCACAAAAGCGCCATGGATGCGTTGAGGAATGGATGTGCCAGGCGGCAGATAAAGCATATCGCCATGTCCCAGCAAGTGTTCTGCTCCCATCTGGTCTAGGATGGTGCGTGAGTCTATGCGGGACGACACCTGAAATGCGATCCTGCTAGGTATGTTCGCCTTTATCAGACCTGTAATCACATCCACTGAAGGTCTTTGGGTAGCCAACAGAAGATGCACACCAGCCGCACGCGCTTTCTGAGCTAGACGTGCGATCAGCTCCTCCACCTTCTTGCCAACCACCATCATCAGATCAGCCAGTTCGTCGATTATGACAACTATATAGGGCAAGGGTTGCAGGAACTCATCCTGGGTCTGCTCCTGACCTTCAGGCAGATCTCTACGGTATAGTGGATTTGGCAATTGCTTGCCGTTCTTTTGTGCATCCTTGATTTTCTTGTTATAGCCGGCCAGATTACGCACACCTATAGATGCCATGAAACGGAAGCGTTGCTCCATCTCCATAACACACCAACGCAGGGCGTTGGCAGCCTCTTTCATATCGGTAACCACTGGCGTCAACAGATGCGGAATACCCTCATACACCGACAGCTCCAGCATCTTTGGGTCCACCATGATCATTCGGACCTCTTCAGGCTTGGCTTTATAGAGGATGCTTAGGACCATGGCGTTGATGGCTACAGACTTACCGGCACCAGTGGTGCCGGCTATCAACACGTGCGGCATCCTGGACAGATCTGTCACCTGGGGCTCACCAGCTATGTTTTTGCCCAAGGCCATGGTAAGGGGAGATTTAGACTTATCGTATGCCTCTGATTTCAGAATTTCGCTCAGATAGACCATTTCACGATGTTCGTTCGGTATCTCCAGACCAATGACCGATTTTCCCGGTATCACCTCTACCACGCGCACACTGGTCGTAGATAAGGCTCGGGCTAGATCCTTGGACAGATTGGTGATTCGGCTAACTTTGAGGCCGGGAGCCAATTGCAGTTCAAACAGGGTAACTACAGGCCCTGGATATACAGCCACTACCTCAACATCAATACCAAAGTCACGCAGTTTAATTTCTACCAGTCTGGAGATCGCCTCCAATGCCTCCTTGGTATAGCCTGTCTCACTTCTCTTAACCTGATCCAGGAGTGCCAATGGCGGCAACTCACCTTCATGATCTTTGGCGAACAGGGGTACTTGCTTCTCTTTCTCGCTACGGATGCTAGGTCTTATCTCCTTTATAACCGGCTCGATCTTAGGCGGCTTTTTATTTACCTGTCGCATCTGTTCAAATTTGAGAGCATCCTGACGCTGACGTTTTATGTCATTGGCTTTTTGTTTATCCAATATGCTCTCGTATAAACGAGAACCTTTATCAAAAAGGTCAAGGGTCGCCTCTCCTATCCTGTCCATGATCGTGAACCATGAGACACCGGTAAACAAGGTCACACCACTAAGGAACAAAGCAATCAAAAGCAGAGTTCCACCTGTGGTGCTAAAGATATTGATAATCTGATTCTCTAGGAATGACCCAAGTATCCCCCCCGTCCCTGAAGGAAATGGTATGTTGAAGTCAGACACATGAAGAGAAGAAAGGGTACTTCCACACGTCAGGGTCAGAATAAAACCCATGGCTCGTAGATTAATAACAGCAAGATTCAAAGGTGCATCCGGTTCGCCCTGATATAGGATTACCCAGACAACCCAGGCGATCATAATGGGAAATATATAGGCAAAAAAACCGAACAGATTTAGAAATACATCTGCAAACCAGGCCCCTACCGGACCACCGGCATTAAGTACCTGTTTGTGCTCCCCGATGTATGACCATCCTGGGTCAAGTTGCGAATAGGTAAATAGTGAGAGCAGCAGATAGGCCGCTATGGCAAGAGTTAGCAACATCACACCCTCGCGCAGACGTCTGTTAAGCCGCACTCCGACCTTATTCTGGTTTTGAACTGTTTTGCTCGCCTGTGACACTTTTAACCCGGCTTGTTTCTACCCATGTTGGCTTCTAGGTGTTTCATACAGATAACCAATTATACAGTTATCCGCGATTATGTATCCTTATTGTCATACTATTCTTCACGCATAAATAGTTGCTTATCTATTATAGAGTTATATAACATATTTAGTCTATTTTCTAAATATTATATCCTTTACCACCAAATGAACATTACGTAGAATTTACCCATCTGATTGAATTTCGCCAAGTTAGCGCATATGTAGTGAGAATCATCTCTTAATAAAATTCATAAACCGCACAAATCATATACATAAATTCCTGGAGTAATTACACATGAGTGACACCAAACACTGCAGGCTGTTGATCCTTGGGTCTGGTCCTGCCGGATACACAGCTGCCGTATATGCGGCACGAGCCAATCTTGATCCGGTCCTGATAACAGGCATGGAGCAGGGAGGACAACTGACTACTACCACTGAGGTGGACAACTGGCCGGGAGATCACGCAGGTGTGCAAGGTCCAGAGCTTATGGACCGTATGCTAAAACATGCAGAGCGATTCAATACGGAGATAATCTTTGATCACATACACACCACCGAGCTTTCAGAGAGGCCTTTCAAGCTTATCGGTGATCATGCTACCTACACCTGTGACGCTCTGATTATTGCAACCGGAGCATCTGCTCAGTATCTAGGCTTGGACTCTGAAGAGAAGTTCAAAGGGCGCGGTGTTTCTGCCTGCGCCACATGCGATGGTTTTTTCTATCGCAATCAAAAAGTTGCTGTGATAGGCGGCGGTAGCACCGCAGTTGAGGAAGCACTGTATCTCTCCAATATCGCCTCTGAAGTGACCATCGTGCATAGACGCGACGCCTTCCGCTCCGAAAAAATCCTGGCGGATCAGGTGATGCAAAAAGCCGAGAACGGAAACGTTACTATCGAATGGGACCATGTACTGGATGAGGTTTTAGGCGATGAAACAGGAGTTACCGGTATGCGAATCAAAAACGTCAAAGATGGCTCCACCAAAGATATAGATCTGCAAGGCATATTTGTCGCTATCGGGCATAAACCCAACACCGACATATTTGCCGATCAGCTTGATATGCAGCATGGATATCTTGTCGTTACCGGAGGTATCGAGGGTAATGCCACCCAGACCAGTATTGAAGGCATTTTTGCGGCTGGCGATGTTATGGACCACGTCTATAAGCAGGCCATCACCTCTGCCGGAACAGGATGTATGGCAGCCCTGGATGCAGAGCGCTACCTGGATGCCATGGAGGCCAAGGGCTAAATTACCTGACCATATCCGCAGGTCAGTTATCTGACCTGCGGATCAGATAGCATAGCTCATGCGTTGCTCCAGCACATAGTTCTGTATCAGTACCCGTTCCAGTCTGCCATGTTTCTCGAACTGGGTACCATAGACATATATACCCCACTCATCGTCACCCACTTCCCCCGGTTCTTCCATGTGTACGATCCTGGTTTGAAGCTCCATCTCCTCCTCCTTGGCGCATATAAGCAGTTTGAATTTCAGCTCTAGGATATCGCCCTTCTCGCCGATCTTGCTCATACTTTCAAGCTTGGAACCAGTGGCGCTTATATCCTTAATTGATGCCTGCTTCCAGTTGTCTCTTTCATCTGGAAGTTTTGAGTCTCTGGCCAGGATCGGCACATCCGTCTCTACCCGATCTGCATTGCGCACCTCTATGCTCTCGACCTCTTCTGGGAAACTTAGATGCAGATGGGGATATGGGGTATGTGCATTGTGCAGAACCTTTGCTACAAACCCTTGTATATAACTGCCCTGCAGCATCCTTACCGCAAACTGCTGACCATCTTTGACTAAGATGGGTTTATCATTTACCAATGGCGAAGTAATAAGTAGACTTTTACCAGGCATGAAGCCAATAACTGTAGACGAGTATCTTTCCCCGGATTCAGCGCCGACCCTTTGCAATTGCAATTTATCGCCAACCAGGATTCTTAGAGTTTGTTGTTTCTTCATCCGTTTGACCCGTTACTGTAGAAGCCGATTATGCTGTTTATCCTAGACCCCAACAACCCTAACGAACCGTTTCCACCCGTGGAACAGGCAGAACAGGATCCCGACGGACTGCTCGCAGTGGGTGGTGACCTATCTACCTCCAGGCTATTACATGCCTACAGGTCTGGCATCTTCCCATGGTATGGTGCTGATCAACCCATCTTATGGTGGTCGCCGGATCCCAGGACAATCCTCTATCCTGATCAAATAAAAATCTCACGCAGCCTGCGTAAAGCTATCCGTAACAGCAATCTAATCATCACTATAGACCAAGCATTTGCAGATGTTATATCAGGGTGTGCTGCTCCACGCATGAAACAAGCAGATACCTGGATTACAGATGAGATGAGACAATCATATTTGGACCTGTTCAAACATGGCCATGCCCACTCTGTTGAGGTGTGGGAGAAGAACAATCTGGTAGGAGGACTTTATGGTGTAGCCGTTGGCAAGGTCTTTTTTGGTGAATCTATGTTCAGCCTTAGGAGCAACGCCTCAAAAATGGCCCTAGTCTTTCTCAGTGAAAAACTGGTCTCATGGGGATATGAATTGATTGACTGCCAGGTCTATTCTGAGCATTTGGCAAGTCTGGGGGCGGAAAGGATCCCACGTTCAGAATTCGTTAACCTCCTTGAGAAGTTATGTTATACCGAACCAATGACGGAATCCTGGCAGATAGATGGTAAAACAACATGACCATAGACCAAGGCGGTGATAATAGCCGTATCAGATTGTTCAAGACCCACGAAAACCCTTGTTCCTACCTACCAGGACGGTCAGCCCAAACCATATTTATAGATCCAGATGCCAAAAAAAACCCAGAGTTTTATCAATCGTTGCTGGACTTGGGGTTCCGTCGAAGTGGAAGTGATATCTACCGGCCAGATTGTCCGGGCTGTCAAGACTGCATCTCTGTCCGTATCCCAGTCAACCGATTTTCCCCCAGACGCAGACAACGCAGGGTCTGGAACCGGATGCAAACAAGTCTTAGCATAAATGTCATGCCAGCAAGCTTTGTGCATGATCACTTCGAGTTATATGTTAAATACGTGAATTCCAGGCACCCTGAAGGCGACATGGCAAATCCAACCGAGGATGACTACCGCAGGTTTCTCATCTGCTCCTGGTGTGACACGCTGTTTGTAGAGTTTCGTACAGATAACAACCTATTTTCGGTAGCGGTAATCGATCTTTTACCACGCGGGATGTCTGCGGTATATACCTTTTTCGACCCGAGGATGTCTGACCTTAGCCCTGGAGTATTAGCCATCTTGTGGCAGATAAATGAGGCCAAACTCCTAGGCCTGCCATGGCTTTATCTTGGATATTGGATTCCCGGATGCCAGAAGATGCAATATAAGCAGGATTACAGGCCTCTTCAGGTTTACAGTGAGGGGAGCTGGAAGGAGTTTTCTCCTTCTGAAGAGATTACAATACCGGAATTATCTGGATAAAGCTGGATTCGACCACACCTGCATGTGTTATACTCCCGCCGCTATAGAAATTGATTTTAGGATAACGAATGGCAAAAGAAGATTTTATTGAGATGGAAGGGACGGTAATTGAAACGCTCCCTAATACCATGTTCCGGGTGGAGCTGGAGAATGGTCATGTTGTGACTGCACACATTTCGGGAAAGATGCGTAAGCACTACATACGTATCCTGACCGGAGACACAGTCACTGTACAGCTTACGCCTTACGATCTAAGTAAGGGGCGTATTACCTATCGAGCCCGTTAGAGGCCACTTCTCGCATTGTGGCGGAAGTCAGTGCATTACATGATCTTTCAGTTCGAACTTCAGCTCGTTTTCAGAGACATACACGCGAACTAAACCGCCTTCGGTCAACGCCCCAAACAGCAGTTCTTCGGCTAATGGCTTGCTGATCTTTTCTTTGATCAGCCTCTCCATGGGGCGTGCACCCATCTTTTCGTTATAGCCGTGTTCCGCCAACCACTCTTTGGCCTCTGGCTCAATCTGCATAGCCACCCTCTTCTGCTCCATCTTCCCTTCCAGATCAAAGATAAACTTATCCACTACATGACGAATCACCTCTGGTGATAGTGGATCGAATTGAACAATGGCGTCCAGGCGATTGCGAAACTCTGGGGTAAAGGTCTTTTTTACCGCCTCCATGCCGTCACTGCTATGATCCTGCGAAGTAAAACCTATGGAGGCTCTACTCATCTCCATAGCACCGGCATTACTGGTCATTACCAATACTACGTTGCGAAAATCGGCCTTACGCCCGTTGTTATCTGTCAAGGTCCCATGATCCATTATCTGCAACAACAGATTAAATACGTCTGGATGGGCCTTCTCGATCTCGTCCAACAGCAAAACGGAATGAGGATGCTTGTTAACCTCTTCTGTAAGCAGACCACCTTGATCGTATCCTACATAACCTGGAGGGGCACCAATTAAGCGGGATACCGTGTGTCGCTCCATGTACTCTGACATATCGAAACGAATCAGCTTAATTCCAAGTATCAGTGCAAGTTGCCTGGTGACCTCGGTCTTACCCACCCCGGTCGGACCGGTAAAAAGGAAGGAACCAACAGGCTTCTGTTCACCACCCAACCCTGTGCGACTCATACGCATAGCAGCGGTAAGCGTATCTATAGCATTATCCTGTCCGAATACCACCATCTTGAGATCGCGATCCAGGGTGCGCAGGGCCTCCACGTCAGACACAGATACACTCTTTGGAGGAATACGCGCCATCTTGGCCACGATATTCTCAATATCCTCCACGTCAATGGTCACCTGACGTTTACCTTCTGGTTGCAGCTGAATACTGGCGCCCGCCTCGTCGATCACATCAATCGCCTTATCCGGTAGGTGGCGATCGTTGATATAACGGCCAGACAACTCGGCAGCGGCCTTCAGTGCTTCTGATGTATAGGTTACATTGTGGTGCTCTTCAAATCTGGTCTTCAGGCCTTCCAGTATCCCTATAGTCTCTTCCACAGTCGGCTCGACGATATCTATCTTCTGGAAGCGCCTGGCTAAGGCTCGGTCCTTCTCGAAGATACCGCGGAACTCCTGATAGGTGGTGGAACCGATACAACGCAAATCTTTTGTCGCCAGAACCGGCTTGATCAGATTTGAGGCATCCATTACCCCGCCCGAGGCTGAGCCGGCTCCGATTACCGTGTGGATCTCATCGATAAACAGGATCGCTTCCGGCTCATCTTTAAGCTGGGCCAGAACCGCCTTCAGACGCTTTTCAAAATCACCGCGATACTTAGTGCCGGCGATAAGACCACCAAGATCAAGGGAATAGATAGTGCTGTTAGCCAACACATCAGGCACCTTTTTGTCTGTGATCATCTTTGCCAATCCCTCAGCGATGGCGGTCTTGCCTACACCTGCCTCACCTACCAAGAGCGGATTATTCTTGCGCCTGCGACAAAGTATCTGTATCACCCTTTCAATCTCACTATCGCGACCGATTAGTGGGTCTATCTTGCCTAGTAATGCAAGTTCATTCAGATTAGTGGTGAACTCCGAGAGTGGTGATTGTGCAGGCGAGCCTGTCTCTATATCTTCATCGGTATCACTATTGATTGAATCGGACTCCAGATTATCACTCATCCGGGTAACACCGTGGGACATATAGTTGACTGCATCCAGACGAGACATTCCCTGCTGCGCCAACAGATAATGGGCCTGAGACTCCTGCTCACCAAAGATCGCCACCAATACGTTGGCTCCGGTCAC
The DNA here is from genome assembly GCA_050288625.1 of Sedimenticolaceae bacterium. Lineage (GTDB taxonomy): Bacteria > Pseudomonadota > Gammaproteobacteria > Chromatiales > Chromatiaceae > JAAGZL01. Next base: position 35,996 of record JBNKEE010000020.1, on the reverse strand, counting down.
CTCCTTGCGCCCAGATGACTGTACATGAAAGACGGCGCGTTGCAGTACCCGCTGAAATCCTATAGTAGGCTGGATTTCCTGATCTTCGTCTGGAAGTATGGGGGTGGTTTCGTTGATAAATTGATCCACCTCTGTCCGTAATCTTCCAATATCCATATTACATCCCTTTAAAACATCAAGCGCGGAACTGTTTTCCAGTAGCGCCAGCAACAGATGCTCCACTGTCATGAATTCATGTTTGCGTTCCCGCGCCTGGGTAAAGGCGTGGTTCAGCGTAAACTCAAGTTCTTTACTCAATATCGACATCTTGGATATAGATTCCTACTAACTACGGTTATTCCTCTTCCATTGCGCACAACAGAGGATGTTGATTGTTGCGCGCATAATCGTTTACTTGCTCTACCTTGGTCTCGGCAATATCCCTAGTAAACACCCCACAAACGCCAGCACCTTTGACATGGACATTCATCATCACACGTGTGGCCTGTTCCCTGTTCATTCGAAAAAACGACTCCAATACCTCTACTACAAAATCCATCGGTGTGTAATCGTCGTTTAACAGTATCACCTTATACATCTTAGGAGGCTTAAGCTCCGGCTTTAGTTCCTGAACGGCGAGCCCACCGTCATGTTCGCTATTCGTTTGGTCTGACATATCTCTGATTTTAGCTGAATTTAAAAGAATAATCGGACGGCATTAAAAATTAATTCAATGCGTCATTGGACGAAAATATTAGTCGACGATTATATAGCATATCCCCATGTTTTCTTCCACAGACACCAGGTATCAAATGCCTTGTATTTTATTACTTATCATATAGTTATATTAATAATGACCGCAAACCAAAATAATCGACAAAATTATTGATTTGCAACTATTTGACCATTTTTTTTGTATGGCTATACTGTAGTGTCACGTCTGTGGATAGTCACGTATCAGATGCCTGTTTTTCATTCCAGGTTGTTATCTTGGTCGTCTGCGGATAAATAACAAGATCATCATAATAATCAGATAGAAAAGCAGTTTGTTTTGTTGTTGTGAGGAGGAGCAGGTCAATGGCTACAGGTATAGTAAAGTGGTTCAATAATGCCAAGGGCTACGGTTTTGTAACCCCGGACGATGGAGATCAGGATGTGTTTGTACATTTCTCCGCCATCGAAATGGATGGTTATAAAACCGTAAAAGAGGGTCAGAAGGTACAGTTTGAGGTTAATGAAGGACCTAAAGGTCTACATGCTGCAAACGTAATGATGATTAGTTAGCTGCCAAACCCACTTCCCCGGCCAGGCAGTTATCACCTAAATACGCATACATTAATCAAACCACATTGGTCACAGTGTGGTTTGGTTTTGCATGTCTCTTTCCCATGACGCACGATCAGTGCGTGGTACTCCTTGAATAGAGATACATTCAATCCCAGCGCATCCTCAAAACCGATCCTGATCTCATCGTATCCCTCGTCCCCTTGCAACACACCCAGGCGAGAGAAGATGCGTCTGGTATAGGCGTCTACAACAAACACCGGCTGCTCCAGAGCATAGAGCATGATATCGTCCGCTGTTTCTGGCCCCACTCCATTAACGGAGAGCAGCATCTCCCGTGTGCGTCCCATCTCTATCTGGCGTAGCTCGTACTCGCCTCCGTTCTCGGATAAAAAACGACACAGATTGTGCAGCCGCTGAGCCTTTATGTTGAAATAACCGGAGGGACGAATCAGCTGCGCCAACTCATCCTTTGATAGCTCCAGAATCCTACGTTGATGCAGGACCCCGGCCTGTTTTAGATTATCTATGGCGCGTTCCACATTGCTCCAGGCGGTGTTCTGGGTAAGAACCGCGCCGACCATCACCTCAAACGAGGTATCTGCCGGCCACCAATATTGCTTACCGTAGCCCTCCAGGAGCAGGTCGAACACCTGTTGCAGTTGTTTACCGCTGGCCTTGAATGCCATCAGCGCCGCTTTCTTCCCGTCCGGTTCTTAGTCTTTCCTGGGGATTTTCTTGGCCTAGCCTGCTCCTCCATGCCAACCAGGGCCAGGAGTTCAGACATCTCCTGTGGCTCCAGTTCTCGACTCTTACCAACATGCAGGCGATCTCCCAACATAATGGGGCCGTACCTCACTCGCTTTAGGCGGTTAACCTTAGCTCCAACTGCCTCCCACATCCTCCTGACCTCACGATTGCGCCCCTCCATGATCACCACGTGAAACCATCTATTCGCACCCTCACCGCCCGACTCTACAATCTCTTCAAACCTGGCTGGCCCGTCTTCCAACTCGACCCCATGCACCAGAGTCTCAAGCATCTCATTTGTCACATCGCCCAGAACCCTAACCGCGTATTCCCTCTCAACCGCCTTGGAAGGATGCATCAGACGATTAGCTAGTTCCCCGTCCGTAGTGAATAACATAAGGCCGCTGCTATTGATATCCAGTCTACCCACAGCGATCCAACGTCCAGAAGCCTTCAGTTTTGGAAGATTGCGAAATGTGGTTGGACGACCCTCGGGGTCACTCCTGGTGACCACCTCGCCTTCCGGCTTGTTATAGATGATTACCCGCCGTTCTATATCATTGATGCGACTAACAAGGATCTTGCGGTTACCTACCTGAACCAGATCCTCTCCCTGCACCCTGTCGCCAAGCTTGGCTGCCTTGCCATTGATCTTGACCCTCCCCTCTCGAATCCAGCCCTCTATCTCTCTTCTGGAACCAAGGCCGGCATTAGCCAGGATCTTTTGTAGGCGTTCTCCTTGTGGAGCAGCGTCATTCACTCTCTTTTTCACCCTGGTGCTCAGGCTCGACATCTGTTTCAGTATCAGATGATATATCTTCATCTTCAACTACACGCTCTCCACTCAACTCCAGCTTCACTACCTCGGCGCCATGATCTCTCGGATTGTCCTCTTCCAGACCATCATCCTGCTCTGCGCTCAAATCATCTGTGGTTTCCAGTTCCAGTTCTCTATTGATGGAATCCAAATCCTTGATCTCAGACAGGGTAGGAAGGTCATCCAGACTCATGAGACCAAAGTAGTTTAGGAACTCCTTGGTGGTTGCCAATAGGGTCGGTCTGCCAGGTACGTCTCTGTGGCCAACCTCTTTTATCCAGTTTCGCTCCATCAAGGTCTTGATGATATTGCTGCTTACGCTGACCCCCCTTACATCCTCTATTTCACCCCTGGTAATCGGTTGACGGTAGGCGATCAGAGAGAGGGTCTCAAGTAGTGCGCGCGAGTACTTAGGTGGGCGCTCTTCCCACAGTCTGGATACCCAGGTCGCATACTCAGATCGCACATTGATACGAAATCCTGCCGCAGTCTCCAGTAGTTCTATAGGCCTGCCGGCATAATCTTTACTCAATGAATCAAGAGCCCTACGCACATCCGCACGTTCCGGTCTTTCGTCCTCTAGAAAGAGTTTCAAGATTCGATCTATGGGAAGCGGTTTACCTGCTGCCATCAGGGCTGCTTCAATGATCTCCTTCAGCCTGATCTCTGACAGTCCTTTTGTATCTACTGTATCCAGCCCATGCTCTGTCGGTTCACCATGCGCCTTGCGAAAAAGGTTTATCCGTTTCAGAGCGGCCTCGATGATCTCTCTTATGGTCTTGTCTGCCAATTTATCTTCCTATACAGCTATGTTTACGTACCCAGGCAACTGCCAGAATCAGTTATTCGGATGCGGCCTTGACGTGTATCGGCCCAAATGGGTCCACCTGAACTAAGACTATTAGGCTGTCCTTTATCAGTTCAAGGACGGCCAGAAAGGTCACCACCACACCTAGCCTGCCTTCTTTTACGTCGAACAACTCTACAAAGTCTGTGAAAGTCTCACTGTTTATAGCGCTCAGCACCAATGACATGCGTTCACGAACCGATAGCGGCTCCATCTGGACATGATGCCGAGAGAACATGTCAGCCCTGTGCATAACGTCCTTGAGGGCGAGCAACATCTCTCTAAGATCAACATCTGGCAGCTTTTTTTCCAGCTTCTTATGCTGAACCTCAGCCTCTACCTGGAACTGATCACGTCCCAGTCTGGGTAGTTCATCCAGATCCTCTGCAGCCTGCTTGTATCTCTCATACTCCTGTAAACGCCTTATGAGCTCAGCCCTTGGATCCTCTTCATCACCATCCTCATCCTCCTGGCGTGGCAACAACATCCTGGACTTGATCTCTGCCAGCATAGCCGCCATTACCAGATATTCCGCAGCCAACTCCAGCCGCAACTCCTTCATCAGCTCCACATATTCCATGTATTGCTCGGTGATTCTGGCAATAGGTATGTCTAGAATATCCAGGTTCTGTCTTTTGATCAGGTAGATAAGTAGGTCCAGAGGCCCCTCAAAGGCATCCAGAAACACCTCCAGCGCATCTGGTGGGATGTACAGATCCTTTGGCAATACGGTCCAGGGTGCACCCTGCACCACAGCGAACGGCATCTCCTCCTGTTCACCTGGATGGTGTTCGTGTGTCTTTTCTTCGCTGGAAGTCATATCATCTATAATCCAATCCCATAGCCTGGCGCACCTCTTCCATGGTCTCCTGAGCCTGATCGCGGGCTGCTTCACAACCCTCCGCAATGATACTGCGAACCAGTTCGGGCTGCTCTTCAAATCCACGAGCACGCTCCTGGATCGGCTTTAACTCGTCCAACACAGCATTAATCACCGGCTGTTTACAGTCGATACACCCTATACCGGCGGAACGGCATCCATCCTGTACCCACTCTCTGATCGCATCATCAGAATAGACCAGATGAAACTGCCAGACAGGACATCTATCTGGATCACCCGGATCTGTGCGACGCACCCGGTTGGTGTCGGTCGGCATGGTGCGCAAGCCATTCTCCACCACCTCTGGCTCATCCCGCAAAGATATAGTGTTGTTGTAGGATTTGGACATCTTCTGCCCGTCCAATCCAGGCATCTTGGATGCTTTGGTCAAGAGGGGCTGAGGCTCGGCCAGGATCAGACGTCCGCCACCTTCCAGATATCCGAACAGGCGCTCACGGTCAGCCACGCCTATGTTCTGCTGCCCCTCCAGCAGAGCACGCGCCGCCGCCAACGCTTCCTGATCTCCCTGTTCCTGATAGGCCCGGCGATAATTAGTGAAGAGCTTGGCGTTTTTCTTGCCCATCTTCTTCACAGCCTGTTCCGATGCCTCTTCAAACCCAGGTTCACGACCATAGATATGATTAAAGCGACGCGCCACCTCACGGGTCAACTCAACATGAGCCACCTGATCCTCACCCACAGGCACCAGGCCCGCCTTGTAGATTAGAATATCTGCTGCCTGTAGCAGCGGGTAGCCGAGAAACCCATAGGTAGCTAGGTCTCGTTCCTTCAATTTTTCCTGCTGATCTTTATAACTAGGCACCCTCTCAAGCCAGCCAAGAGGGGTGATCATAGATAGCAGGAGGTGTAACTCCGCATGCTCAGGCACCTGAGACTGGATAAACAGCTTGGCCTCACCGTGGTTGACGCCGGCTGCCAGCCAGTCGATCACCATGTCCCATACACTCTCCTGAATGATGGATGGGTCTTCATAGTGGGTGGTCAGGGCGTGCCAATCGGCGACAAAGAAATAGCATTCGTACTCATGTTGCAGCTCAACCCAGTTTTTCAGCACTCCGTGGTAGTGTCCCAAATGCAGGCGTCCAGTAGGACGCATACCTGAGAGAACACGGGCATGTTGCGAAGGAATGGTATTCAAGAATCTTTCCTCATTATTATGCAAACAGTATCGTCAAAACCCGCCATACCACGTCGGAAGCGGGTAGAACATCAATAGCGAAATGGATAATCGGCCACATCACCTTCCCTAAAACTCCGGTAATAAGCAACAGCACCACTAGAACCATGCCATATGGCTCAAGCTTGGAATATCCGATCGCATATTTGGGTGGAAGAACAGATGCCAGTACCCTACCCCCATCCAACGGCAAGATTGGCATTAGATTCAGCACCATCAATACCACATTTATCATGACTCCGGCACTACCCATATAAACTAGTGGCACGCCAACCCATTGAGATATAGCCGTAATCCCAACCCCAATCTTGACCAGCAAAGACCAGATTATAGCCATGATCAAATTTACCCCTGGTCCGGCCATCGCCACCATTCCCATGTCGCGCTTAGGGTTTTTTAGGTTTCTGTAGGTCACTGGTACTGGCTTGGCCCAGCCAAACAGGAAGCCGGCAAACAGAAACATAGCCAGTGGCAGCAGTACGGTACCCACCGGGTCTATATGCTTAAGGGGATTCATGGTGATACGCCCCAACATCCTGGCTGTGGCATCACCCAGCCTATTCGCCATCCAGCCGTGAGCCGCCTCATGCACGGTGATAGCAAAGAGTACCGGCAGCGCCAGTACGGCTATTTTTTGGATGATATCTAAGTTAGCCATCGGTGGATTATACAGGTCCAGTCAAATCAGCACAGGCTATATCGGTCTCATTCTTCAAACTGCGAGGTATCACCCTTGCCCTTCCTGGCTACCCACGGATGATCGTCTTCCATGATCAACACTGTAGTGGGTTCGAATCCGCAATTACCGCCATCTATGATCACGTCCACCTCATGATCAAGGACCTCTCGCATCTCATATGGATCGGTCATCGGTAACTCCTCTCCCGGCAGGATCAGAGTGGAACTCATGATCGGCTCCCCTAGCTCTTCCAATAGAAGATGTGCGATGGGATTCTCTGGCACCCTGATACCGATAGTCTTACGTTTGGCGTTCTGCAGACGCCTAGGCACCTGTTTCGTGGCCTGATGTATGAATGTGTAAGGCCCAGGTGTAAGGGATTTAAGTAGCCGGTAGTGCTGGTTGTCTACTCTAGCGTAAGTAGCGATCTCAGAAAGGTCTCGGCAGACCAAAGTGAAGTTGTGCTTGTCGTCCAACCTGCGGATACGGCGTATCCTATCCATAGCCCCCTTATTGCCAATCTGACATCCGAGCGCATAGCTAGAATCGGTGGGATATATGATCAGACCCCCCTGCCGTATTATTTCCACGGCCTGACGAATCAGCCTTAACTGTGGATTGTCCGGGTGTATATGGAAGAACTGCGCCATTATTGGAAATATCGAAAAGGTATATTGTAGTTGTTGTTTTACCGTACAGCGGCCTGGAGTAGGTGATTCCAATCTTGCCATATCGGCACCACACCTTCAGGTAGCTCCCGCATCCTACCTATATCCGCCCTGAAACGGTCAGGTCCATGAAAGTCAGATCCAACAGAACCTTTTAGTTCGAAATCCATTGCGTGTCTTGCCATGGTGAAACAATCATCCTTTGTATAGTTGCCTGAAACCACCTCTATCGCCTCCCCGCCAATCTCTCTGAACTCTCCGATCAGGGTACGTAACTTGGTACGAGTAAATGGGTACCTGGCGGGATGAGCGATCACCGCCTGCCCGCCAGCAGTCTTGATCCAACTAACTGACTGCTCCAGGCTCGCCCATGTTCCTGGCACGTAGCCAGGCTTACCACTAACCAGGTATTTATCAAACACTTTTGACTCGTTCTCTACATAGCCCCTATCTACTAAAAATTTGGCAAAGTGAGTACGGCTAATCAAACGTCCATTACTAAGCTCCAAGGCGCCAGAATAGGCATTTTCTATACCGTTTTTTTGCAGGCGCCGACCTATCTCCACGGCTCTCTGACGGCGCTGTTCCCGTAAACCGGACAATCCACGCTGTAACTCCTGGCATCCACTATCTATACCTAAACCAACCACATGAATTACATATGGATCCCAGCTTACCGACATCTCAACTCCTGCAACCAGCTCTATCCCCAAGGATAATGCAGCCCGCTCAGCTTCTGCTATACCTTCGGTTGTGTCATGATCGGTAAGAGCCAGAACCGACACTCCACGCTGCTTGGCACGCCTAACAAGCTCTGTTGGGCTGAGGGTGCCATCAGATGCTGTGGAGTGAGTATGGAGATCGTGGCGACAGATCATAAGTTGAGTTTGCTTGTAGAGTTAACCATATTCAAAACGATATGGATCATTATATATAAATGCTTCTACTTCTGCTCCTTTCACGCATGGGTTAATATCTGCCACAACATAAACCACTTAAATACCGGAGATTAACTGTGTTATATGCAATCATGGGAACAGATCGTTCCGACAGTTTGGAGGGAAGGCTTGCGGTGAGACCGGAGCATTTGGAACGAATCAAGGCCTTGCAAAATGAAGGTCGGTTGATACTTGCTGGACCTCACCCAGTTGTAGACGGTGAAGATCCTGGTACCGCAGGCTTCAGCGGCAGCCTGATCGTAGCAGAGTTTGATGATCTGGAAGCTGCTCAGATATGGGCTGATGAAGACCCCTACGCCCGCACCGGAGTTTTCAGCAAGGTAGTGGTAAAGCCATTCAAGAAAGTGTTGCCTTGAAATCTACCCTACTTGGCCAGATCCTTTTTTGGAACAGAAAGCCATGATACGAAATTAGCCACATAGGCAATCTCGTTCACGGAGAATTTGTTAACATTTTTTAGCATATTATGTCTAACCCCGCGGCGCTTTCCCGCTCGCATCCATTCAAGCTGACGTAGCAGATAGTTGTAGTGTTGCCCATGAATCTTGGGGTAGAGCTGATTGGGGTCCCCCTCGCCACTCACACCATGGCACTCAGCACAGTATTCGGCATATAGTTTTTCTCCGGCCGCAAATTCAGAAGTACCTTCGGCCCAATTCCCCTTGCCGTTATTCTGTGTCATCTTCATTTGTTCAATATAGGCAGCAACATCAGCTATCGCTTGCTCGTCACCTATAGCCTCTGGAAGCGCAAAAGGATACATAGTCGGATTATCACGATTTTGAGCGTGTATATCAGATAACTGTTGAATCAACACTTCACGGTACTGACCTGCTATCTGTGGATAGGTACCGTCCTTCAAACCCCACCCTTCTTGCAGATGACATGAGGAACAGATCATGTATACCTCTTCTCCATTTCCTATATCCGGCTCTAGCGCAAAGGCCTTCTCATACACTCCTAGGGCCTCATTGGGACCTGCGATAATGGAACCGCTGATAGCAAATCCCATGGCTACGGATACAGCTATGTACTTAACTGCATTCAGCATCTTCACCCTTTTAATCTCCACGACAATGTCAATCATAGTAGCCTACGAAATTAAAAAGTTAAGTGGTTTTGCACATTAGAGCTTATTACCTAGTTGTCGTCTATCTTCTTGGATGTCGGCTTGGCTATATCGGCAATAGGGACTACTTTCTGCCGAGGCCGCGTATCCACATAGTATGGCTTCGAGGCCATCTCGCCCTCAGCTTCAGCAAGCTCTCGTTCGCGCAAAGCTATCAGTTTTAAGCAATCGCGCACATCTACGGTAGTTCGCTCAGACAAAGGTGACGGCCTCCCTGGTACCGGAGTTACATCACGAATAACAGAGGTGAGCACCTTTCGCATCACCATCAAAATTTCTCTCTCTTTTGACTCCATAGCGGATCCTGGACAAAGATAAATTAGGTACAAATAAGCAAACAAGGGTTGTAGTACTACCCCAAAATGAACTAATATGAAAGCGCTTTACAAAAATATAATCACAAAACCCGCTCTATTCGGTAGAAAGAACCGGTAGAAGTGAGGCAAGAATGTAGGCCCAAGGTGTACATCATCTGGAGCATACACATCTAAATATACGGACGTGACGTCTGATTTGTTGCAGTAAAGTCATACTGACGCCCCTGCTGTGTGGCCCTTTATGACTTACTCATTGGACGCTCATGGCGACCCGTTGCCACAGAGAATCTAGAACATTTTGCGGGCTGCAATCCGCAGGATTTTGCATTGATTTTTTAAAACTTGCTTTATCGATTTGACAATTTTAGGAGGAGTATTCGTGGCAGATCCACTTTATATTGTTTTGTGCTCAGGTGAACACGAAAAGATTCAAATGACAGCTATGCTCGCATCGGTGGCAGCGGTTTCCGATCGTCCTGTGCATGTATTCGTAAGCATGAACGCGGCATTGGTATTCCGTAAAAACCTTACCAATGATGAACGCTACCAAGGTGGTCCCTTCTCCAACATCATGCGCACTAAAAACGTACCGGATGCCATCACTCTATTTCAACAGGGCAAGATGTTGGGTGAGATGAACATGCATATCTGCTCAATGGCATTGGATGTGGCAGAGTTAGGCATGGATGACCTTGTTGAAGATATATTTGACGGTGAACTAGGGCTCACAGCCTTCCTTGCAGATGCCGAACAAGGCGAGCTGGTTATGCTCTAACCGCCAAGCTAAACAGTATTTACTTTTTTACGATGTTTAATTGGAGTAACACAAATGTCTGAACGAAAAACAATAGACGCACGCAGTTCATTCTGCCCCGGACCTTTGATGGAGCTTATCTCCGCAATAAAGCTGGCTGAGATAGGCGACGAGATTGAGGTGTGGTCATCAGATAAAGGGTCTATCAAAGATATACCGGAATGGGTAGCCAAGGTGGGACACGAATATATTGAGACCGTGGAACATGATGGCTATGCCGCAATAGTAGTTAAGAAAACAAAATAATAAAAAACAAATACGTGACAAAGAACTTCGTTGTAACGCTAACCGCATTTACACCGAATTTTAAGTTGCAAACTATGTCCACAGGAGGAAACTATGGCAACACGCATACTTATAGTAGGAGGCGGTCTGTCTGGCACCATCGTAGCTAACGGGCTATGCCGCAAACTAACAAGTCAAATGGCCAGCGGTGACGTTGTTGTTACCGTACTAGGCAATACCGATAAACATTTATACCAGCCTGGATTACTGTATGTACCTTTTGGTCGTATACGTGAATCAGAACTGTTTCGTGATCAACGCAAGGTATTAGATCGCCGAGCCATCTTCCATCTCGATGCCGCCAGTAATATAGATGTTGAAGCCCAAAAGGTTACTACCGAATCTGGACGCGAGCATGAATATGATTATCTGGTGTTAGCGACTGGATCACGCATCATGCCGCAGAATGTACCAGGTCTGGATGAAGCGGCCCACTGGTTCTACGATCTGGACGGAGCACGTAAAATGCGCGCTGCACTCAGCGAGTTTGAAGGTGGAAAGGTAGTGGTCAATGTTAACGCACCACACAAATGCCCGGTGGCCCCTCTTGAGATCACTTTCATGCTCTACGAGTATTTCGAGAGCAAAGGCATTCTTGATAAATGCGAGATCACCTACACCTACCCCATTGGCCGTATCCATGCATTGGAACCTGTAGCCGAGTGGGCAGTGCCTGAGATGGAGAGCCGTGGTATCAAGTATGAAACTTTTTTCAATACCAAAGAGGCAGACCCAAAGGCAAAGACCATCACCTCTGAGGAGGGAGTGACCCTGGATTATGATTTTCTGGTGACCATTCCTCCTCATCAGGGATCATCTGTCATCAGCGATTCAGACTTAGGTGCGGGTGGCTGGGTGCCGACTAACACCAAGACCCTACATCGAGAGGGGTCCACTAATGTGTTCGTCGTGGGTGACACCACCAACATACCCATATCTAAGGCCGGATCCACCGCACATTTTGAGGCCGACACCTTGATTGAAAACCTATCATCACTCATAACTGAAGGGTGCTGGGCTCGCGATTATGACGGTAAGGTGTTCTGTTTTGTTGAGACCGGCCTTAAGAGCGGCACCTATGTGTGGTTCAACTATACGACACCACCTAATCCAGGTCCGCCATCGCAAATGATCCATTGGTTTAAGCTCGCCTACAACCGTCTCTATTGGCTCTCTGCACGCGGCTTGCTATAGGAGGACAATATAATGCCTACTAATGCAAATAATGTTGCCTCAATAGACCAAGCTAAGTCGTCAGAAGCCCATCTGCTAATCCAAGGTCTAAGCGACGCTCTAACCGACGGCATGGTGGAACGCCTTGTGACCACTCTCGGTAATGGCCTGGAGCTTTTGGATAAGTTCAATGATGACGATACGCGCGCAGCACTGGACGAGCTTCTTAATCAACTGACCATGCTGCACCGTTCGGGAGGTCTGGTCTCACTGTTTGAGACCATTCATATGATCAACGCCATACGCAACGCCATGACCGACGGTATGGTGGAACGCCTGGCAGTATTCGTCGAGCATATGATCGCCAATATGGCCAACGAGGAGATCGCTGAACTTGCCGGTCAGACTCATGAGTCTTTGATTGAGGCTCGTGAAGAGATCGCAAGCACCCCAAGTTCAGGCGGCTTGATGTCATCAATTAGTCTTCTCAGTCAACCGGAGACACAAAACGCCCTGCGCTTTATGGTGGCGGTCTCTAAACGCCTGCAGGCTAACGTAGACTAGCATCTACGAAACAGCGGAAACCCCGATCAGGTCATAGACTGGTCGGGGTTTTGTTTTGGGCATAGCAGCAATAATAGGAATACAATTCTTGTTATCGCCCAGAAAAATACATTGGAAATGTGATTGATGTCACACTAAAATAATGAAGTATACAAGCTTGTGTGATTTTTCAGAGTAATCGGGGATGAAACTAAAAAACTTTTTGGCCGCGGTCAGCTGTTTGGCCGCGCTTACTGGCATGGCTCCAGTTCATTCAGCATCACTTGGGGCGGCTGCAGCGAACTACAACGTATTTGTCTTCCATGATTTCACCAGTAGCAACACAGACACTCAGGGCAATCTTGCCGCCGGAGGAAACGTAAATGTAAGCAACTACTCTGTCGCTTCACAAATCAGTGGCAGTAATGGTGCAAGTCTTGTCGCAGGCGGCAGCGTCACAGCAAGTAATGGAGGAGTTGGTAGTGATCAATATGGATCTATCTATGCCGGCAGCACTAGTTTAAACAGCTTTACCGCCATGGGAGGAATTTATCCGCAAAATCAGGTGAATTTTGCCGCAGCCGAAACCGAATATAAAGACTTATCCACGGCTTGGAGCACCCTTACCACAAATGGTACGACAACAAATATCTTCGGCTCATTAAACCTGACAGGCAACGATGCATCTGTGAATATATTCTCGATAACCGCTTACGACCTGACCAACACAAGCACAATCAATATTGTTGCGCCAACTGGTTCAACTGTTCTTATAAACGTTAGTGGGACAGGACAAACTTTTCAGAATGGACAGGTTTTTTTGAATGGCGTCGACTCAACAGATGTTATATACAACTTTTATGAATCTGACGCCATACACCTGGCAGGTAGTAAGAACCCAAATGGCTCTATCCTGGCTGCATGGGCTGACATAACAGGCGGCTATGGTGGTATGGATGGCCAACTGATTGCTCAATCATATTCTGGAAATACTGAATTCCATCTAAGGCCGTTTGATGGAAATATCCCAGTCAATCCGGTACCACTACCCGCCGCCTTCTGGCTGTTCAGTTCAGCCTTTGGCTTTCTATCTGTAATTAATCGTCGTAGCAAGACGACTAGTTAACTCTGAGACTAGATAACAATTTCTTGAGTCCATCCTCATCCAGAATAGTTATCCCTAACTGTTGCGCCTTGGTCAATTTTGAACCGGCATCGCTACCTGCCAACAGATAGTCGGTCTTTTTAGAGACACTGCCTGTCACCTTAGCACCCAAGGCCTGCAGCTCGTCCTTGATCTCAGAACGTGGACGACTCAAGGTGCCCGTGATCACAATGCTTTTTTCGCTAAGTATCCGGGCGTCTACCGCAGGCGCCACAACCTCATCCCAATACACCCCAGTATCCAACAGCTTCTGTATCACCTCCAAATTGTGAGACTGGTTGAAAAAGGCGACAATATGCTCGGCCATGATCGGGCCTATCCCTTCTATGGAGCTTAGCTCTTTTGTATCGGCACTTTTGATAGCCTCCAGATCGCGAAAGTGGCTGGCTAGAGCGGAAGCGGTAACCTCACCCACTTCACGGATACCTAGAGCAAAAAGAAATCTTGCCAGAGTAGTATGTTTACTCTTCTCCAAGGCCCGAAGCAGATTCTGCGCCGACTTGTCTCCCATGCGCTCGAGTCCTGCATATTGCTCATGGGTAAGGCTATATATATCTGCTAGGTCATGCACCATACCCCGGTCCACAATCGCTTCTACCAGCTTATCACCCAGACCTTCAATATCCAGGGCGCGCCGCGAAGCAAAGTGTTTAATCGCCTCCTTACGCTGGGCTGAGCAGAATAGTCCTCCGCTACAACGGGCGACCGCCTCACCTTCTGGTTTGATGACATCTGATCCACACTCAGGGCAATGTGCTGGCAACTGAACTGGTTTGGTATTAGCTTCACGTCTCTCCGGCAGAATCCGTACAACCTCTGGTATCACATCCCCGGCTCGTCGCACAAACACCGTGTCTCCCACCCTGACATCTTTCTTTGCCACCTCGTCCATATTGTGCAGGGTCGCGTTGCTAACGGTAACACCGCCAACGAATACCGGTTTAAGACGAGCTACCGGGGTAATGGCACCAGTGCGACCCACCTGAAATTGGATGGATTCTACTATGGTCAGCTCCTCCTGTGCTGGGAATTTCCATGCTATGGCCCAGCGTGGACTACGGGCTACAAATCCCAGCCTCTCTTGATCAGATAGCCTATCTACTTTGAACACAACGCCATCAATATCATATTCCAGGCTGTCACGACGATCAGCGATCCGGTCAAAATACGCTTTGCACTGCCTTTTTCCAATCAAGGTCTTGAGTTCAGGAGATACACGTAATCCCCACTGACCTAACTTGGCTATGCCAGCACTATGGGTTTCTGCCAACGGGCCACCTTCTATTTCACCGAAACCATAGCAGAACATATCTAGTGGACGGGTCGCAGTGATCTGTGGGTCTAGTTGGCGCAGACTGCCGGCTGCGGCATTGCGCGGATTGACAAACTCTTTCTCTCCCGTCTTACGTGCCTGAGTATTAAAGCGTTCAAAACCGGCTTTGGGCATGAACACCTCACCACGCACCTCGAGAACATCAGGCCAATCCTCACCTAGTAGTCGTAAGGGTACCGACTGAATAGTACGTACATTGTGGGTCACGTCTTCACCCTGAGAGCCATCGCCTCGGGTCGCCGCCTGTACTAGCACACCTTTTTCGTAACGCAGGCTAACAGCAAGTCCGTCTAATTTCGGTTCACCGCAATAGATAACCTCTCCATCTATTTCCAGGCGTTCTTTTACCCTACGCTCAAAGCCTTCAAACTCTTCATCGCTAAAAGCGTTGTCCAGAGAGAGCATTGGCAGGCGGTGCCTGACTTCGAAAAAGGCCTTTAGGGGTTCTGCGCCGACCCGTTGAGTGGGTGAATCTGGGGTAATCAGATCTGGATTGCTGGCTTCTATGCTCTGAAGCTCTCGCATCAGGCGGTCATATTCGCTATCCGGTATATGTGGTTCATCCAGTACATAGTAGAGATAGTTGTGACGGTTTATCTCTGCCCTAAGCTGTTGGATGCGTTCCTGATCGGAACCTGTTTTGTTCATCTCTTGCTGCGCGCCAGTTGCAACTGACGGTGATATTCCTGAATATCTTCACGCATATGGCTTATGGTCTGTTTGGTCAGTGCACTGTGAGTATCATCTCTCAACTCTCCCTCCAACAGATTTGCCAGTCGTTCGGCGACATGAAGCATCTCGGTAAAGATGGTGAGGCCATCTTTTTGCCCAGGTAATTGGGTAAACAGTGCCAATCCTGGTGTGGAAAAATCATCCATATCATCCATCGGAAAGACCCCTGGCTCTACCATGCTAGCCATACTGTATATGGCATGCTGACTATCCAAATCGTCGCCATAGTGATGAAAAATGTTCATCTCACCAGGCTCCAGACCAACCTCATGGGCGACATATAGGATGTCATCACCGTAAAACATACCATCATGAGGAACAATATTCAGTTGAATGATCTTAGTAGGTAGACTGGCACCCTCATCACCCGGACTATCCTTTCGCATGTCTCGAGTCAGGAAGGAGATGGACATCTGCTCCTTAGGCATCTCATCCTCTTGGATGCTCCTGCTGACTCTGGGTTGGTGCCTGTGCTCTTCGTGGATAATCTCCCCTAGCTGCTCCAGTTCGCTATGGATGGCATCATCCAGCTGGTCAGGGACATATTCATCATCTTCTTCTGATAGATATGGGTCGTCGCTATCATCGAACCCAGAATCATCGTCCAGCTGGTCGTCGTAATCGTCTTCCGGTTCATATAGCCTATCCCAATGTGGTTCTATATGATCACTGGCTTCGCCATTAGATTGATGCGTCCAGTCTCGACCTGGCCCATCCTGCGTGCCTCGCTTATAGCGATCGGCAGCGTAGATGCCAAAAATAACAGCAGCCCCGACCAGGAACAAGATTAAACGTAGGATGTCCGCTTCCATTAATTTGTATTCCAGCCTCTTAAGTGTAAGCCTGTTGCACAACTACATAATCAAGCATACCACGGTCAAGTTTTTTGTTAATAACGATTAGTGTCGTTTTATTTAACTGGGTTCAAATATTTTATCACTGAAGCAAAACCTAACTTGCTGCCATCATGGCTGCCTCATCCAGATCAACGGAGACCAACCTGGACACCCCGGCCTCATGCATGGTTACGCCGGTCAGATGTTTACCCATTTCCATTGTGATCTTATTATGGGTTATGAATATAAACTGCACATGATCTGACATCGACTTCACCATATCGCAATAGCGACCGACGTTGGCATCGTCCAGAGGTGCATCTACCTCGTCCAACATACAGAATGGAGATGGATTAAGGCTGAATATGGCAAACACAAGCGCGACCGCAGTCAAGGCCTTTTCACCGCCTGAGAGCAAATGAATACTGGAATTACGTTTACCTGGTGGGCGAGCCATCACTGTAACACCGGTGTCCAGCAGGTCATCTCCCGTTAGCTGTAAATAGGCGTGACCACCTCCAAACAACAGTGGGAACTTCTCCTGGAGGCCGGTATTCACTTTATCGAAGGTCTCTTTGAACCTGGTGCGGGTCTCCCGATCGATCTTACGTATGGCGTTTTCCAATGTATCCAATGATTTGCTCACATCATCATGCTGTGCATCCAGATACTCCTTGCGCTCAGACTGCTCCTGGTACTCATCAATGGCAGCCAGGTTTATCGGTCCAAGACGCCGGATACGTAGATCCATCTTCTCCAGATCCTCTTTCCATTTTTCTATAGTGGCCTCTTCCGCCAGATTCTCTATCAGTTCATCGCGCTTGAAGCCTGATTCGTTGATCTGCTCATCAATAGTCTTGAATCTGACCAGAACCTCCTGGTGCTGCAGTCGTCCCTGTTCCAGAACGTCTCTCTCCTGCTGAACATTCTGCTCCGCCTCACTACGTTCCTGTTCATGCTTGCGCAAGGCGACATCTATTTCATCCAGCTTATTGCGTGCAGCCTGCATTTCGCTCTCTATACCAATCCTTAATTTGAGCTGTTGTTCCAGATCAGTTTTGTTCTGTTCCTGCGGCGTATGACTCTCCTTTATTGCGGATTGTAACTCTTCCCGACGACTTGAGAGTTTACTGATCTGTCCCCGAATGCGCTCTAGATTCTGCTCCAGAGACTGCTGGGAAGAACGCATGGACTCTATACGCAGAGCTATGGCGTGGGCCTTACTGCGAAGATCAATGGCCTCCTCTCTGATATCCGTATGTTGGGATCTCAGATCATCTCTACGTTTAATTAGCTGCTCACGTTGTTCCGTATGTGACTCCATCTCAGCCAACGCTGATTGCAACTTAGAGCGAGCCTGTACGACCTGTTCTTTTTCGCTACGCTGATGATCATGGAGTTCACTAATCTCTTTTGAGATATCGTCATATCGCTGCTTCTGTTGGTCAATTCGTGCCATATGACCGCTCAGCTTGGAACGAATATCAGACAGTTCGGCATTCACACGGTTCAGTTGACCCTGAATCTCCTCTCTAGCCTGTTCCGCCTGCTGCAGTTTTTGCTTGCCATCTTCAATATCTCTAATCAACCCATCGGCTCTTTCCTGAAGCTTCGACTTCCTGTTGACCAATTCACGGATCTCCTGCTCCCGTTCCAGCACTCCGGAGGTCTCTTCAGACTCTCGGTTTAAACGCAACCAACTCCTACCAACCCATATCCCGCTCTTGGTGATGACAGACTCTCCTGGTCTTAGAGAAGGACGCAAGGCGATGGCACCGGGTAGATCATCTACAACCTTCACTCCAAACAGTAACGGCGTTAAATCCCAAGGCGCCTTTACCTTCTTAGCCAATGAGTCATCTGCCGATTCATGGCTATTACCGTGGCTAGTATCAAATAGTGTAATGACACCATTCTGCAACGTGTCTATATCTGAGGTAACACCAGCGATCGTATCGGTGCAGATTGCCTGCAGATGAAACCCGAGCACCATTTCAACAGCCCTTTGCCAACCACTTTCTACCTCTATCTTCTCGGCTAACCTGGAGGCCTTATCAAGCTGGTGCCTCTCCAACCATTGGGCCGTATCTTCTCCCCTGTTACCTAGAGCCGCTTCCTGTAAGGTTTCCAAAGAAGAAAGACGACCAGTAACTTGCTGCAGTTCGGCCTGGACCTCATTTTGTCCCTGCTGCAAACGGGTACTATCTTGACGGATGGTAGTTATCTGTTCTGCAGACTGAGCAAGCCGCCCCTGAAGTGTTGTTACCTGCTCCTGATATTGTTGCTCCTGCTGTTGAAACCCTGCGATCTCCTGATCTTCTCCCAGCTCTTTCAGGAGTTTCAGTTCTGCTTCAAGACGTTCCAGACGAACTTGGTGGTTCTTTTCCTGCTGTTCCAGCTGGTTAATTCTGGTCCTCTCAACCTGAGCGGCCTGGGCGGGCTCTGCAGCACGCCGATTGAACTCATCCCACTCAGTCTGCCATGCCGTCAACTCCTGTTCAGCTAGGGCCAGTTTATCTGCCGCGAGCTGCTCCAGTTCTCGAGCCTCCAGTAAATGTGGCGCTTCGTCATCAAGTATACGTTTAATCTCCTGCAACCGCTGGCTATCCTGCTGCTGGTGGTCCACGGACTCCTGCCATGCCTGTTCAGTCTGCTCTAGATCAAATGCCTGCTGCTCTCTCACCTCTTCAGCATACTTAATGGCCTGTTCCAGACGAGCTATCTCAGCACCAACCGCGTAGTATCTACCCTGTACTGAGTTGAACCCATCATTGGCCTCATTATGTTGCTCCCTCTCCTGCTCAATCTCTGCCTCAAGATGGCGCTGTTTCGCCAGCGCTGCCTCCATCGCTGTGGTCTGCTCCTGAAGTTTTTTATCTTTACCCTTAAGTTCATCGCGCAATTCCTGCCAGCGCAGGGCCAATAACTCGGCCTTCATCTGACGTTCCTGCTGTTTTAGTACCTTATACCTCTCTGCAGTGGCAGATTG
Source organism: Sedimenticolaceae bacterium (assembly GCA_050288625.1). Classification (GTDB taxonomy): domain Bacteria; phylum Pseudomonadota; class Gammaproteobacteria; order Chromatiales; family Chromatiaceae; genus JAAGZL01. The sequence continues at coordinate 16,619 of JBNKEE010000020.1, read as the reverse complement.
TCTTTTTAGACGTTGAAGTTGTTTTCCAACTTCTTCTCTTAAGTCATCTATTCTACTAAGGTTTTCCCTGGTTCGTTTTATGCGATTCTCTGTCTCACGGCGACGCTCTTTATACTTGGAGATACCGGCCGCCTCTTCCAGGAATGAGCGCAGATCTTCTGGTTTGGCCTCGATCAGGCGTGAAATCATGCCCTGCTCTATGATGGAATAACTGCGCGGTCCCAAACCTGTCCCCAGGAACAAGTCTGTGATATCCCGGCGTCGGCAGCGCACACCGTTCATCATATAATTGGACTGACCGTCTCGATGAACCTGGCGCTTTACTGATATCTGGCTGTATTTGGCATACTGGCCACCAGCACCACCATCGCTGTTATCAAATATCAGCTCTATACTGGCTGAACCTACCGGTTTTCTGCTGGATGATCCATTAAATATGACATCAGCCATAGATTCACCACGCAGCATCTTGGCGGAGCTTTCGCCCATCACCCAGCGTACGGCATCAATGATATTTGACTTTCCACAACCATTTGGCCCCACGATACAGAACAGATTACTAGGGATATTTACTGTGGTTGGGTCTACAAAGGACTTGAATCCAGCTAGTTTTATTTTCTCCAAACGCATAGGCGCTAAAGATACAGTTTGAGGGTGCTATGCACAAGCTTCTTTTGAAAGATTATTTACATTAAATATATCCTGTATCCTATTGTTAATTCTGTTATTTATTGTTTTATTGGCCAATATCTATACGTTAAATATTTAATCATGTTTTTCTCCATCTAAATTGTCTGAAATATATCCCCACAAAGATAAAACCGTATCTAATCTGCAATGGAGTAGTTGTCTGTTGTTACGTATAATCAGCAACCAAATTCCTTAAAACACCCTATTTTACCGATATGCCGACCAAACCTACGAAAGAGCTGGAGGTCTTTGAAAACCCTCAGCAGAAAAATGATTACACCATCCGAATTCAGGTACCGGAATTCACCTGTCTCTGCCCCAAAACCGGTCAGCCGGATTTTGCTGAGCTGCTCTTGGAATATATACCGGATAGACTCTGTGTGGAGCTTAAATCACTCAAAATGTATGTCTGGTCTTTTCGTGACGAAGGGGCATTTCACGAAGATGTCACCAACCGAATCCATCAAGATCTGGTCGCGGCGACAAAACCAAGATTTATGCGTCTAACGGCAAAATTCAATGTACGTGGAGGCATATATACTGCTGTAGTGGTAGAACACAGAGCGGAAGATTGGCAACCGACTGCTCCTGTAGACCTGCCCTGACCCAACCGGACAGATAGAACAAGAACAGAGCATGGATCAAAGATAATATGTTTACGCTAACAAAAGCAAAGATTGCTGTTATAGGCCTAGGTTATGTAGGACTGCCACTAGCGGTGGAGTTCGGTAAAAAATACCCTACTGTTGGTTTCGACATCAACAAAAAACGTATCAACGAGCTTCTGAATGGTAAAGACTCTACCCTTGAGGTTGAACCTGAAGACCTGTCACACGCTTTAAATCTAACATATTCAGATCAAGTCGCTCAGCTCAAGGATTGCAACGTATATATAGTTACTGTTCCTACACCTATTGATGAGCATAAGCAGCCAGACTTAAAACCGATCATCTCCGCCAGCAACACAGTTGGAAAAATCCTAAATCATGGCGATATCGTTATCTACGAATCTACGGTTTTCCCAGGTGCCACAGAGGAAATATGTGTCCCTATCCTGGAAACCAATTCCAACTTAACATTCAACCAGGATTTTTTTGTAGGCTATAGCCCGGAACGGATCAACCCTGGCGACAAAGAACATCGGCTACCTAATATTATTAAGGTAACCTCGGGCTCCACCAATGAGTGTGCCGACTTCATTGACGAACTTTATCGCAGCATCATAACCGCAGGCACACATAAGACCAGCAACATTAGGGTTGCGGAAGCGGCCAAGGTTATAGAAAACACTCAACGAGACCTAAACATTGCATTGATAAACGAGCTTGCCATCATTTTCAATCGCATGGGCATAGACACACTAGAGGTATTGGAGGCAGCAGGCAGCAAATGGAATTTCCTCCCCTTCCGTCCTGGTTTAGTAGGTGGGCACTGTATTGGGGTAGACCCATATTATCTAACACACAAAGCCCAGTCTATCGGACATCAACCAGAAGTAATCTTATCCGGTCGCCGCATCAACGACGGTATGGGAAGATACATTGTCAGCGTAATCGTAAAGATGATGATCCAGAATGGACTGTCAGTTGCCGACAGCAATGTCCTTATCCTCGGCCTCACCTTCAAAGAGAACTGCAATGATCTGCGTAATACCAAGGTTGCCGATATGATACCTGAATTCGAGAGCTACGGTATTAATGTAGATGTTTACGACCCATGGGCAGATGCAGAAGAGGCTAGCAAGGAATATGGCATAGAACTTATCAAAAACCCTGAAAAAGACCACTATCAAGCTGTTGTCCTCGCAGTCGCGCATGAGGAATTTAAGCAACTAGGTGCTGAAAAGATTCGCCAATTTGGCACTGACAACTCGATTCTATACGATGTTAAAAATATCCTACCGAAAAACATGGTAGACGGACGTCTTTAGAGAATTTATTGGAGTATTTTAAAAGCATGAAGGTATTGGTTACAGGAAGCGCTGGCTTCATAGGTTCTGCATTATCACTACGTCTGCTTGAACGCGGAGATGAAGTAATAGGCCTTGACTGCCTCAATGACTATTATGATATAAACCTGAAAAAGGCGCGTCTTGCCCGTACCCTTGATCATCCTGGTTATACCGATCTGCGTATCAACTTGGAGGACAGACAAGCGGTGGCAGAGGCCTTCGCTAAACATAAACCTCATCGCGTAGTAAATCTCGCAGCCCAGGCGGGAGTTAGGTATTCCATAGAAAACCCACAAAGCTATATCGACACCAATCTAGTTGGATTTGGAAACATACTCGAGGGATGCAGGCACAACGACGTAGAACATCTGGTATACGCTTCTAGCAGCTCTGTCTATGGAGCCAACACCAACATGCCATTCTCTGTGCATGACAATGTGGACCACCCTTTGAGTCTGTACGCTGCCACTAAAAAGGCTAATGAACTCATGGCCCACACTTACAGCCATCTCTATCAGCTTCCTGCAACCGGACTACGTTTCTTTACCGTATATGGACCATGGGGACGTCCAGATATGGCGCTATTCCTATTTACCAAGAGCATACTTGCCGGCGAACCGATAAATGTTTTCAACTATGGAAACCATCGCCGTGACTTCACATATATCGATGATATAGTAGAAGGCGTTATAAGAACCCTTGATAAGATCGCTGAACCCAATCCGGATTGGAACGGATCTAACCCAGACTCTGCCACCAGCACTGCTCCATATCGCCTATACAACATCGGTAACAACAACCCAATTGAACTTAAGCATTACATAGCTGTTCTAGAGGATTGCCTTGGAAAAAAGGCTGAGCAGAATCTGCTTCCACTACAGCCCGGTGATGTACCTGACACCTACGCCAACGTAGAAGCATTAGTAGATGATACAGGTTATAAACCAGCCACAACCGTTGAGGAGGGCATCGCAAAGTTTGTGGAGTGGTATAGAGAATATTACCAAGTATAAATAGCGGACATACTGAAAGCCTGCCACCTAAATGGACGGCTTTCATCCTCTGGGCTAACCATCAACTACTCTGTCTTTCATTCATCCTTCTTCGCTGCCTTCTTCTTACGCGCCGCCTTAGGGTCAGCAATAAGTTCTCGGTAGATCTCAACTCTATCACCGGTGCAAAGAACATGGTCTAACGTTACTGTTTTACCGTAAATACCCACCTTGGCGTTCTCCGAATCGATCTCCGGAAATTTTTCGCTAATCTTAGATTGAATGATAGCGGACTTTATATCCATACCCTTCTCTCCTGCGATCTTCATAATCACCTGTTCTTCCGGCGTTGCGTATGCAACTTCTACTTCAATTGGCTCTTTCACTACCATATACCTCTTCAGCTCTTTTACAGAATGCATCAACTAGCGTGTTTGCAACCTGATGAAACACCGTCCCGAAAGCGGCATTTATTAACTTTCCAGAAAAATCGAAGTCCAGCTCCAATTCCACCTTGCATGCATCTGCTCGCAGGGGCCTAAAATCCCATCTACCTCTGAGATGCTTAAATGGCCCTTCGACCAATTCAATTTCCATATACTCACCCGGGACCATCCTATTACAGGTGGAAAACCGTTGGCTTATTCCTATCCTGGACACTTCAAGTTCTGCACATACCATGTCTGCGGTACGTGACAACAGTGTGGTGGAACTGCACCAGGGTAGAAATTCAGGGTATGATTCTACATCATTTACCAGATCAAACATCTGCCTGGCAGAATACATGACCAGGGCTGATTTTTTAACCACACTCAACCAACAACTCCAATTGCATTTAAAAATACGATAACCACTGCGACCGGCGTAACATATCTGATCAGAAACCACCAAATGCCGTATCTAATGCCGTCTCCCATATTAAACTCGTCCACCGATGAGGCTTTGGTCATAAATCTACCAGCAAATATAGCTATGAGTAGACCGCCGAGTGGTAACATTATATTAGCCGTAAGATAATCTAGCAGGTCAAAAAAAGTCTTTCCGAATAGTTGAAATTCCTCTCCCGACCAGATATTGAATGAAAATACGGTTCCCAGACCAAGTAACCATACCGATATCCCCACCCAAATTGACGCCCTAATCCTACTCATACTCCTGTTTTCTACCAGCCAGGCTACCGCAGGCTCAATCAAAGAAATGCCTGATGTCCAAGCCGCAAAAACCAACAGAATGAAAAAGAGTGTCCCAAAAAGAATACCACCAGGCATGGCCCCAAAAGCTATTGGCAATGTCTGAAAGATAAGTCCGGGTCCTGACCCAGGCTCAAGGCCGTTGGCAAACACAATGGGAAAGATAGCCATACCTGCCATCAGGGCTACGACGGTATCCAGCACTGCTATCATAAGCGCGGCGGCTGTAATAGAGCTTTTCTGCGGCATGTAAGAGCCATATACCATTATCGCACCCATACCAAGGCTAAGGGTGAAGAATGCGTGCCCCATCGCTATCAGCATCGGTCCTCCATTGAATGAACAATCTTTCACTTCATTCAGGATCTCGCACTTGTAGAACACTTTGGTGAAGTCAGGAGTAAAGAGAAAATCCAGCCCCTGTTGAAATGCGCCTGTGTTATAGGCATAACCGAGCATAACTAATAGCAGGACAAACAAGGCAGGCATGAGGATACGTACAGCCTTTTCCAGTCCATGCCGCACACCTCTGGCCACAACAACCATGCACATTACCATGAATAGTGTATGCCAGGCCAAAAGACGCTCAGGATCCCTAACCAATCCGCTAAATATACTCTGCACACCATCCGCAGTAACCCCATTAAATATTCCTGCTGCGGTACGCACAACATATGAAAGGGCCCAGCCTGCAATCACGCTATAATAGGATAGGATAAGAAAACCTGCTATCACCCCACCCCAACCCAACAATACCCATCTCTTTCCGGCATTCTCTGCAGTTGCAAGCGAGCGCATGGTATTGATCGGGCTTTGGCGCCCTCTACGACCTAGCATAATCTCAGCCATCATGATAGGAATGCCTACTATGGCAATACATACCAGATAAACCGCCACGAATGCGCCGCCGCCATTCTCACCAGTGATGTAGGGAAATTTCCAGATGTTGCCCAGACCAACCGCTGATCCGGTAGCGGCCAAGATAAACATTAGACGATTTGACCACTGGCCATGAATCGAGGTGCGTTCTGTCATATTCTTTTCCTATGATCTCCCCAGGTCGCCATGTATTCTCAATTAAAATACGCCCAAGGACAAGGTCGAAACTTTTTTGGCCCTATATACTGGTTTATGGGACAAAAGTTCGTAAAATGCCTGCCATGGCAAAGAAAGCAAAAAAGAAGGCCGGGAACCAAGGCAGCACCATAGCCCTTAACAAAAAGGCCAAACACGAGTATTTCATACAAGAACGCTATGAAGCAGGTGTAGTCCTGCAGGGGTGGGAAGCAAAAAGCTTGCGTGAAGGTCGACTGCAATTAAAAGAGAGCTACGTAACCATTAAAGAAGGGGAAGCTTTTCTATTTGGGGCACATATAACGCCCCTACCTACCGCCTCGAAACATATTCATACCGATCCGGTACGTACCCGCAAACTCCTTATGCACCGCAATGAGCTAGACAAACTTATAGGATTGGTGGAGCGTCGTGGCTACACCCTGGTTCCTCTTGCCATGTACTGGAAAAAGGGTATAGCCAAGCTGGAGATCGGCCTGGCTAAAGGAAAAAAACTACATGACAAACGAGCCACTGATAAAGAACGTGACTGGCAACGCGACAAACAACGCATCCTAAAACAAAGCTGACAAAACCTTCTATGGCAGGGCTTTAATTCCCTAAATAAATTCATATGTATCATTAAGTTAACTGCCACACACAGCCACGCTAGCATCTTACCTACATCCATACAGCGAAAATCCATTTGCTGTTCTACACTTTTAATGTATTGGTTGGGCAAACCTAAATGGTATAGGGAGAGTTCAATGAGCAGATTAAGATCACTTTACCCCAGTGCTTTATCTGCACTCCTGGTTATGGGTATCTCTGCTGATAGCGTCAGTGCACAACAGACCTACGGTGACCAGAGAGTCAGCAGTGAAGCGACATCTTACTATGATGATTCATATATCAAAGTTGGTAGCAAAGGCAGAAGGAATACCGCTATTGCCCTGGGCGCCATAGCCCTAGGCACCATTCTGTATAACCAAAACCAACGCAGAAATTATCAAAACAATTACTATGGAAACGACCATGTAAGTTGGTGTTACAACAGGTATCGCTCATATCGCGCATATGACAACACATTTCAACCCTACTATGGCCCAAGGCGCCAGTGTATATCACCTTATTACTAGGCAATGCTATAAGCTGCTACTAAGGTCTGCATAAATTGCAGGCCTTTTTTTCTTTACTCCAAACAGCCAAACTAGGCCAGAACCAAAAAACCATACTGCAGCAGGGACAGGTACTGGTTGGTTCGCAAGCTCCCAAGTTGAATCTCCTGGTTGTCCTGGGGTCCCAAAGTCTCCATTGCCAAAGATGCTCCTACTATAAGTGTAATCTGTATTATCCAGAGGAAAACTGACCATACCTGATAACTCCTGACTCCCACCCGCTACAGCAAATCCTTTGAAATACTCAAGACGTACTATCTCTAAGCCTGCATTGGATATGATTATTTCATCGTCGAGGTTTCCCAAAATGAAACTCGAATATTCGTAGTCTGCGATATAGTTGCCATTTGTGTTTGAATCACTATTCCTCCCTAGCACCAAATATCCAAACGGCTCGATAACAAGATCACCAATCTCATGGTAGTCGGTACCGTTATCAGATAGAACCAGACCGTTCAGGTTAAGACTATTCCCGGTAAGATTATAAAGTTCAAACCATTCGCCATTCGCATCAGAAACAGCATCAGGGTTAGCCATAACCTCACTAATAATCAAATCGCCTGGTAAAACAGACGTAGCGAATACAGGAAATGATGTAAAAAGGAACGCGACAAAAAAAATCCGAAAGGTATTCATACCAATTCCTCCATGAATTCTATTCTTAGATCACCAATCCCGGTGACAACTCTCTCACGCGTAAATTATTAACTAGGTATGTGTTTGATACAACCCCTAAAGCGATCCAATCTCAGATTGGATATCCATAATAACCCGCATTGGATCAGGTGCCTTAGTAATTGGCCTTCCTATAACCAGATAATCTGAACCAGCTGTTAACGCATCTATCGGACTCATAATCCTCTTCTGATCATCTTGAGACGAAGATGAAGGCCTTACCCCTGGAGTTACCAAACGAAAGTCCTCTCTAACCTTAGTCCTTACATCTTTTGCTTCTTGAGGCGAACAAACTATACCATCCATCCCAGAACTATCTGCTAGTTGAGCCAATCTAAGAACGTTTTCCACAGGAGTGCCTGGATAGCCTATCTCTGCAATATCAGCCTGGTCTAGACTAGTAAGGATAGTAACTGCTACCAATAGTGGCGATTGCTGCAACTGTTGCAGTCTTGTACTTGCTGCTTCCATCATCTTGCGGCCACCCGATGCATGAACATTAGTCATCCATACCCCAAGATCAGCGGCGGCAGCACAGGCGGCAGCTACCGTATTGGGGATATCGTGAAATTTTAGATCCAAAAAAACATCAAATCCTCTACCAACCAACTGTTCAACAAATAATGGACCGAATCTGGTAAACATCTCTTTGCCAATCTTCAACCGGCATCGTTTTGGATCTAGACCAGAAACCAACTCCATCGCCGCACCTGCATCAGGATAATCCAATGCAACAATAATACGTGGCCCAATATATTCTAACGTCACTCCATCTCACCTCTTTTAAACAATCGTTTGTACAGGTTGTATGCTGCCCCACTTATTACAGCTAGGACACTGCCAGTGCATGGTCTTTGCGGCAAAGCCACAGGTGGTGCATTTATATCCCGGATTCTCCTCAACCAATCTTTCCAACAGTACCCTTAACAAATGCGACATCTCCGATGAGCTTATACACTCCTTGTCCGGTTCCAGAGATACCAGCCGGTACAACCCATCCAGGCTTGGATTTTTCTTTAAATGTTCTTTTAGAAACTGTGCTGCAGCTGTATCACCATCCTCATCCCGGATTATCTGGCTCAACATAGTAGTCTCGGTAAAACCGTTATAGGCCTTAACAAGTCTTTGTAAAAAATCCCTGAATGCTGTTTTATCTTCGACGGCCTCATAACAATCCAGTAATGACGGAAGTATTACCGAAAGGTATATCGGATTGTTCTCTGCAACATTCTTAAACGTCTTTATTGCGGTTTTGTAACTACCCTTCGCTTTCTCCATCTCTCCCAGCAGGATGGCCGCCCTTACCGAATTTTTATTACATCCCTGAGCCTTTTTCAGATACTCCGACGCAAGTTTCAGATCGGCCGAACTATAGGCATCGTCAGCCATCTCGCAATAGTAGTGGGCACGCTGATTGTTCAGCTGTTCTCCGGTAATGGATTCCAGCTTATTGGCAATCTCTAGGGATTTGTTCCACTCCTTCTCCTTTTCATAGATCAATAACAGACTAGCCAAGGCCTGTTCTCTATGTAGATTGGATTCTGTGAGTTCCTGAAACAGGCTCTCAGCACGATCATACAGACCGGCGCGCATATAATCCTGGCCCAACTCCAGTAGCGCCTGAGCACGATGCTCCGGCTGCAGGGTCGGTCTTGCGATCAGGTTTTGATGAATGCGTATCGCCCGATCCACTTCACCCCGACGTCGAAACAGGTTACCCAGTGCCAAGTGTGTCTCGACCGTTTCGCTATCCACCTCCAACATCTGAATAAACACATCAATAGCCTTATCCGGCTGCTCATTCAGAAGAAAATTAAGACCCTTGAAATAGTCAATGTTACGACCAGTATGAAAATGCTTACCCTTACTATAACTACGCCTTGCCGCCAACCAACCAGATGCGGCGGCTACTGGCAAGAGTAAGATTAAAAGCTCCATCATGGAAAAATCACTCCTTGAGAGGAAGAGCCCGCAGGTTCTCAACTTCTTCGGTTACCACTTTTGCTTTACGGCGTAGAGAAGCATTTTCTCGCTTTAGCCTCAGGATAGCTACGGTTGCAGATAAAATACCAACAATAGCACCGACGATCAGGGTAAAAATCAACAACAGTGAAAGCGGCATCTCTTGTGTCCCGAAGTAATAACTTAAGGTAACAGTGTCGCTGTTATTCAACGCAAAAGCTGCACCAATGGTAACTAATACAGCGAAAATAAGCAGCCTGATCAATAGCATGCGTCTATCTCCAAAGTAAATATCTAATAGACAATATCATACTAGCTGAACAACCAGCACTGCTAGATGTTTGTCTGGGTTTGCATGGGATATTAGCCCCGCGATATAGCGATTACCATATCACAGGTCTCAACTCAGGGATAAAGCTGTGGGAAATACTGACTGAGTGGATTTCTAAGCGTAATCATCCAGAAGACCTGTACTACGATGATATCTTGAAACCTCTTCCTCAATTTGGGTTGCCATCTCCTGATCTTGTATAAAGCGCTCCATCTGCTCACGTTGATCCTGGCTGTACAACCATGAACTGCTGCTTTGATCAGGACTTTCGCGGTGACTCACATCGACATTCACCAGATGCATATTACTTTCGTGCAACATATCACGCAGGCGTGGTATCGATGCATCCAATGCCTCTTTTACCACTCCATGCTGAACCAACATGTGGACACTGGCCTGATCATTTTTAACTGATAACTGAACCTGTATAGGGCCAAGTTCTGGAGGGTTAATGCGTATAGACGCCCCCTGTATACCTTTACCCATCATCCACATGATGCGTTCACCCATGGCTTGTCCCCATGCCTCTTCACCCATCGGTACCGTTATCGGAGGTGGTGAGGGTAACCCGCTATTTACCTGGAAATTAGACAATTGTGCCAAGCCGTTGATGGCCGTACCTATTGCGATGTTAGATGTAACCAGGCCATCACTACTGGATGATGTGGGAAGGATTACCTTGGAACCGGGACCTGCAGCCACCAACTCTGCCTTGGTAGATGTCAAAAGTTCCTGAATCTGCTTGCCAATCGCTGTACTTGTATCTTCACTTTTAGTCGAAACCTGCGCCAGCGAATCGCTGATACTGCGAACCAAGTTATCCATGGTCCGCCCTGTCTGTTCTCCACCTAGTGTTTGTGGCCTCGCTTCACCTGATTTCAGAGCGGAGGCAACGATATCGGAAATTTGACCTCCATTCTGCATGACAGCATCCTGTATGAACTGTGGGAGTTCTGACATATCCTGCTTAAATAGTGGAGATTCCATGGAAAATATTGCCGCCAGCGGCAATCCATTGCCGGATTGCACCATCTCTTCGATCTGGGCATAGAGCTCATCCGGCAAGGCCTCTTTCAGCTGCGCCATGATATCGGACACGAGATTCTCGTCTGCCAGTATGTGTTGAAAAAGCTTGTCAGAACAACCGGTTGCACAATCACTCGGAGTGATAACAGGGTTCTGGCCGGACTGCGCAAAATCCAAGTTAAAATCTATTGGAAACAGGCTGCTCATATACTGACCTCAATTGAAACGGTTTCTCTGGTCAGTAAAATGCAAATCCTATGCCATGGAATTATTCATACCTTCACTGGGCACAAACCCCTTTTTTCAGCCTCCATATACTGGTTCCCTGAAATTCCAAAACACCTATATCCTTTTGCATGACCGTAAAGCTACCCACATCTTTCAGTTCCAGTGTTGTCTCAGAGATGCTCCAATTACCTGTCTTGTTTACCGAACCTGCATTCCAGTCGTATTTACCGTCTGACATGAAGGTGATATTGGTCTTTTCAGCACTGTTGTGACCATTGGCTTCCGTCTCGTACAGGCACCAGGTACGCCGCAACAGTTTCGATAGATCTACTACCTTTTCCACATTTTGTTGAATGCCTGGTTCGGGCTTCTGCTTAACATCCACAGTGGCTTCATCTTGAGACTTCTCTGCCTTTTTTGACGTCACGTTGGGCAAGTTCTGCTTACATTTAACCATCTCTGCCATCAGGGTCATGATGTTATTCTGTTGAAATGTTTTGTCCTGCATAAAGGGGGCAAGTTTGGACATCAACTCCTCCTGGCTCCTGATGCCGGAGGACTCTATATAGATGTTCAAGGCCGCTGTACGCTCTTCGTCGCTGGTGTAGCTTCTGGCATAACATTGCAGATGCGCCAGCAGCTTCGCAGCCTGTTCAGCAGTGAGCTTGTCACCCACCGGACCCAGAGTATCTGTTGGCTCTGAACTCTCCTCCGGCAGTACCGCCTCACCTTCTACACGGGTGAAGACCATTGACTCATTATCATTGCCCATAATAAACATATCATCGTCGATGCAGTGGACCCCCAGACGCTGAACATTTGGCTTACCATCTCGCACGGAGTGGAACTCGAAATGGCTGTCGCGCAATTCCCAGGTCCCTCGTGTCTTCTGCACACCAAAGACATCCACTTCCCTCTGGGCCTGACCATTCTCAGCCAATATATACAGCTCGCCCATATCATCTTCATCCTTACGTTGCCAACGTCCGACCAAGGCCTTACGCTGGTCAGTGAGACGTGTTCCAGTCAATGGGCTATCGACCGCCAGGCAACCTTCACCATGAGGCTCCTTCAACAACGCAAGCAGCTCCTGTTCATCATTTTCTTGCAGAATGCTAGACAAGCTCTCTCCGTAGATCTGGATATCCGGCTTCAGGCCGGCAACGATCAGTAATTCCAGCAATGGCTTGCCATCATCTTCATCTAGCAGGTCACCATACTGCAGATCGTCTTCGCTGATCGCGCTGACATCCGCACCATATTGCAATAGCAGCCTTACTAACTCCGGTTTACCATTACGAAAGGCAACCTGCAGAGGTGTGCGTTGTCCCTTAGGGTTCTTCACATTGGGATCCAGCCCCTGCGCCAACAATAACCGCAGGGTCTCCCATTCCCCCCCTTCCAAGGCCAAAAATAACAATTGAGGATCCTTCGCCTCAGCACCCGCCGCCAAAAGTTTTGGCACCAAATAATAGGACCCTTTGTTAAGGGATGTCTTAAAGGCGTGCTGCAGTATATCTTTTGGTGGATTCCTTGCCAGTAGCTTTTCTACCACCGATGCGCCTCCACCGATGACGGCCATATCCAGTACACTTTGGCCTTTTTTGTTGGTCGCCCAAAGCGATAAGCCCCTATCCAGAAGGTTATCCACTAGATCCAGATGCCTGCCTAACACGGCCTGCATAAGCAAGGTTTCTCCATCCTTGTCCGTCAGGTCCAGAGGAACATTCCGCTCCATCAGCATGGCATAGATTGGGCCGGTGTTTTTCTTTCCATTCATTAGGGCGTAAAACATGACATTGCGCCCGTTGGCATCCACCTTTAATGGATCTGCGCCCAGCTCCAGCAGTAACTTGGTCGCCTCTGGCGCAGACGTGAATGCAGCAGTCATCAACAAGGTCTCTCCATTTTTATTCGCCATGTTGACATCGCCGCCCGCCTTCACCAGACCCGGCAACAATGAGGGGTGGTCCAAAGCAGCATATAAAGGTGTTTGGCCATACTTATTCTTCAAGGTCGGATTAGCCCCTTTCTCCAATAAGAATTCTACCAACGGCCCCTTACCCTCTTGAGCGGCGGCATGCAGCATAGTGAAGCCATTCTTGGCAACGGTATCTACCGGTAGGCCAGCCTCGACCAGCTCCCTGGCCTTTTCCGTATTGCCTGAGAAGATAGCATCAACGGCCTCGGATGCTTGTTTGACATGAGTAGGATTAGATTCCGCCGCATAGGTAGATGTACCGAGAAGCGTCAAGGCCACAAGACCGGCCAGCACATATTTGATATAGCCTTGGAGATAGGTAATCGCCATTCCGTTTGCTCCTTTCTTAGTATTTTGCATCCGTTAAGGATGATCGCGAAATCATCCAGTGTTTTCAACTGCCACGAGCACCCTGACAGCTGGGGCTTCCCATATTATTAGCGGCTTAGGCGATATAGGGAGGGTTAGCGCAGCCCCAGTACATCCTGCATATCGTACAGCCCATTGCCCTTCTCCTTGATCCATCCGGCTGCACGCACTGCGCCATTGGCAAAGGTCATGCGGCTGGAGGCCTTGTGGGTGATCTCCACCCTCTCCCCCATAGCGGCGAACAAAACGGTATGGTCTCCCACCACATCGCCGGCACGAATGGTCTCGAAGCCTATGGTCTTGCGGTCACGCTCACCGGTATGACCTTCACGCCCATAGACCGCACACTCTGATAGATCACGTCCGAGGGCTTCGGCCACCACCTCACCCATCCTCAGGGCAGTACCTGATGGCGCATCTACCTTGTGGCGATGGTGTGCCTCAATCACCTCTATATCCACATCATCACCTAATACTCTTGCGGCCATATCCAGCAGCTTGAAACAGAGGTTCACACCAATACTCATATTCGGGGCAAACATAATACCGATGTCTGCGGATGCCTCTTTTAACTTATCCTTCTCTTCATCACTCAAACCAGTAGTACCGATAACCATAGCCTTACCTGCATTGCGACAAATATCCACATGCTGCATGGTGGCGGCTGGCGCAGTAAAATCTATCAGCACATCAAAATCATCCAGCACCTGCTCCAGGTTATCCACCAGGGAAACACCAAGTTTGCCGATCCCTGCCAACTCACCAGCATCTGAACCTAGAAGGCTTGAATCCGGACGTTCTATAGCAGCACCCAGCTCTTTATCTTCGGCATCATATACCGCTTGGATTAGGTTCCGCCCCATACGGCCGGCCGCACCGACGATCGCTATTCTTGTCATATCTAGTACCTGGTAACTTTTGTATTAGTTGGCCCTATCATCTTGGCCCAGCTTAAAACCCCATCCCTTCAAAAAAACTCTTTACCCCATCCATCCAGCTTGAAGATTGCGGGCTGTGTTTTTTGCCCCCTTCCTGCATGGTGGCATCCAATTCTCGGATCAACTCTTTCTGCTTATCTGTAAGATTAACCGGCGTCTCCACCAATACCCGGCAGATCAGATCACCCACCGAACCGCCGCGCACCGGCTTTACGCCTTTACCGCGCATGCGGAACATCTTCCCGGTCTGGGTACCGGCAGGGATCTTCAGTTTTACCTTACCGGTGAGGGTCGGCACCTCCAGTTCACCTCCGAGCGCGGCCGTGCTGAAACTGATCGGTACCTCACAAAACAGGTGCTCATCCTCCCTGGTGAAGATGTCGTGCTCTTTGACCATAACCTGGACATAGAGGTCACCCGCAGGACCACCCCTCTCGCCGGCCTCGCCCTCTCCGGCCAGACGGATGCGGTCACCGTTGTCCACACCTGCTGGCACCTTCACCGATAGGGTCTTGTGCTCCTGCACCTTGCCCTGACCATGGCAGACACTGCATGGATCATCGATTATGCTACCCTTACCATGACAACTGGGACAGGTCTGCTGCACAGAAAAGAATCCCTGTTGCATCCTTACCTGACCATGACCTCCACAGGTGGTACAACTCTTGGGACTGGTCCCTTTCTTGGCTCCAGTCCCATTGCAGCCCTTGCACTTTACCATGGTTGGTACACGGATCTTTACCGTGGTTCCAGCAACTGCGTCTTCCAGAGAGATCTGCAGATTGTAACGCAGATCTGCGCCACGATTGGCCCTGGCACCGCCGCCAGGACGTCCTCCGCTGAATATATCTCCAAATACATCTCCGAAGATATCGCTGAAACTGCCAGCCCCAAAGCCACCGGCGCCCGGTCCTGCACCCATGGATGGATCAACCCCGGCATGGCCAAATTGATCGTAGGCTGCGCGCTTTTGCCCATCCGAAAGGATCTCGTAGGCTTCCTTAGCCTCTTTGAATTTCTTTTCGGCCTCCGCTGCCTTATCACCGGTGTTTCTATCCGGATGGTACTTCATAGCGAGACGACGATAAGCCTTCTTCAGCTCATCTTCGCTGGCATTCTTGTTTACACCAAGTACTTCATAATAGTCGCGTTTAGACATGTTTATTGTTCCAGCACTTCTCTCTCAGCGCCCATTCGCAGAAAAGGCAAGACGCGCGGGCACATAGCACCCGCACGTCCTTTGACCACATATTGCTGATCGCTTACTTGTTATCGTCCTTAACTTCCTCAAATTCAGCATCAACAACATCATCATCCCCGGTGGATGTCTCAGCCCCGGCAGTTTCCGCACCAGCTTCAGTGGCACCATCACCACCCTGCTGGGCGTAGAGACGTTCTGCCATCTTGGCAGAAACTTCAGTAAGGGCTTTGGTCTTCTCTTCGATGGCGTCCTTATCATCCCCTTTCATCGCCTCTTCCAGTTCTTTGATCTTCTCTTCAATGCTCTCCTTCTCACCGGCCTCCATCTTGTCGTCACCCAGCTCATCCATGGACTTCTTGATCGCATGGATCATGCTGTCGGCCTGGTTGCGAGTTTGAACCAGTTCGTTGAACTTGCGGTCCTCGTCGGCATGGGCCTCGGCATCTTTTACCATCCGGTCAATCTCTTCGTCACTCAGACCGGAAGATGCCTTAATAACTATGGACTGCTCTTTGCCGGTAGCCTTGTCCTTAGCAGAAACATTCAAGATACCGTTGGCGTCGATATCAAAACTTACTTCGATCTGCGGGATACCACGCGGTGCCGGTGGGATGTCGGTAAGGTCAAAACGACCCAGGGACTTGTTGGCCCCTGCCTGCTCACGCTCACCCTGCAGTACATGCACGGTAACCGCTGTCTGATTATCTTCTGCAGTTGAAAAGGTTTGCGATGCCTTGGTAGGAATCGTGGTGTTCTTTTCAATCAGCTTGGTCATCACACCACCCAGAGTTTCAATACCCAGAGATAGCGGAGTAACGTCTAGCAGTAATACATTTTTAACATCACCGCCTAAT
>JBNKEE010000019.1:0-44063 GCA_050288625.1 Sedimenticolaceae bacterium | reverse complement strand
CTCCAGCCCTTACCGTCCAGCATTCCGGTCAGATTCAGTTCTTTCAGCGGATGTTCCATGCGCAGCGCCAGCAACAGCGGCTCACCCAGATAGAGATCCGGGATGCGTTTGGGCCAGATCTCCACCTTGTCCGTATCCTTCAGGTTTACGCTGATGTCTCTGAGGACCGGTGACTCCAGCTTGGAAAAGAGGGTCGCCATCTTCTGCTGCACCTCATCCACCTTACCGATGTAGGTAAAGGTGCCGCGTCCGAACTGGGCCGCCCTGGTCATGAAAAAGCTGTTGGGGGCGGAACCTATGCCCACGGTAAACAGACGGCTGGCGCCGAGACGTTGCTGGATAGTGCTGAACAACCGTTCCTCGTTGCCCACGCTGCCGTCGGTCAGAAAGATAACCTGACGCAACATCCCCTCCGGCGCCCTATCCCGTAACGCCAGTTGCAGGGCCGATAGCATCTCGGTGCCGCCATCGGCATAGAGTCCAGCCACATAGTTCATGGCCTGCCGGACATTGCTGGCTGTCGCCGGTACCGCCTGTGCGAACAGCACATCGGTATTGCTATTGAACTGGATGACGTTGAAACGATCACCCGGCTGCAGCCGCTTCAGGGCCAGTTGCAGAGCGGCCCGGGCCTGGTCGATGGACTGACCGTGCATGGATCCGGAGGTATCGATCACAAACACCACCTCACGTGGGATGCGCGCACTGGCGGTCCGAGACGGCGGCATCACCATGATCAGAGCATAATCCGCGCCGGACCACCCCTCCTGGAACATGGCGGCCTGAGGAGCATGACCGGTGGTGGGTTGCCACACCAGTTCGAAATCCCGGTCGGCCGGGACCTGTCCGTTACGCAGAGTGAGATGGTGCACTCCCTGCTCATCCCTGCTCTTGTCTATTTCATGGTAACTGCTTAGCACCTGGGCCAGGGGAAACCCCGCATCCAGATCCACTTTGATAGAGACCTGATTGATCTTGCCGTGGGACGTATCCAGCACTGGCGGGGTTATCTTGGATGCATCGGGAACCTGGTCGGTGTCTTGCGCCCAGCCACTGGCTTGAAAGCCCTGAATCTCATCCTGAAGCACTGGGACCCCAGGGATATACCTGGGAGCAACCACCAGTGGAAAACGGATCTTGAACCTGCCCTGGTCGTAGCGCAGATTCTGCTGATACTCAATCTCCACCACCACCTCTTCGCCCGGTCCGATGTTGGCCACCGCAGTGGTAAAGATGTTTGGACGCTCCTGGCGCAGCAGGCTGGCCTTCTTCCCTTCACGCTTGGCCTTTTCGTAGGTGCGGCGCGCCTCAGCCTTCTCTTTGATTTCACCCTCGATAATGCGTTCACCGATGCGCAGACGCATGCGATCCACCGCGGCCTCCTCCGGCAGAGGGAATACATAGATCCCCTCCGCCCATGCGCTGCCGATATTCTTGAATCTCTGCTGTACAAAAACCCGCGCCAGCATGCCGCTGACATTCATCTGTACATCAGTCTTCAGCATGGGGGCATCCACACTAACCCCACCGCTAGCCAGTTTGAGCAGCAGACTTCCGCGCTGCACCTGATCCACGGACATAGAGGCCATCCCTGGCGTAGCCTCACTACCATGAACTTGATTGGAAAGAAGAAACAGCATGGCCATTAGGGACGCAATATAAACCCAGATTATTGCGGCTGATTGCGTGCTTGTGGTTTTCATACCCTTGCCCCCTCTCGCTCTAATCTAGCCAGACGGCGATTGGCCTCATTGGCTAGGCGCGGCTCCAGGCGATAACAGTCAGCAGGTAGCTCTTCTGGTGAACCTTGGATGAATTCATCGCTCAATGGCCGTATGACCATGCGCAGCTCGCGCCGCATTTGCCGCTCGTTATTTACTAGTGCTAGCATCATTGTGTTGCCCTCCAGTCGGGGAAGCTCTGGTCGCGCAGAGGCTGGTTAAAATTGGCCCAGCGCGCCATCCATGGCCGGTTAATCAGGATATTCATGAGGAACCAAGATCAGGAGAGATATTGCAAACTTTGTAATACCGCCTTCACGAAATGTCCTGGTTAATGCTCATCCCTAGCTGCGCCGGATGGATTAATTAAACAGTCTGGTGGTGGCAAGGCGCTTGCGAAATTGTGGCAAAGCGGTGGCAGATTCTGGCAAGATTGTGGCAGGCAGGCTGAACGGACTATACTGTCCAAGTCATTCAGGGAGTAACCATGGCATCCAAAAAAGAGAATAAACCTCTAAATCAGACGCAACGGCTTTCCACAGTCGAAGAGTTCAAGGAGTATTGCGCCGCAGAAAAAGAGAGCCGCCTGAATTCCGGGGATGAATTCGACGCTGGAACATTTGATAAGGCCGTGGAGATTGCACTACAGAAGCTGGCCAATCTGCAAAAAGAGGGCTGGACCTGACCGTGATCATCCAGAGTGTACAAGCAGAAAACATCCTAAAATACGAACGCCTGTATCTACAGGACATCCCACCTCAGGGCGTAATCGCCATCAGCGGACAGAATGAGTCAGGCAAGAGCAGCATCGGTGAAACCATCTGTTTTGCCCTATTCGGTCGCACCTTCTCTCTCGATCACGGTGATCTAAACAAGCTTATCCGTTGGGGTGAAAACCGTTGTTCTGTCACCATCACATTTTTTGAAGACGGAAAAAGTTACACCCTGAATAGAGGGCTAGATATTGAGGGCAATCACTCTGCCAAACTTTGCCCAAAGGATGACCAAGACAATCCGATAGCCACAGGTGCAAACAAGGTGGCTGACGCCATGTTTAAACTAACAGGATTTGGCTACGACGAATTTATCGAATCCTTCTATCTGGCTCAGCGTGAGATAACCAGCCCCCATCCACATAGCATGACCCTAAAGACCATAGCCGGCATCTCCACACTGGAAATGGCGGGAGATATGACAGAAAAGGATCTGCAAAATGCCAGGGATAACATCGATGAACTACAGATAGAACAACAGCTGACCGCTGATGATCTTGCCTCCCTGGCCATTGATCCAAAATACCTGCACAGTCTACAGACTGAAAAAAAGGAGGCAGAAAAGACCAAACAACGACTGGATGATGTCCTAGAAAACTACGAATCATCCTTTATACAATACGCAACCGCATACCCTCTACTGGTTAAATCCAAGGCAATGCGCAAGAGCCTGACCACAGGGCTGGCCCTGTGTTCCGCCATCATGCTATTCCTTCTCCTATCCTGGGTAGGCGTGCTGTTTAACCTCGATACCCAGGCCTCCTGGCTGAGCAACCTGGGCAAGCATCTCCCTGGCAGCATGGCATGGGTCGCCTTACCGGTAATACTGCTGGCGTTTTTTGTTAGAGAATATAACCTCAAGATCAAAAGTCTTAACCAGACAGGGGCCCAATTCGCCAGGCATATGGAGGGGATCTGCTCCGCACCAGAGATACAGGAAGAGGTAATTAAACCTTGCCAAACATTGGCAGGACAAACTGCCAACAGCGAAATAGCTGCAGTAAAGATAGCGCAGGAGATGCAACCTCTCCTGGACCATCTACAAGGCATACTGGACAAACAAAACGAGACTCTGCAGGAGCTGGTTGAACCTATCCGCCAGGAAGAGGAACGCATAGAAAAGGCCAATTCCCTGGAGAACAAGGCTAATAACCTTACGCGTAGGATCGAAGACCTGACCAGGGCCAATGCAGCCAGAGAGATAGCCATCGAACTGCTGATAGGAGCTAGCCGCCATCTATCTCTGCGTTTCAACCACGTGATCCGGGAACATGTGGGCATGACCCTGCCCCTGTTTACCGAGGGACGCTATGAACATCTGGAGATCGACAACGAGATGACCATCCAGGTATTCTCCAGCGAGAAGCGCGGTTATCTCGATCTGGATGAAATATCAAGCGGCACCCAGCGCCAGATCATGTTGGCTGTGCGGCTAGCCCTGTCCCAGGAGCTGGCCAGCAGAAGAGTGAAGAGCAGCCAGTTCCTGATCCTGGATGAGCCCTTCGCCTTCTTCGATCAGGAGCGCACCATCAACTCCCTGGCAGTGTTGCCGGAACTGAGTGAAGACCTGCCGCAGATCTTCGTTACCTCCCAGGTCTTTCCCGACGGATCCAGGTTCCAAAAAGAGATCGTCTGCACAAGAGAGACCAAGGTTATGCAGTAACCTACATCCTTCTCCACCGTGACTCTAGACCTTACACCTCTATCCAATCGCATGCGCAAAAGCCTACGCCACTGGGGCAAGTGGGCACGGCGACGAGAGATCAGCTGTTATCGCATCTATGACCGGGATATCCCTGAGTTTCCCTTGCTCATCGACTGGTATGAGGGGCATGTGCACGCCCAAACCGTTCTGCGCAATGATGAGGAGATAAACGAAAAAGATATCGCACCTATGTTGTGTGAGGTGTTGCAGATACCCAAAGAGCACCTCGCTTTCAAGAGCAGGCAACAGCAGAAGGGAAGCGCACAATACGAACGGCTGCATAGACGCGGCAGACCGTTTATCGTACACGAGGCCGGACTCGCCTTTGAGGTGGACCTGCACAGCTATCTCGATACAGGGCTGTTCCTGGACCATCGCAACACTCGCGCCATGGTGCGGGATATGTCCCAGAACAGACGCATACTCAATCTGTTCGCCTACACCGGATCCTTCAGTGTATATGCCGCTGCTGGCGGTGCCGATCGCACGGTCAGTGTCGATCTCTCCAACACCTATCAGGATTGGAACCGACGCAATCTTGACTTGAACAACATGGACCCGCGCAAACACCAGCTGGTGCGTGAGGATGTGTTCAAATATCTCTACATGGCGCAGAAGAAGAGAGAGCGTTTCGACCTGATCATCCTGGACCCGCCCAGCTTCTCCAACTCTAAGCGCATGCGCGATATCCTAGATGTACAGCGCGATCACCCTAGGCTGCTAGAGGGGTGTGTGCAACTACTCAACCCGGACGGGCAAATCATATTCTCCAACAACCTACGCAGATTCAGGATCGACCCCAGCATCGGTGCACATGGGGAGGAGATAACCCACAAGACCATCCCTGACGATTTCAAACGCCATACTGTCCACAGGTGCTGGTTGTTCAAGGCATGATTGAGACGAGCGGACCACTAGCCCTGTTCGTCGGCAGCTTCCTGGCATCCACCCTGTTACCGGGAGGATCAGAAGCCATGCTTCTCTATGCCGTAGGCAATGCCCCGGAAAGCCAGGGTCTCTACTGGCTGATCGCAACAATAGGTAACAGCCTGGGTGGTATGAGCAGTTGGCTGATCGGGTGGTGGATTGCCCGGCGCTTCCCAGGTCGGGTGTTGCAAGACCCAAAACAGATAGCGGCGGTGGAACGTATCGCTCGCCGCGGTTCTCCCATACTCCTGTTGTCATGGCTACCGGTGATAGGCGACCCGCTGTGCCTGGCTGCAGGTTGGAGTGGGATCAGGGCCATACCGTCCACTCTATACATCGCCCTGGGGAAGGGTCTGCGCTACGCCCTTTTGCTCGGACTGTTCAACGGGCTAGTTTCATAACAAAACAGGGTGAAGCATCGCTGCACCCTGTCAGATTTGAATCTTTACACTTGAGGTTAGTTAACTCACACCTTGAGGGCCATATCAGCCATATTTTTGGCCACACCTGAATCCACGATCTCCTCACCTAACTGCTTGCTGATCTGCACGGTAGATAGCACACCACAGATCACTTGGGAACCGCTGAAGTCGCGGTCCGCCACCAGGGCGTGACGCCGCCCGGCATGTTTCATGACCTCAACTACATCGGATACCCTGGCCGTCTTGATTTCAGACATATCCAACACCTCAATCTTGCTCTGAGGCGTCATCAGGTCACGCACCATGACCTCTTCCCTTTTGCCCCCAACCTGGCTCAGGTACTTAACCATCTTCTCTCCGATCAAATCGTTGGATGTAATAATGCCAAGCACATGGTGAAACTGGTTGGTGACAAACAACAAATGCACATTACTGGATGTCATACGCTGGCTCGCCTCATCCAGGGTCGCGCATGGGCTAATACTCATGGCGGTAACCCTCTTCAGATCTGTCATAACATCTACCGCCGGACTATTCATGGTTACCTTCTCAGGAAGATCCTGAATAGGGCGAAAGTAGGTGACATCTTTTTCCAGACTGTGCTTATTTAATTTCTTGATACCAGTGTTCAATTTCTCATCTCCTCGTAACCGTTTTGATCTAACAGATGTCTTATGCTTGAAAGCCCCTTTATTATTTAATGGTTAATATTTAGTCTAGAGTAATATGACATTATTAAAAATCACAAATATTGCTGTATGTATAATCATATTTTATTAACCTAAGAATTTCCTTATGATAAGCCGAAATTTTCACATGCAACCAAATAATTTGAATATAGTGGTAGTCTATCTATAACCGTGAATAGCCTGTAAATAAGAGCAACAATGAGCAAACAGATCGCCATAGTGGAAGATGAAGCCGCCATCCTGGGCAATTACACAGACGTACTGCAGCGCCAAGGTTATCAGGTAAAAGGGTACGCGGACAGAAAACAGGCCCTAAACGACTTCCGCGTGAAACTGCCGGATTTGGCCATCCTGGACATCGGACTGGGAGATGACGTGGACGGCGGATTTGAGCTGTGCCGCGAGCTGCGCGCCCTATCCCCAACCTTACCTATTATCTTCCTAACGGCCCGTGATAGTGAGCTTGATACGGTGTCCGGCCTGCGCCTTGGGGCTGACGACTACCTGACCAAGGACATCAGTCTGGCCCACCTCAGCGCCCGCATCGCCGCCCTGTTCAGACGCATGGAGGCAATCCAGCAACCGGTACAGCAGGATAAGGTGCTGGAGCGCGGCAAGCTGCGCATGGATATGCATCGCCTGCAGATAACATGGAAGAATGAACCGGTGGACCTGACCATCACAGAGATCTGGTTCGTGCACGCCCTGGCCAACCATCCTGGCCATGTACGCACCAGGGACCAGTTGATGGATGCGGCCAATATCCTGGTGGACGCCTCCAGCATCAGCACTCACATCAAACGCATAAGGCGTAAGTTCTGCCATATTGATCCCGAGTTCGATGCTATCGAGACCATCTATGGCATGGGCTACCGCTGGAATAGCTGAACATCAGATGTCCAGCAGCAGAACTCAGCGACGTTTCTATCACAGTATACGCTTCAAACTCTTACTGGTGGCACTCACTCTCCTGGTCATCCCCTGGGCCGGCTACCGCTTTATCCAGGAAACCGAAAACTTTTTGCGCCAAGCCCAGGAGACCATGCTACTGGGTACAGCCCAGGCGGTGGCCACCATCCTGCACAATCGGGATGAGCTGTTCATCTCCAGTCTGCCGGCATACGCCGGAGCCGATCCTGAGTCCGCCATCTACATCCACCCCCTGCACAGCAACATCCAATTGGATGGTTACACCGAGGAGTGGTCCCCCTATATGCGCAATCTCTGGAGCTACCGCGGCAACGATGAGACCGAGTTCGAGAATCTAGTAGGAGAACGCGGCAACTATCTCTATCTGCTGTTCCGGGTCAAAGACAAGGATATCGTCTATCACCAACCCGGTGTCTTTAGCACCGAACAGTGTGACCATCTGGACATAGCTATGCAACGCCCCAACGGGACACTGGCCAAATACCGCATCGCCACCAGCGCCCCCGGTCCGGTCAATGCCATGCGCATATCCAACGATCATAAGAGACCACGACAACTCGGCACCGAGACTCGCATCCATGGCGAGTGGAGGGAGAACAGTGACGGCTACATCATGGAACTGCGCATACCCAAGAATATGGTGGGTGACAGGCTCGGCTTCCAACTCACTGATGTGGACGACACATCTACAAGAGAGGTGGCCGGCTGGGCCTCCAGCGCAGACATCCGCCAGGTCGAAACCCTGGGCTGGCTAATCACCCCCAACCGAGAACTGGAGGGGATCATCGGCGCACTGGAACATGAAAGCGCCCGCATCTGGGTGCTGGATAGCAATCAACGGGTGCTGGCAAAACGTGGGCAACTGCAACTGTCTGAGGAAGAAACACCTGAAACCGAGCTGTCACTATCCAGAAGCATCCTGCACCTGCTGATCCGCCTGGTGTTGGATCAACCCAGCGGCGAATTCGAGGATGAGCTGGCTGGAACTACCCATATCGAGAGCAAAGAGATCGAGTCCGCCCTTAAGGGTAAACCATACGCTAGACGCCGCAGCACCCCGGACGGCGAGGCCATGATCCTGTCGGCTGCCTGGCCTATCAAATCAGCGGACAGAGTCTTGGGAGCGGTGGTGGTGGAGCAGACCACCAACCAGATTCTCTCCCTGCAAAATCAGGCCATGGAAAAACTCTTCGGAATCACCCTAAGCTTTCTCTCCATCACCGTTCTTATCCTGCTCGGCTTCGCCACCCTGCTCACAAGCCGCATCACACGCTTGCGCAATCGGGTGGAAGAAGCGGTGACTCACGACGGGCGCATCATAGGACAACTGAAACCGGCCCGGACCAAGGACGAGATCGGCGACCTGGATCGCAGCTTCTCCGGGGTGCTCAACCGTCTTACCGAATACAACCGCTATCTAGAGGCCATGGCCTCACGCCTGGCCCATGAGATGCAGACCCCGATCACCGTGGTCAAGTCATCCCTGGAGAATCTGGAATATGATCCGTCTCCTGAAGAACACCACCGCTATATACAGCGCGCCCAAGAAGGCACCGAACGCCTGAATAAGATACTACGCCGCATGCGCGAGGCCACCAGGTTGGAACAACTCCTGCAACAGACTGAGATGGAACTGTTTGATCTGACCGATCTGTTGCAAGTCGCCTTAGAGAGCTACCGCACCGCCTTCCCTGACATCAAGTTTGAAATGGATATTCCAAGTGAAGAGATCAAGATCAAGGGAGCGCCAGATCTTATCAGCCAGGCACTAGACAAACTGGTCAACAACGCCATAGATTTCCACACACCGGATACCCCCATAAGGTTTGAATTAAGCAAGAGCGATCACCAAATCAACCTAAACGTCTGCAACCAAGGCCCTACCCTACCCGACGGTATGCAGCAGGAACTATTTCAATCCATGGTATCGGTACGCAGCATCAAGGGCGACGACCCGCACCTGGGACTTGGGCTCTATCTGGTAAGACTCATATGTGAGTTTCATGGCGGCAAGGCGGTGGCTGAGAATCTTGCGGATGGAAGTGGGGTGAGGATGGGGTTGAGGCTGTACCTGTAGTTTGGTTTATCGAACATATGCTGCTAACTTCGCATCTGAACCAACAAAACGATAACGGTTAGGTTTAACAAGGACTTCGACATGAACATAAACTGTTTAATCTACTCTTTTAGCTTAAGGTATGTTCTATGCATTATATTGTTAGTAGTGCCTTTACCCGGAAATACAGCCAACTGCTTTAGTGACTCGCCCAGCGTAGTGAATGGTGAGTTGGTTATTGAACCTGTGAAGGTGCGTCAGCTCACGCATAATGAACAAAATATTGTTCGCTCCATCTTAAAGTCTCTATCTGGGGAATGGAATGGAATCTCCTCTGGATACTTATGTTATGGAACAAAACAAAAACCAAGAACAAAACCAGATAACTACACAATAAAAGCCAAAGGCAAAGAGGGATCTTCAAACGCGGTCATAAAGGCAGAATTATATGACACAAACAAAAAAAGCACCCACAATGAAATGCTGAGATTGATCCTAAACGGATCTCTATTACGCGTTGACGCACACTCAAGCGTAGGTGATATCGATGTAAAATCCATAACGCCAAATAGCATTACCTTCTTGCAGCAACACAGAACCCTTGCAGCATCAGGCGGAAGCATCTTTCGCGAGATAGTACGTTCTATAACTGTCTATGATGCAACCTTGAATATTAATCACAAAGTCTACACTCAGGGTGTTTTAAGCTCTGAGAGTACATGGAGTCTGTCTAGGACAAAGTAAAAAGTTGCGTATTTGTTATTTACATAATGACCGCGCCCTCTTTTTCCGGCACGACTAATCTGTGAATTTCATGGCGGCGAGGCGGTGGCGGAAAATCTTGTGGATGGGAGTGTGGTTATGATGTCTTTGCAACTGCACTCGTAGTTTTCTCATGGATCCCGCGATCAAGTCGCGGGATGACCATTTTAATATCTTCGCTACTCATTGACATAATGACGTTTGTACGGTATTTCGTCACGATCAAAAACTCTAATCTAACCGTCAAATACTTTTAAAAATGCCCTATGGATATTTTTCCAGGAAAAAATGAACAAGTCATAACAAGTACTATTATTGGTTTTTTAGTAGGCGCCATCTTGATTCTTACAGTCAAAATAGATAACAAAATCTTAGAAATCCTATTAACCGGAATTACGACATTAGCTGCAGCATTTTTTGGTGCTAAATATGCCTTTATCCTTCAAAATAAATGGCGAAAAAACGAAGAAACAAAACGCAATGTAGAATCAGTTAATAAAACCATATATCACATCATAACCCACTACAATAAATTGGTTAATTATAGAGATCAGTTTATTAATGAGTTTAAAGATTCAGAGATTAGACACTTAGCCATCTTGCCTGCTTTAGGCATGGGCTCATACAAGGAAATTGATCTTGATTCTTTATCTTTCATATTAAAAACAAAATACAGAAATATCTTACTAGAACTTTCACTATACCAGTCTGAAGCATACGCCACATTTGAAGTCATATTAGAACGATCAAACTACCACTCAAGCAGAATTCAGGAAGCATTGGAAAAAGCAGATCTTGATTTAAACCAAGGAGCCACAATCCAACAACTAAATAAGGCTTTAGGCCCATTGAAATATACAACAATAATCAAATATACAGACCAAATGATCCAGTCGACAGACAGCCTGATAAAATCATCAGAAGTCATGATAGAAAAACTTAACAAAATATCTAAGGAAATGTTTAAAGGCCATGCAATCATTAGTATGAAAAAACTAAGTGAAGAATAAACTGATTACTAACATACAACTTTTTACGATAATTACGTACGTCATCCCACGACTTAATCGCGGGATCCAGTGTCTTTTAGTTAGATATGCAATCAGTTTCGCAGCCTAATCCTTTCAACTCATTTTTCTTGCTTCATAACACTGGCTGCGAGTCCCTTTCTTTTGTACGCGCAAAAGAAAGGGACGAAAGAAAAACGCGCCCGGGTGTTACCCCCTACGGGTACCCTGCGCTTCTCGTCTCCAGCGTGGCTCTTCCGACGGGATATCCCTATCCCGCGGAGGAGGACCGACATCCCTGTCGGTCCCCTGCGGGCCATTTCCGCTTACAACTGCGATGCTCGGTGTAACACACGGGATTATGGGGTGACACCAATAAACTCCTTCGACGCAGCCGAGTACCGGAACCGATACAGGAACAGGCCCATAGGGGCACCGCATGGACGCGGTGCCTCCAGCGCGGGCGAGGGAACGCCCGTCGCTGGAGCCCCTGGAGCGGTGAGGAACGGAGGGCACCCGAAGGGCAAATCGTGGAGTGTCCTTTTCTTTCGCCTATTTCTTTTGGACAAGCAAAAGAAATAGGCTTGTAGCCCCTGCTCGAAAAATAAAGAAATGCGCTAATGGTTAAGGGCTACGAAACTAATTACCGTTACTGCTAACAGTGCCCCCTCATCCCCAACCCTTCTCCCCCAAGGGAGAAGAGAGAATACCCTGATCCACGCCTGCGCAGAAATGATAAAGCAAAACCATCAATCCTTAATCCCCACCCCCCTTACCAACAGATAATGACTCCCCACTCCCAGCACAACGATAAATAACAGAATAATCACCAGCGCTGTTGCTATGGGGATATCCGACGCACCCAACAGGCCATAACGAAAGGCATTCACCATATACAGGATCGGATTGGCCAGGGACACCTGCTGCCAGAACTGCGGCAGCATCTTGATGGAGTAGAACACCCCGCCCAGGTAAGTAAGCGGCGTGAGCACGAAGGTGGGTACGATAGAGATATCATCAAAGGTCTTGGCAAAGACGGCGTTTATAAGACCGGCCAGAGAAAACAGTATTGATGTCAAAATTAAAACCACAAAGGTCATAACATAGCTGTGGATGACAAGGTCGGTAAAAAAGAGCGACACCAGAGTGACTGCGATCCCTACCATAATGCCACGTGCCACTCCCCCACCCACATAGCCGGATATTATGATCCAGTTGGGAACTGGTGAGATAAGTATCTCCTCTATATGACGTTGAAACTTGCTACTGTAAAACGAGGAGACCACATTAGCATAGGAGTTGGTGATGACCGCCATCAAGATCAAACCCGGAACAATATAGTCAATGTAGTTGTGACCATCCATCTCACCGATCCTTTCACCAATCAATGTCCCGAAGATTATGAAGTATAGTGCAGTGGTTACCGCTGCCGGCAAGATGGTCTGGATCCAGATGCGCATAAAGCGCATGACCTCTTTTTCTATGATGGCGCGAAAGGCGATCCAGTAACGTTGGCATCTGTTCATTTGCCGTCTCCGTTACGATCTTCGTCCAACATATCGATAAACAACTGCTCCAGACGATTCTGTTTATTGCGCAAACTAAGCACCTCGATATTTTGTCGCGACAAACCGCTGAACAGTGCGCTGATGCCTCGCTCACGGGCAACAGCCACCTCTAAAGTACAACTGTCTCGCAGGGAAATATCGAACCCTTCTATATGTGGGGCCTGCTTAAGGTTATCTTTCAGATTCAATACAAAGGTCTCGGTATGCAATTTATACAACAGTTTATCCATGCTGCTGTGTTCCACGATCGAACCATGATTGATAATAGCGATATTACGGCAGAGATTCTCGGCCTCTTCCAGATAGTGAGTAGTAAGAATGATAGTGGTGCCTTTGCGGTTTAGCTCCTGCAGGAAATCCCACATAGAGCGCCGAATCTCTATATCCACCCCGGCCGTGGGCTCATCCAGGATCAAAAGCCTTGGCCTGTTCACCAGGGCACGAGCAATCATCAACCTGCGTTTCATACCACCGGACAGTTCCCTAGCCATGACCCTGCGTTTAGGCCAAAGGTCTAATTGTTTCAAACTCTCTTCCGCGTTCTGCCGCGCCTGCTCTTTTGGGATTCCGTAATAGCCTGCCTGATTGATCACAACCTCTTCAACCGGCAGAAACACATTAAAGTTAAACTCTTGCGGCACCAGTCCTATGCAGGACTTAACCGCTTCCGGGTCCTGGTCAAGATCATGTCCAAATACCTCTACCTTGCCCGAACTCTTGTTTACCAGGGAGCTAATGATGCCTATAGCGGTGGATTTACCTGCCCCGTTCGGACCCAGCAGCGCAAAGAAATCACCCTCTTCCACCTCCAGGTCGATTCCGCGCAGGGCCTCAGGGCCTTTTAGATAGGTCTTGCGCAGATTCTGAATCTTGAGTGCTTTTAACGTCATGCCGCGCATTTTTACACATGCAGGCCATGGGTGCATGTGTTTGATTCTATAAACAGCGAAGTATTAATCCCGCAACAATTGTGCGTGTTTTTTGACGTGGTTCCTTACTACTTTATTACTTTGTTACTTACTTATACTATATATACAGGATCGTGATTAACCCCTGGGCCATAATCACCCAGGCTAAAACCATAATCTATTTGATTAAAAAATCGCCGTAGAGCGATATTCAGGTGACGACAGGAATCATCCTGCTACCTACAGAGGAGATGTAACAGATGAATGTAGATACGAAACGTAGACTCTTTTTACAGCAGTCGCTGGCCGCAGGGACAATGGGTATGCTTGTCGGCGCCGGACTGCTGACACCTAAAGCGGTTCTCGCTGCCTGGCCTCAAGATGCCTTCCAGGCAAAGAATATGTCTGAGGCACTAAATACGCTACTAGGATCTGATCAAACAGAGACAAGTGCCGATATAAAACTGACAGTACCGGAAATCGCTGAAAACGGCGCCGTAGTTCCCATAAAGGTCGAAACCGGCATAGCCAATGTTGAATCCATGACCGTAGTTGCTATCAACAACCCATTGCCCCTGGTCGCAAATTTCAAACCTGGCGAAGGAGCCGCTGCCTATGTATCAACCAGGATTAAGATGGCAAAAACTGGAGACGTTATAGCCATAGTAAAGGCAGACAACAAGCTGTATAGCACTCAGCACGAGATAAAAGTAACCATCGGTGGATGCGGCGGATAGATCTCATCAACTGATTAGATATTTATTTTCCACACGTGCGCTGAGCTCAGCAGGCAACTAAACAAGTATGAGGTAACCAATATGGCAGTGAAAAAATCAGGCATCAGGATAAGCGCCAAGCATATAAACGAAGAGACTCTTGTAAAGGTATTGATGCGCCATCCGATGGAGAATGGGGCCAGAAAAGACAAGAAAACCGGGCAGGTTATCCCGGCCCATTTCATCCAGGAAGTGACAGCTGAGTCAGCAGGCAAGACCTGTTTTTCAGCCCTTCTCAGCGGCGGCGTATCCGCCAACCCTTACATCTCTTTCAAATTCAAGGGCAACAAAGGCGACTCAATAAAGATCACCTGGGTTGATAATAAAGGCGAAAGCCAATCAGGCGAGGCCAGCATCAAGTAGTTCATAATATGTATCTGAGGTGGCGCAGAGATGCGTCACCTCGTCCATAAACCTAGCTTGAAAGAGAGTGTAGTTGTGGATGACGACAATAGTTACTAACATAGTCAATATTGATCGCCTTTGAACCACAACGAACAGATGAATGACAATAACCAACAAACAACGAATACCCTTTTCGGAAAGATATTTTCACTAATCCAATATCTGCTACCACACCATCTACTTTCCCAGATCATGTACCTGATCACGCGTAGTGAGTGGAAGCCATTTAAAGATTTAATAATAAGAAATATTATCGATATCTATAACGTTGATATTGGACAGGCGGCAGACTCTGAACCGACCAACTATCGCAGCTTCAATGATTTTTTCACCCGAGAACTTAAGCCAGACGCAAGACCCATAGCCTCAGGGAAGAACACCCTGGTATCACCGGTTGACGGGGCCGTAAGCCAGTCAGGAAAGATTGAGCAGGGACGTATATTTCAGGCCAAAGGCCATGATTTCAGCCTGACTGAGCTGGTGGGAGGCGATCCAAAGGTGACAGATATGTTTAATGACGGAAGCTTCGTCACCATCTACCTATCACCCCGAGACTATCACCGCATACACATGCCAATCACCGGCACTCTGAAGAAGATGACCCATGTACCTGGCAGATTGTTCAGCGTCAGCCCATCTACCACACTGAACATACCACGACTGTTCAGCCGCAATGAGAGAGTAATCAACCTATTCGATACAGAGGCGGGACCAATGGCCCTTATAATGGTAGGCGCCATATTTGTATCCAGTATGGATACAGTCTGGGCTGGAACAGTGACTCCGACTTCACGCCGCGTCACAACCTGGGAGTACGGCAGAAAAAGTTCTGCCGCAATCAAGCTGCAGCGCGGACAGGAGATGGGACGTTTCAACATGGGTTCAACCGTTATTCTGCTGTTTGGTAAGGATGCAGTTGAACTAGCCGCTGAACTACGACCAGAGACAAAAATGCAGATGGGCCAGCAGATAGGCTCGATAACATCTAGTAAAGGCACATAGTTCTGACTTATTCCTACGCTCCAGCGTGGGAATGCATATGTCAGATGGAGTAAATGACATGGGTTCCCACAGATACCGTGAGAGCCAGATTAAATGGAAATGTACAACCTGGAGTATCGGATGAAAAAGATCAGGATAGTCGCAACCCTCATTGGCATACTGCTGACCACGCCTACATGGTCGATAGCACAGACATTCACTAGTATAGGTACTGGCGGCCTTACCGGGGTCTACTACCCCACAGGAGGGGCTATATGTAGACTGATGAACAGAAACCGCAAAGAGACCAAGATACGTTGCTCGGTAGAATCCACCGGCGGGTCCATCTTCAACCTCAATGTAATCAGCAGTGGCGAGCTGGATTTCGGCGTTGTCCAATCCGACTGGCAGTACCATGCCTACAACGGCACATCAAAATTTGAAGATAAAGGACCAAACAAAAAACTGCGCGCTGTCTTCTCCATCCATAGCGAACCCTTCACCCTTATGGCCAGAAAGGACAGCGGCATTAAGAGCTTCTCTGACCTAAAAGGCAAAAGGGTCAACATAGGAAACCCAGGTTCAGGTCAACGCGGCAACATGGAGCTGTTGATGGAAAAGTACGGATGGACCAAGTCCGATTTCGCCCTGGCGTCCGAGCTAAAGGCGTCTGAGCAATCCCGAGCAATGTGTGATAACAAGATCGACGCAATCACATACACTGTGGGACATCCCAACGCATCCATCAAAGAGGCATCTACCTCTTGTGACGCAATCCTGATACCGGTAGCAGGAACCATCGTAGACAAACTGATAGCCGCAAACTCATACTACGCACCTGCCATAATCCCGGGCGGAATGTATCGCGGTTCGGATAGTGACACATCCACATTCGGGGTAAAAGCGACGCTGGTAACCAGCGCGGATGTAAAAGAAGAAGTGGTATATCAACTTGTAAAGGCGGTGTTCGATAATTTTGACGCCTTCCGTCAACTGCACCCGGCACTCAATCATCTGAAGAAGAAAGATATGCTGCTGGGCAACTCTGCCCCATTACATCCAGGGGCCATAAGGTACTATAAAGAACAAGGGCTAATGTAAAAGGTTACAGCTTTATTATGTTAGATATCCTAGTCTGGACACTACCGCTACTGCTACCCCTTACATGGGCTGTCTTCTGCTATAACCGCCTGGTGCGCTATAAAAACCGGGTGCTTGCAGCCTGGAGTGACATCAACGTACAGTTAAAACGGCGCTTCGACCTGATCCCGAAACTGGTGCAAGCAGTTCAGGCCTACTCCGGCTATGAACGTTCGGTACTGGACGAGGTAACCCAACTACGTGCAGACACAGAGGCACAGAAAACCCCAACAGAGACTGCCGGTCAGGAGAACGAGCTCACCGTACGCATAAAGGGCCTTATTGCAGTAGCTGAAGCCTACCCCGACTTGAAGGCAGACTCCCAATACCTGCACCTGCTGCAACAACTGACCGAAGTGGAAAACCATATCCAGTTCGCGCGCCGCTATTACAACGGCTCGGTGCAACAGCTAAACGTACGTATAGATTCGTTCCCAGATATGTTGATTGCTCACCTGTTTGGATTTAAACGGGCCGAATTCTTCGAACTGGAAAGCGCCACTGAGGCGCTTCCACCGGAAATTGCCCGTGAACATTAATCTTCAATCCTTCTTCGCTATCCTATTGCTGCTGATCTCCAGCGCCACATCTCAAGCCGAAGAGCGTATACTCAGCTACCACAGCGACATCTCGATTGAACCGGATGGATCCATGCTGGTGGAGGAGCACATCCGGGTACAGGCCGAAGGCAGAAAGATAAAACGCGGCATCTACAGAGATTTTCCAACCAAATACAGAGATAGCCATAATAATAACTATCAAGTGAAGTTCGAACTACTTGAGATAGGCAGAAATGGCGCCAGCGAACCTTACCACACCAAACAGCTTAGCAACGGTATTCGCATCTATATAGGAAACAAGGACCGTTTCATTGAACATGGCGAGCATACCTACACCATCATCTACCGAACTGACCGGCAACTCGGTTTCTTTGAG
Source organism: Sedimenticolaceae bacterium (assembly GCA_050288625.1). Lineage (GTDB taxonomy): Bacteria > Pseudomonadota > Gammaproteobacteria > Chromatiales > Chromatiaceae > JAAGZL01. Next base: position 26,357 of record JBNKEE010000019.1, on the reverse strand, counting down.
AAATTTGATGAACTCTACTGGAACGTAACCGGTAACGGTTGGGACTTCCCCATCGACAAAGCCACTGCCATTGTAAGCCTGCCGAGTGAATTTACACCTGACCAGATTCATCTTGAAGGCTACACTGGACCACAGGGCGCAAAAGGTCAGGACTATTCAGCCAACGTAGAATACGACGGCTCGGCCTGGTTCGAAACCACCAGAGTCCTAGCCCCTCGTGAAGGAATGACCGTCGTCGTAAACTGGCCTAAGGGCTATGTAACCGAACCCACAAAAGAACAACGCATAGATTGGTTCCTCCAGGACAATCGCTCCACTGTTTACGGAGGAGCGGGTCTGTCTCTGCTCCTGCTCTATTACCTGGTTATTTGGCGGATGGTAGGACGCGATCCGAAGGCCGGTGTAATCATCCCCCTGTACAAACCTGAACCAGGATATTCTCCTGCGTCCATGCGCTTCATATCCAACATGGGATATGACAAGAAGGCCTTTTCTGCCGCAATCGTGAATATGGCTGTAAAGGGGTATCTTGAGATCGACGAGTCCAGCGCAGGCACATTCACCCTGCGAAAAACGGGAAATACCGGGATAAAACTTGCCATTGGTGAAGGTGCCATAGACAAGTATCTTTTTGGCAAACACCGAACAGAGATCATCCTGAAAAACACAAACCACAACACCATCAGCATGGCGATTAGCGCGCATACAAGCTCTCTCAAAAGGGACTACGAGAAAAACTATTTTGTGACCAACAAAGGCTACCTGGTCCCTGGGATCATCCTAAGCATCCTGACCCTGGCTGCAGTAGTTCTGTTACTACCAGATGCTGACCAGACCGCAACCGCTATGTTCATGTCGGTGTGGCTAACCTTCTGGAGCATAGGAGTATTTGCCCTAATATCTATGGTTATCTCCGCCTGGAAGGGAGACAACAAAGCCGGCGCCATATTCCTCACCCTATTCTCTATCCCGTTTATCGGAGGAGAGATAGGCGGCCTCGTGGTCCTTATAACTCAGGTATCCCTGGTATATGCCATAACATTGCTTTGTGTAGTCGCTATAAACTTACTGTTTTACCAATGGCTCAAGGCACCAACTCTCGCTGGACGTAGACTTCTGGACCGCATAGAGGGATTCAGGCTTTATCTGTCGGTGGCGGAAAAAGACGAACTCAATTTCAAGCACCCCCCGGAAAAGACCCCTGAACTGTTCGAAAAGTATCTACCTTATGCCATCGCCCTTGATGTGGAACAGGAGTGGGGGGAACGTTTTACCGACATCCTGGCCCAAACCATGGTAGGCGGCGATCGTTATCAACCCTCCTGGTATCACGGCCACAACTGGAACCACCACAACATAGAAAGTTTCACCAGCACCGTCGGCAGCGCCATGAGCTCAGCCGTATCTTCCTCATCCACGGCCCCAGGATCATCCTCCGGCAGCGGCGGCGGTGGTTCCTCCGGTGGTGGAGGCGGTGGCGGTGGCGGCGGGGGCTGGTAGAAGCGTCCTATATCTGACCTCGGTATGTTTTTAGGTTAATATACGCAACCTGATTCTATACCGGATATTCACATGTCTCTCCTGCTGGAAACCAATGAGCTGAAGAAGCACTACGGCGAACTTAAGGCCGTGGACGGAGTGAACCTGTCCATCCCGCATGGGACCTGTTTCGGACTGCTGGGACCAAACGGAGCCGGTAAGACCACTACGGTAGAAATGATGGAGGGGATTATCACCCCCACCTCTGGTGAGATACTGTATAAGGGAGAACCACTGGGCAGCAGGTTCCGGGAAGAAGCCGGGATCATGTTTCAGAACACCGCACTACAAGAATTTATTACAGTTCAGGAAATCCTAAACCTGTTCCATAATCTGTACCAGAACCACCGACCACAGGCAGAAGTGATAGAGCAGTGCGCCCTGGGCGATTTCCTGGATCGTAACCCCAAGAAGCTATCGGGCGGACAGCGTCAGCGTCTGCTATTGGCCATATCCCTAATCAATGATCCGCAGGTCCTGTTTCTGGATGAACCCACCACCGGCCTTGACCCCCAGTCACGGCGCAATTTCTGGGATCTAGTGCATACCATCAAGGCCCAGAAGAAGACGGTGATCCTAACCACTCATTATATGGAGGAGGCGTACGAGCTGTGCGATGAGATCGCCATCATGGACTACGGCAAGGTGATCGCGCGCGGTACTCCTTATGGATTGCTGAAAGAGCACTTCAATCAATCCGTACTCTCCCTTCCCGCCGCAGATATCCCTGAAGCTTTTCCTAACACCAATGGAATGACTATGCATCGTCTCAAAGATCGGGTGGAGATCTTCAGTGATGATGTAAACTCAACCCTACAACTGCTTATGCGAAATAATATAGAATTGGGACGCCTGCAAATCCGCTCCCACACCCTGGAAGATCTGTTTCTAAAACTAACCGGGCGACAGCTGAGGGCCTGATCACCATGCGTCTGAAACGTTTTCTCGCCGCCCTGGTTGCCCGCAATAGCGAATTTCTGCGGGACCGTACTGCCGTATCCTGGAATATCGTGATGCCTGTTCTTATCGTCATGGGCTTCGCATTCGCCTTCACCACCGACCACTCAGATCTATTTAAAGTGGGGGTATATGGAGATATTGATCAGGCCAAAACACAGCAGGAAAAGCTCCTGACCACCGAACATATCCAGTTTATTGAAATCAACAACGTAGCTGACGCCCTACCCAGGGTGGAACGACATCAACTGGACATGCTGTTGGATCTGACCGCATCCCGTTACTGGATCAATCAGACCTCACCCAAAGGCTATATACTGGAACAACTCCTGGGTAATGAACGTGGAGTATTGAAAAAACAGAGTGTCAGCGGTGACCCTATACGTTATGTGGACTGGCTGGTGGCTGGGGTATTTGGTATGAACATCATGTTCGCCTCCCTGTTCGGGGTTGGCTATGCCATAGTGCGCTACCGCAAAAACGGGGTGCTAAAACGCCTGCGCGCCACCCCCCTCACCCCCATGGAATTTCTCGCAGCCCAGGTGGTGTCTCGACTATGGCTGATCCTACTGGTCACTGTGTTGGTGTATTCCGGTACCAACCTAATCGTTGGCTTTCGTATGTACGGCTCTTATCTTGATCTGTTTGTAGTGCTGCTTGCTGGCACCATGAGTTTGATCAGCCTGGGGCTTATCATAGCCGCCCGCATGTCCAGCGAAGAGGCAGCTAACGGATTGTTGAATCTCATATCTATTCCCATGATGATATTATCCGGAGTCTGGTTCTCTCTGGAAGGCTCTTCTCCCCTAGTACAGAAGCTTTCCCTGCTGTTGCCTCTAACCCACTTCAACAATGCTGCGCGGGCCATCATGCTGGACGGGGCCGGACTGCTAGATGTATCGGGAAACATATTGACCCTGGTTGGAATGACCATGGTATGCATGCTAATAGCTGCATACAGCTTCCGTTGGGAGTAATCTTTAACTGGTTCCAACGCGGAACAGCGGAGTGGGAAAATAAGGCTATTTGCCCGGCCGCACCAGCCCGCCCATACCCATATCGTCCAGAGCCGTTGCCATCAGCTTACGCACCGGTTCCGCCTCTTCCATGCTCAGTGCGGCCTGCAGCAACTGTTTGGCGCGATTGCGGCTGATACTGCGCACTACCCACTTCACCTTGAGCAGGCTGCTGGCGCTCATACTTAGGTTGTCTATTCCCATACCTATAAGCAGCGGTGTCGCCAAAGGATTTCCTGCCAACTCACCACATACTCCGACCGGACGATTGTAGACCGACGCACCATCGACGATGCGCTGAAGCGCGCGTAAGATGGCAGGATGCATATCATCAAACAGCCCGGCGACACGGGGATTATTACGATCCACCGCCAACAAATACTGGGTAAGGTCATTACTCCCGATAGAGAGAAAATCCACCCTGCGCGCCAACTCTTCCGCCTGGTATACCGCCGCCGGGACCTCTACCATAACGCCTATTTGAGGCATGGTGACTGCGTAGCCATCTTCCATCAGTTCATCATGCGCCCTCTGGATGAGTAGCTTTAGTTCATCCACCTCCGTTACCCGACTTATCATGGGCAGCATGATACGCATGTTGTTCAGCCCGATAGCAGCCCTTAACATGGCCTTCACCTGGGTAAGAAATATCTCTGGGTGATCAAGAGAGATGCGCACACCACGCCACCCTAGAAACGGGTTAGACTCTTCCACTGGGAAATAAGGCAGCGGCTTGTCACCACCGATATCCAGGGTACGCAGTGTTACAGGACGTGGCGCAAAGGCAGACAAAATCCCTCTATAGTTCTCATATTGAGATGCCTCACCGGGAAAACGGTCCCGACCCATATACGGCAGCTCGGTGCGGTACAGACCAACGCCCTCAGACTCTGTAGTACTAAATGAACTCATCTCCGAAACCAGGCCTGTGTTCAGATAGATCGGAACCCTAACTCCATCTGTGGTCTCTGCAGGTAAGCCACGCAGCGAATCCAGCTCGGCGGAAAGCTCGCGATCTTCCTGTTCCAGACGCTTGTAATCTTCTATTAACTCCTGAGTGGGAGAAACAAACACTCGCCCAGTATAGCCATCTACGATGGTGGTTTTTCCATCCATACGGTGCACAGGCAAACCCACAACACCCATAACCGCCGGAATACCCATACCTCGAGCCAATATGGCCACATGGGAAGCACTAGACCCTGAAGAGGATACAACACCAGCCAGCTTTTCGGGGGGGACTTCCGCTAGCTGGACTGCACTTATATCTTCGCCTACCAGGATAGTGCGGCCAGGATAGTCTATGACTCTAGGCGTATCTTGTTGCAGATGCATCAATATGCGTCGGCCGAGATCGCGTACATCGGAGGAACGTTCCCGCAGATATTTATCCTCCATGCCATCAAATACACGGGCATGTTCTTCGATTACGTTATGCAATGCTCCTGGAGCCCAGTTGCCTTCTCTGATGCGTTCCAGAATAGGATTTACCAACGAGTCCCCTTCCAGCATCAGCAGCCAGGCTTGGAATAGAGCCTTATCCTCTGCTGGCAGACGCCCTTCTAACCTTCCCTCCAGTTTTTCCAGGTCACAGCGTACATTTGCAACCGCTGTCAATAACGCCTCTTCCTCTGCCTTTGGGTCATCAGCCGGCCTGTCAGGGATGGCATCCAAGTCCGCTGTCGGATAAACCACCACCGCCTCGCCCCTGGCTACACCGCTAGTGCCCGGACTACCTTGGAAGAATGGTTTATCAGACTGCTTCTCTTTATCTTCCGCTTCCCAAAGATTGCCGCTGGCTCCGGCATGGGTGATGGCGCCGGCCAGTTGCGCCGCCAAAGTAAACAGAAAGGTAACCTCATTATCATCAAATTGGCGCGGCTCTTTTTGGCGCACCACCAGCACACCCAGTACCTTGCGGTTCTGTATTATGGGCACCCCTAGGAATCCGTGGAACACCGTCTCTCCGGTCTCTCCGATGAACATATATCTGGGATGCTTAGGACCGTCATCTATGTTGATAGGCTCAGCCCGCTCACACACCAAACCAACTAAACCGCGGTGCAGTGGAATCTCTACCTTACCCACCGCCTCCTTATGCAGTCCGTCGGTAGCCCTTAGTACATGGCTGCGCCTCTTGAAATCATTCAGATAGACCGAACAGACATCGGCACTGATCGCCTGTTTGACTCTACGCACAATAGTATCAAGCGCCGTTTCCAAATCCGGCGCCCGATTAACCTCCTGTACGATGCTGTGCAATGTATCAAGCATTAGGGTTCAACTAACCAATACTATGTTGGTACTCATCGACGATTCTGTCGCAAAAAGTTGGTGCTGGATCTAGCCGGCGCACCCTCCGGAAACAGATATGGTGCCAACTCCTCAAGCGCCTGTGAGTAAACTCGGCGCTTGAAGTAGACCACTTCCCGTAGAGGCTGCCAGTACTTTACCCAACGCCAGTGGTCGAATTCAGGCTTAGGTGACTTATCCAGGCAGAAATCACTCTCTTCACACAGGACCTTGAGCAAAAACCAGCGCTGTTTCTGACCTACACACAAGGGTTGGCTATGATGACGCATATAGCGCTTGGGTAGACGATAGCGCAGCCAGTCGCCCGTGACCCCAAGGATCTCCACCTGGTGGGACTTCAGTCCTACCTCTTCCTCCAGCTCTCGAAACATGGCTTGCTCCGGGGTCTCATTCTCCATGATCCCACCCTGAGGAAACTGCCAGGCGTTCTGTCCTACCCGTCTTCCCCAAAACAGCCTTCTTTGGCTATTACACAAAATCATACCCACGTTGGGCCTAAAACCATCTGCATCTATCAAGTTAAAATCCTTATTCTCGCCCGATCTGGTTGTTCTCCAATCCGGCGGCTACAGGCACGGCGCAGAGCACCTACCCGCTAATCTGTTTCATGCGCATGCATGTCTATTAGCTACACAATAGCACGAAAACAATATAAGCATAAATATCAGTTGCTTGGGGTATTATGCCTAACACAGGGCTAGAGTGGATTTATGCACAAATCCCGATCAATTTCCTGATATAGTTAACCGCATTTGAATCATGGAGTAGTCAACATTGGCGCTGGCGATATTTGATCTGGACAACACCCTGTTAGAAGGTGACTCCGACTATCTGTGGGGTACATTTTTAGTAGAAAACGGTCTGGTGGACGGTGATTATTATGCCCGTGAAAACGAGCGATTCTTTCGTGAATATGACGATGGCGTCCTGGATATCTTTGAGTTTCTAGAATTCTCCCTGAAACCGCTGAGCGAGAACGATCCAACACGGCTGAGTGAGCTAAGAGAGCGATTCCTACTGGAAAAGATCGATCCGATCATCCTACAGGCTGGTCGCGACCTGATCGCAAAGCACAAAAATTCCGGAGACATCGCCCTGATAATCACTGCTACCAACTCTTTCGTAACCTCTCCAATCGCCACAAGACTGGGTATAGAGCACCTCATCGCTACCGAGCCGGAGGTGATTGACGGACGCTACACCGGAAAGGTGGCGGGGGAACCAAGTTATAAACATGGCAAGGTAAAAAGACTTCAAAATTGGTTAGATGAGCACGGCCAGACTCTTGCTGGCAGCAGCTTCTACAGCGACTCCCACAACGACATACCCCTGCTGGAGCAGGTAGAAAGGCCGGTGGCCGTTGACCCCGACCAGGCCCTGGCCCTACATGCAACATCCAAAGGATGGCCTATTATTAGCCTAAGGGGGTAGTAAACAGCATGAAAGTTAAACCTTTCTTTGTGGTTTTTCCGGTGCTGGTAGGTGTAATCATCTACGCCTACTACGCGCCCAAAGATAGACCTGAGCAGGCCACCACCCTTACACCGAAACAGTACATAGAGCTGGTGGAACAGAAGAAGCTGGAAAAGAAACAGGCCGCAAAGGAACCGCCGGATAAAACTGAACAGAGTGAAGAAAACAAAAGCAGCAAAAGTGAATCTGACAAGTAAACGAGGTTTAAAAATTAACAATGAGTACTTTACCCAACTGTCCCAAATGTGGATCCGAATACACCTATGAAGACGGCGACATGTATATTTGCCCGGAATGTGCCCACGAATGGTCGCCGAATGCAGATGCAAATCAAAGTGAAGATGGTCTTATTGTAAAAGATTCCAACGGCACACTCTTGCAAGACGGAGATTCAGTAACCGTCATCAAGGATCTTAAAGTAAAGGGCTCATCCTCCGTAGTAAAAGTGGGCACCAAGGTAAAAAACATCCGTCTGGTGGAAGGCGATCATGACATCGACTGCAAGATCGACGGCATAGGAGCCATGAAGCTAAAGTCAGAGTTTGTAAAGAAGGCGTAGACAATTACTGAAACGGGTAAGGTCAATGATTGACAAACCTCCGAAAAAATCCATTGAAGGAGTTGAAGTAAGCGGGGAAACCATCCTTGGGTTTATTGATGCCATGGGTGCATTTAAACCAACCGCCTTAAACTACCTAAAAGAATATTCCATATCAGACCCGCAAGCAGAGGAATGGTATCCATTGGAACCTCTCATTTCGCTGTTTAACAAGATTGCAGATGAAGGTGGAAGAAATACTGTAAAGATTATCGGCGCAACTATTATCAACAACAGGATTTGGCCGGATGGGATAAAGACTTTAGGTGATGCACTAAGGTCTATTGATGTAGCTTACCACATGAACCACAGAAGAGGCGGAATATGTCTTTTTGATTATAAAGACAATAAGATTATTGAAGGAGCAATAGGTCATACATATGTAATACCCCCCAAGAAAAATGAAACAAAGGCATTATATATCTGTAGTTCATTCTATCCATGTGACTTCGATTTCGGAATGGCCAGTGCCTTTGCCAGAAAATTCAAACCTAAGGGAAGTAATAGATATGCTAGAGTCAAACATGCGACCGGAGATTGCCGCCGCAATGGACATGACAGTTGCACGTATGAAATTATCTGGTAATAGATAAACAGTTTTCCTGATACATCATTGAACAACCTATTCCAACAAGCAGAACACTGCCTACTACTTTCCGATCCTGACGCAAAGATGTCCCGCACCATGGATCTGCTCGCCTCATGGGAGAACGGCACTCTGGAATGGCGGGAAGGCCCAGCGCCGGATTTTGAGATCAATCCCGGCAGACCAGATCATCCTGCCCTAGTCTCGCCCAAAGCGGCACCAAAACGTGGTTTCGGCTCCGATACCAGGCGCGCCGCACTGATCCACGCCCTCACCCACATCGAACTAACCGCCGTGAATCTAGCCTGGGATACCATCTACCGCTACCGCGGCCTACCGCGGGAATACTATGACGACTGGATTAGAACCGCCGCCGACGAGACCCGCCACTTCCTGGCCCTGCGTGACCGACTGCGCGCCATGGGTTTTGACTACGGTGACTTCGCGGCCCACAACGGCCTGTGGCTGCGCGCGGTGGAAACCGCAGCCGATCTGATGGACCGCATGGCCATTGTGCATCGTGTGATGGAGGCGCGGGCGCTGGATGTGGTTCCAGGAATATTGGAACAATTCCGCTCCATCGGTGATCCCGAGACGGCCGCCATCTTAGTCGAAGTCGCCAACGACGAAACCGCCCACGTCGGCGCCGGAACCCGCTGGTTTCGCTATCGCTGCCAGGAACAGGAGATAGATCCGGACCAGAAATTCTTTCAGCTGGTCATGCAGTATCTGGGCAAATTACCCAAAGGACCGTTCAACCAGCAAGCACGGCGCGCTGCCGGGTTTAGTGACAATGAGATGAACCTGCTTGAGGCCGGTGGACCGAAAATCACCGAGTAAAGTTTATTGGGGTTAGATTGTCTGGTACTCTGGTAAAACAGTATGGAATTGGGGGATACGGATGAAATTCTGGATACCTTGGACCATTGATACCATAACCGGAGCCACCGTCATAATATTCTTTTTTGTCGGTTTGGCCGACGGTTCAATAACCTCATTCAACATCTCCATCTGGGTCATTGCCCTGGCGGTATTCGCAGTTGTGCTACCCGGGACACTTTGGCTGAAAAATAACGGACGCCCAGGGCTAGGCGCACTTCTCCTTCTACCCATCGCCATCCCCGCTGTATTGTCCGCGTTGGTGTTGACCATCTTTGTGCTGTCGAGGGAGAAGTGGGTTTGAGATGGAGGGATGATTGAGTTCGTATATCAATATATTGGAAAAACAACTACATAATAAGGTATAGATTTGAGCAAACATATGAGAAATCAAGTTTTTGTCAGTTATAGTCACAAGGACAGTGAGTACCTAGCACGACTCAAAGTTCATCTGAGACCCTTCGAGCGCAAAGGATTGGTTGAGCTATGGTCGGACTCAAGAATCACCCCAGGAGATCGATGGAAACACGAAATATCAGAGGCAATTGATCGCGCTGCTGTCGCTGTTCTACTTATATCTGCCGACTTTCTTGCTTCTGACTTTGTTGCAGAAAATGAACTACCGCCACTACTGGCTCGCGCGGAAGGAAAGGGTGTACGTATTATCCCAGTTGTCTTAAAGCCTTGCGCTTTCACCGATATTGAGGAAATAAGTAAATTTCAAAGTATCAATGATCCAAAAATAACATTGGCAGAACTTAGGGAGGCTGAACGGGAAGGACTATGGTATCAGATCGCCACCGCAGTACGAGATGCAACTCAACATATAGAAGAACAATATAAACCTATCAATGGCGAGGGCTTGCCCTACGACAAACCTTTATTACACAAAGTGGGCGAATACTATATAGGACTCTTTTCCGAAGAACTCGATAACCCTGCTGCAATAGACGAATTTTGGTCATATAGATACGAGCATATTGATGAGCTTTCATACATGCCAAGAGCTGAAGATATGCTCGGAAAACTTGGTGAGTTTGATACAGTTCTTAAAAAGGTGAAGGAAAGATTCAGACTTGAAGGTTGGGAGGGAGACGGGGTTATCAGGCTCATGTGGTTACCACCATTCATAGGCGCCGGGGTAGAAGACACATGGGGTGTAGGCGTATGGTTTGTAAAGCAAAGCAATAACGGAACTTCATTCATAGTTTCTCCTGTTCCTTTACCATTCTCTCGGCTATTAGAACAAAATACATGACAAGTTAATCAAAGGATCAATAGCGATTTCAATAGTTTCAATATAAATCTCAATAGAGTCAGACTCGATTGAAATACATCTCTCCTGGATCCCGCGATCAAGTCGCGGGATGACGAGATTCACCAACCCCGTGTGTTACACCGAGCATCGCAGTTGCAAGCGAGAATGGCCCATAGGGGACCGACAGGGATGTCGGTCCTCTTTCGCGGGATAGGGATATCCCGTCGGAAGAGCCCCGCTGGCGACGAGAAGCGCAGGGTACCCGCAGGGTGGAACACCCGGGCGCGTTTTTCTTTCGTCCCTTTCTTTTACGTGCATAAAAGAAAGGGACTCGCAGCTAACGCGCAGAAGCAAGAGAAAGGTTTCGAGCCAGATAAGCTGCGAAACTGGTTACGGAACTTGCTAAAAGCACCCCCTCACCCTAGCCTTTATGCCCTTTAGGGTGCTCTCCCCCAAGGGGAGAGGGAACTGGATTATTCGCTACGCTCACCCTTCGGGCTGCCCTGTCGGGCGTTCATCGCGCTACGCGCTTTTGTCCCGCCTTCGCAGGGATGACGAAAATAGACAAACCAACACTACCAATGCCCCGCCCCATATAACCAAAACACCATCCCCCCACTATCCGAATGGAATAACAGCCAATTTTCTAAAGAAAACAACAAACAGGACGCAATCTACTCTATACATAGCAAAGCCCCTCAAAGTGACTATCCTTATGCTTAGTGGCAGCAATGAAATATGGAAAAGAAAATGGTAACCACTATCAAAACAGGCGTACAAAACCAACTGGAACAGTATGGCAAGCAGCAGAAATATGTTTTACAAATGCTGCGCAACATTCAACTGTCACAACATTACATTAGTCAGGACGATATTAAGCAGCTATCAGAAGCACTGGATCTGGCCAGGATGAAGATCCAGTCCAAGATTGATTTCTATCGTTTTCTGCATGACAGATATGCCGGTGATTTCGAAATCTACTTTAGTAACAGCATCACAGATCAGATGCTGGGTAGTGATGAGTTAGTTCAATTGTTATGTGAACTGTTATTCGTCAAGCCAGGCATCACTAGAGAGGATAATAGGGTTACCGTTGATACCACATCTTGCACCGGACTTTGTGAACAGGGTCCAGCCATGCTGGTAAATGGCTATGCTATCGGAAATCTTGATGTTGAGCGAATAAATAAGATTGCAGAGTTGGTTAGTCGAGGGATAACTATCGATAAATGGCCCCAGGAATGGTTTGTGGTGGAAGACACCATCCATAAAAAAGGCCCGCTACTGGATACAAGATCCATTACGGGTGAAGCCATAAGGAAAGCCTTACAACTAGGTCCTGAAGGCGTAATCAGTGAGCTGGAGAAGTCAGGATTAAGGGGTTGCGGGGGAGCGGGATTTCCGACCCATATGAAGTGGAATATTGCCCGCACAACAGAAGAGACGGAACGCTATGTAGTATGTAATGCAGATGAAGGAGAACCAGGCACCTTTAAAGATCGGGTACTACTCAATCAGTATGCAGACACTGTGGTTGACGGCATTACTGTTTGCGCGGCAACCATCGGTGCAAAACAGGGCTTTATTTACCTACGCCATGAATACCATTTTCTGCATGAGAAATTACAAAAAATATTGCAGCAACGGCGTGATAATAATCTGCTGGGTAAAAAGATTCTTGGCCAGGATGGTTTTGATTTTGATATAGAAATAATGATGGGCGCCGGTTCCTATGTTTGCGGTGAAGAGTCAGCTTTGATTGAATCGCTCCAGGGGATGCGTGGCATCCCTAGAGTCCGACCACCATTCCCTGTTACCAACGGCTATTTCAACAAGCCAACTGTGGTCAATAATGTCGAAACCTATTGCTATGCCGCAAGGATCATTGAACACGGTCCTGACCTCTTCGCCAAAGGTGGCAATTCGATAGGTTGGAAAATATTAAGCATCAGTGGTGATTGTGATAAACCAGGTATTTATGAAATTCCATTGGGCATTTCAATCAAGAAGATACTCAAAAAATGTCATGCTAAAGACACACAGGCAGTTCAGGTAGGTGGCGCAGGTGGTTCCCTGGTTTCATCAGAACAGTTTTTTAAAGAAATCTCATTTGATGATGCAAATACTGGCGGGTCATTTATGATCTTCGACAACAGCAGGGACATGTTTGAGCGGGCGGTAAATTTTACCCACTTCTTTGCTCATGAGAGTTGTGGTTTCTGCACCCCCTGCCGGGTTGGGACCAAATTAATGGTGCAAATGGCCGACAAAGTTGCAAGTGGTCACGGCGCACATCTGGATATCAAAGAAATTCATGAATTGAATCATTTAATGACCCAGGCGTGCCATTGTGGACTGGGACAACGGGCAGCGGTTCCGATGCTTGAAACCTATCAGAAGTTTCCCGAATCTTTCAGAAAACGATTAACCAGTGAAGAATATCAACCATCCTTTGATGTGGAAGCGGCAATACAAAGAGCCAAAGAGATCATTGCGGAACAGGAGTCAGGGAATTGAAAGAAAATGAAATAAGAATTGATGGTCAGACAATTCCTTTTAAAGAGGGGCAATCCATCATGGAGGCTGCAGAGGCGGCAGGTATCTATATCCCTCACATCTGTTACCACCCTGACTTTAAGGCTAATGGCAGCTGCAAACTATGTACTTGCAGAATTAATGGTCGGGAGGCATCCGCTTGCACTACCCCAGCCATGGCTGGTCAGGTAGTAGAGAATAATACAGACGACCTGAATCAGCAGAGAAGACTCCTGACTCAGATGCTGTTTGTTGAAGGCAATCACTATTGTCCCTCCTGTACCCAAAGTGGTAATTGCCAGTTACAAGCCATGGCTTACCATCTAGGTATGACCAACCTGCAATTTCCCCTGTTTAATTCCCAGCGCAACCTGGATGCCAGCCATCCGGACCTGATAATCGACCGCAATCGCTGCATCTACTGCGAATTGTGTATCCGGGCATCCAGAACCGAAGATAAGAAGGACATATTTTGTATTGCTGGACGCAGTGAAAACAAATCGTTGAAGGTGACCTCAGACACCGGGCTCTTGAAGGATTCCACTATTGAGTTGAGTGACCGTTGCGCAACTATCTGTCCGGTTGGTTGTATTGTGAAAAAACACGGTGCTTTTACCCAACCTATTGGTGAAAGAACATTTGATCTAAAAAAGATCAGCGACGAAGTAGTTACCCACAAATTGAAGGAAACCCCGAATATAAAACCAGGCACCAAGGTCAAGCTAGCCACCTGCTCCCTGGCCGGTTGTTTTGGTTGTCACATGTCTTTCCTCGACATCGATGAAAAGATTGTTGATCTAATTGAGTTTGTGGAGTTTAACCGTACCCCTCTTACCGACATTGAACATTGCGACCCCGATTGCGATGTCGGCCTGATTGAGGGCGGTGTATGTAATACTGAAAATATTGAGGTGTTAAAAGAGTTTCGGGCCAACTGTAAAATTCTGATAGCGGTTGGTTCCTGCGCCATTAATGGCGGCGTTCCAGCTGTTCGCAACAGTATCGATGTGGAAGAGTGTCTGCGTGAAGCCTATATGGATGGAATTGGCGTAGCAAACCCTAAGATTCCTGCGGATAAGGAGATCCCTTACATCCTGGAAAAGGTGCATCCCATACATGAAATCGTCAAAGTTGATTTCTTTCTACCGGGATGTCCACCACCCGCTGGCGCCTTCTGGGAAATTCTTACAGGATTACTGGCCGGAGAAGATATAGAGCTGTCCTATGACCTTATGCATTTTGACTAGAATCTGTTACCACTAAAAGAGAAGCCTGATGAGCGATTTCCTAGAGACTGCAGACAACAGAGAACAACTCAATCGTTATGTGATAGAACCCGTTTCCAGGGTTGAAGGTCACGGCAAAGTAACCTTGTTGGCGGATGACGATAACAATATCAAGGAAGTAAGAATGCATATCGTTGAGTTCAGAGGATTTGAACGCTTCATTCAAGGACGACCTTTCCAGGAAATACCGATCCTGGTGCAACGCCTGTGCGGTATCTGCCCGGTAAGCCATCATCTGGCGGCCGGTAAAGCGGTCGATATGATCTCCGGCGTCGATCAGATCACCCCTACGGCAGATAAACTGCGCAACCTGGTGCATTTCGGGCAGATACTGCAGAGCCATGCCCTACACCTGTTTCATCTTTCATCACCGGATCTGCTATTTGGATTTGAAAGTGATATCCAAAAGCGCAATGTTGTCGCTGTAATCAAAGAGTACCCTGACCTGGCTATGCAAGGCGTAAAGCTGAGAAAGTATGGCCAGGAGATCATTCGTGCGATCTGTGGGAAACGGGTACATGGTACCGGAGCAATCCCGGGCGGAATGAATAAACCGCTGGCCCCAGAAGACCGGGAATATTTACTAAAGGATATACAGCAGGTAATAGAGTGGTCGATAAGCGCCGTTGAGCTGGTACATAACTACTTTACTGAAAACCTGCCGACCAGTGCCGAGTTTGCCGCTATCGATAGCAATTATCTAAGCCTAGTCAATCCTCGAGGAGGATTGGAACTTTATGATGGCGCCATCAGGGTCAAGGACAAAGAGGGTCAAATCATCTTTGATCAGGTTGATGATAATGAGTATTTCAAACATATCCATGAAGAGGTAAAAAGCTGGTCCTATATGAAATTTCCGTTCCTTATAGAGAAAGGTATGGAAAACGGCTGGTACCGGGTCGGGCCACTGGCAAGGGTGAATAATTGTGACTTTATTCCGACACCGCTGGCAGAGTCTGCCCGCAAGGAGTTCAGCAGTTACGGTGCAGATAAACCTGTCCACTCCACCATGGCCTACCACTGGGCACGTATGATAGAGCTGCTACATTGCGCTGAAAGTATTGAACTGCTGCTTAACGATCCGGAAATACTCGGCACCGACCTGGTGGTTAAGGGCGAGAGACGCAATATGGGGATCGGCGTAATAGAGGCGCCCAGAGGCACCCTATTCCACCACTACGAAATCGACGATGATGAACTTATCAAAAAGGCCAATCTGATCGTATCAACCACAAGTAACAATCAGGCCATGAACGAATCCATACGCCAAGTCGCCAGCACCTACATGAATGGGAAGACCATCACCGAGCCACTGCTAAATAATATTGAAGTCGCTATCAGGGCGTATGACCCCTGTCTATCCTGCGCCACCCACGCCATGGGCAAGATGCCTTTGCAGGTAGAATTACGCCACACAAATGGTGAATTAATACACCAACTAACTAAAAACTCCAGTGGACAGTTTGAATAACCCCGCACTTATAGTATTGGCCTGGGGAAACATCAGTCGCGGTGATGATGCGGCCGGTCCTGTGCTTGCTGAAAAGATTCAGCAATTAAATCTAGACGGAGTAGTGTTGCAGGAAGATCTTCAGCTTAATATCGAGCATGTAATGGATCTGCGCAGCCAGACCCCGGTACTGTTTATTGACGCCAGCTGTAAACCAAGGCAAGGATTCTATCTGGAAAGAATATCCGCCGAACCTGACAACAGCATTTCCACTCACAGTGTCTCTCCCGGTGCGTTATTGCATCTATTTGAAAAGACCCATGGCAGCTCTGCACCAGAGGCATTTATGCTGCATATCAGCGGGAAAGAGTTTGAACTGGGAAAATCCGTTAGCCAACACACCCGATCAGCATTGGATCTGGCCTGGAAATACCTGCAAGATCTGTTAAGCATGCCCCAGGAGCAGTGGCTGCCTCATCTTAGGATGAGTTGTGCAAAATAAGTAGGCAAGACCGCTCCGCTAACCCCCTCTCCCCTTTGGAGAGAGGGTTGGGGTGTGGGGATGTTCGAGAAATAACTCATTGATTAATATTTCCCCCTCATCCCGTCCTTCTCCCCACTGGGGAGAAGGGACCGCTGTTTTGGTTTTTCATGCCTATCTGATAACAGAGTATTGTTTTAGGCATAACAATCATGGCATTACAACTAGTATACTTGCAGTGACAGCGGTGACCCCTATAGCTATTTGGAGAAAACCAACCGATCCGGTCCTGCATCCACTTTAATTACATCGTCTATGCCGAAGCGTCCTGCCAGGATCTCCTGAGACAGCGGATTCTCCAACTGCTGCCGAATGGCGCGCTTCAGGGGTCTGGCCCCATAGACCGGATCGAACCCAGCCTCACCCAACATATCCAGTGCGGCCTCGGTAATCTCTATCCCCATATCGCGCTCGGCCAGACGCTGTTTCAGATAGCCGATCTGGATATCGGCGATTGCGCGAATCTGCTCCCGACCCAGGGGATGGAATACCACGATGTCGTCCAGGCGGTTGATGAACTCGGGCCGGAAGTGTTGACCTACCAGTTCCATGACCGACTGCTTCATATCGTCGTAATTTTCCTCTCCGGCCTTTTCCTGGATGATCTCGGAACCGATATTTGAGGTCATGACGATAACGGTGTTGCGAAAATCCACCGTGCGCCCCTGACCATCGGTGAGTCGACCGTCATCCAACACCTGCAGCAGCACATTAAATACATCGTGATGGGCCTTCTCCACCTCATCCAACAGGATCACCGAATAGGGTTTACGACGTACCGACTCGGTGAGGTAGCCACCCTCCTCGTAACCAACATAACCGGGAGGCGCACCGATCAAACGCGCCACTGAGTGTTTCTCCATGAACTCAGACATATCTATGCGCACCATAGCCTCTTCGGTATCGAACAGGAACCAGGCCAGGGCCTTGCACAGCTCGGTCTTACCTACACCAGTTGGTCCGAGAAACAGGAAGGAACCGTTGGGTTTGGAAGGATCTGATAGACCGGCCCGAGAGCGGCGGATGGCGTCGGATACCGCCTTGATCCCCTCTTCCTGACCGATCACCCGTTGTCCTATTTCCTGTTCCATACGCAACAGTTTATCCCGCTCACCCTCCAGCATCTTGGAGACCGGGATGCCGGTCCACTTAGAGACCACGTCTGCGATCTCCACATCCGTGACCTTGTTGCGCAGCAGTTTCATCTCCTGCATCTCGGCCTGGGTCGCCATATCCAACTGGCGTTCCAACTCCGGGATGCGGCCGTACTGCAGTTCCGACATGCGGGTCAGATCTCCGGCCCGGCGCGCCGTCTCCATATCCAGACGCGCCCGTTCCAACTCCTCCTTGATCTGAGTTGTGCCCTGCAACGCGGCCTTCTCCGACTTCCATACCTCGTCCATCTCAGAGAAATCCTGTTCCGCTTTGCTGATCTGGGCCTCCAGGTCCTCCAGGCGCCGCTTGGATGCATCGTCCTTCTCTTTGACAAGGGCCTCGCGTTCGATCTTGAGCTGGATCATACGCCGCTCCAGACGGTCCATATCTTCCGGCATGGAGTCGATCTCCATACGGATCTGGGATGCTGCCTCGTCGATCAGGTCGATGGCCTTATCCGGTAACTGGCGGTCGGTGATATAGCGATGGGACAGGGAGGCGGCGGCCACGATGGCGGGATCGGTGATATCCACCCCATGATGCAGTTCATAGCGCTCCTTGAGACCACGCAGGATGGCCACCGTATCCTCCACGCTGGGTTCGTCCACCAGTACCTTCTGGAAGCGGCGTTCCAATGCGGCATCTTTCTCTACATATTTGCGATACTCGTCCAGGGTAGTGGCGCCCACGCAGTGGAGTTCACCCCGGGCCAGGGCCGGCTTGAGCATGTTGCCCGCATCCATAGCGCCCTCGGCCTTACCCGCGCCTACCATGGTATGCAACTCGTCGATAAACAGGATAATCTGTCCCTCCTGTTTGGCTAGGTCGTTCAGCAGAGCCTTAAGGCGCTCTTCAAACTCACCGCGAAACTTGGCACCGGCGATCAGTGCCCCCAGATCCAAAGAGAGTAAACGTTTGTGTTTGATCCCCTCCGGTACCTCGCCGTTTACGATGCGCTGGGCCAGGCCTTCCACGATGGCTGTCTTCCCCACGCCGGGTTCGCCTATCAGCACCGGATTATTCTTGGTACGGCGCTGCAATACCTGGATGGTGCGACGTATCTCATCGTCGCGTCCGATCACCGGGTCCAGCCTACCCTGCTCGGCCCGCTCGGTCAGGTCTATGGTGTACTTCTCCAGGGCCTGGCGCTGATCCTCGGCATTGGGATCATCCACGGACTGACCCCCGCGCAGATCGTCCACCACCTTCTCTACTGCCTCCTTACTGGCCCCGGACTTGCGCAACAGATCACCCAGGCCGCTCTGGTCTTCCACTGCTGCCAATACAAACAGTTCGCTGGAGATATAGCTGTCCTTGCGCTGCTGTGAAAGCTTGTCGGTCTGATTCAGCAACCGCCCCAGATCATTGGAAATATGCAGATCACCGGCAGCACCCTGCACGCTGGGAAGACGGTCCAGCATATCTCCCAGACCTGAGCGCAATTGGTTCACGTTCACATCTGCCTGCATCAGAAGGTGACGCACACTGCCACCTTCTTGATCCAGCAGGGCCGCCATCAGGTGCGCCGGTTCGATAAATTGGTGATCGCGTCCCACCGCCATGCTCTGGGCATCAGCCAGGGCCATCTGCAATTTACTGGTTAATCTATCCATTCGCATCGAATAACTCCTACAACTTTATGGTTATCTCTCAGGTTGGGGAGCGATCTATCGAATTCAAGTATCGGCCGGTTTTATTGGCACTTAAGTGAAGGAGGTGATTCTATTTTTGGTATACCTTACGTCGAAACAGGTCAGTGCGACGACTAACCACTCGGTCTATGAACAGCATGCCGTCCAGATGGTCCAGTTCGTGTTGAATAGCCCGAGCCTCGAAACCCTCCATCTCATACTCCACCGGGTTACCAAAGCGATCATGAGCCTTGAGTTTGATATCTGTGGCCCTAATAACATTGCCGGTGTAGTCAGGTATGGAGAGACAACCCTCGCGCCCCATCTCAAAACCGTTCCACTCCGTTATCTCCGGATTGACCAGTACCATGTACCCGTGATTGGGCACCGGCTTCTTGGTTTTGGAGACATCCACTATGATGATGCGTTGCAACCGGCCAACCTGGGGTGCCGCTATACCTACCGCACCTGGCCCAGCCTGCCTTGTCTCTTCCAGGTCATCGATAAATGCCTGCAACTCATCATCAAACCGTTCGACCTCCTGTGATACCCGTTTGAGACGTTCGTCAGGGACCGTCAGAATCTTCAGTACAGCCATCACCAAACTACCCGATTAGAGTCTCGATCCCGGAGACAGCCACATCGATACCCTGCCCTACCAAGCTGCTGACCGCCTGCTGCAGTTCCTCCACTGGGGCATCAGAGTAACCCTGAATGCCCATGATGTAGATCGGTTCATCGTTCGAACCGGCCACATCAGATTCTAGCTCAAGTATGTTCAACCCAGCTTCAGCCAACATACCTGTGACCTGGGCCACTATACCGGCGCGATCGGCACCTACCACTCTCACCTGAATATTCGGGACCACATGGCTGTGCAGTTCGCCTTCTATCGGATCCACATGCAGCCTAAGACCCAACTCATCTGCCACTGGTTGTAGTATTGGCCCAGCATCTCCCGCACCGGATATCATCAACATGATGGTAAAATTTGCGCCCAGGCGCAGCATGGAGGCCTCGCCCAGGTTCCAGCCATTCTGATAAAGCGCGTCTGTCACCTTGGCCACAATGCCAGGTCGGTCTTTGCCGACCAGGGTAAGCATCTTCCAGTTATTCATATGATCATACTCTGCTATTCAATCCAGATTAGGGCTGCCATACGCCCAGTTATACCGTCTCTGCGGTAGGAAAAAAACCTCTCTATCTCTGTCACAGTACAGTAATCGCCGCCGCCGATATATCCACAACCTTCTGACAGCAGACGGGTACGGGCCAAACCATATATATCCGCCAGCCACTTGCCGGGGCCCTTGGCCACGAATGCATCATTATCTGACTGGTTAGCGGTTATGAATATGTCTCTTACCTCATCCCCCACCTCGAACCTGTCCGGTCCTATGGCGGGACCCAGCCATGCCAGCAACTCATCTCCTGGCTCTGTGAATCTAGACATGGCCGCTTCTATCACCCCGTCGGCCAGACCACGCCAGCCGGCGTGTACCGCAGCCACCCTGGTTCCTGCGCGATTACACAGCAAAAGAGGCAGACAATCGGCGGTCATCACAGCACAGACATTACCCGGAATCGTGGTTGTAGAGGCATCTGCGCAGTTGTCACTCCCACACTCTCCAGCTTCCAACACTCTACAACCATGGACCTGCTGCAACCAGCTAGGTTCAGATGGAAGATGCAACCGTTCTGTGACTAAAACACGATTCTTCGCCACCTTTGCTTGCTCGTCACCCACATGATCACCCAGATTCAGACTGTTATATGGTGACTGGCTATATCCCCCATTGCGGGTGGTAATCACCGCATGCACCTGCTGCGGGGCAGGCCAGGAAGGGATGATCCAATCACTCATGGTCGATATCCTTTGTTAGAACCGCAAGCAACTCCTGCATATCTTCCGGCGGCTCAACCCGCCACTCCATCCACTCCTTGGTCATCGGGTGGGTTAATCCCAACTTACGTGCATGCAGGGCCTGGCGCCGGAACTTACGCAGCATCGCTTCCAGTTCGGGGGTCACCTTTGATGGGATCTGCAGGCGTCCGCCATAGAGCGGGTCACCCACTAACGGATATCGGATATGGGCCATATGCACTCTGATCTGGTGGGTACGCCCCGTCTCCAGCACCACCTTTAGATGGGTATGAAAACGAAACCGTTCCAAAACTCGATAGTGGGTTACGGCCGGCTTGCCGCTGGGGTGTACTGCCATACGAGTACGTTGGGTAGGGTGGCGTCCGATAGGTTGATCCACCGTACCACCTGCAGTCATCACCCCTTTCGCTACCGCACGATACTCCCGCTTGAACGCACGCTCTTGTAGCTGTTGCACCAGATGTTTATGCGCCGCCGCTGTCCTGGCCACTACTAGCAAGCCGCTTGTCTCCTTGTCCAGCCGATGTACTAAACCTGCTCGCGGCAGCTGTATGAGGGACTCATCATGATGCAGCAAGGCATTTTGCAGGGTACTATCCGGGTTTCCAGCTGCTGGATGGACCACCAGGCCTGCTGGCTTGTTTATAACCAGCAGGGAGTCATCTTCATACATGATATCCAACGGGATCGGCTGTGGGCGGCACTCCACCTGATCATCCATCTCCGCCACCAGTTCAACTAGCTCCCCCCCCAGAACCTTGTCCCTGGGACGCTCTGCAGTGGTTCCATTGATGCTGACCAGGCCCTGTTTGATCCAGTTCTGCAGCCGAGCCCGGGAATAATCTGGAAAGAGAACCGCAAGCGCCTGATCCAGGCGCATCCCGGCCTGGTCGACATTTACTATTGCGTGCAACTTTTCACCCATTTCTTCGCCTAACAATGTAATTTCTTTTCAGTGAACACATTGGGGTATACTACCGCACTCTGTTTTTTATTGAGGTCTTTCGCAATTATCATGGCTACTATACGTGTTACGGCCCTGTTCGCTCTACTGCTTTTCATTTCCAGTTGCTCACTCCTTCCTGAAGAAGAGGATATGACTAAGACCTGGAGCGCCAGCAAATTCTATTCTGAGGCCTCTGTGGCTATGAATGAAGGCGACTACGAAACCGCAATAAAACACTACGAAGGGCTAGAGGCAAGATTTCCATTTGGCCGCTACGCCATGCAGGCCCAGTTGGATGTGGCATATGCCTATTACCGTAATGGAGATCAAGATCAGGCCATAGCCGCAGCCGATCGATTCATCAAGCTTCATCCCAGCCATCCATATGTGGACTATGCCTATTATATGAAGGGTATAGTCAACTTTAACCGTAATATGGGATTCTTTGACCGCTTTGTACCTATAGACAGTTCTCAGCGTGACTCATCTGCCGCCCTGGAATCGTTCAACGATTTCACAGAACTGATACGCCGCTACCCAAATAGCAAATACTCTGCTGATGCAAAAAAACGTCTGGTCTACCTCAGAAATAACATCGCCGCAGCCCATGTCCATGCCGCTCGTTACTACATGAAACGCGGAGCCTATCTGGCGGCGGCCAATAGATGCGTCAAGGTGGTGGAAAACTATCAGCGCACACCGGCAGTAAAAGATGCATTGAAGATCATGATCGAGGCCTATGACAAACTTGGCATGGAGCAGCTCTCAAGCGACGCTAAACGGGTATATGCCTTAAACGAGCAAAAGGGTTACTTCAAGGCCGTCGAACTGAAAAAGCTGGATGAGAAACCAATAGCCAGGCAGATTTGGGACTATATCGGTCTAGATGAGAACTAACACTTGGTTAAAGCAACAGGGCGTGGATTACCACGCCCTGCAATAAAATCTAAATAGCTGCCTCGTCCTCTTCGCCGGTACGAATGCGTACCACCTTCTCCACATCTGAGACGAAGATCTTACCATCACCTATCTTGCCAGTGCGCGCAGATGAGACAATGGCGTCAATACACTGCTCCAGCTGATCCTCTTTGATAACCATCTCTAGCTTCAGCTTGGGAAGAAAGTCCACCACATACTCTGCCCCTCGATATAACTCAGTGTGCCCCTTCTGACGACCAAATCCCTTCACCTCTGTCGCAGTCATACCGGTTATGCCGATTGCTGACAAGGCCTCTCTCACATCGTCCAGTTTGAATGGTTTAATTATCACATCTAGTTTTTTCATTGTTCAGTATCTCCGGTTAGCAGTGACCATATCTTACTGCATTCTGCATTAAAAACCACTGGTGATCGGATAACGGCGGTCACGCCCAAAAGCTCTGCGAGTAATCCGCACACCCGGCGGTGCCTGTCGCCGTTTGTATTCGTTTAGGTCTACCATCCTGGTTACGCGCTGTACAATATCCGCATCAAAACCGGCGTTGATAATTTCTTTGATACTACGATCCTGCTCTATATAACGGTAAAGAATCTCATCCAGCACTTCGTATGGAGGCAAGCTGTCTGAGTCTTTTTGATCCGGCGCCAATTCTGCTGAAGGAGGACGCTCAATAACGCGGCGCGGGATGATCTCCTGTTCCCGGTTGCAATACTCTGCCAGGCGATAGACCAACATCTTTGGTACATCTTTGATCGGAGCAAAACCACCTGCCATATCTCCGTAGAGGGTGGCGTAACCAACTGACATCTCACTCTTATTACCGGTGGTGAGAAGGATCTTGCCCTTCTTATTGCTGATAGCCATCAGGATTATGCCACGACACCTGGCCTGGATATTCTCCTCGGTAACGTCTTTGTTGGTACCGGCAAACTCGTCTTTGAGCATGTCCAGAAAGGAGTTAAAGGCTGGCTCAATAGCTATAACTCGATGCTCAACACCCAGGAGATCGGCCTGTTTTATGGCATCATCGTTACTCATATCCGAGGTGTAACGAGACGGCATCAGTACCACCTCCACATTTTTCGGACCCAATGCATCGGAGGCTATAGCCAGGGTCAGGGCCGAATCTATACCGCCCGACAACCCCAGTACCGCTCCCTTGAAACCGTTCTTGGCCACATAGTCCCGCACCCCCAGCACCAGAGTGTTGTATATACCTGCCAGTTCCTCCGGATAACTGGATATTTCAGCAGTAATGGGAGAGCCGTTGTTGAATTCAACCAGGTCCTGGGATTCCTTATGGAACGATGATCGCTGGATCAGCTTCCCATCTGCATCCATAACAAAGGAACCTCCATCAAACACCAGCTCATCCTGACCACCCACCAGATTTACATAAACGATGGGGATGCCGGTCTCTTGACAGCGTTTGCTCACCAACTCTTCTCTCTCCACCGCCTTGCCGGTGTGGAATGGGGATGCGTTTAGATTCAGCAGTATCTTGGCACCAGCCTCAGCTGCCTTCGCCGCCGGCTCCTGATACCAGATATCTTCACATATGGTTAGTCCTACGGGAATGTCGCTAATCTCCACCACGCACGGATCCTCACCCGGCTCGAAGTAGCGTTTCTCATCGAACACGCTGTAGTTCGGCAACAGGGCCTTGAAGTATTCGGCAATGATCTTGCCGTCCCGGATCACGCCGGCGGCATTGTATAGCTTGCCGTCCTGCTGCCGAGGATAGCCCAGGATAATATCTATGCCTTTAACCTCCCGGCATATCTCTTCCAAGACCTGTTCCACCCGTTTGATCAGTTCAGAACGCAACAGCAGGTCTTCAGGTGGATATCCTGTCAAGGTAAGTTCAGGAAAGATTACCGCATGGGAACCCTGCTCATCCCTGGCATAGATAGCGGCATCCATAACCCGCCTGCCGTTGCCGACGATATCGCCGACCAGGAGATTGAGCTGTGCTAATGATATTTTAAGATCCAATGGGATTGCCTGTTATGCCATGGTGTCATGGGCATGAAAAATATAATTGCTGTCCCGTTAATACCCTCTCCCCTGCGGGGAGAGGGTTAGGGTGAGGGGGGGATTGATAGCTTTCACCCTCACCCCAGCCCTCTCCCTTACAGGGAGAGGGAGCAGTAATGACTCAAACCCCTTTAGCTCATCAGCTCCAGCATTCTCTTGCCCAACTCCGCAGGAGAACGCACGGTAGCGACGCCTGCGGCCTCCAGGGCGGCGAACTTGCCGTCGGCCGTGCCCTTGCCACCGCTGACGATGGCACCGGCATGGCCCATACGCTTGCCGGCCGGGGCGGTCACGCCTGCTATATAGGCCACCACCGGCTTGTCGATATTGGCCTGGATATACTCGGCCGCGTCCTCTTCGGCGCTGCCGCCGATCTCACCCACCATGATTATGCCTTCGGTCTGGGGATCGTCTTTGAACAGCTTAAGCACATCAACAAAGTTCATACCCTGAATAGGGTCACCGCCTATACCCACGCAGGTGCTCTGACCCAGGCCGGTTACCGTGGTCTGATACACCGCCTCATAGGTCAGGGTGCCGGAGCGGGATACCACGCCGATCTTACCCGGCTTATGGATCATGCCCGGCATGATGCCGATCTTGCACTCACCCGGGGTGATGACGCCCGGGCAGTTGGGGCCGACCAGGATGGAATCGCTACCGGCCAGGGCCGCCTTGACCTTCATCATATCCAGCACCGGGATGCCCTCGGTTATGGCCACGATGACCTTGATGCCGGCATCGGCCGCTTCCAGGATAGCATCTGCCGCAAACGGAGGTGGCACATAGATCATGGTGGCGTCGGCACCGGTGGCGTCTACCGCATCATGAACCGTGTTGAATACCGGCAGGTCCAAGTGGGTCTGTCCACCCTTACCTGGGGTTACACCGCCAACTACATTGGTACCATAGGCCAGGGCCTGCTCGGTGTGAAAGGTACCCTGCTTGCCGGTGAAGCCCTGGCAGATGACCTTGGTGTCTTTATTTATAAGAATACTCATGTTCTGCTCCCCTTAACCATTGGCCACGGCAACGACCTGTTCAGCCGCTTCACTAAGATCGGCAGCGGTGGTAATCGCCAGGCCGCTGTTGGCCAGGATCTCCAGGCCCTGTGGCGCATTGGTCCCTTCCAGCCTTACTACTACAGGCACGTTCACCCCCACCTCTTTCACCGCAGCTATGATGCCCTCGGCGATGAGGTCACAGCGCACGATCCCGCCAAAGATGTTAACCAGAACGGCCTCTACCTTGTCGTCGGACAGGATCAGCTTGAATGCCTCGGCCACACGCTCGGCGGTGGTGCCGCCGCCCACGTCCAGGAAGTTGGCCGGG
>JBNKEE010000018.1:0-55681 GCA_050288625.1 Sedimenticolaceae bacterium | reverse complement strand
CAAACTTATTAATGGCGTCATTTTCTCGGTCAAATACAACCTCATAAATGCCTTCCTCAACAGTCTGTACGCGGATGAATTGACCTTGCATCAACATGTCACGTATCTCCTTCGTAGATCGGTTTAGGTGATCATGCAGTTAGTTGCTGCCTGCATTCTCAGTTGGTTTGATGTAAATGTGTTAGTCGGGTGATGGTCAGTCTTTTGTCTCGAAGCCGCCATCAGAAACAAGCTTGCTGATCAATTCCCCATCTCTGGACCAAACGTGACAGCTATCCAGCATCAGTTTATACCCATGTTTTTTTGTGGCCTCATCACTGTGTGACCACAGGGCCTGAAACGCGGTTGTGGCTATCACAGGAAACAGCTCATTAATGTGGGTGCAACCAGAAACACCGCCCACGAGTTTCTTTGCTTTGACCCTCCATCCGGGCCCAATTTGAATCCCAATCAGTTTCTTGTAGGCTTCAGCAATGTTCGGGCATATCTCGAATGGTGAGGCGTCGATAGAAGCATGCACATCGTGTACTTTCAGTAGGGCATCGACAGTCACCCTGAGCCTAATGTCATGGAACGGTTCTCCTGCTGGTACATAACCTCGCGCTTCACTCTCCATGGTTTCGCTCTTGATGTCGGTCATGCGAGCCTCTATGTCCCACAATCCGTCATCTCTTAGAAAGGCATCAGAGTTGATCAGTCTCTTGTGCTGGTGTTTGCGTGGTTGTGCTTTAGGCAAGGGCATGTTTAATCAATACCGTCTCGAAGTGAACGACGCAGGATTTTACCTACATTGGTTTTAGGTAACTCATCTGCAAATACCACTGTCTTTGGTATCTTGTAGCCGGTAAGTTTGCCGCGGCACCAGCTGCGGATTTCGTCCGTACTGAGGTTCTTGTTAGAGCTGACGACAAACAGCTTAACCGATTCTCCCGTAGCTTCGTCTGGAATGCCGATTGCTGCGCATTCAACAATGTCTGGATGCTGGGTTGCCACTTCTTCAACCTCATTCGGGTAGACATTAAACCCTGAGACAATGATGATATCTTTTGCGCGGTCAGCTATGCTCAGGAAGCCGTCTCTGTGTAGTACTGCAATATCGCCGGTCTTAAAATAACCATCATCAGTGAAAGCCTCTTCTGTCTCCCCATCTTTTTGCCAGTAGCCGGCCATGACCTGTGGGCCCCAAACGCACAGTTCTCCATCTTTGCCCTCTTCAACATCGTTTCCAGAGGTGTCGACTATGCGTATGTTTGTGTGTGGTAGAGGTAACCCGATGGTGCCTATCTGTTGCGAGCCGGGCGGGTTGATAGTCACCATGGGGGATGTTTCGGTTAGGCCATAGCCTTCAGTTATGGTGCAGCCTGTGATCTCTTTCCATTTGTCCGCTGCGGCATGGGTAAGGGCCATGCCCCCAGAAGATGTTATGCGGAATTTGCTGAAATCTATAGAGGAGAAATCTGGGTTACGGCACAATGCCACGAACAGGGTATTGAGGCCGAGGAATGCAGTGATTCGCCACTTTTTCAGCTCTTTAATAAACCCTGGGATATCCCTTGGGTTGGGGATAAGGATGCCGTGTCCACCCGACAGCATGACCGTTTGTGCGATGGTAAAGGCATAAATGTGATAGAGGGGAAGTGGTGAGATGGCGGTTTCCGCCCAGTCTTGACCAGATTCGCTGATTCGCGGCAGTGCCTGCAGGATATTGGATAATAGATTTGCGTGGGTAAGTTTGGCCCCTTTAGATAGGCCGGTGGTCCCGCCTGTATATTGCAATGCCGCTATGGAGGCAGACGTCGCTTCTACATATTGATGCTTTTTGCCTTTATGCTTATTTAATATTTTTCTCAGGGAGAGAGCCCGGGGTAGGTTAAATTCAGGCTGCATCTTCTTTACTTTGTCGATGACAAAGTGGATCAGATTGCGTTTGAGAAAACCGTGCAGATCAGCAGCCTGAACCAGAATGACGGTTTCAATATCGGTGTTGTCCAGAATCTTCTCGGCGTTAGCGGCCATACATTGATAGATGACCAAGGCCTTGGCGCCTGAGTCCTTGAATTGATACTCCATCTCGTGGGATGTGTATAACGGGTTGGTGTTAGCCACTATCATGCCGGCGAGCAGAGACCCGAAAAATACCACAGGGTACTGAACGAGATTTGGCAGCTGGATGGCAATACGGTCGCCGGGTTTGAGATTGGTCTCTGTTTGCAGGAAGTGTGCAAAGGCAGAGGCATGATCACTTAGTTCGCTATAGGTTATCGTTTTCCCGAGACTGGTGAAGGCCGGTTTGCGGCCAAAATTTCTGGCGCAGTAGTCGAAAAGATCGGGAATGGTTTTAAATCCATATGGGTTTATATCTTCTGGGATCCATCCAATCTCAGATCTACCGGAAGCCATAATTTCAGCCTCCGTTTAGAGGGAAGATGTCTGTCAGACGTGTGGCCAGCATTATGTCGCCACTTGCCTGTATGTCTCCACTCATAAATGCTTGCATACCATCAATCTCGCCATTCATGACGCCTGTTAGGGTTTCCAGGTCCATAGATAGAGTGACACTGGCCTCTGATGGCGCGCCTTCCGTGATCGTACAAGAACTATTTTGAATCTTTATCTGCCAACTTCCATTGTCTGCAATATCATACTGAAAGATAGCATCTAGACCATTAGTTGCAGTTGGATTGAAGCGTTTTTGCATATCATCAAGTAAGTTGTTTACATCGCTCATCAGTTGATCCCCTTTAGTTTTATTCGATATTTTACTAACTATATATACTTTAGAATATGAAGCTCTCTTCATCCAATGTCATCAGGTTATCCGAACCCGAGAGCATGGTTTCTACCAGGCTTCTAGTGCGAGGCAGCATACGCTGGTAGTAGAATCTTGCTGTTATTATCTTGGAGTTATAGAAAGCTTCTTCGCTGCTGTTTTCTTTTAGCTTAGTCTGCGCCGTTTGCGCCATTCTGGCCCAGAAGTAGGCGAACGCAACGTATCCTGAATACATCAGGTAATCAACTGAGGCCGCTCCCACCTCGTCGCGATTCTTCATGGCCTTCATGCCTATCTTCATGGTTATGCTACCCCATTCGTCATTCAGTTGTTTCAGTGGCTCGATAAACTCTTTCATCGCTTTGTCTTTAGCATGCTCTTTGCAGAACAGATGAATGATCTTGGTGAACTTCTTCAGTGTCTCGCCCTGGGTCATTAGCACCTTGCGTCCCAGCAGGTCCAGGGCCTGGATCTGGGTGGTGCCTTCATACAGCATGGAGATGCGACTGTCGCGTACGTTTTGTTCCATGCCCCATTCGGATATATAGCCGTGACCACCAAAGACCTGCAGACCATGATTCGATGCCTCAAAACCCATCTCGGTAAGGAAGGCTTTAGCGATGGGGGTAATAAAGGCAAGTATGCCATCGGCTGTCTCAACTATTTTGCTATCTCCTGAGTGCTCGACCAGATCAAGCTGTGTTGCAGTAAAATAGATCAAGGCCCTAGCGCCCTCTGAGATAGCCTTTTGGGTGAGGAGCATCTTGCGTACCTCGGGATGGACAATGATCGGGTCGGCTGGCTTGTCTGGCGCCTTGGGGCCGGTAAGTGCACGCATCTGCAGGCGTTCCCGTGCATAATTGTAGGAGTTCTGAAATCCCCATTCTGCATGGGCCAGCCCCTGAATTGCTGTACCCAGACGCGCTGCATTCATAAAGGTGAACATACAGTTCAACCCCTTGTTGGGCGGACCGATAAGGAAACCCTTGGCGTTATCGAAGTTCATGATGCAGGTGGAGTTACCGTGGATGCCCATCTTGTGTTCGATGGATCCGCAGCTAACATTGTTCGCTGTTCCGGCGGCACCTGCGGCATCCGGCAGCCGTTTCGGTACGATAAAGAGAGAGATACCCTTGGTACCTTGCGGTGCGTCCGGTAGACGCGCCAGGACGATGTGAACGATATTGTCAGCCATGTCATGTTCACCAGCCGAGATGAAGATCTTGGTGCCGGTTATAGAGTAGCTGCCATCTTCATTTGGTTCGGCTTTGGTGCGCAGTAGTCCCAGGTCGGTGCCGCAGTGTGGTTCGGTCAGGCACATGGTGCCGGTCCACTCTCCACTTATCAGCTTAGTAAGATAGACCTCCTTCTGCTCCTGGGTGCCGTGGATCTCTATGGTGCGCATGGCTCCATGACTGAGTCCCGGGTACATGCTCCAGGACCAGTTGGCGGTGCCAATCATCTCATTGATCACCACTCCCAGCGACTCTGGCAGCCCCTGACCACCCCACTCTTCTTTATGCGGAAGTGATGGCCAACCGCTTTCTACGTACTGTTGATACGCCTCTTTAAAACCGGGGGGGGTTGTTACTACGCCGTTCTCAAAGCTACATCCTTGCTTATCGCCGATCTGATTGAGTGGCGCGACCACGCGTTCGGCAAACTTTCCTGCCTCGTCGATGATCGCATCAATCATGTCCGAAGTAGCCTCTTCGCAGCCATTCAGTTCGCGGTAATGTTCTTCTATATTCAATACATCATTCAGAACAAAACGGATATCGCGGTGAGGTACTCTGTATTCGCCCATGTCGTTTAAAGCCTATAATCAATTAGTGTTTAAAAAAGTCAGTGGATCTATGGTGGATGTAAGGGTGAAAGTTTTTCTCCGATTATCCAATAACAATTTGATTCAATATTTGTGTCCAAATCCGTCAGTATAGTAAACGCTCGTTATTACAGTATGTTATAAGGATGGCTGCGCTGAATAATCGGCGTGTCCCATGACTTATATACTGACTATTTGCGTCATAAGATGTGGTTAGGGAGAAAATTGTCAGGAAATTAGGCGACTTTTGTTATTGGACTTGAATGCGGATTGCAACAATATTTTCTTCATCAAATCTGTTCAGTTAGGGATTGATCGTATGCCTGTATATAAGACCCCGTTACGTGATATGAGCTTTGTCTACAATGAGTTGTTTGATCCGAAGGAGATTGAACGGTTGCCTGGCTTTGAGGAAGTTACGCCGGATCTGGTGGCGGCCATGCTGGAGGAGTCCGGGAAGTTCTGTGAGGAGCGGTTGTTGCCTATCAATCAGAGTGGTGATGAGGAGGGGTGCGTTATTGACGAGGGCTACGTCACAACCCCGGCCGGTTTTGTTCAGGCATACCGGGATTTCTGTGAATTGGGGCTAGGCAGTCTGACCGGGCCGGTTGAATATAATGGACAGGGGATGCCTAAGACCCTGGGTTTGATGATAGAAGAGATCATATCCAGCACCAATATGTCGTTCAGCCTCTACCCGGGGCTGACTAGCGGCGCATGCAATGCCATCCTGGCCAAGGGTAGTGATGAACTGAAGCAGAGATATCTCCCCAAGATGGTAGAAGGTACATGGACCGGCGCCATGTCTTTGACCGAGCCGCATTGTGGTTCTGACCTGGGATTGATCCGCACCAAGGCTGCTCCGAACGACGACGGTAGCTATACCATAACCGGCACCAAGATATTTATTACTGCCGGTGATCACGATCTTAGTGAGAACATCATTCACCTGGTACTGGCTCGTACCCCGGACGCACCGAAGGGGATTAAGGGCATAAGCATGTTCCTGGTCCCCAAGTTCCTGGTGAACGAACAGTCAGAGGCGGAGGGACCGAACAACGTAAATTGCAGCGCCATCGAGCACAAGATGGGTATTAAGGCATCCGCCACCTGTGTAATGAATTTCGATGATGCCAAAGGCTACCTGGTCGGCGATCTTAACAAGGGCATGGCTGCGATGTTCATAATGATGAACATCGAACGCCTAGCCGTGGGTATCCAGGGGTTGGGTATCGCCGAGGCCTCGTATCAGGATGCGGTCTCCTACGCCAATGAGCGTTTACAGGGTCGTTCCATTTCCGGTGCCAAAGATCCGGATAAAGCGGCCGATCCTCTTATGGTTCATGCGGATATCCGGCGTATGTTGCTCACTCAGAGGGCGTACACTGAGGGTTGTCGTGCATTAGTGGCATGGGTCGCGCGTGAGTTGGACATCTCCCGTCATCACCAGGATGACCAGCGTCGCCAGGATGCTGAGGATTTTATCGCCTTGATGACTCCGGTGGTAAAGGCCTTCAATAGTGATATAGGTTCCGAGATGGCTAATCTTGGCGTACAGATTCTGGGTGGGCATGGATATATTCGTGAGCATGGGATGGAGCAGTATGTACGCGATGCTCGCATCGCTCAGATCTACGAAGGAACTAACGGTATTCAGGCCATGGATCTGGTGGGGCGCAAGATTACTGCTTGCGATGGAAGATATCTGCAGCAGTTCTTTGGACCGATAGAGAGCTATCTTAAACAAAACTCTGCCAACCCCTATCTCAAGAGTTTTATCCAACCCCTGGGCGACGCCTTCGAGAAACTAGGATCAGCTACCCAGTATGTCGCCAGGCAATTGACTACAACACCGGATGATAGCGCCGCAGCTGCGACGGATTATTTAAGGATGTTTGGTCTGGTGGCCCTGGGTTATCTGTGGGTGCGCATGGCGGAGATTGGTAGTGCCAAGGTGAACGGAAGTGAGTCACTATTCTATCAGGCCAAGATAGATACTGCGCACTTTTACTTTGAACGCCTTCTTCCACAGTGCGATATGTTGCATCAGACAATCCTGTCTGGATCCAACACCATCATGAAATTTAACGATGATGCCTTTGGGCTATGAATCTGATATTTAGACTTATTTGGTTGTTTGTCACCGCGTCTGGACGTAAGCGCATTGACCTGACCGACGAGAGTGAGTTGCCGTTGCGGGTGTTGCCTACGGACCTGGATATAAACATGCACCTGACCAATGCACGCTACTTGAGCATGATGGATTTGGGGCGGACCGAGTTCATTATCCAGGCCGGTATGTTAAAGGAGTTGATGCAGAGGCACTGGTTGCCGGTAGTTGCTGTAGCCAACCTGAAGTTTATTAAGCAGATAAACCCGTTTCAGCGCTTCAATCTCATTACCAGACTAGTTGGATGGGATGAGAAGTGGTTCTACATGGAGCAGCGCTTTGAGGTTGCAGGACAGCTTGCCGCAGTCGGGTTGGTGAAAGGACTGTTTCGTAGCAAGAACGGAAAGGTTCCAACGCAAGAGTTGATACAACTGGCAGGATATCAGGGCGAGGCCATAGAACTGCCGGAAGAGTACGCACACATATTCAAATAATCTGGAATTGAACAGTTAACAGTATTTTGGAGAAGATGAATGAAGATACTTGTAGCGGTTAAGAGGGTCGTTGATTACAACGTCAAGATCCGCGTCGCTTCTGATCAGAGCGGGGTGGACCTGAACAATGTAAAAATGTCCATCAACCCATTCTGCGAGATCGCAGTGGAAGAGGCGATTCGCATAAAAGAGGCGGGTAAAGCAAATGAAGTGATTGTGGTCTCTTTTGGTGTCAAGGAGTGTCAGGAGACACTGCGCAGCGCGCTTGCTCTGGGCGCTGATCGCGCGATTCTGGTTGAGACAGATGCCGAACTGCAACCACTGGCCGTGGCCAAGCTGTTGCAGAATGTAGCCGAGAAAGAGCAGCCGGATCTGATCATACTGGGCAAACAGGCAATCGACGACGACAGCAATCAGACCGGTCAGATGCTGGCCTCGCTTATGAATCTGCCCCAGGGCACCTTCGCCTCCAAGGTGGATGTGTCCGATGGCGGCGTCCAGGTCACACGAGAGATTGATGGCGGCCTGGAGACCGTTGCACTAACCCTGCCGGCTGTTATCACCACTGACCTGCGTCTCAATGAGCCGCGTTATGCCAAGTTACCCAATATCATGAAGGCGAAGAAGAAACCGTTGGAGGTGATACCGGTGGCGGATACTGGTGTGGATATAACGCCTCGGCTGCAGACCCTGAAGGTGGTCGAACCGTCTGTGCGTCAGGCCGGTATTAAAGTGAAGTCTGTAGATGAGTTGGTGGAAAAACTTAAGAATGAAGCGAAGGTGATCTCATGAGTGTACTGATAATAGCTGATCATGACAGTGCCAACATCAAGTCGGCGACACTGAATACCGTAACCGCGGCTAAAGAGTTGGGTGATGATCTGCATCTCCTGGTGGCTGGAAGTGGATGTAAAGCAGTTGCGGAACAGGCCGCCAAGATCGACGGTGTAACCAAAGTGCTTCTGTGCGACAACCCTGCCTATGAACATGCAATGCCAGAGAGTATCGCCCTATTGGTTGCTGGCATCGCGGCCAACTACAGTCATATCCTGGCTGCAGCTACCACAACCGGTAAGAATTATATGCCGCGCATTGCCGCTAAATTGGATGTGGCTCAGATCAGTGATGTCATAAAGATAGAGTCTGCGGATACCTTTGTGCGTCCTATCTATGCAGGTAATGCCCTGGCCACGGTGCAAAGCAGTGATGACTTAAAGGTGCTCACCGTACGCGGCACCGCATTTGATGCGGCTGCGACCACAGGTGGCTCTGCCGCTATAGAGGATATCCCGGCAGCGGAAGAGTTTACCGGCTCCAGTTTCGTCGGTCAGGAGCTGAGCGTGTCTGATCGTCCGGAACTAACGGCCGCCGATGTGGTGGTCTCGGGTGGACGTGGTGTTGGCAGTAGCGAAAACTTCAAACTGATCGATGCTCTGGCTGATAAACTGGGTGCCGCAGTGGGTGCGTCTCGTGCGGCAGTGGACGCAGGTTATGTGCCCA
Source organism: Sedimenticolaceae bacterium (assembly GCA_050288625.1). Lineage (GTDB taxonomy): Bacteria > Pseudomonadota > Gammaproteobacteria > Chromatiales > Chromatiaceae > JAAGZL01. Next base: position 46,982 of record JBNKEE010000018.1, on the reverse strand, counting down.
ACGACTACCAGGTGGGGCAGACCGGCAAGATTGTGGCACCTAACCTCTACATCGCAGTGGGTATTAGTGGCGCCATTCAGCACCTAGCCGGAATGAAGGATAGTAAGGTGATCGTCGCCATTAACAAGGATGAGGACGCACCTATATTCGAGGTGGCGGACTATGGTCTGGTGGCTGATCTGTTTGATGTGGTTCCGGAACTGACTGACGCAATCTAAGCACGGGAGAATGGGCGTGGAAAGAGAGAGCATGAACTATGATGTCGTGATCGTTGGCGGTGGTCCATCCGGTCTTGCCGCCTCGATCAGGATCATGCAGTTGGCCGCCGAGCGTGACCTGGAACTCAGCGTATGTCTGGTGGAGAAGGGTTCAGAGATTGGTGCCCATATTCTCTCCGGCGCCATCATCGAACCCACGGCCTTGGCCGAGTTGTTTCCGAACTGGCAGGAGATGGGCGCGCCGTTGAATACGCCGGTAATGGACGATAAATTCCTGTTTCTCACCGAGCAGAAGTCATTGCCGATTCCTGGATGGACTCTGCCGCCGCAGATGCACAATCAAGGCAACTATATCGCCAGCCTTGGTAACCTTTGCCGCTGGCTGGCAGAGCAGGCAGAAGGTCTGGGGGTGGAGCTTTATCCCGGCTTTGCGGCTGCAGAGGTGCTGTTCAACGAGGACGGTTCGGTCAAGGGGATTGCTACTGGAGACATGGGTATCAATCGCCAGGGTGAGCAGAAAGACAGCTATGAGCCAGGCATCGAACTGCATGCCAAGTACACCCTGTTCTCCGAGGGTTGCCGTGGTTCCCTGTCGCAACAGCTTATCGAGAAGTTTCAACTGGATGCGGGAAGTGAGCCTCAGACCTACGGACTTGGGATCAAAGAGCTATGGGAGATAGACCCGGCAAAACACCAGCCTGGTTTTGCTATGCACACCGCCGGCTGGCCGCTGCAGCAGGACGTATATGGTGGCAGTTTTATGTATCATCTGGAGAACAATCAGGTGGCGGTAGGTATGGTGTTGGGGCTGGATTATGCCAATCCCCATCTCTCTCCCTATCAAGAGATGCAGCGCTTCAAGACCCATCCGGCCATTCGTGACTATTTTGCAGGAGGCAAGCGTATCGCCTACGGCGCTCGCACTCTGAATGAGGGTGGTCTGCAGTCACTGCCAGGACTGATCTTTCCAGGCGGCGCCCTGATTGGCGACGGCGCCGGGTTCCTAAATGTGCCCAAAATAAAGGGATCGCACACCGCCATGAAGAGCGGGATGCTGGCGGCCGAGAGTGTTATAGATGCCCTGGCTCAGGGTCGCAATAACGATGAACTGATCAATTACCCTGAGGCGGTTAAGAACTCCTGGCTTTATCAGGAGCTGCATCAGGCGCGCAACTTCCGCCCTGCCTTCGCCAAGTGGGGGTTGTTGGGTGGCACACTGTATGCCGGTATCGACCTGAAGATATTGCGTGGTCGGGCGCCCTGGACCCTGCAACATCACGGTGAGGATAGGAAACATCTTCGGCCGGCAAGTGAATGCAGCCTGATCACATATCCCAAGCCGGACGGAAAGCTTACCTTCGATCGGCTCAGTTCAGTCTATCTCTCCAGCACCAACCATGAAGAGGATCAGCCTGTCCATCTTAAGTTGAAAGATGAGGCGGTACCCGTATCCATAAACTTGAAAGAGTATGACGCGCCGGAACAACGATATTGCCCGGCCGGAGTGTATGAGATCGTGGAAGAAGATGGCGAAAAGAGGTTGCAGATCAATGCTCAAAATTGCCTGCACTGCAAGGCCTGTGATATCAAAGACCCGACAAGCAATATCCGTTGGACCACCCCTGAGGGAAGCGGCGGACCCAACTACCCAAATATGTAACACGTTGTCTGTGGGATTTGAATATACCGTTCATAACATGGTAGTTTGAGCCGCGCATGAAGGTGTGTGGTTCATCCCTCCCCTAGGAGGGTGTGATTGTGAGACGGGTGAAATGAAACAAACTATTACCGTGCCTACAGGTTATGTGAAGCAACTCTTAGAGCAGGTTGCCGCGCAGAATTATGATGTCAATGATCTGCTCGAAAGTGTCGGTATAGATCCAGCAGAGATCAATCATCAAACAGAATTTCCTGCAAAGAAATTCGGTTTTCTTTATCAGCGCGTAATGTACATCACCCAGGATGAGTATTTCGGGATGTTGAGTGGTGGCCGGCTGCCCAACGGGGCTTTTCGAATGATGTGTCATGCTATCATTCAGTGTAAAAACCTGGGACACGCTATCCGTCGCGCCAGCGACTTTCACGAGATCGTGAAAGGGACAAAGATCAAACCTAAGCTGGAAAAAAAAGGTCGTTTTGCCAAGCTCACTTTCGCCGGTCTGGATAGCCTGGATGCGTCAGAAATAGAAGAACTCATCGCCTCTGAGCCTCCTGCAAGTATCTGCACCACGCTTTCCATGTGGCACCATTTTGTCAGTTGGTTGATCGGGGAACGGTTGGAGTTGAAAGCTGCCTATTTTAAGTTTGCCGAGGAGGAGGCTATTCCAGGGATCCAGACAAAATTCCAATCGGAACTTAGGTTTAGCCAACACGATAACGCCATGGTATTTCCGGCGCGTTATCTGGAATATCCCATAATCCAGACTGAAGAGACCCTGCACGGTTTTTTGAAGACTGCGCCCTATCAGCTGCTGGTGATGGCGGATGACAGCACCAGCCTGGAGTCGCAGATAGTCGCTCTCATCGGGCGTGATTTCAGTATGCCCATTCCGACAGCTAAAGAGGTGGCGAATACGTTGAATATGTCGTTATCAAAATTGCGCCGCCGCCTGCTGGAGGAGGGTACCACCTTTCAAAAGATCAAGGACGAATGTCGAAAAAAGACGGCCATCAACTATATGAACTCACCTCAACTCTCCATCAATGATGTCGCCGGATTGATGGGGTTTGAAGAGACATCCGCATTTTTTCGTTCGTTCAAGCGTTGGACCGGGATGACTCCTGGGGAGTATAGGCAGAGTGAGGAATATAGAGATCAGTTGCAGTACAAATAGGATTGATTTGTAAATAATATTTACCCCAATGTCTGCAGGATAGTTTATGCTTTATCCATAACCTGAATGGATAATAGAGGGGGTGCGGAATGGATATAGATCTTGCTGATGTTACCATCCATATTGACGAGGCTTTGGATGAAGAAGGTAAAAGGAGCCTGGAGGCGGCCTTCCGTATACGTAACGGCGTAGTTTCTGTACGTATCAATCCAGATCGTCCGCATCTGGTGCTTGTTGAATATAATCCAAAAATAATCAAATCGCGTGATCTGGTGGATATCCCGCGCTTTCAGGGTTTGCGTGGCGAGTTGGTGGGGCTTTGAAGTACAATTGAATAAGCTGCTGCCCCAAACCTATCGTGCTAGAAGAAGCCTAACGGTGGTACGTCCCATCTCATCTATGTCTTTGGGGTCGATGTAGATGCGGTCGTTTGCAAGATGACATAATCCGTGTAGCGTGGCCCACGTCACCTGGGCCAGGCGTAGAGCATTTGTATTCTGTTTTAGTATCCCTTCTTGTTGCAGTTTCTCAATCTCGTTCAGCCAGAGTTTAAAGCTGGTCTTCGATATGTTGGAAAGGCTCTCGGTAGGTGTTCCGTTTTTCCATATAGTGCCGCCATACATTAGATCATACTGCTCTTTGTTTTCCGAAGCGAAACGCAAGAACGCCAGGATAAATCGCTCAAATTTCAAGGTGGAGTCTGTTTCAGTAGACGTAACGAGCTCTTTCTCAATCAGCGCATCTTGCTGTAAAAAACCGTCTTCCGCGATAGCGCACAAGAGTTCATTTTTGTCCTTAAAATGGTGGTAGGGGGCGGCTCTGGAAACGTTGGTCTTTTCTGCGAGTTTTCTAATGCTTAGTGAGTTGAGCCCAGAGGTTTGTAGTATGTCCTTTGCAGCTGTTATTAGGCAGTGATGTAGATCTCCATGATGGTATGGTTGTTTTTCCTTCTTCATGCGGGAACGCTACCAATTGTGACTTGACAATGTCAATTATTCAGTTCAATCTTAACACTGTCAAGATAAATGAGGCAATAACATGGAATATAGCACAATCAAGCTGACTATGGACTCTGGTATTGCCCATCTGCAGCTGGTTCGTCCAGAGGCCTACAATAGCTTTAACAGAGAATTCTGGCGCGAATGGCCCCGGGTCATGGACGAGGTGCAAAAGGCGGATAAGGTTCGAGTCCTGGTGATCTCATCCACCGGGAAACACTTTTCAGCAGGCATGGATTTGGAGATATTCTCTGATCCGGATCAGAGGCTCTTCAGTGGGGAGCCGGCAAGGCGAGGAGAGTATATACGGAACCTGGTTCTCGGGTTGCAGGAGTGTTTTACTCAACTGGAAAAATTACGCATGCCAGTGTTGGCTGCTGTTCAGGGTGGCTGTATTGGTGGGGCCCTGGATATGGTATGTGCATGCGATAGTCGTTATTGCACCGAAGATGCGTTCTTTACCATCAAAGAGACGGCCGTGGGGATGACCGCTGATCTGGGAACGTTGCAGCGTCTTCCTACCATCATAAACCAAGGACTGGCCAGGGAGATGGCATATACCTCTCGCAATCTGGAAGCGGAAGAGGCTTTCTCCAGCGGTCTGGTAAATCGAGTTTTTGCCGATGCCGATTCTATGCTGGAAGAGGTGATGGAGGTTGCGCGACAGATCGCCTTCAACTCCCCTATGGCGGTCATGGGCAGTAAGCTGATACTCAATCATGCGCGCGATCATAGTGTTGCCGACTCTCTTGATTATGTTGCGACCTGGCAGGCTAGCATGTTCCAGCAGGCGGACATCATGGAGAGTTTTGCTGCACAGGCGCAGAAAAGAGCCACAGCATACCAACCTCTCAATCCAATTGAGCCGCTGATGCCTGAAGATAAATAAAATATATTTGGATCGAATAGAAATGCAGTCAATATCGAAAGTGGAATATCCGCATATCTTCCAACCTCTGGATCTGGGGTTTACTACACTGAAGAATCGTGTGCTTATGGGTTCCATGCATCTGGGGCTGGAAGAGCTTCCGGGTGGTTTCGAACGTATGGCAGCATTCTATGCTGAGCGCGCCCGCGGCGGTGTTGCCTTGATTGTGACTGGTGGTATTGGGCCAAACAAGGAGGGGGCGGTACATGCAGCTGCCGCCACCTTGATGAACGAGTCACAGTTACCGGACCATCAACTGATAACCGAGGCGGTGCACGCAGAGGGCGGAAAGATATGTATGCAGATTCTGCATACCGGTCGATATGCGTTCAACGACAAACTTATTGCTCCTACGGCCATAAAGGCACCCATAAATCCCTATACCCCCAGAGAGATCAGCGAGGAAGAGGTGGGGCAACAGATAGATGACTTTGTAAACTGTTCTGCCCTGGCGCAACAGGCTGGGTACGACGGTGTGGAGATTATGGCCTCTGAAGGCTATTTTCTGAACCAGTTTATTGCACCCCGCACCAACAAGCGCGACGACGAGTGGGGCGGGGATTTTTCTCATAGGATGCGACTGCCGGTGGAGGTGGTACGCAGGGTGCGTGAAAAGGTCGGTAGGGAATTTATCATTATATTTCGTCTTTCAATGTTGGATCTGGTGGAAGCTGGCAGCACCTATGAAGAGGTGGTGGCCCTGGGTCAGGCGGTGGAGGCTGCCGGGGCGACACTTATCAACACGGGTATAGGTTGGCATGAAGCGCGCATCCCTACAATCGCCACCAAGGTACCGCGTGCTGCTTTTACCTGGGCTACCGCAAAGGTTAAACAGGAGTTATCGATTCCAGTAATCACTTCAAATCGTATCAACATGCCTGATGTTGTAGAGGCGGTATTGATGAGTGGTAACGCCGATATGGTCTCCATGGCGCGTCCGTTTCTTGCTGATTCGGAATTTGTGCTTAAAGCGGAGCAGGGGCGTGCGAACGAGATAAATACATGTATTGCTTGTAACCAGGCATGTCTTGACCATGTCTTCGCAGGAAAGCTCACCAGCTGTTTGGTCAACCCCAGGGCCTGTCATGAGACCGAGATAGAGATCAAGGATACAAAAAGACCGCAGAGGTTGGCTGTGGTTGGGGCAGGTCCCGCCGGTATGTCCTTTGCGGTTACGGCTGCGCAGTGTGGCCATAAGGTTACCATGTATGATTCTGGCGAAGAGATCGGCGGGCAGCTGAACCTGGCCAAGAGGATACCGGGCAAACAGGAGTTCTATGAAACCCTGCGTTATTTCCGGCGGCAACTTGATCTGAGCGGGGTTGAGGTCAGACTGAACCATGAGGTTACGGCGGATGATCTTAACAACGGTGATTTTGATCAGGTGATATTGGCTACCGGTATAGTGCCACGGGTTCCTGATATTGATGGTATCAAGCACCCAAAGGTCCTCTCCTATATTGATGTCATCAAAGGAGCCAAGGTTGGGAAGAGGGTCGCGGTCATTGGGGCTGGTGGCATAGGCTTTGACATCTGTGAGCTTCTGACCCACGGCTCTGAGGATAGCAGTAAAGATATAAAGGTATTTATGCAGAAATGGGGCGTTGATATGTCCCTCAAGTCCAGGGGTGCCGTCACTGGTGTGCCAAGGAGGGTCGAGAATTCACCACGTCAGGTATATCTGCTGCAGCGTAAGTCTGGCAAGGTTGGCGCAGGCCTTGGTAAGACTACCGGCTGGATTCATCGGGCAGATTTGAAGATGAAACACGTGGAGATGATCAGTGGGTGTGAATACACCGGGATCGATGATGATGGTCTACACCTTAATGTCACCGGGGAGCCAAGGACGTTGGCAGTTGATAACATAGTTATCTGCGCCGGGCAGGAGTCGAGACGGGAACTGCAAGATATGGTAAATATCCCGGTACATATAATCGGCGGGGCGGATGTGGCGGCTGAACTGGATGCCAAGCGCGCCATCGACCAGGGTGTGCGTTTGGCTGTGGCCTTGGAAGGAAAACATTAGAATTAGAAACAGATGAGTGAAACCATGAGATATGCGGCAATCACCGGCTGGGGCAAATGCCTGCCTCCCGCCGTTCTGACCAATGACGATCTGGCAACCTTTCTCGAGACAGACGACGAGTGGATTAGAAAACGCACCGGGATGCAGGAGCGACGTATCTCCCATGTCTCCAACACCCAACTGGCCCATGTGGCGGCGCAACGCGCCCTGGCCGCGGCCGGTAAAACCCCTGTAGATGTAGATCTGATCGTCTACGGCACCACCACCCCGGAGAGTGTCTGTCCCAATACCTGCTCCGGGCTGCAGAAGATGCTGGCGGCAAAAAATGCGGCCTGTATGGATGTAAACACTGCCTGTACCAGCGGTCTCTATGCCATGACCGTGGCTAACAGCATGATTCGCACAGGCGTGGTGAACAACGCCCTGGTGATCGGTGCCGAGGTCATCTCGCCGGTTATGGATTGGGATAACCGTAATGTGGCGGTGCTGTTCGGCGACGGCGCTGCGGCATTTTTTATGGAGGCCAGCTCTGAACCGCAGGGGGTCATGGCGGAGTCGCTGGGCTGTTACGGCAGAGTGAGGGATATCCTGAGCCTGCAAGGGTTTGGGGTCGAGTGGGTCAATCAGGGCCGAATCCTGGGCGATATTGATTGGGTGTTTGAGGGACAGGAGATCTTCAAGCGGGCGGTCAAGGGTATGACAGATGCCAGTGAAAACGTGCTGCAGAAGGCCGGGTTGCCCGCCGATGATATCGATCTTGTGGTGCCGCATCAGGCCAATCTGCGCATCATAGATGCGGTGACCAACCGTGCAGGAATACCGGAAGAAAAGGTGTATATCAACATCCACCGCTACGGCAATATGTCTGCCGCAACCGCCTTGACCGCCCTGGTAGAGGCGGTGGAAGAGGGACGGGTGCAGCCTGGCAGCAACATCCTGATACCGGCATTCGGCGGCGGTCTCACCTGGAGCGCCCATCTGCTGAAGTGGGGGGAACGGACCACCCAGCTGTCTCACTCGGATGCAGAACTGCCGCCCTGTGATAAATCCGCCCTGGAGTTGGTGCAAGAGATCAGGCGGAGCAAGGGGCGGGCCTAAGACTGGAAAAAGTCTGCATCTGGATGTAATCTAACGCCCCTTTTGCAGAGCTCTGTGGTGCCCATGTCCGGGAAACTCTTTATTAAGACCTTCGGTTGCCAGATGAACGAGTACGACTCCGCCAAGATAGCGGATCTGCTCAGGGAGTCCCATGGCTTGGAGCTGACCGAACGGGCGGAAGAGGCGGACCTGTTGCTGCTCAATACCTGCTCCATCCGCGAGAAGGCACAGGAGAAGGTGTTCTCCCAGCTCGGGCGCTGGCGTCCCTGGAAGGCCAAGCGGCCTGAGTTGGTGGTGGCTGTGGGAGGCTGCGTGGCCAGCCAGGAGGGGGATGCCATCCGCGAGCGTGCCCCCTATGTGGATTTGGTGTTCGGTCCCCAGACCCTGCACCGCCTGCCGCAGATGCTGGACAGCGCCAGAAAAGAGCATGTTCCGGTCATTGATGTCAGCTTCCCCGAGATCGAGAAGTTCGACCGCCTGGCCGAGCCTAGGGCCGATGGCCCTTCCGCCTTTGTCTCGGTGATGGAGGGGTGTTCCAAATATTGCACCTACTGTGTGGTCCCTTATACCCGCGGGGAAGAGATCAGCCGTCCCTTTAACGATGTGATCGCCGAGGTGACCAAGCTGGCGCAACAGGGTGTACGCGAGGTCAACCTGCTGGGACAGAACGTAAATGCCTACCGCGGAGTGATGGAGGATGGCGAGATCGCCGATCTGGCCCTGCTGATCCATGCCGTGGCCGGGGTGGATGGCATAGAGCGCATCCGTTTCACTACATCCCACCCGGTGGAGTTCTCCGACAGCCTTATCGAGGTCTATGCTGAGGTGCCGGAGTTGGTGAGTCATCTGCATCTGCCGGTGCAGTCTGGCTCGGATCGTATCCTGGGTCTGATGAAGCGCGGTCACTCTGCCTTTGAGTACAAGGCCAAGATAAAAAGGTTACGCGAGGTACGTCCGGACATCAGCATCTCTTCCGATTTTATCGTAGGCTTCCCCGGTGAGTCCGATGAGGACTTCGAACGCACCATGGAGCTGATCGAGACTGTCGGCTTCGATCAATCTTTCAGTTTTCTCTACAGCGCCCGTCCCGGCACCCCGGCTGCGGAATATCCGGACGACATCCCGCTTGAGGTAAAGCAACAGCGACTGGAGCGGTTGCAGCGGCGCATCAATGAACAGGCCCAGCAGATAAGTCGGCGTATGGTGGGTACGGTGCAGCGGGTGCTAGTGGAACGGGTGTCACGCAAGGACGACAATCAACTGGCCGGTCGCACCGAGAATAACCGGGTGGTGAACTTTACCGGTTCCCAAGAGTTGATTGGAGACTTTGTAGATCTGATTATAACCGAGGCCCTGCCCAATTCCCTGCGCGGCGAGCTGACGGATGAGCTATTATTGAGAGATGGAAGCTAATTACCAATAACGTGTCTGAGCATCCCGAATCAATAGAGCTAGTCCTTACCCCAGAAGACAACCACAGGTTGGCCAATCTCTGTGGCCAGCTAGATCAGAACCTGCGTCAGATCGAACGGCGTCTGGGTCTGGAGATAAACAACCGCGGCAACCACTTCCGCCTTATCGGCGAACCTGAGGCCACCCGCGCCTGTTCCGAGGTGTTGAAAGGCCTGTACGCCAACTCGGAACGGGAGGTGCTCACTCCGGAGTTGGTACACCTCTATCTGCAGGAGTCCGGTATTGAGGAACTGCTACGTGAAGAGACGGAGCGGGATGTACCGGAGGTGGTGATCAAGACCAAGCGCGGCATGGTGCGGCCCCGTGGTCCCAATCAAAAAGAGTATCTGCATCGCATCGTTACCCACGATATCAATTTTGGTGTTGGACCTGCGGGCACCGGTAAGACCTATCTGGCGGTGGCCTGTGCGGTAGAGGCGCTGGAACGGGACCAGGTCAGACGCGTGCTGCTGGTGCGTCCGGCGGTGGAGGCGGGGGAGAAGCTGGGCTTTCTGCCCGGCGATCTGGCCGACAAGATCGATCCCTATCTACGGCCGCTGTACGATGCCCTGTATGAGATGCTCGGTTTCGAGCGGGTGGCCAAACTGATCGAGCGCAACGTGATTGAGGTTGCCCCCCTGGCCTATATGCGTGGCCGCACCCTGAATGATTCCTTCATCATCCTGGATGAGGCCCAGAACACCACACCGGAACAGATGAAGATGTTCCTGACCCGTATCGGCTTCGGTTCCACCGCGGTGATCACCGGCGATGTCACCCAGATCGACCTGCCACGCGGGCAGCGCTCGGGGCTGCGTGAGGCGTCAGAGGTGCTGGCGGATGTGGATGGAATAAGTTTTACCTTCTTTAATTCACGCGATGTAGTACGTCATCCCCTGGTGTTGCGTATCGTCAACGCCTATGAGGAACATGAGCGCGACAAGGAGCGGAAGTGAACCTGGATCTGGATATCCAAAACGCTACAAAGTTTGATGCTATCCCATCCCGAGAGAGATTTGTCGAATGGTCTCTGGCGGCCATGGACGGTGTGCGGGAGCATGCTGAGATGGTAATCAGGCTGGTGGATGAGCCTGAGATCCAGGGATTGAACCGTACATACCGCGGCAAGGACCAGCCCACCAACGTCCTTTCTTTTCCATCCGATCTGCCAGAAGTCGTCGATAGCGATCTGTTGGGAGACCTGGTCATTTGCGCCCCTGTGGTGTTGCGTGAGGCCAAAGAGCAGGGCAAGTCCGAAGAGTCACACTGGGCACACATGGTTGTACATGGGGTACTGCATCTCTTAGGATATGATCATTTACAAGAGGGCGATGCGGAAACCATGGAACAGTTGGAGAGGGAAGTGATGACCGGTCTCGGATTTCAAGATCCATACAAAGAAGAAGCAGATGAGTAACGACGAACCTGGCAGTAGACTTATACTCAGGCCCTGGCTAAAAAGATTGTCCCGGGTATTTGGTGAAGGTCCGGAAAATCGCGAGCAACTCATATCCCTGTTACAAGACGCCAAGGCTCAGCACCTTTTGGATTCAGAGGCGCTATCCATGATGGAGGGAGCACTGCAGGTCTCTGAGATGCGGGTGCGAGACATCATGATCCCACGGGCGCAGATGACGGTGATCAACAGGGAGGATCCTCTGGAAGAGATTTTGCCCATAGTCATAGATTCAGCCCATTCACGCTTCCCGGTGATAGATGATGATCGCAGCGAGGTGATCGGAATCTTGCTGGCTAAGGATCTGCTGGCATACTGCGGTAATAACAGTAAGCGTTTCTATGTGCGTGACCTGCTGCGTGCCGCAGTGTTTGTACCAGAGAGTAAACGCCTCAATGTCTTGCTGAACGAATTTCGTGCTAATCGCAATCATATGGCCATAGTTGTGGATGAGTATGGGGACGCAGCCGGATTGGTAACTATCGAGGATGTGTTGGAGCAGATTGTGGGCGAGATTGAGGATGAACATGACTTTGATGATGCCGCCGCAATTCTCAAGCGCGGTGAGACGGAATACACCATCAAGGCCCACACGCCTATTGAGGATTTCAATGAATACTTTGGAGTTGGTTTAGACGCCGGCGAGTTCGATACCATGGCTGGCTTGGTTATCAACGCTATGGGTCATATGCCAAAGCGGGGTGAGCGGGTGGATATCGATCGTTTCAAATTCAAGGTGTTGCGCGCGGATAGCCGCCGTATTCATTTGCTTGAGGTGCGTTTGCTACCTATGGATGAGGAAGCCTAGTAGCTAATTCCCCTCTTTCCCTTGGAGGAGGTACGGGTCTATGGCAAGGATTGCCGGGAGCGATCCTTCTACATTCACCATATCAATGTGGGTTAGATGGGCGAAGGTAGAATAATGCAGGAGCAATTATCGAGGGTGACGCAGGAGGCAAATGCCAAGGGCTGGGGTGAGGGAGTAAATCTCATGGCCGCTCAACCCTCACTCTAACCCTCTCCCAATCTTGGGATAGGGTGTTGTGTAAATAATAACCCTTATCATATGTTCGAATGTCAACTCTTATACCGATACTGAAATTAATCATTGCCTTCACTGCAGGTGCAATTACAGTTCTGGCTTTCGCGCCCTTTGATCTTTTTTATCTGGCCGTCTTAGGTCCGGCCATTTTGCTGTGGCTGTTGCTTAGTGCCGATCCCCGCACGGCTTTTGGTCTGGGATGGTTTTTTGGTCTGGGGCTGTTTGGTGTGGGTGTTTTCTGGCTGCATATCAGTATTGATCAGTTCGGTGGTGTGGGGCATGTGTTTGCCATACTCATTACTCTAGCCTTTACTGCAGGTTTGGCTCTCTTCTATGGGCTTTTGGGCTGGTTGGGGAGACGTATCCATGGCGCTGCAGACTGGTATATTCAGTTGGCGGTATACGTATCTCTTTGGGTCCTTTTGGAGTGGCTCCGTGGCTGGATTCTGACCGGTTTTCCATGGCTATCTCTTGGGTACTCTCAGATTGGGACCCCATTGCAAGGTTATGCGCCCTTGTTTGGGGTCTATGGTGTGACGTTAGTTACGGTGATTTCTTCAGCTTGTTTGGTTGCGCTGGTTAAAGGCCTTAGAGCTTCGATTTTAGCTCTACTGGTTGTTGCGCTGTTATGGGGCGCTGGTTGGATGCTGACACAGAAAGAGTGGAGCATGTCATCTGGCGATGCAATCAAGGTCAGCATTATCCAGGCAAATGTGGTGCAAGGATTAAAGTGGAAGCCTGAAACGAGGCAGCCCACCATAAACATCTATAGATATCTAACGAACCAGGAGTGGGGGAGTGATCTTATTGTATGGCCTGAGACGGCGATACCTGATTACTTTAATCGCTTGGAAAATGATCTATGGAGAGGGTTGGAAAAGGAGGCGCAGAAGAACGGTAGTGATCTGTTGGTCGGTATTGCGGTTTGGGATGATAACGGCGTACGCTACTTCAATTCCGTCAGCTCTCTGGGTTCGGTGCGCAACGCATATTTCAAACGACACCTGGTTCCCTTTGGTGAGTTCATGCCTATGCGTTGGTTGTTAAAACCACTGATTGAGTTTTTGCGTATCCCCATGTCCAATTTTTCTGCGGGAGACGCTGATCAGCCGTTGGTCCAGGTTCTGGGGCGCAAGGCTGGTGTGTCCATCTGTTATGAAGATGCATTCGGTGCTGAGGTTATTCAGGCCATGCCGGAGGCGGAGTTTTTGGTAAACGTCAGTAACGACGCTTGGTTCGGCGACTCCATTGCGCTGCCACAGCATCTACAGATAGCCCGCATGCGTTCCCTTGAAACTGGGCGCTATCAATTACGCGCTACCAATACCGGCATATCTGCATTAATAGACCCCCAGGGTAAACTCATCGCTACCTCACCCATTAACAAAGAGCATGTACTTAGGGGTGAGATTGTTCCTATGACAGGAACAACCATTTATGCCATGGTCGGCAACTGGGGGATAGTGGTGTTATGCTCTTTGTTGCTGGCTGTTGCGCTGGTGGTGCGTTATCGTTCTATCCCTACGTTGTAGGGCTATTTTATTATCATAGGTTTTAAAGGACAGCTATGTATGCGTAGGGAACTTTCTCCAGTAACTAGTGTGCTGCTCTTGTTGCTATTCGGAGCTATGTTATGGACTATTTTTTCTCTGCGTAGCGCGGCAGTGGAGCTGCCCGCCCTGACGCATATGCACACATCACCCGACGGCGGCCTCTATATTCTGCTGGGGACAGATCTGTTTGAACATGATGCGTCTGGGAGGCCTGTGCGTCGAATTGATCTGAGAGAGATAGGTGTGAGGGATGTTATCGGTGATTTTGCATTCTTCAGTAATGGTGATCTGCTGCTCAGGATCGGCGCGGATGAACGTAGTGTATCCGATAAGGTACGACAATATTTTCGTAGGGATAATCTGGTACCGACACAACTGGAAACCGCAAGAGGCGGGTTGTTTCGCTGTGATCTTGCTACCATGGACTGTGTACCCTTCGGCAAAGACCGCCTTAATCTTGATCAGAGTTTTTTCCTGGACATAGACTGGGATACTAATCGGGTATTTGTGGCCGACTCTTCCCGTCACCGTCTGCTTCTTTTCTCTTCAACTGGTGACCTGCTCGCGGAAACGAAACAGGGCCTCAAGTATCCAAATCAGGTTATCTATCGCAGCGGTCAGGTCTATGTGGCCAACGCCAATCGACATGAAGTAGCCGTGTTTAAAGTTGGTGATGCCAGCTTTAAAAGAACTGCCCAAAGTTTTCTTGCAGCTGAAGTGGGAACTAAGTTGCGTGGTCATATTTGGCCGTCAGCGGTGGTGCGAGTTAGAGATCAGTTCTGGGTGGTGAACTCAGATAACAACATGGCAAACGGTATTGTGGTGCGTTTCAATAGTGAAGGAGAACTGCTTGGGGAGCTGTCTCTACCTGAGATGGCAGACGTTTTTTCCATATTGCCTTTCCAGGAAGAGGTGTTAGTAAACGATCTTCGGGCAGGACGGATCTATCGCTATTCTACTGCGGGTGAGCGGTTGCCCGATTTTGCGTCCGATTTACTGGAAGAGAGATTGCGGGAGGTTGCGCAGGGGAAAGAGGATTATTACCGATGGATGTATATCGTTATCGGTATCTTTGGCATCGCCTTTGTGGCTGGTGTGGTCATTGGTTTGCGCCAGGAGATGGTAGTAGATCAGCAATTACCGCCGGTAGATCCTGAAGATATGATGCTTAGTCCCGATACACCAGGGATCCTCTGGATCGATCCTGATCCTAAATTTACTCGCAGGATTAAATGGATGATATGGTTGTTTGTCGTCTTATGCCTACTCCTAATTCCTTTGTTGTGGATACTGATAGGTGTTGAGCTGCCGATGGGTTTTTTCCTGGCCATTGGGATGATGCTGGCTATGGGGATTGTAATCATGTACATCGTATCCCGTTTTGGACGGCAACGGCTGGGTATACTGAAGGATCGGGTGGTAGCTGTGGATAGCGGTGGTCGTTTCGCTGCAGCGAAGAGTGAACGCGTCCGTTACTCTTCGAACCGTCTTGTGGTCGGTAGTGTCGTGGTTACGTTGAGGACCAATCAGCCACTTTTTCCTGAAGAGCAGATGGTTGCTCACCTATATCCACTGCTTAAATCAGCCCAGTATCTAACACAGTCGCAGATGTTGGGTGTGGTAATGCGGTTGAGGCCGGTTCAGAGCGCATTATCTGTAATCGGAATATTGTTGTTGGTGCTAGCTGTTGTCTGGATGGAGAGTCAGGGTGCGGGATAGACTGCGGTGTGTTGTGTCGCCTAATCAGGATTGCCTTTTTTTCTAATCCCGATGATGTTAGGTATGGGCCAGGCGCCTAGGTTTCTATTTTGGCCCAGGTAGAGAGGGTCTATGCTGTTATTCAACTCCTTGGTGTAGTTGGGGTGGTTTATGTATAGCTGTGCCTCTCTGCCCCCTTCTAGATGCTGTGCTGAGACCAGATCAATCGGTAAATTGAGCAGTGTTTCGTTAAAATCATGCATAGATAACAGGCCGCTGGAGTATATCAACAGCGCTCGTCCCTGTTTGTCTTCTCCCAGAGCAGCTTCGTTCCAGCGCCGATCCTGCTGGCCCCATCTGTTCAGTCTGGGACGCTTGATCAGACGTAGGTTTTGCACCACCTGGGCGTAGTCACGAGTGATCTGATCAAAATCTATACCTGTCTCGTCCATATCAAATATCTTGAATGGTGGAGCTCCCTTAATTCGGGGAGAGAATGCGGCTAGTGATTGGTAGCTGCTGGCTCGTCGACCCTGAGTTGTTCCTTCATTCTGCATATAACCCACATGGGTAGACATGTCAGGAAGGTGCATGCCGGCATTGATCGCCGCAATTAATTTGTGGCGACGGCTCCACTCTTTGCCGGTGATGCCTCTTTCGTAGCCAAACTGTCGTATGGAATAGAGTTTGATATCCCAGATATTTGGGTCGACCCTTAATATGGTGATTTCGCTATTATTGAGGAGAGAAGTTGTGTTGGCGTGAAAGACCCCCAGCTCCAGGCCCTGTTCCAACGTTTTCCACGGATCTGCAGCAGAGCTTGTTCCGACGTAGGTAAACAGCATTATGGCTAGTGACAAACAGGTTTTGAAAAGGAATTTTAGTACTGCTGACATAAATATCTTCTGTCCGTTTAATTCGGGCCAGACATGATTGTAGATGCTACTACCGACAGTGGAAAGAGACCCTGTTCACATGGACTGAGCTAGCTAATCAGGAGCCCTTTAGATCGATGGGCTTATCCAGATATGTACCAGTATGGATGCTACGTATCCCAATGCTATTACCGGGGTCCACTTTAGATGGCCGAAGAATGTATATCTGCCTCTGGCCTGACCCATAAGCGCCACACCTGCTGCTGATCCGATGGACAGTAGCGATCCGCCAACGCCAGCGGTCAGGGTGACCAGTAGCCACTGATCTAGCGACATATTCGGCATCATGGTCAGAACCGCAAACATGACCGGGATGTTATCCACGATCGCTGAGAGGATGCCTACAAATACATTGGCATTTGTTACGCCCCAGTCGATATACATAATCTTGGACACAAGTCCCAGATATCCGATAAACCCCAGACCGCCTACACAAAGCACCACTCCGTAGAAAAATAACAGGGTATCCCATTCGGCGCGCGCTACCTTGGCGAATACGTCAAAGGCCACTACATCTCCCATTTGCCCGGCGTGTTCCATTTCATCAGCCTTATATTCAAATTTGCGATAGGTGCGGTTCAGGTAGTATCCGAATAACTGCAGATAGGATAGGCCGGTAAGCATGCCTATTACTGGAGGAAGATGCAGGAAGTTGTGAAAGCTGACAGCGGTTACGATAGTTACGAGAAACAGGAATATGATCCTTTTGGCGCCACGTTTCATGGATACCGTATCGCCTCCACCATTTGGTTTTTCATTTGGAACAGCAAAGTGCATGCAGATGGCTGGGGTTATCCAGTTAACCAATGACGGAATAAACAATTTAAAGAAGGACCAGAAATCTACCATACCCTGAGGTGTTTCAATCGCTTTCTGCCAGACCATTAGAGTGGTGATATCTCCAAATGGGCTGAAGGCACCCCCTGCGTTTGCAGCTACGACGATGTTGATACAGGCAAGCAGTACAAACTTGCTGTTATAGCCCCCGACGGCCATGATTACGGCGCACATCAGAAGCGCGGTGGTCAGGTTGTCTGCTATCGGAGAAATAAAGAAAGAGAGTAACCCTGTGATCCAAAACAGTTTTCTGAAGCCGAAGCCTTTGAGAACCAGCCAGGAACGTAGTGCCTCAAATACATTGCGTTCATCCATGGCATTTATGTAGGTCATGGCCACCAACAGGAATAGCATGAGCTCAGCATATTCAAGTAGGTTGTGGCGGACGGCTGCCTCCGCTTCGTGAGTAAGGCCATCGCCGACATAAATTATGGCTATCATGCCCCAAATGATGCCGGCAGCTAGTATCACTGGCTTGGATTTGCGTAGGTGGGTGAACTCTTCAGCCATCACCAGGAGATAGGCTACAGCGAATATCAGTAGTGACATATACCCGACAGCGTGTGAGGTTAGGTCGATATGGGTCCCTTCACCCGAGGCAGACGCCATCGTTATCCCTGGCAGGATCAGAAAGGACGCCACAAGCGCCGTTGCCAACTGTCTTAAGGAATTGTTGCTCCCCATAAATAAATCTCTACTCATATTCGTTTCTATCTGTTTAGGGTACCGTTGTTATCGTTATAGATTGTTTAAGATTTACTGGAATCATGATTCGTAATTTAATACTAAAACCATCTCCCCCTAATCCAGGTAAATCAACACGTTTTCCAGATGTTACATGATCTGGAACAGAAATATTAACTAAATTTTATATTTCAGGTAATTGATATTATTCCGATCGCTAGTATGTGCGGATCAGTTCCTGGGTTCAGGAAAGATTTTGCCCGGGTTCAATATCCCGGCGGGATCGAACTGCTTCTTTATGTCAGACATCAGCTTAAGGGTGACTGGGTCTATCTCGCGGTCTATGAAATCTCTCTTTTCCAGGCCCACGCCGTGTTCGCCGGACAGGGTGCCGCCAAGGCTTAGAACAAGATCAAATATTTGGTCCAGACATTTATGGGCCTGCCGTATCTGCCCAGGAGCATCCTCTGGGAGTAGGTTTACATGTATGTTGCCGTTACCGGCATGACCGAAGCTTACAATCCTTACCCCGCTATCTCTAGATATTTTTTCAATACCATTCATGAGCTTCGGTATTTTCGATACTGGAACCACCACATCCTCGTTGATCTTTTTGGGAGAGATTTTGCGCAATGCCGGGGAGAGGGATTGTCGTGCCGCCCACAATCGACCTGTCTCGTCTTGGGTTTTTGCGGTTTGTAGACCAATCAATCCTCGGTTACGAGCGGCTTCTGCCACGGCATCCATCGACTGATCTATACAGTGCTCAGGCCCGTCCACCTCAATCATAAGAAGGGCGCCAACCCGCGGATCTAGATCCAATCCTGAGGAGTCGCGCACTAGATCTATCGCTGAATTATCCATAAATTCCAAAGCGCAAGGGGTCACCGGTTGTGCCATGATGGCAGATACGGCCTGGGCGGCAGACTGCACATCTTGGTAGCT
This sequence comes from Sedimenticolaceae bacterium, assembly GCA_050288625.1. Classification (GTDB taxonomy): domain Bacteria; phylum Pseudomonadota; class Gammaproteobacteria; order Chromatiales; family Chromatiaceae; genus JAAGZL01. The sequence goes on along the minus strand of JBNKEE010000018.1, from coordinate 28,278 downwards.
CGCCTGAATGGTGCGTTTCTCCTCTGGTAATGGGGATAGACTCAGAGTGGCCTCAGTGATTATTGCTAGGGTCCCTTCAGATCCTATCAGCAGACGGGTTAGGTCATACCCAACCACACCCTTGCTGGTATTGACCCCGGTGCGTATCTCATCGCCATTGCCAGTAACGGCGCGTAGCCCTAAAGTATTTTCCCTGGGGGTGCCGTATTTGACTGCTCGTGGGCCAGCCGAGTTATAGGCAAGGTTGCCGCCAACAGTGCATACGGCCGCGCTTGATGGATCTGGAGCCCAGAAAAAACCGTGTTTGCTGACGGCTTGTTGCAGACCTTGGTTGGTTATCCCTGGTTCCACCCTGGCCAGGCGATTATCGGGATTGACCTCCAGAATCCGATTCATTCGCTCCAGAGAAAGTACAATTCCACCTATGTTAGGCACTGTAGCGCCGGTGGTTCCGGTTCCGCGTCCTCTAGCTATTATATTTATCTTCCACTTGCGACATAGTCTTACCAGGGATTGTATCTGATCATGTTCAGTGGCAAACACCACGGCTTGAGGCATGGCCTGACGACGGCTGTTGTCATAGCTGTATGGAAGGCAGTCTCCGGGATCGGTCAGGACGGATCCCTTGCCAAATATGGAATAGAGTTCAGCGATAATCCCGGAGGATAGAGGCTCCACTTACAGCTACCTGTATTCGAAGATTTTGACTACCCTTTTGACCCCAGATACATAGCGGACCTTCTGTACCACCTCGCCAGCTTCCTGCTCAGAGACTATGCCCATTAGGTATACGTTGCCCAGGTCGGTGACGACCTTGACTCTGGTCGGGTCGAAGTCAGGTAATTTAACATCAAACAGCTTGATCTTTACTTTAGATGTTATGTAGGCATCTTTGCCCTGCTGAGTGAGAGATGCTGATGGTCCGATTTTGACCTCATCCACCACTCGCTTTACTTCAGGAATTCTGCGAATCATCTCTACATAACGTTGGTGTAATTGCTCGTTTTCTGCCTGTCCGGTAAGCAGGACTACCTTGTTGTAGCTAGTAGCGCTAATATTCGTGTGTTTTTCCAGACGTTGGTCCTGAGCCCTAAAGTGCAGCGCCTTGAGTTCAATGTTCTGGTCTTCGATAGCCGTTCCTACAGAGCGCCGGTCATGGACCACGGACGCCCCTGTCGCGGCGCCACCAACCACAGCTGGAGCACATCCGTAGAGTAGGTTTATGCTCAGTAGGATTGCGATGATAGCCAGAGGTTTAACCAGTCTCATATTTTTCTCCGTCTGTGGTTGCTATTTTTTAGTCCGCTTCGATCTGGAAAGCATTCACTATCCAGTCTATCTGAGGATTGTACTGCCCTGATATGCTTATTACATCAAATCTGCATGATATATCTTCGTCTAATTTCTCACTTTGTAGATAATGTTTGGCTGCAGTCAGTAAACGTCTCTGTTTTTGTAAGGTTACACTCTCTGCGCCAGATCCAAAAACATCATTCTTGCGATAACGGACCTCAATGAACACCAGAAAGTTTCCATCCCGCATAATTAGGTCAATTTCTCCTCTGCGGCAGCGGTAATTATTGCTAACCAGGTTCAGACCTTTCTGCTCCAGGTATTCTTGCGCAAGATGCTCGGCTCTTTCCCCCACCTTTTTGGCAGTTTCTGTTGTAGCCCAATTCCGTTTAAGCCATCTATGCACAAGGTCTTCCTACCAGGAGAAAAAGTCTGATGATCTATTTGGTCTAGATGTTGGGACAGTATAGGTCCTGGGCTTTTCCAGTTTGGGGGCATAGCCTATTATCTCTGGCAACCCTTTTTTCATCTTGGCCCAAACCAACTGTCGGTGTACCTGGTTTCCACTCCCCATAGAGAGTATGCCGGTTTTGCCATCCAGGGTCTCTCGTGACGATGATCTAAGGCGAGATAGATGGGGCAGCATCTTATAGCTATCTATACCCATGGCGTAGAGACGACCATAGTTCGCTTCCTTCTGGGTCAGGGTATCCTGGATAAGGTTTCGGGAGAGCGGTTGGTTGCCGTCGTTGAGGATAAGCCAAGGTATGTCGGGGAACAGTATACCTTCCAGGTCCTGATCATGCTTGGGGTCTGGTTTGCCGGAGTAGCTGTGAGACGTGGTATAAACCGGCAGATGTGACGCATGATGAAACTGTAGTTGAGGTCGGATCTGTCTGGCCATCTTGGATTTTGCCAACAGGAAGATGAAGTTGGCATCCTGTCGACGGTACGGTTCGAACTCGATCTTTCTGCCCAAAGCGCTACGCATGGAGTTTCGACGCTCATAGCTTTCATCTATGTTCAGTAGCGCTTTGATTGGAATCGAAAAATCGTGATTATTTTCGTTGTATACCTGGCGTTCAACTATCTCTCCCCCAAGTCCTATAAAGCGGTTCTTAAAACTGTTGAATACACGCTCACCCCAACTGCCCTGTGGTGTGAAGGCTATGGCTTTAGTGTGGCCATCAACCCATGCCTTTTCGGCCACCTGCATCGCCTCATCTTCTGGTGATAGGCCGAATTGATAAAGGTTTTCTGGTTGAGATGTTTGAGGTGGAATTATATTCAAGGCAAGTACCGGAACTTTTAGACTTCCGGCTCTGGCTATTTGTGCCACGGACTCCTTTACCAATGGCCCAATTATCTTATCCGCACCGTCAGCCAGGACTCGTTTGTATAGTGTTATTGTTCCGGCGCTGTTGCTGTTGTCATATATGCGAATTATCGGACGTTGATGCTCTGGCTGGCTGTTGTGCGCCGCCATGATGCCATCGTATATAGCTCGCGCTGCCTGGGCGTAAGGCCCCGTCTTAGGCAGAAGAAGGGCGATCTGTTTAGTCTGAGAATATCCACTAGCTACCCTCTGTATCTGATTTTCCAGCACCTGTGGCAGTGCGGGATGGCTGGAGAACTGTTCACGCCAGCGCTGGATGGCGATGGGGCCTTGTGATGGGTCATCAGCATTTTTCTTTATCGCCCTGGTCAATTCGACCCAGCCGCCAAATACTCCCGGAGGGTTTGGTCTTAGCAGCTCTAAAGATGAATCGGTGTATGCAGTGAGGGCGCGGATTATGCTGAGTTGGATCTCCAGTCGCGCATCCGGGTCTTTGGTTAATAGGTCCAATTCAGTAAGGTGGCGCGCACCCTCGAACATATTACCGGTAAGGCGAAATGCCTCGGCGCGGTTTTGATAGTAACGCTTGAGCAAAGGGGTGGGCATGCTCCTGTCGGGCGGTATCTCAAGCAACTGTAAGGCCTCATCAGGCCTGTTACCCTTGATGGCTACCTCAGCAAGCAGCACTCGGCGTTTGAAACTGAGGCGAGGCATATTATCCGTGCCAACCTGCTGCAGTAGCTGGAAGGCAGAATCATTGTCATTTGCTTTGAGGTAGTTTTCTACCGCCCTTAGCATGGCCTCTTGTTGTAATGGGGGCTTGGTGTTTACCGCAAGTTGCTCCAGGAGACGCGCCGCATCAGCGTATTGTCCAGACTTTTCCAAATCCAATGCATGGGAAAAGACCTGGTTGTCACGCAGGTTGTCCGGTACCTCAGATTCGATCCAATCTATTGTGGGGTCAGATAGACACCCTGTAATCAGGGTTGAAATCAATAATAAGATAATAAGAATGTAACGATTTTGTTGCATGGTTAGATAGAGGCAGGCACGATTACTACAATCATGTCTGTATGATCCTTAATTTTTTGGCGCTACAAAGATTAGTAGCAGACAGGTGAACAAGTATCTTTTCTGGGGTGTGATGTGTCAATTAAAAACGGTGTTCTCTATGTGGTGGCTACCCCGATCGGTAATCTTGACGATATTTCTAACCGAGCTATCGAGGTTCTGGCGGGAGTAAATTTGATAGCAGCTGAAGATACTAGGCATAGTCGCACACTGTTATCACATTTTGGTATAGGGACCAGGATGCTGTCCCTGCATGAGCACAATGAGCTTCAGACACTAGGGAATGTTATTGATCGTTTGCGTCAGGGCGAATCTGTGGCCCTTATATCAGATGCGGGCACACCAGTGATTAGTGATCCCGGCTTTGCCTTGGTGCGAGAGTGCCACAGACAGGGGATAATCGTATCTCCTATACCCGGTCCAAGCGCCGCCATCGCCGCCCTTAGCGCCTCTGGATTGGCATCAGACAGCTTTGTATTTGTTGGGTTCCCTAATCGCCACAAGGCTGCCCGCAGAACGGGGTTTGAAGATCTGTTCGATGAGTCTAGAACCATGCTGTTTTATGAATCCAGCCATCGGGTGCAGGGCTGTTTGCAGGATATGGCGGATATATTTGGGTCTGACAGGCCAGCGGTGTTGGCGCGGGAGCTGACCAAGTTGCACGAAACCATACTACACGGCACCTTGGGCTCGTTATGTGAGGTATTGAAACAGGACCCCATGCAGAGTAAAGGCGAGTTTGTACTTATTGTGGGCGGTTGTGCTCAGTATCAGGACGATCGCATCGGGCAAGAGGTGGAAAGGACTCTCAAATTGCTGATGCAGGAGCTACCTTTGAAACAGGCTGCATCACTGGCTGCCAGACTTACCGGGGAGAAGAAAAATCGGCTGTATCAACTTGGTTTGCAACTTCAGGCCGATGATGGCGAATTATAGTTAATGAAGGTATGAGATGTGTGGAATATGCGGTGAACTGAGATTTGATGGTAGAGCTCCGGGGTTGGATGCCATAAAGAGGATGGTCAAAAAGCTGGAGCGGCGCGGCCCAGATCACGAGGGCAGCTTCAGCGATGGTCCTCTGGCCCTTGGCCATCGTCGCCTATCCATCATAGATTTGTCGGAACATGCCAGCCAGCCCATGGTGGATTTAGAGCTGGGTCTGGTTCTGGTATTCAACGGCACTATCTACAACTACCCTGATCTACGTAACGAATTGATCAACCTGGGCTATTCGTTCTTTTCCACAGGTGACAGTGAGGTCATCTTGAAGGCGTGGCATGCATGGGGTGATGAATGCGTCAAACGGCTGCAGGGCATGTTTGCATTTGCCATCTGGGATCAACATGGACAGAGGCTGTTTTTGGCTCGGGACCGGATAGGGATAAAGCCCCTCTACTACACACGGGACACAGGCGGTTTTCGTTTTGCCTCCAATACCCAAGCCCTGTTGGCAGCCGGCGGGGTGGATTGCTCCATAGATCCTGTGGCGTTACATAATCTATTTACTCTGCATGCGGTGGTTCCTGCTCCGCGCACTATCCTCAATGGTGTGCGTAAATTGGCTCCGGGCCATTGCATGTCGATCTGTGCTGATGGGAGCCAAAGAGAGTGGCCTTACTGGACCCTCGTTGCTACTCGTCCTGATCACCCCATGAGCGATGGAGAATGGCTTGAGGCTATACATGCATCTCTGCGCCAGGCGGTAAAACGCCGTAATGAGATCGCGGACGTGCCCGTTGGGGTGTTACTGTCCGGCGGGCTTGATTCCAGTTTGTTGGTAGCCCTGCTGGCGGAGGCTGGGGTGAATGATTTGCACACCTTTTCCGTTGGGTTTGAGGATCATCCTGGGGAGAAGGGGGATGAATTTGAGTTCTCGGATCAAGTGGTGGCTCGCTACAACACCAGGCATAGAAAATTCCGCATACCGAATGACGAAGTGCTGAGAAGGCTGCCGGAGGCAGTGGATTGCATGGCTGAACCCATGTTTGGACAAGATGCTGTAGCCTTTTATCTATTGGGGGAACAGGTCTCGAAAGAGGTTAAGGTGGTGCAATCCGGTCAGGGGGCGGATGAGGTGTTCGGGGGTTACTTCTGGTATCCGCAGATGCAGTCTGACCAGGACGGCACTCCGTTAGAGCGCTTCTCCCGCTACTATTTCGATCGTGATCACGAAGAGTTTCGTTATATGGTGCGGTCGGGGTTCAGGGGTGAAGATCATAGTTCGGAACTTGTAGCCAGGCTACTGAGAGAGTCACAAGCCGATAGCTTCATGGATGCGGTGCTGCACATGGATGTCACTACCCTGATCGTGGACGATCCGGTGAAACGAGTGGACAACATGACCATGGCCTGGGGACTGGAGGCTCGTGTTCCGTTTCTAGATCATGAGTTGGTGGAGTTGGCGGCGCAATGCCCTCCAGAGTTGAAGTTGCGCGAAGGCGGGAAACACCACCTAAAGGCGATGGCTCGCGGTCTGATTCCGGACGCAGTAATCGATCGGCCTAAAGGCTATTTCCCCATGCCGGCACTGAAATATGTGCGTGGAGAGTTTCTGGAGTTCATGCGTGTGATCCTGGAATCTAAAATTTGCCGAGAACGTGGGATCTATTCGCAAGCCTATGTGAATATGCTGCTTTCTTCTCCAGAGACGCATTTGACCAGGTTACAAGGGAGCAAGCTATGGCATCTGGCTTTGTTGGAACTATGGTTGCAGAGGAATGTGGATAGTTGACGGGGTTATTGTTGCAAAAAAATCACAAAACATGTCAGTGTTGAGTTTCTATTGCGAACTAGCATGAATCATCCATGGTTGCTCCGGGAAGTGCTCTTTCCATCGGTTTACAATGGTGCAGAAAAGTAGGGCTGTCTTTTTTGCATCGTAGATTGCTGAGTGCGCCATCCTGTTGTCCCATTCTATACCAGCCGCCTCAACAGCCTTGGCCAGTACGGTCTGTCCATACATAAGCCCCGCTAGGGACACGGTGTCGAAAGTGCTGAACGGGTGGAATGGATTGCGTTTAAATCCGCAGCGTTTTACAGCGGCGTTGATAAATGCCAGATCAAAAAATGCGTTGTGTCCCACCAAGATGGCTCGGTTGCATCCACTTGCCTTGATGGCCTTGCGTATTGGATCGGATATGTGGCGTAGGGAATCAAGCTCGGTTTTGGCGTTGCGGAATGGGTGGTGGGGATCAATTCCGGTAAATTCCAGGGCCTTTGGGTCCATGTTTGCACCGGGAAATGGTTCGACGTGGCAGGATATGGCCTCTGCTGGATGCAGAATTCCATGTGTGTCCATTTTGATGATAACGGCAGCGATCTCCAGCAGAGCGTCTCTATCTGCATCGAAACCGCCGGTTTCTACATCTACTACAACTGGTAAGAATCCACGGAATCTATCTGATATGTCATGGTTGTATTCGTCTTCGTTCATGCTGTGGAGCATAAAGCAACAGAGAAATTATTTCGAATTTAGAGGATTGTTGCGGGATGGGGTGGTTGTGCGTGGATGAATAGAAATTTTGCTCGTTATACAGATAATTTTAGGAATGCGCATCCCGAGTATTTAATGTGAATGCTAAATATTTACAGGTGGATGCCGATAAAGGTTTGCAATCTAACTCAGGCATGTCATATCTAGGTTGCTTCAAAGGAATGAACATGAAACAGGGGAAGTGCTGCGTTTGGTTATTCTGGACCAGAGAGGCTGCTAGAAAGGCCCAAATGAAGCCTTTCCATACTAGATCAATGGGAATTTGTTTGGTTGGTTGGGGTAATATGATAAATACCATTTGGGGATGCTCGCTAAGCATGGATATTTAGAGCGCTTAGGGGTTTTGTTTCGTGGAAAATTGCATTAAATACTATCCACAAGGCGATGTATGTTGTATCATTTCCGAGACTTGTTGTATTTTTGGTATGGGGAGGGCCAGCCATGATAAGTATAAGAGCCAGGTCCCTATTAGTTAACGTATTGTAAGGAAAAGAAAAATGGCGCGAGGGACACTTCGTAAAAAGCTGAGAGTAACGCTGGTGACATTGGCTATTGTGGCCCTTACCGGCTGTGCCAGCACTAGCGGGTACAATGATCCACGTGACCCAATTGAGGGCTTTAACCGGGTCATGTTCGAATTCAATGAGATATTGGATAAGGTTCTGATGAAGCCGATAGCTAAGGGCTATCGTGCGATTATGCCATCTCCTGTGGACAAGGGTATAACCAATTTCTTTTCCAATCTGGATGACATAGGCTCCGCCATAAACAACCTGCTTCAGTTTAAACTGAAGAGGTCCGCCTCTGACGTAGGTAGAGTCGTTGTGAATAGCACCATAGGTATTTTGGGCTTTATCGATGTCGCCAGCAATATGAACCTAGAGAAGACAGGCGAGGATTTTGGCCAGACCCTGGGATACTGGGGCGTGGGGCATGGACCGTACATTGTGCTTCCTATATTCGGACCTAGTGGTGCTCGTGATGTCATCGGTTCCATCGGTGATTGGTTTACCGATCCGGTTGTTCACATGGAGCCTGTTAGGGTGAGAAATACCACCTATGCGTTGCGTGCTATCGACAAACGTGCTGATCTTTTGGGTGCTACCGATGTGGTGGAAGAGGCTGCATTGGATAAGTATGAATTCATTCGAGACGCCTACATACAGAAACGTGCAAACGATGTTAATGATGGTGATGTCCTGCTTGAAGATGATCTAATCGAATAAGGTATGTAAGTAGTTACTCTAGTCTAAGGCCCCTCTGTGAGGGGCCTTTTTTGTGTCAGCTAATAATTTGTAAGCGTTAGGAAGAAAATCCAGTTAGGTGCTAATATTGATTCTGATCACACATCCAGCGGTTTATCTGGGGTATGCTTCAACTATAGATGATGTGCTGAGGAAAAATTAGTACAAGCGGGACGATAATGGCCATGGCAAAAACAACAACATTGATAGGGCGCCTTTCTGAGGTATGTGAAAGTGGCATGACAGCTACCCTTACCATTGATATTGAAAATGGTTTCCCGGTGCTGTTGGTTGGTGGTGAGGCGATACGGGTTGGTCAAGTAGGGTCTTACATACGAATTAAAGATCGTGATATCCAGATAATCGCGCTGGTGACCAGCGCCAGGGATGATGAGCAGGAGATTAAGGTTACATTAGGCCAAGATGGCGAGAAGAGCGTGAAACGCTCAGTCAGGCGAGGCCAGATATCACTCACTCCTGTTGGTGAAATAGATGAACAGGGTAAGTTTGAGCGTGGTTTGGGCAAGTTTCCGGTGCCTGGTGCAGAGGTACACATCATGTCCAGTGGACAGATTGGAGTGATGTTTGAGAAATTCAGGGCCAAGGGATTTAATCTTGGGTACCTACCGGCCCATCCCTCAATGCGCGTCTGTTTGGATCCGGCAACCATGTTCGGTAGACATGTTGCTGTTCTGGGGCAGTCTGGTTCAGGAAAATCATGGGGTGTGGCCAATATCCTGCAGCGGGCGATATCTGTAATGCCTAAAGCACACATTATCGTTTTGGATATACATGGCGAGTATGTGTGGACAGCTCAGGATGGTGAGAGAAAAACCGCCTTTAAGCAAGGTGTTGTACAGGCAATCGATGCAAGAGAGCTGGAGATACCGTACTGGCTTTTGACCTTTGCAGAACTGGTGGATCTGCTGATTGATCGGGATGACGACGGCGCTACTGTTCAGATCGCCTATCTACGTGAGGTGGTGCACGAGCTGAGGAAGAAGGCGAACCAAAATATCCCCATGTCTCAGATATCGATCGATTCTCCGCTTTACTTCCCTCTGGATGAGCTGTTTGACCAGTTCAAAAGAGCTAATGAGCAGACCCAAGACTTCGGAAAGACCAAGGGCCCACTGTTCGGTCAATTCGATGAGTTCCTGATTAAACTGCAAAGCCGCATGAATGATGTGCGCTATGATTTTCTGTTCAAGCCACAACGTCGTAAATCCTCGGATACGCTGTCAGATCTATTGCGGGAGTTTGTCGGTCTCTCTGTCCCAAAAAGCCAGATCACCATAATCGATTTTAGTTCGGTACCATTTGATGTGCGTCCGACGGTATCTGCTCAGATAGGCAGACTAGCGTTTGAGATGAACTACTGGAATTCACTGTCTCGGGAGTTTCCAATATTGTTGGTTTGCGAAGAGGCCCATGCGTACATACCTCGCGCCCATGATACCCAATATGAAGGCACCCGTCGTTCCATGGAACGCATCGCTAAAGAGGGACGTAAGTATGGCGTGGGGCTTATGGTGGTCAGCCAGCGTCCCCATGAGCTCTCTGAGACGGTGTTGGCCCAGTGTGGAAGCTTTGTCTGTTTCCGCATGACCAATCCGGATGACCAGCAATATATTAGAGATCTTGTGCCGGATGCAGAGGCAAATCTAACCAATATTCTATCCACTTTGTCCCGCGGCGAAGCCCTGGCCCTGGGTGAGTCTGTGCCGGTAGCCACAAGATTTCAGATGCAGGCTCCAGACCCCACCCCGAATAGTGATGATGTTGATTTCTACGCCAAGTGGCAATTGGGCGTTGATGATCTTGATGTAGAGGCGATAGTGCAGAAATGGCGCCGCCAGGAACGCTGATTCGGGAAGAAAAGCCTTTTACCACTCCCCAGCCATTTACCATTTGCTATATAATGTCCGCTTTTTCAGCAGATGGGTGCAGATCTGGGAGCAAACTTAATGTCCAAGTCCGGTGTTAATAAAGTAGTGTTGGCCTACTCAGGTGGGTTGGATACCTCCATCATCCTAAAATGGTTGCAGGAAGAGTATGGTTGCGAAGTGGTGACATTTACTGCTGATATAGGCCAGGGTGAAGAGGTGGAGCCGGCCAGAGCCAAGGCAGAAGCTGCCGGTGTTAAAGAGATCTATATCGATGATTTACGCGAAGAGTTCGCACGCGACTACGTCTTTCCAATGTTCCGCGCCAATGCCATTTATGAAGGCGAGTATCTACTAGGTACCTCCATTGCGCGTCCTTTGATCGCCAAGCGACTGGTAGAGATTGCCAATGAGACTGGCGCCGATGCTGTTTCCCACGGTGCTACAGGTAAGGGCAACGACCAGGTGCGTTTTGAGCTGGGTGCCTATGCTCTGAAACCTGACGTGAAGATCATCGCGCCATGGCGCGAGTGGGACCTGTTGTCGCGCGAAAAGCTGATGTCCTATGCCGAGAGGCATGGTATTCCGGTGGAGATGAAGCGTGCAGGTAAGAAATCACCATACTCTATGGACGCGAACCTGCTGCACATTTCATACGAGGGTTATGAGCTGGAAGATCCCTGGGCTGAGCCGTCCGACGAGATGTGGCGTTGGACCGTATCTCCAGAACAGGCTCCTGATACACCAACCTATATCGAATTAACCTTTGAGAATGGCGACATAGTAGCCATAGACGGCAAGTCTATGAGCCCAGCCACCGTGCTGGCTACTTTGAATGAGCTCGGTGGAACCAACGGTATCGGGCGTGACGATATAGTGGAGAATCGTTACGTAGGTATGAAATCCCGTGGTTGCTACGAGACTCCGGGTGGCACCATCATGCTTAAGGGGCACCGTGCCATGGAGTCCCTTACCCTGGACCGTGAGGCTGCACACCTCAAGGACGAGCTGATGCCGCGCTATGCCAACCTGGTGTACAACGGCTACTGGTTTAGCCCGGAACGTGAGATGATGCAGGCCGCTATAGACCAGACCCAACAGGTGGTGAATGGCGTAGTACGTCTTAAATTGTATAAGGGCAGTGTAATGGTGGTGGGGCGCAAGTCCGAGACCAATAGCCTGTTCGATGAGTCTATTGCAACATTTGAGGACGATGCCGGGGCTTACGACCAGAAGGATGCGGAAGGATTCATCAAGCTTAATGCACTGCGCCTTAGGGTGGCGGCTAAACTTAATAAATGATTTTATTCTGATTCCCACGGTCCTCGTGGGAACGAATAAATAATCTCAGCTAATACTTGAATATGTTTGTCTGAACTGTTTAGTGCAGATATATAGCCGTACTCACCACCACCTGCGGTAATAAAAATATCCCTGTTTTCTACCGCGATCTCCTCCAGGGTCTCCAGGCAGTCGGTGGGGAAACCTGGGCAGATCACATGGACACTCTTTGTTGCATCTGACCCCCACTGTTTCAGGGTTTCATCGGTGTAAGGTCGCAGCCACTCTTTTCGCCCAAGGCGAGACTGGAAGGAGATGGCCCATTCATCCTCTTCAAGTCCGAGCGCCTCCGCCAATAGCCTTGCCGTGGTATTGCACTCATTCGGGTATGGGTCTCCCGCATCGGCGTACTCTTGTGGTATGCCGTGAAATGACATCAGTAATCTTTCCGGTTTGCTGTTTTGTTGCCAATGTGTACGTACGCTATTGGCTAGTGCATCGATATAACCAGGGTGGTCGTAGTAGTGGCTGATAAACTCCAGGTCTGGCAGCCAGCGCCACTTCTGCAGTTCGCTGGATATGGCGTCGAAGGTGGAGGCGGTTGTGGTTGCTGAATATTGGGGATAGAGCGGCAGTACGATGATGCGTCGGGCATTATGCTGGCGCAGTTTATCCAGACCGGATGCGATGGAGGGGTTACCGTAGCGCATGGCCAGTTCCACCTGAACGGGCTGTTTCATCTGTTTTTCCAGAAGCCCCTGCAAGGCCTGCTCTTGTTCTCTGGATATAACCAGCAAGGGTGAGCCCAGTTCTGTCCAGACCTTGCGGTATGCAGCCGCAGAACGTGCCGGACGTGTACGCAGGATGATGCCGTGCAGTATCAATTTCCAGAGCAGGCGCGGTACCTCAACCACCCGGGGGTCGCTTAGGAATTCTGCCAGATATTTGCGTACCGCAGAGGTGGTAGGGGCGTCCGGGGTGCCCAGATTTACCAGTAATACCCCAGTAGTTTCTGGTTGGACACTACCTGGAAATGGGCCATGATATCGGGTCATGGGATCGATCCTGGGTTATTGTTGTCACCATAATTAGACATGAAGTTTACACTAGTGGAGTAAAAGTTAGCAGTGAGTGATGAAAGGACTATTAACCTTCCAATACAGGGCATGACCTGCGCCGCCTGCTCTACACGTCTTGAGAAGGTGCTGAATAAGTTGCCTGGCATTCAGGATGCTCGGGTGAGCCTGGCTGCTGAGCGCGCGAGTCTGGATATGGTTGACGGCGAGATCACCGTCAAAGAAATTCTTGCGGCCGTAGATAAGGCCGGCTTTTCCGTCCCCACTGAATTGATCGAACTTGATGTCAGCGGTATGACCTGCGCTGCCTGTTCCACCCGTCTGGAGAAGGTGTTGAGCAAGTTGCCGGGGGTGGAACTGGCCGTGGTAAACCTGGCAACGGAGAGGGCTTCGCTTACGATCCACTCAGGGGCTATATCGCAGGAAAGGTTGATTGCGGCCGTGACCAGGACTGGGTTTGGCGCCACACTGACCACCACTTCGGCGCAACATCGTGCCCAGGTAGAGGCAAGGGCGCGCAGGCAGGATCGTCGGGAGCAGAATAGGCTGATCCTCTCGACTCTGCTAACTCTGCCCCTGGCCCTGCCCATGTTGCTGATGCCGTTTGGGGTGGATGTTGCGCTCACCCCATGGCTTCAGTTTGTCCTGGCCACAATAGTGCAGTTTTGGAGTGGAGGTCATTTCTATATCGGAGCCTTCAGATCTCTACGCGGCGGTGCCGGCAATATGGATGTGCTGGTGGTTATGGGCACTAGCGCGGCCTGGGTCCTGAGCACCTACGTGGTGCTCACGGGTGAAGCAGGTGGTCATCTCTATTTTGAGGCATCTGCCATGATCATTACCCTGATCCTGTTCGGGAAATGGATGGAAGGACGGGCCAAGCGTAGTGCCACTTCGGCTATTCGTGCCCTGATGGATCTGCGTCCGGAGACGGCGCGGGTAGAGCTGGATGGTAGAATCATAGATGTGCCGGTAGAGAGCGTACAGCGTGACACTCTGGTATTGGTGCGTCCCGGAGAACGACTGCCGGTGGACGGAGTCATCATGGAGGGGAATAGCCAATTGGATGAGTCCATGTTGACTGGCGAGAGCATGCCTGTGGTCAAGGGACCAGGCGATGAGGTGACCGGGGCGTCAGTCAACGGTGATGGTATGTTGCGTATTAGGGCTACCAATGTGGGGACCGAGTCCACCCTAGCACGTATTATCAGGTTGGTGGAGAACGCTCAGGCCAGCAAGGCGCCGGTGCAGAAGCTGGTGGATAGGATATCCGCCATATTTGTTCCTGTGGTTATCGTTATAGCGCTGCTTACATTCTTGATCTGGTGGTTGCTGGCTGGTGATACCCAAGGAGGGTTTCTGGCAGCGGTGTCAGTGCTTGTGATTGCCTGCCCTTGCGCACTGGGTTTGGCTACGCCTACTGCGATCATGGTGGGCACCGGGGTTGCCGCAAGACAGGGTATCCTGATCAAGGATGCCCAAGCCCTGGAACTGGCCCATCACAGTGACACGGTGATATTCGATAAGACCGGCACCCTGACCAAGGGAACACCTACGGTAGAACGGCTGGTATCGGCTGATGGAGATGCAACCGGACTGCTGCAGCTGATGGCATCGGCTCAGCAAGGAAGTGAGCACCCACTAGCTAAGGCAGCGCTGGAATATGCCAAGGTAAAAGGGGTCATGCTGTTGCCGGTGCAGGGATTTACTAGCATCCCTGGCAAAGGCCTACTGGCCGAAGTGGATGGGCGCAGGCTAGCGATTGGCAATCTGCGCTTGATGCAGGAACAGGGCGTGTCCGTAGAATCTATGCTGGATCAGGCTCAGGAATTTGAGGAGAAAGGTAAGACTTTGATGTGGATGGCCGAACAGGGTGAATCCAAATGTGTGCTCGGATTTTTTGCCGTAACTGATCCGATCAAGGATGGAGTTCCTGCTATGGTGAAGACCTTGAGGGATAAGGGAGTAACCAGCATCCTGCTTAGTGGTGATAATCGCCATGCAGCTGAGTCTGTGGCCGGTTCCATCGGTATAGATAAGGTGATAGCTGAAGTTCTGCCAGGCGACAAGGGAGCTGAGGTGGAAAGACTTCGCGCCCAGGGCAAAAAGGTAACTATGGTGGGTGATGGCATCAATGACGCCCCAGCTCTAGCGGCTGCCGATGTGGGCATGGCTATGGGTACGGGTACGGACGTAGCCATGCATACCGCTGGCATAACCCTAATGCGAGGTGACCCCAGGCTAGTGGTTGATGCACTTGCCATTTCACATGCCACTTACAATAAGATTCGTCAGAACCTGTTTTGGGCTTTGTTCTATAATGTCATCGCCATCCCTCTGGCGGCGTTGGGCGTCCTGAATCCGGTTATAGCAGGGGCGGCCATGGCTATGTCCTCGGTTAGTGTGGTGAGTAACTCACTCCTGTTACGAAGACATGGGAATAAAAGTTGAGGATCGTGCTTAAACTAAATACATGGTGTTGATTGTCTGTAATAATAACTTACATATTAAATGAAGATTCAGCTGAGGTAATTTGATGTCAGGTATATTCCGAGTTGCAGGTATGAGTTGTGGTGGTTGCGCAAGTTCTATAGAACAGGCGATCAAGACGGTGGCGCCAGAGGCGGAGGTAGAAGTGATGCTAGATGCAGGTCTGGTGAAGGTCGAGGGCGTAGATAATAATGACCTTATTAGCAAGGCGGTGGAAGATGCAGGTTTTACCTTTGAGGGTGAAGCATAAGTAGATTGGTTGTAGGAGGCCGGTTTGTGCAACACCTGATTTCGGCCTCCTGGTTTGTGCTCAATCAGTAGCCTATAAAAATTCCGGTAGGCTCTTTTTGATTTCTATAGCTCCTTTCATGGCCATGTTCTTTGGTATCTCGCCAGCGACTACCTTCTTCAGCGCTGGTGTCTGATGTTTTCTAATTAGTCCAAGGAATGAAGGGGCCGCTACGATATATAGTTTGTTGAACTGAGATTTCACTCTTCCTTGTTCTAGACGATGGCATACTTCGGTAGCAAAACGTATTGCAGACTCCTCCTTGGCATCGGTCTCATGCCCCAAATTGTGAGTGCCAATATTTGAGTTGCGATCACGTCCAGGTTTGTCGCTAACTAAGTCACCCTGGTGAAGTCGTGCCTCTGGATGGGCAAGGGTCTCTGTTTCAAATAACTGGCCTGCTGGTGTTTCTGTGCTGAAGATGCGTGCGCGGCTGCTATCGGCGACTACTACCCATGTTTTGCTCATATTTGGCTCCTGTCTTCGATTGATCTCATGTGATTCAAAATGATTTCAGTTTGGGGGTTTTCATTGCCTCCCTACTAGGTTATCAATACACTCAAGGTACGCCTGCTCGTCAGGCGTTTTGTTGTTTATCTGTGCATCCCATATCATCTGAGCGAGACATTCCATTATCATGTGGTCAGCCGCATGGGCATCTCCCCCATTGGCCATTATTAGTTTTCTATATGCAGCGGATATACCTGGAGGACGGTCCATGCTTATCTGGTCCTGCAGGCCAAGGTGCATGGATATGTGCAGAAAAGGATTGCTTTCTCCCGCCTCTGGAGGGTAATCCTTATCCAGGGCCAGCTCTTCCTGTTCGAGTATGGTGTGGTATTCTGGGTGTTTCTGGATGATGACAGCTATAAGCCTTTCTATTGGCTCTAAGGTCTCTCCGTGATTGTGCTTGTTCCACGCCTGGGTGAAAAAGCGTCGCATCTCTCTTCGGTCATTACCGAACATTAATCAGAGGCTCCTCATCTCTCTTGGGTGGTTTTTGCCCTGTGTTCACAGAGATCTTCTATGGTACATGAACCGCAACGTGGTTTCCTGGCAATACAAGTATAGCGTCCGTGCAGGATTAGCAAGTGATGGGCATCCTGGATATGTTCAGTAGGCACTAGACGTAGCAGCCGTTTTTCTACCTCTAGCACTGTCTTGCCCGGGGCTATCCCCGTGCGGTTGGAGACGCGAAATACATGAGTATCTACGGCAATGGTAGGTTGTCCGAAGGCGGTATTAAGGATGACGTTTGCTGTCTTACGTCCCACGCCAGGTAGTGATTCCAGCTCCTTTCTTTCGTTTGGCACCTTGCTGTCGAATCTTTCAATCAGTATCTTACAGGTTGCGATTATGTGTGCGGCCTTGTTGTTGAAAAGTCCAATAGTCTTGATCATCTCCTTCAGGCCGTATTCGCCTAGATCAATCATTTTCTGAGGGGAATCGGCTTTCTTAAACAGCTTTGCAGTTACCTTGTTTACTGAGCGATCTGTAGCCTGCGCAGATAGTATTACCGCTATTAATAGCTCGAATGGAGAGTTGTAGATCAACTCAGATGAAGGATTAGTTATCTCTCTGGCTAGTCGGTCGAAGATTTCCAGGCGTTTGGTTTTATTCATAACAACATGTGGTTAGAAAGCGATTGGTGGAATCTTAATCATTAAGTAGGATATAGTTGACAGATTGAAAGACAAGGAATAGTTAGTCATGCGCACATCAAATACTACAGCATTATATGAGAATCCGGAATTCCAATCTGCCATGGTTCGATTGGGGATTTGGGGGTTTGCCGTAATCTATGTCTCGGCTGGCGCACTGTCAGATCGCTATAACGTGGACATGGAAAATTTCTTTGTGCTTTTCGCAGTTTACCTGCTGTGTTTTTTAGCCCTTCTTGTAAGTGTAATGATCAGGCCGGTGTGGGAGGAGCGTCGCTATGTCTCTTTGGTGATAGATATATCGGCAACCACATTTTGTATCTATCTGACAGGTGAGGCGATCAGCCCATTCTTTATCCTTTATATCTGGATCTTTGTGTCTTATGGGTCTCGATATGGTAGATGGCATCTCAACGCAGCATCAATTATGAGTGTTCTGATGTATTCAGTTGTTCTGACATTGCTGGGGCAGTGGGGAGAGTATTTTTTTGAGGCTTCTTTTATTCTATTGGCGTTGGGAGTATTACCTATATATCAACACTCTTTGATGCATCAGCTACAACTAGCGCGCAGTGAGGCCGAGAGATCTAATCGTATGGTTGGTAGATTCCTGTCAAGTATGACGAATGAGATGCGTGGCCCGCTTGTGGATATTCTTGTGTCATCAAAAGATCTTTCCACATCAGGTTTGAGTGTGGGTCAACTGGATAAGGTTGATGATATCAACTCATCCGCTTCACTGCTCGATTCTGTAATCGGTGATGTTCTGGATTTCTATAAACTTGAGGCGAGACAACTGCAGATACAGTCGGTCCCATTCAGTATGCATGCTTTGGTGGCGGAGGTCTGTTCTGCCGCTGTAAAACATGCGCTGGTCAAGCAGATAGAGTTAGTGTGCTCTATTGCATCCGGAGTACCTAGAATCATTGTTGGTGATGAGCAGAGACTAAAACAGGTGTTGACCAATGTGGTGAGGTCAGCAATCAATAATTGTTTGGGTGATGAATTGCAGATTAGAGTGCAGATTGATAATTCCAATCATGAGATGTTGCTATTTGAGATAAAAGGGATATCAGCTCTTGCCTCTGATGATGAGATGGATTTTGATGATGAGCTCGTAGCTGATGATGAGCTGGAAGTGAGGGCTGAGAATGGTCCGGATCTAGGGAATAGTTTTGCCAGCAGGCTGGTTCTATTGATGGGGGGGGAGTTTGAATTCGGGCCTAGGGAGGAAGGAATCATTATTAGGTTCACATTTCATGCAACGACTAACGATTTTGAAGTTGATCAAGAATGTGTATTACCGAGCTTGCGCAAGAAAAAGGCATTTGTCTTTGAACCAAATAAGACAGGTCGGGATGAGATAGTCAGGTGTTGTGCAGAACAAGAGATGACGGTTGAAACCGTGAACAATGTTGGTGGTCTGAGCGATTCAATCTCAGGGTTGCGAGAAAGTAAGGATGTGGATATCGCTATAATTGCAGATTCACCAGGCGGTAGGGATATAGCGCGTATTGTTGATATTTGCCGGGATGTCTTGGGTGAAGGGCTTCCTTTGGTTGTGCTTTCTTACAGGCGCAACTGCCTGGATCTAAAAGAGTATAACTCGGCAATCCTTATTAGGAAGCCATTTGTACATGATCAGTTGGCGCAGGCGATGGATGCGGTGTTATCCAAGGAAACCAGACTAAGTGGACAGATGTCGACCCCGGCGGCTGACTAGGATGCTTGAGGCGCGGTCTCTGGTTCTTCCTTCAGGGGCTTCGCTTTAGCACGATTGTCTGCTGAATGGTCGATATTGTTCTTCAGGGCTAGCATTAGACCTAGACCTATGAATGCGCCAGGAGGCAGGATGGCGAGCAGGGCGCCTTTAAAACCGGCACCCATAGAGAAGGTGATCCCTTTGGCGGCTTCTCCGAACATAAGGTGCGCTTGGGAGAATAATGTGCCCATGCCGATAAATTCACGCAAAGCCCCAAGAGTCACCAGTACCATGGTAAAACCTATACCCATAGCCAGACCGTCTACCACGGACTTCATTAGGTTATTTTTGGAAGCAAATGCTTCAGCGCGTCCGATGATAGCGCAGTTGGTGACGATCAGCGGTATGAATATGCCTAGAATCTTATACAGCTCAAAGAACCATGCGTTCATGCTTAGCTCAACGGCAGTCACAAAGGATGCAATTACTAATACAAATACTGGCAAACGGATCTCGTTACGTACGATGTTACGTATCAATGATATGGTGAAATTGGACATGGTAAGTACCACAGTGGTTGCAATACCAAGCCCTAGGCCGTTGATTGCCGTATTGGTGACGGCAAGCAGTGGACAGAGTCCAAGGAGTGCAACCAGTGCCTGGTTGTTATTCCAGAATCCGTCTTTTATCAATTGGCCGTATGTGATGTCTGACATGTTTATGTACCCGATTATTTCCCACTTTTCGTAGTTGGCTTGAGGGTGTTCGCCTTTGCTTCAACCTTGGTTGGTTCTGATTTGGTTGCAAACAGCTTTTTGCTGTTCTCCTGATAATAGAGCAGGGTGTTTTTCACCGCCTTGACTATGGCTCTCGGGGTGATGGTGGCGCCGGAGAATTGATCAAATATACCGCCGTCACGTTTAACCTTCCACTTGGCCAGATCCGTGTTGCCCAATGATTTGCCCTCGAAGCTGTTGATCCAGTCCGATTTTTCTACCTCTACTCTATCACCTAAGCCAGGGGTCTCTTTGTGGGCTACTACACGTACGCCACCGAGAGTGCCATCAGCCAGGACAGCTACCAGCAGTTTTATTTGGCCACTGTAACCGTCTGGTGCTATGGAAGTGAATACCGCTGCCACAGGCTTGTTAGCTTTGCGTCCAAGGTAGACGGTGGTTTTTTCAGATCCCAATCGTTCTTTATCTGAGACCATGGCGGTGTCGGTTACAATATCGTTATCGATGGTTTCGGCTGGCACTAAAGCGTTCAAACTGCTGAGCAGGGCCAAGCGCTCGTTCTCGGCTATTTGATCTTTGGTTGCCTGATGGGTGAAGGCAACCAATCCCACACCTAGAACGGCGAACATGGCCAGAAGCAGGCCGGCTATGGTAATGCGTTTAATCATGGCCGGACCCCCTGTGACCAAAGGTGCGCGGTCGGGTGAAGAATTCGATAGTGGGTGCGGCCATATTCATCAATAGGACAGAGAAAGCTATGGCATCAGGGTAGCCTCCCCAGGTGCGGATGATGTATATAAGAATACCGATGCCTGCACCGAAGTAGAGTTGCCCCTTTCTGGTGCCAGGTGCTGAGACCGGATCGGTAGCAATAAAAAATGCACCGAGCATGGATGCCCCGCTGAAGATGTGGAAAGTGCTGAGGGGGTAGGCATCGGCGTCCAATATGCTAAAGATCAGCGCCATGAGTGCCAGACCCCCCAACATGGATACCGGTATGTGCCAGCTGATGGCCTTCTTGTATAACATGAACAGGCCACCCAGCAGATAGAGGCCGGCCACTATTTCCCAGCCTTTGCCACCAAAATAGCCGAGCACAGGGCTCTGGCTGATTTCGCTCACGGTCTGATTCAGGCTAAGGCCTGTGCGCATGGTATCCAGGGGCGTGGCCATGGTTACAGCATCCCAAGTCAGATCACCAGGTAATGTTCCACCGAAGATGACCCTCAGGGCCTGGATAAAGGTCATCGGATTTTCGTTCAGCATTATCGGCGGCAGCCAGGATGTCATCTGCACCGGGTATGAGATCAGCAGCAACACATAGGCCGCCATGGCCGGATTGAATACGTTATAACCCAGGCCACCGTATGCCTGTTTGACTAGCAGGATGGCGAAGGCCACGCCCAGGATGGTCAGCCACCAGGGCAACAGAGGCGGCACCGCAATGGCGAATAGCATGGCGGTGAGGGTTCCGCTCAGGTCGGTGATCACCGGCTTGATAGCCCGTCTACGCAGCTTGGTTGCAAGGGCCTCACAGAAGATGGCCGTGGTTATGGCAAGTCCCATATTTATCAGGATGCCCCAGCCAAAGAACCAGATCATACCCAGGGCCCCCGGTATAAGGGCGATGATCACCCACAGCATGGCTTTTTGCACGCTGTTCGGGCGGTCGGTATGAGGTGAGGTTATTGTGGAAAATTGCATGCTCATCCGTCCTGACCCTCAGAGTTGTCCGACGCTGTAGCCGTGTTTGTTGTTGATTTCTCTTCCTGTTCTTTTTTAAGGGCCGCTTCCGCCTCTTTTTTCTGTTGCATGGCGGCTTTCTTTGCGGCCATCTTGGCTTTTTTCTCCGCCTCCTGTCTCTCCAGACGTTCGTTTCTGGCCTCACTTCTTTCACGTGCCCGTTCCATCTTGGCCTGATCTCGGTCTAACTGCAGGTTTGCCGCCTTGGCGCTACGGAAGAACTGCACCAGAGGGATACGCGAAGGGCATACATGGGAACAGCAGCCACATTCGATGCAATCGAATAGATTGTTATGTTTCGCCTTGTCCAGCGCCTTGGCGCGAATGTGCCAGTACATATTCTGTGGTACCAGATTCATGGGGCAGGCATCAACGCAGCGCAGGCAACGGATGCAGGGGTTGATTTTGCCTGTGTCCGGCACCTCTGACACGCTTGGGACCAGTACGCAGTTGTTGGATTTACCAAGTGGTATGGTATCCGAAGGCATGCTGAATCCCATCATGGGCCCCCCCAGAATGAGCTTATTTGCCTTATCGGTGTAACCACCTACCTGCGGGATAAGATCTTCAACTCTGGTTCCATTTAGAACTTCTAGATTTTGCGGTTCCTTGATCCCTTCGCCGGTAAATGTGACCAATCGTGAGATCAGGGGTTTGCCTTCTGTTACTGCATCGGAGACAGCGGCTGCGGTGCTCACATTCTGCACTACCACACCGATTTGGGCCGGCAGGCCTCCTTGACGCACCTCTTTGCCGGTGAGAATGTAGATTAACTGCTTTTCACCACCGCTCGGGTAGAGGGTGGGGATGACTATAACGTGGGCGTTGGGTAGCTGTTCCTCTCTATTGGCGACTACCTTCTTCATCGCCTCAATCGCCTTAGGTTTGTTGTCCTCGATGGCTATCAGACACTCATCGGCGCCCAACAGGTAATTCATTATGGCCGCACCGGTGATGATTCTCTCCGCATGTTCCTGCATCAGTACATCGTCAGAGGTGATATAGGGTTCGCATTCGGCGCCGTTGATGATCAGCGTCTTGATATCCTGCTGCCCTTCAGGCGGATTTAGTTTAACGCTGGTGGGGAAAGCAGCGCCTCCCATGCCAACGATTCCGGATTGGCGGATGCGGTCGCGGATCTCGGTTTTGTCCCAGGTGGCGTAGTAGTTCATGGGAGTTGGCAGATTGCACCACTCATCTTTACCGTCGGTCTCGATGACGATACATGGTCCGGGCAGGCCGGAAGGATGCGGTACCGGATGATCCCCAATATCCACGACTGTGCCTGAGCTGGATGCGTGTACCGGGGCACCGATAAAGGCCTTGGAGGAGCCAATCATTTGTCCCTTCAATACCCGATCTCCAACCGACACCAACGGCTCATTGGGGGCGCCTAGATGTTGCTGCAGCGGAATCACCAGAAGTTTCGGTATAGCAGCCTCGCTCACAGGCTTGGTTAGCGACTGAAACTTGTTATCCGGTACGTGGATGCCACCAGATATCCTCCAGAGTTTACGTATACGTTTGTTATCTTGTGTGTAAAACGTCGACATTGTTCTTTAGCCCCTATCCTGTAGCCTGGAGTTTGTTCGGCACTGCAATCTCTCCAGGTACATCCTTATTAGGAAGTGGCCAGGTCCAGTTTCTTATATCTATGGCGACAGGTTTCATATCTATGCAGTCTACTGGGCATGGTTCGACACAGGCCTCGCAGCCGGTGCATTCGTCGGTAATTACGGTGTGCATCAGACGGGTGGAACCTATGATGGCATCTACCGGGCAGGCCTTCAGGCACATGGTGCAGCCGATGCACTCTTCTTCTCGAATGAAAGCAGTGCTTGGCAGTGGTGCCTCTTCTCCTTCCGCTCCCATGGGAACGGGATCTATTCCCAGGAGTTGGGCGATGGATATCATGGTGGCCTCGCCACCAGGTGGGCAACAGTTTATTTCGGCGCTACCGCTGGCTATGGCCTCTGCATAGGGTTGGCAACCGGGGAATCCACATTGTCCGCACTGGCTTTGGGGCAAGAGCTCATTTATCTTCTCTGCCATGGGGTCTTCTTCCACGTGAAAACGCATGGAGGAATATCCCAACAACAGGCCAAAGACAAGGGCAAGGCAGGATATAGCAATAATCGCGATCAACATCTCAATACAACCTTCGCATAGTGTGGACAGGTCCTAAGTGGCAACCAGACCGGCAAACCCCATAAATGCCATAGACATCAGGCCTGCTGTGATAAGACCGATAGAGCTACCCTGGAATGGTCGAGGTATATCCGAGACGTTAATGCGCTCTCGCATAGCGGCAAACAGTGTCAGCACCAGAGAGAAGCCAACTGCGGCGCCAAATCCATAAAGCGCCGATTCGATAAAACCATGTTTTTCCTGGATATTTAGCAAAGCTACGCCAAGGACTATGCAGTTGGTGGTGATCAGGGGTAAGAAGATTCCAAGTAGCTGGTAGAGCACCGGGCTGGTCTTGTGCATGATCATTTCGGTAAATTGCACCACTACAGCGATTATCAGGATAAAGGCGATGGTGCGAAGATACCCCAGCCCCAGAGGTACTAGCATATATTCGTTGGACAGGTAGCTGATGATGGATGAGAGGGTCAGCACGAAGCTGGTGGCCATGCTCATACCTATAGCGGTATCTACCTTGCCGGATACCCCCATGAACGGACACAGTCCGAGGAATTTTACCAGCACAAAGTTGTTCACCAATACGGTGCTGATCAGTATCAGGGCATATTCTTGCATCGGAATTCAGTCTGAGAGGTTAATAAAGCCAAGTCACGTATAGTTTTACAGTATAAGTATTTTCTAAAAAAATGATAGACAGGACAACACTAAATTTGTTATGGCCCTATCTATGGATTCAGTACGAATAAGCGGCGATATACTATATTAACGCTGAGACAAAATATAGTCGTAGGCTGCTTGAATATAGAGGTATGATGGTGCGATATGTGAAAAACAGTGTTTCGAGCAAGGATATTTTGTAGTAACAGCCAGATGAGGATAGGACCATGTTAAAAGAATTCAAAGAATTTGCTATGCGTGGAAATGTAGTCGATATGGCGGTGGGTATCATTATTGGAGGCGCTTTCGGCACCATTGTTAAAAGTCTGGTATCGGATGTATTGATGCCTCCAATCGGGCTTCTGCTCGGCGGTGTTGATTTCTCCGACCTATTCATTATCCTCAAAGACGGCGCTACTGCCGGACCCTATCTGACCTTGGCCATGGCCCAGAAGGCCGGCGCGGTAACGCTGAGTTACGGCCTTTTTATGAATAGTGTGATCAGTTTTCTCATTGTCGCCTTTGCCGTCTTTATGCTCATCAAGGCCTTAAATAAGCTGAAGCGAGAAGAGAAGGCCCCGGAAGAGGAGCCGACTACCAAGGAGTGTAGTTTCTGCTGCTCGACTATCGCGATTAAGGCGACACGTTGCCCTAACTGCACGTCGGAGCTGTCTGGAGCTTAGCTGGGGCAGCCGTCCGAGGCGTAGAGCGGGGGCCCCATGAAATGGGGATGCGACCGCCGGTGGGTTTGTAGGAGCTCACTCCTGTGAGCGATGGACAGTTGTCAAATGATCGCCCAGGGGACTGGGCTCCTACATCCTTATGACGCTATTTTACCTTCATCCCTGGCTCAGCACCTGAGTCCGGGTTCAGGATAAACAGGTCTTTTCCACCCGGACCTGCAGCCAGCACCATACCCTCGGAGATGCCGAAGCGCATCTTTCTCGGGGCCAGATTGGCCACCATCACCGTGAGCCTGCCTTCCAGATCTTCAGGCGCATAGGCAGATTTGATGCCAGCGAAGACGTTGCGGGTCTCGCCGCCAAGGTCCAGGGTGAGCTGCAGCAACTTGTCTGCACCATCCACATGTTCCGCCTTTACGATCTTTACCACCCGCAGGTCCACCTTGGCGAAGTCCGGGAATTCGATGGTATCGGCGATGGGATCGTCCGCCAGCGGTCCCGTTGATTTGGTTGCTTGGGTTTGGGCGGTCAGGTCTTCTTTGGATGCGTTCACCATGGCCTCTATCTGTTGTGGTTCTATTCGGGTCATCAGGGGTTTGAATTTGGCAATGCCGTGTCCGGTCAGTGGCTGCTGCAGGTCGTGCCAATCCATGGGTTCGATCTGCAGGAAGGCCTCCGATGCCTCTGCGGTACCAGGCAGGATGGGACGCAGATAACCAATCAGGAGGCGGAACAGGTTGATGCCCATGGAGCAGACATCCTGTAGTTCCTGGTCCTTGCCTTCCTCTTTGGCCATGACCCAGGGTTTCTTCTCGTCGATATACTGATTGGCGCGGTCGGACAGGGCCATGATCTCGCGTACCGCATGGCTGAACTCGCGGTTCTCGAAACGTTCGGCGATGGACTCTCCGGCGGCGACAAACTCATCGAACAGGGCCTGCTCCGCAATCTGTTCAGATAAGGTTGCGTCGAATCTCTTGTTGATGAAACCGGCGCAGCGGCTTGCGATATTCACCACCTTGCCCACCAGGTCTGAATTCACCCGGGCGCTGAAATCTTCCAGATTGAGGTCGATATCCTCTACCCCAGATCCGAGCTTGGCCGCGAAGTAGTAGCGCAGGTACTCCGGATTGAGGTGATCCAGGTAGGTGCGGGCCTTGATGAAGGTGCCGCGGGACTTGGACATCTTCTGTCCGTCCACGGTCAGGAAGCCGTGGGAGAAGATGGCGCTGGGGGTGCGGAACCCGGCCCCGTGCAACATGGCGGGCCAGAACAGGGCGTGGAAGTAGATG
This sequence comes from Sedimenticolaceae bacterium, assembly GCA_050288625.1. GTDB lineage: Bacteria > Pseudomonadota > Gammaproteobacteria > Chromatiales > Chromatiaceae > JAAGZL01. The sequence continues at coordinate 2,196 of JBNKEE010000018.1, read as the reverse complement.
ATGTCCTTGCCTATAAAATGGTAGCGCTCTGCGTCTGAGTCCTTGCCCCAGAATTCATCGAATGTCAGACCCTCTGTCCGTGCAACGAGATTTTTAAAGCTGGCCATGTAACCGATGGGGGCGTCCATCCACACATAGAAGAACTTGCCGGGATGGTCAGGGATCTCGAAACCGAAATAGGGGGCGTCACGGGAGATGTCCCACTCCTGCAACCCGGCCTGGAACCACTCATCCAGTTTGTTGGCCACCTCCGCTTGCAGGTGCCCGCCCTTGGTCCACTTCTGCAACATCTCTTCGAAGTCGCCCAGCTTGAAGAAGTAGTGTTCCGACTCCTTCTCCACCGGGGTGGCTCCGGATACGGCCGAGACCGGATTCTTCAGCTCGCTGGGTGAGTAGCTGGCGCCGCAGGACTCGCAGTTGTCGCCATATTGATCAGTAGCGCCGCATTTGGGGCACTCGCCCTTGATGAAGCGGTCCGGCAGGAACATGTTCTCAACCGGGTCGTAGGCCTGGGTGATAACGCGTTTGTTTATATGGCCCTTATCCCGGTTTCGTTCGTAGATCAGGGACGAGCACTCCCGGTTCTCTGCGGAGTGGGTGGAGTGGTAGTTGTCAAAACCAACCTTGAATGCGGCGAAGTCCGCCTTGTGTTCCTCGGCCACGCGGGCGATCAACTCCTCCGGCTCAATCCCGTCCTGACGCGCCCGCAGCATGATGGGGGTGCCGTGGGCGTCATCGGCGCAGACATAGATACACTGGTGCCCTCGCATTTTTTGAAAACGCACCCATATATCGGTCTGTAGGTACTCTACGAGATGGCCGATGTGGATTGGGCCGTTGGCGTAGGGCAGGGCGCTGGTGACCAGTATCTTTCGTTGTGAGTTACTCATGGTTGGTTCTATTGCGACAACTGTGGTTGATCTGTAAACGGGGGATTATTTCACATATCATGCGCCACGAACATCGAGCCATCAGATTTATTGGATTTGTTCTGGAAGAAAACCAACTGTTTTGGTTGGGAAAGGCATTCTAGTTGGTGTAAACTGCACCTTATATCTTATCGTAATATTCTAATATAGGTCGGCGATATGCCGGCTGGCAGGAGTAGCTATTATGTCTGAAGTGACACGTGAACAGATTGAAGAGGCGATCAAGGGGTATATTGAGCCCCACCTGGAACAGGATCTGGTTGAGGCCAAGGCGATCAAGGATGTAGCCATCGATGGTGCTGACGTAAAGGTCACTGTTGAATTGGGGTTCCCGGTCGACGGATTTAGGGATGTATTGATTTCTGCCCTGCAAGAGAAGGTGGAGTCTGTCGCCGGGGTCGGTTCAGTTCAGATCGATCTTAGCTGGAAGGTGGTTGCCCATTCTGTGCAGAAGTCCCTCAAGCCGATAGATAATGTAAAGAACATCATCGCCGTCGCCTCCGGTAAGGGCGGTGTGGGTAAATCCACTACCGCAGTGAACCTGGCCCTGGCCCTGGCGGCCGAGGGGGCTAAAGTGGGTATCTTGGATGCCGATATCTATGGACCGTCTCAACCCCGCATGCTGGGTGTATCCGGTCAGCCGGAGTCCAAGGACGGCAAAACCCTGGAGCCCATGGAGAGCTACGGCCTGCAGGCCATGTCCATCGGCTTCCTGGTGGATGAAGAGACCCCGATGATCTGGCGTGGCCCTATGGTTACCCAGGCCCTGGAACAGTTGCTGAACGATACCAACTGGGATGACCTGGATTACCTGGTGATCGATCTGCCGCCGGGTACCGGCGACACCCAGTTGACCCTGGCCCAGAAGGTGCCGGTCTCTGGAGCCATCATCGTTACCACTCCGCAGGATATTGCCCTGCTGGACGCCCGCAAGGGGTTCAAGATGTTCGAGAAGGTAGAGGTGCCGGTGCTGGGCATCGTGGAGAACATGAGTATCCACATCTGCTCCGAGTGTGGTCATGAAGAGCATATCTTCGGTCAGGGCGGTGGTTCCAGCATGGCTGAACAGTATGGCGTGGACTTCCTCGGTGCCCTGCCGCTGGATATTCGTATCCGTGAGGAGACCGACAGCGGCAAGCCCACAGTGGTGGCCGAGCCGGAGCATCGCATCTCCCAGATCTATCGGGAGATCGCCCGCAAGATGGCGGCCAAGCTGTCGCAGCAGGCCAAGAGCTATGCCGCCAAGTTCCCGAGCATCGTGATCCAG
>JBNKEE010000017.1:0-65445 GCA_050288625.1 Sedimenticolaceae bacterium | reverse complement strand
TAACTATAAGTAGACACCCTAAATGTCCTTTTGCATTTGCGATATTTAGGGTGTATAAAAAACCAGTTTGTTTGAAAACAATTAATTAGCTCCTGAATAGGGAGCCTAAAAGGATTTAATAACGGAGCAAGGAGGTTCCTATGAGCAAGCCACGTCTTTTGGATGAAGTGCGAAGCGTTCTGCGCGTAAAGCACTATAGCATCCGTACCGAAGAAGCCTACACTCAGTGGATTAAGAGATTTATTTTTTTCCATAATAAGAAGCATCCTGCCGATATGGGAGAGGCAGAAATTTCGGCTTTTCTCACCCATCTTGCTGTCAAGAATAATGTTACATCTTCTACGCAAAATCAAGCGCTCTCTGCATTGCTATTTCTTTATAAACAAGTACTTGGTGTTGAGCTGGAGTGGCTGGACGGTATAACTCGTGCTAAACGTCCATCCAGCCTTCCTACGGTCCTGCCTAGAGAGCAGGTCATTGAGCTACTCAATGGAATGACCGGTACTAACGAGCTTATCGCAAGGCTGCTCTACGGTACTGGTATGCGCCTGATGGAGGTAATGCGGCTACGAGTTCAGGACGTGGATTTTGATTATCGACAAATTATTGTCCGCAAAGGAAAAGGGCTGAAGGATCGATCTACCGTATTGCCAGACAGTTTGATTGGGCCGCTTAAAAGTCAACTTATGCGTGTAAAGATAATACATAACTCAGATATTAGAGAGGGTTTTGGCTGTGTTTATCTTCCTTTCGCCTTAGCGCGCAAGTATCCAAACGCATGCAGGGAATGGGGCTGGCAATATGTATTTCCGTCAGTAAATCGGTCTATGGATCCGCGCGATAAGGTTATCCGTCGTCATCATTTGAATGAGAAGAATGTGCAACGTGCAATTAGAGAGGCAGCGCGGTTGCAGGGCATCAATAAACGCGTTTCTCCACATACCTTACGGCATTGTTTTGCCACGCATTTACTGGAAAACGGGACAGATATTCGGACCTTACAAGAACTTCTGGGGCATAAGGATGTGAAAACCACGCAGATATACACTCACGTAATGAAACGAGGCGGCAACGCTGTGCGTAGTCCACTTGATTAGGGTCGCATAAATCTCTTTTTCGCGCTCTCCACTTTCGCCCTGATAGCGCACTCCTCTACATGATCGTTGATCAACCCCATTGCCTGCAGGAAGGCATAGACGGTAGTCGGTCCCACGAATTTCCATCCCATCTTTTTTAAAGTCTTGGACAGGGTGATGGATACCTCCGAAGTGGAGACCGTTTGCGGCTCGGGCAGATCTTCTGGTCTGGGTTCGTAACGCCAGAAAAAAGCAGCCAAGGAGCCTTCCTGTTTAATCAGTTGTTGGGCGCACTTGGCATTATTGATTACGGCCTCAATCTTTCCTCGATGACGCACAATCCCTGCGTCTTGGAGTAGGCGTTCTACATCGCTCTGGGTAAAGGATGCTATTTTATTGAAATCGAAGTTATGAAATGCCGCACGAAAATTCTCACGTTTGGCCAGGATGGTGCGCCAACTCAGCCCCGACTGAAACCCCTCAAGACAAATCTTTTCGAATAGTCGCTGATCATCAGATACCGGAAAGCCCCATTCGGCATCGTGATAGTCCAGAAATTCTGGTGCAGCTTCGCACCATTTACAACGTGGTTTGCCATCAGGTCCGATATAGGTGGTAGACATATTTCTCTTCTCTCTCAATTGCCGGTTGGCCAGGGAAGGGCTTTGCAGTTTGTATGTTTCATTTAACTATAGCTTCATCATGGGCAGCGGGCTAAAGGGGTTAGTCTTTATACGCTGTATGGTTAACTCAATAAGACGTTTGTGGAATCCTGCGTTTGGGAACTCTTGCAGAATTTCAGTTATGTAGGAAGAGGGTAGGCCACATTTCAGCCATCCTCTAGATACGTCGATCAAGTCAGCCTTGCGGAAAGGCTCCACCAGCCATTCAGGATTGGCCTGGTATTTTCTGATCTTGTGGTGTTGTTCGATCATGGTCCCGATTTCATCCCCCAATGCTTCTTGTCTCATTGTGGTCAGGTAATCTCTGGCAAGCCGTATTGAGGGTTCAAGATAGTCAATGGTGTTATCTGTCCAGATTGCCAAATCGTGGAATGCTACAGCGATTGAGACCTTGCTGGTTGTCTCTGTATCTTTTTCACAGAATGCGAGACAAAGATTGAGGACGCGATAGCAGTGGTTCTTATAGGCAGCGAAATCGCTGCCAAGTGATGTGCGATACTCTTCCAAGATGTCGTCAACGATCGGGGCTCGTTTGTATATCTTCACGTGGTTCTCAGAGGATGCTAGTGGTTTGAGATTAACAGACTGACACGCCTGGAAAAAGCGATTGCAACTATTGCGTCCTTGCTAACGCCCACACATCTACTCTCTTCACTCCTTTGGCCTTAAGCGTTTCTGCTAGTTCGTTGACCGTGGCTCCGGTGGTGACTACATCGTCAACGATAACCATGTATCCGCAATCTATTGGCTTAATCACATCGAATGCACTGCGCATATTCTTTGTACGTATCTTTTTATTCAGGCCCGATTGCGCTTCAGTCGCCTTTATGCGCATGCAACTTTTTATATCCAACGGAATCTCGAAGTGGCGGGCGATAGGTTTGGCTAGCTCCAAGGCCTGGTTGAACCCCCTTTCTCGCAGGCGTGACTGGTGTAGCGGAACCGGCATGATCAGGTTCGGCAGTTCCAGGTTGTTTGTCTGTATAAAGTTTATAAACAGTTCGGACAGTAGTCTGCCTATGTGTAGCTTGCCGTTGAATTTGAAATCGCCGATCAGGCCGGAGATGGGGTATCCATAGAAGAAGGGAGAGTGGCAGCGATCGAATCTAGGGGTTTGTTGCAGACATCTGCCGCATATCTGTTCTGCGGTATGGGTCGAAGGTAGGGGTAAGGCGCAGATATGGCAGCGGTGTTTGTTGTGCGGCAGGTCATCCATACATTGGGAGCAGATATTGATGCCCTGCTCTCCGGGTGCGTCACACAGCAGGCATGGGGAGGGGTAGAGACGTCGCTGTACATATTTAACGCACTTGTAAACCATGAAGATCCTTCTAGGTTGACAGCGGCCCGTTAACCTATACTATGGGCGCCTGTTATTAATATCCATTTACTACGGTTAGTATCACACCGATCCGGCGGGATGCATAGAGGAATCTGCACAGTATGAGCGGCACAGCACTCAGGCACGACTGGGGCCTGGAAGAGATCGAGGGGCTACTGGATCTCCCTTTCAATGACCTTGTATTTAAGGCCCAATCTATCCATCGGGAGCACTTCGACCCCAACAGCGTTCAGGTGAGTACCCTGCTCAGCATTAAGACCGGCTCTTGCGCCGAGGATTGCGGCTACTGTTCCCAGAGCGCCAAGCACTCTGCAGATCTGGAAGCGGAAAAGTTGCTGCCCCTGGAGGAGGTGACGGCAGCAGCCCAGGCCGCCAAGGAGAGGGGTGCCACCCGTTTCTGTATGGGTGCTGCCTGGCGTAATCCCACCGACAGCAATCTTGATCGGGTCATAGAGATGATTGAGGCGGTGCACGCTCTGGATATGGAGAGCTGTGTTACCCTGGGCATGCTAACCGAAGAACAGGCCTCCCGTCTGGCCAGGTCAGGTCTCAACTACTACAACCACAACCTGGACACCTCTCCTGAGTTCTACGGTAACGTGATAACCACTCGTACCTATCAGGATCGGCTGGAGACCCTGGAGCATGTACGTGCCCAGGGCATCAATACCTGCAGCGGCGGTATCCTGGGAATGGGGGAGTCGCGGCGTGATCGCGCCTCTATGTTGCGGGAGCTGGCTAACCTGCCCCGGCATCCCAATTCCGTGCCGATAAACATGTTGGTGCAGGTGGAAGGTACCCCGCTGTACGGGGTTGAAGAGCTGGATCCGTTCGAGTTCGTGCGCGTCATCGCCGTAGCTAGAATCATGATGCCGCGCTCTTATGTAAGGCTTTCCGCCGGCCGTAGCGAGATGAGCGATCAGATGCAGGCCCTCTGCTTCCTGGCCGGAGCCAACTCCATATTTTATGGTGAGCGTCTACTTACTACCGGAAACCCGGATGCGGACAACGATCGCGCCCTGCTGCAACGACTTGGGATCAAGTTCGAGCAGAAAGAGAAACATCATGGTATCGACGTTGCAAGCGTTGGTGACCGCTAGCCGTGAAACCTCTACAACCGGAACTGGATAGACGCAAGGAAGAGCAGCTGTATCGCAGCCGTAGGGTTATGTCTGGTCCCCAGGGGCCGGAGATGGTGGTGGATGGCAAACCTATGCTCTGCTTCTGTAGTAACGACTACTTGGGTCTGGCCAATCACCCGGAAGTAATCGCTGCCTTGCAGCGTGGCGCTGAGCAGTACGGTGTGGGCGGTGGCGCAGCCCATCTGGTATCAGGCCATAGCGCGGCCCATCATGCCCTGGAAGAGGAGCTGGCCGAGTTCACCGGTCGTCCGCGGGCGCTTCTATTCTCTACCGGCTACATGGCCAACCAGGGTGTGATAACAGCCTTGCTGGGGCGGAGCGACAGCATCTACGAAGATCGTCTGAATCATGCATCCCTGATAGATGCAGGTCTGCTGTCGCGGGCCGACTTCAAGCGTTTCGCTCACTCTGATATGGATCTCTTGTCCAGGCAGATGGAGTCACAAACAAGCGGTGAGGCCTTGGTGGTGGTGGATGGCGTGTTCAGCATGGATGGGGATGTGGCCCCTCTGCCGGAACTGGTTGGGATCTGCCGGGATAAAGAGGCCTGGCTTATGGTGGATGACGCCCACGGCATAGGAGTGCTGGGGGAGAACGGGGCCGGAAGCCTGGAGCATTTCGATTTGGGATTGGATGATGTACCGATCCTGATGGGAACTCTAGGCAAGGCCATAGGCACCTTCGGAGCCTTCGTGGCCGGCTCCGAGGAGTTGATCGAGACCTTGATCCAGCAGGCCCGCAGTTATATCTATACCACCGCACCTCCACCTGCGGTGGCAGAGGCTACCAGGGTTAGCTTGAGGTTGGTGCAAGAAGAGTCCTGGCGTCGGGAACGACTGCATGAGTTGACTCAACGCTTCAACATGGGGGCGGAACAGCTTGGCTTGCCGATTATGCAGTCTCAGACCCCGATCAAGCCCATAGTAGCAGGGACTGTGGAGCAGGCCCTGGCCTGGAGTAACAGCCTGGAGCAGAAGGGGATTCTGGTGAGCGCCATCCGTCCACCAACGGTGCCGGAGGGCAGCGCCCGTTTGCGGGTCACTTTAAGCGCCAGGCACACGGATGAGGATGTGGACCGTCTGCTGGAGGCGCTGTCCTGATGCAACTGTACTCTGAGACATACGGCGCCGGCAGGGATCTGGTTATGATCCATGGCTGGGGCATGAACAGTACAGTCTGGTCGGCCTTGGTTACGCCCCTGTCTGGGAGGTATCGTCTGCATCTGATCGATATGCCTGGTCATGGCCATAGTCCCTATGACCAGGAGTGGACCGATCTGGACCACTGGGTGGATGCGGTGCTGCAAGTGGCTCCACAACGAGCGATCTGGGTCGGCTGGTCCCTGGGTTCCATGCTGGCGCAGCGTGCCGCGGTCAGGTTTCCAGAAAGGGTAGAGGGGTTGGTATCTATAGCTGGAACTCCGCGCTTTGTTCAGGACAGTAACTGGCCTAACGCCATGCAAAAGGATATCCTGCGCGGCTTTGCGCGTGACTTGAGAGAGGACCATAGCCAGACCCTGGATCGTTTTCTGTTGTTACAGGCCCACGGCGACAGCGAGGTGCGTAAACTGTTGCGCCCCCTGCGTGATGGATTGGCCAGTCGTCCGGTGCCTGATGACCTGGTTCTGAAGACCGGACTGGATCTACTAATGCATGTAGATCTGCGTTCGGATCTGGCCGGCATGCAGTGTCCGAGCATGTGGGTGTTGGGCAGGAGAGATCGACTGGTCCCGGTAGCGGTGGCTGACGATTTGCAGCTTTTGTCGCCACAGGCGCAGATACATATTTTTCAGCATGCGGCCCATCTGCCCATGTTGTCGGACCAGACTAGGTGTCTGGAGTTATTACAAGGGTTTATAGATGGTTGATGTAGACAAGCGACAGGCGCGCCAGGCCTTCTCCAGGGCGGCGGAACACTATGACGAAGTGGCTGTACTGCAACGCGAGACCGGTCAGCGCTTGCTAGATCGATTGGATATGATGTTGATCGAGCCCAGGGTAGTGCTGGATGTTGGTTCAGGTACCGGAGCTGCCACTATGGATCTGGCCAGGCGTTACCGCAAGGCCCGGATCTTTGCCCTGGATTTTGCCCTGCCCATGCTTAAGGAGACACGCAGACGTGGATCATGGTTGCGACGTCCTCGTTGCGTCTGTGGCGATCAGGAACAGCTACCCCTGGCCGATGACAGCGTCGATCTGATCTACTCAAATGCCTCTCTGCAGTGGAGCAATAATCTGGAGCAATGTTTCAGTGAATTCATGCGGGTGTTGCGTCCAGGCGGCGTGCTGGCCTTTACCACCTTTGGGCCTGATACCCTCAAGGAGCTGCGTGCGGCATGGGCCGAGACCGATGACGGTAGTCATGTCAGTCAGTTCTTGGATATGCACCAGGTGGGGGATGCGTTGGTTAACAGCAGATTTGTTGAACCGGTGTTGGATGTGGATCGCATGGTCCTGACCTATGATCAGGTGGATGGTTTGATGCGTGACCTTAAGGTGCTGGGCGCCCATAACGTAAACAAGGATCGTAGTCGTGGTCTTACTGGAAAAGGGCGCATGAACGCTATGCGCCGTTCTTATGAGCGGTTCCGCTGTGATGGAGTACTACCTGCCAGCTATGAAATTATCTACGGTAACGCTTGGGTGCCTGATCAGAAACAGGTTCAGGGAGCAGATGGAGTGACCAGGGTGCCTATCCATGAGATCAAACACTTTGGCTGAGTTATGACGAAAGGGTACTTCATAACTGGCACGGATACCGAGTGCGGTAAGACCGAGATAACCCTGGCTCTGATGCATCTGTTGCAGGCCCAAGGAAAATCTGTTGTTGGGATGAAACCTGTGGCCTCAGGCGCCATAGCCACGCAAGAGGGCCTGCGCAACGACGATGCGAAGCGTATCTTGCAAAAGTGTTCACAACCTGCTCCTTATGAACTGATCAATCCATTTGTCTTCGAGCCGTCCATCGCGCCACACCTCGCGGCCGATCAAGCGGGCCAGAAGATCAGCTTTGAACTGATACAGGAGTGTTACGAGGGGTTATCCACCCTGGGTGAGGTGGTGATAGTGGAGGGGGTAGGTGGTTGGCGTGTTCCCCTCAGCGAAGATGGAGATCTCTCCGATCTTGCCCTGGCCATGGGTCTGCCTGTTATCCTGGTGGTGGGAATAAAGCTGGGGTGCATCAACCATGCGCTGTTGAGCGCAGATGCTATCCAGTCCAAAGGGTTGCAGTTGGCCGGCTGGGTAGCAAACGTAGTAGATCCGCAGATGCTTGAGCTGGAAGCAAATATGGATACCCTACGGCAAAAGATTGATGCCCCGTGCCTGGGTCTGGTGCCAAATATACAGCCTGTCTTGATCAATGCTGTGGCTGACAAGCTTCAGATCAAGGTTTAAATCTTAAAACTCTGTACGATTTGATCTAGTTCCAAAGCCTGTTCCGAAAGTTGTTCGCTCGCTACGGATGCTTCCTGTGATACTTGCGCATTTCGATCCGAGGCAGAACTGATTTCAGTGACATTTTTGCTGATCTCGTCAGTTACAGCACTCTGCTCCTCAGCGGCAGTCGCTATCTGCACGGTCATCTCTGTGATGGCGGATACAGCTTTGGTAATTTCACTGAGTGATTCTCCTGCAGACTCCGCGCGTTCAACACTGACTTGTGCCTTGTTGTGTGCTTCGTCCATAACTGATACCGCATTGCTGGCGCCTACTTGCAGACGTTCGATAATCTCACGTATCTCATCCGTCGACTGTCTGGTGCGGCTGGCCAAAGTGCGCACCTCATCCGCTACCACGGCAAAACCGCGCCCTTGCTCACCAGCACGCGCAGCTTCAATAGCGGCGTTTAATGCCAAAAGATTGGTCTGTTCGGCGATGTCTCTTATCACCTCCAGCACCGTACCTACTTCCTGGGCCTCATTTTCCAAGGTGTGGATAGCATCTGTGGCTCTCTCTACATCCGAAGCCTGATCTTTTATTGACGAGGTTGATGCGGTGACCAGACTATTTCCTTCCTGTGCGTCGTCGTCAACTTGTTGTGTCGATTTGGCCGCTTCAGCGGCATTGCGCGCTATCTCCTGTACCGTTGCGGACATCTCACTAACTGCGGTGGCTGCCATCTCAGTTGATGAACGCTGGCTGGTGGTCATCTCCTGTGTTTGGGTGTTCAGTTTCTGTAGCTGCTCCGAGGAACTCTTGACCTGGGTTGAGGCTGCAGCGACCCGTTTGATCAGGTTGTGAAGTTTGTCGATAAACTGGTTTAAGGTAGAGGCGAGCAGACCCAACTCATCTTTACTATCAGCATGTACTCGCTGGGTAAGATCACCATTGTCGTCCGAAAGGGTCTGGATGGCCTGGGTCACACGTTTTAATGGGGTTATGACTAGTCCAGGCATGAAGAGGATAACTAATGCACAAATAATCAACTGGATTAATAGAGATATTATCTGATTGCTGTAGTTACTGTCGATCTTGGCATGAGCCATGTCGGTGGCTGATGTGATCTCTTTCTGTACTTGCTCAGTGAGTTCATCAATCACTTTACGCATAGCGTCGAACTGTTTTGCCCCTTCGTTAAAACTCACATCTATGGCTGTTCTTCTGCCTATGCGCCCTTCTTGGCTACGTTGACGCTCAATCTCAAGTGTGGTTAGTCGCCATTTATCGAACAGAGCAAAGAATTCCTTTTTGCGAGACTGCATGGCTTTAGATTTGGTGGCCCTAAAGAACTTGGCCATGCGTTCTCGAACCTGGTCAATGTTTTCTGCATGCGACTGTTTCAGCTTTGCGTAGTTATCTGTTTTTTCGTCGACAAAGATCATGCTGCGTTCCGCCACCAATGCTTGATAAAGATCACGATCGGCCTGCAACAGGAAATTCACCTCTGGCAGTTGCTCATCAGCAAGCTTGTCAATACTGTTACCAAGACTGCCTATGATATTCATCACCATTACGGAGTTAAAAAGCATCAGAAGCGTCAGAATTGATACCGGTATGATCAGCTTCCAACGGAAGGAAAGATTATTGAACCAAGTCATGGCCATGTTCCTCGCAGTAGATTATTGCCCTTCCAGAGTATCGATATTGACGCCGATAGTCATGGCGCCAATAGCGCTCTCATCATCCATTACCGGTACTGAAATCTGAACCAGGTAGGCCTGTGCGCTCTCGTCAAATTCCACATCGCCTATATGGACTGCGCCTTTTCCGTTGTTGAAGGATTTGGTGAACTTGTCCTCATCTCCCTGCCAGTAATCAGAAGTCTTGTTGGTCATGGCCACATTGGCGCCTTGATTATCCATTAGGAAGAGTTCGAAGTAGTATGGCTTGCTCTTTTCGAGCCGTGCCAACTCCTTGGCAGCTGTGTTTTCCATCAGTGGCTTCATGAAATCGTCAATGCCGCTGGTTTTACGCCAGGTTTCATCGCGGGCCTTGATGGCATCCAAGGTCTGCTGTTTGGCATTCTGTTCCTTGACCGCTGCAATCAGGATCGGATTATCACCCCAGGCGCGAAGTTCTTCTGCGAGCCTCTTTACGGAGTCAGGGGCCTCTTCGGCGTTAACCATAGTAGCGAGAAGAAATAGGGTGGTGATCGCGAAATATCTACAGACAGTATTCATATCTTTCTCCCTCGTTTTCCTGATACAGGATAGATAACTAGTTAGTTAGCCTTTGCTTACCAATTAATCTCCCGAGAAGGCGTTGTTTCTGGAGCTTTGGTAGATGCGCAGAAGCATATCGGCACCTTTTGCTCAATCTTTAGCAGGTTAACGATGGAATATGCATAACAGCGTATTTGGTCGGATAACTCCCACTTTTGTCATTTTGTTTGTGAGTCAAAAGTTCGTATCATGACCACCAACTGATATCACTTTCCGGAAGATGTTATGAATCGACATGTAATCTACAACACCAATGTGCTGGCCGAGCGCATACTTGTCACTCCGTCTCAGTTGAAACGGCATATGCCCAATACGCCAGAGGGCGACGAGATGGTATGGCAATCACGGCATACCATTGAGAATATCCTAGCCGGTAAGGATCATCGTATCCTGGTGGTAACCGGGCCCTGTTCCATCCATGACGTGGATGCGGCCATAGAGTATGCCGAGAGGCTGAGCAGGCTGCATCATGAGCTGTCCGACAGCCTCTACATCGTCATGCGCATCTACTTTGAGAAGCCGCGCACCACGGTGGGTTGGAAGGGGTTGATCAACGATCCCAAGATGGATGACTCCTTTCAGATAGAAGAGGGCCTGCACCAGGCCAGAAGGTTGTTGTTGCGTATGGTAGAGATGGGTCTGCCCACGGCTACCGAGGCCCTGGACCCTATCAGCCCGCAATACCTTTCCGATCTATTTGCTTGGTCCGCCATCGGGGCGCGCACCACCGAGTCTCAGACCCATCGCGAGATGGCCAGCGGCCTCTCAACCCCAGTGGGCTTTAAGAACGGTACCGACGGAGGTCTCGCCGTGGCCATTAATGCCCTGAAATCGGTATCCCAGCCTCATCATTTCCTCGGTATCGATCAGTCGGGACAGGTGACGGTGATCCAGACCAGGGGCAATAGTGCCGCTCATATCATCCTGCGTGGCGGTGGCGGTCAACCCAATTATGATTCAGTGAACATAGCCCTGTGCGAAGATGCTCTGCGCGGAGCCGGGCTGGCGGAAAACATCATGGTGGATTGCAGTCATGGCAATTCCAATAAGAATTTTCATCTGCAACCACTGGTGGTGGAGAATGTTATAAGTCAGATCATAGGTGGCAACAGATCCATCATGGGTATCATGTTGGAGAGTAACCTGAAGGAGGGAAGCCAGAAGATCCCGGCAGATCTATCTGAGCTGGAGTATGGCATGTCTGTTACCGATGCCTGTATCGGTTGGGAGGATACGGAAAAGCTGTTGCGGGAGATGAACGAAAAGCTGGCTGGGGTACTGCCTGGGCGGCGCGGCTAGCTTGTAGGAGCCCGGTCCCCCGGGCGATTGATCTGGCTTGGTTTTTCGCCCAGAGAACAGGGCTCCTACGAAAAAAAAGGCCGCTAAAAACTTAGCGGCCTTTACCAAAGGAGGAGATGCCGGTGACGATAGATCAACAATGAATCTTGATTTGTTTTACTATTGCCAACCGTCTGGAACATTTGAACATACCAGTTCATGGCTACGCATTGAGAATTCTCAAAAACCCTGGAATGGGTAATATTGTATCAGCAATAAAAAAGGGGCTTTTTAGCCCCTTTCTTTACAAATCAAAGAGTTATCTTAACTTGCCAGCGTAGCCTTCATCTTCTCCATGGCACGTTTTTCAATCTGTCTGATCCTTTCAGCCGATACACCATATTTGTCTGCCAGCTCATGCAGGGTGGATTTCTGGTCAGATAGCCAGCGTGCCTTGAGTATCTCCTGGCTGCGCTCATCCAAGTCTTCCAGGGCCGCATAGAGCTGGTCTTTCTCACTCTCTTCCGAGTCCAGCTGTTCCAGCTGGGAGGATGGCTCCATACGCATGTCCGGAAGGTAGGCAGCAGGTGCGGCCGGTGCCTTTTCATCGTCTGAACTGGTTGCCATTCCATCGAAGGCTACATCTATCTTGCTCAGGCGCTGTTCCATCTCTACCACGGTCTCTGGTTTGACCCCAAGGTCTGCCGCAACACCTTCGATCTCTTCCTGGGAGAACCATCCCAGACGTTTCTTGGAACTACGGAGATTGAAGAACAGCTTACGCTGAGCCTTGGTGGTGGCCACCTTGACTATGCGCCAGTTGCGCAGGACGAATTCGTGGATTTCTGCCTTGATCCAGTGCACCGCGAAGGATACCAGTCGTACGCCCATATCCGGGTTGAAACGACGTACCGCCTTCATCAGGCCAACGGAGCCTTCCTGGATCAGGTCGGGCAGTGCCAGACCATAACCGGAATAACCGCGAGCGATGCGGATTACGAATCTCAGGTGGGAAAGGACTAGGGCGCGGGCAGCATCCAGATCGTTATGATCACGCAGGCGCACGGCGAGCTCGCGTTCCTCATCCGCAGTCAGCATCGGCAATTGGTAGGCTGCGCTGATATAGGCGTCCATACTACCGGTGGACAGATTTACAGGAATTGCTAGTTCTTTGCTCATTTAATAACCCAGTAAATTCGTACGCAATAATGTTAGCACTCACTGGCTAAGAGTGCCAGTTTTGTAAAAAGTTCAGCCCGTTTTTATCTGTATTGATGCCCTATATGGGGTTTGGATGTCTGTTTTCAAGATATAAAAATATCATGTAAAACAACCGTATATTGGCGGATGCGCCTATCCCGGTTCTATGTCATGCAGGTGACGGGCTACCGCGATCCAGGAGCCGAACAGTCCCAGCATGGCGCTGGAAAAAATCAGCGCCAGCAGGCTGGCTACATCTATGGATGTGAGGGAGAAATTGCTGTGATATAGCCCTGCGAGCTTCTTCACCGGCTCTGTGAGCAGCCACATATTTACACTGACCAGCAACCAGGCCAGGAGCCCGCCAAACAGTCCGTACCAGAAACCGGTATAGAGAAAGGGGCGGCGGATGAAGGCGTTGGTTCCGCCGATCAGCTTGGTGATCTCTATTTCATCCTTCTGGTTCTGGATCTCCAGACGTATGGTGTTGCCTATGATCAGCAGTACTGCCAGGGCCAACAATGACGCCAGCAACAGTACCCCTCTGGCCGCTATCTCGGTGAGGGCCTGGAAGCGGCGCAACCACTGCAGGTCGAGTTGGGCTATATCTACCTCCGGCATCTGTCGTAGTTCGGTTACCAGTGCATCCGCACTCTCAGGGTTGGAGTGGCTAATGGTCGGGGTAATGACCATCACAGCAGGCAGAGGGTTGCTGTCCAGTGCGTCCAGGGCCTCGGCGAATCCAGAGTTTTCGCGAAACTCTTTCAATGCCTCGTCCGGGGTAATCAGTTGTACTGCAGCCACACCCTCTTTGAGCATTATCCGATCGGTCAGCTCTTCATATTTTTTATCTTCAATATCCTGTTTGAGAAAGATGGATATATTGGCAGAGCTGTCCAGGCTACCGCTAAGCCTTTGGGCATTATCCAGCAGGATCTTCAGGCCGGTGGGGAATGCCAATGCAATACTCAGTACCGCTACGGTCATAAGGGTGGAAAGGGGGGAGCGGGTCAATCTGCCTAGGCTGGAGAGCATGGCCTGGAGATGGCGTGTAGCCCAAGTCCCGGCACTGCCTTTACGTTTGGTGGAAAGATCCCTGATCTTGTTTGTATTGCGGCTCTTTCTCATCTCAAGCCATCCCATCCTGGCTGTCGTGTACCAAACGTCCTTGGCTCAGGGTGAGGGTGCGTTTGTTCATGGTCGAGATCAGATCGATGTCATGACTGGCGATAAGCAGGGTGACGCCGACCTGGTTGAACTGTTCGAACAGGTGCATGATCTCCCTGGAGAGTTCGGGATCCAGGTTGCCGGTAGGTTCGTCTGCAAGCACCAGAGGGGGACGGTTGACCACAGCTCTGGCAATGCCGACCCGCTGCTGTTCACCCCCGGAGAGAGAGATGGGGTAGGCCTTCTCTTTTTTTAGCAGGCCTATCTTGTCCAGGGCCGCCCGTACCCTTCGTCCAATCTCGGCATAGCCCACGCCGCAGGCCACCAAGGGCATAGCCACATTATCGAAAACAGTACGGTTTTGCAGCAGGCGATAGTCTTGAAAGATCATTCCCACTTCACGCCTATGATATGGGATTTGGCCGCTGCGCAGGCGTGAGAGATTACGACCTGACACCAGTACCTGGCCACTGGTACATCGTTCCAACAGACCGATGAGCTTGAGCAGGGTACTCTTGCCGGCACCGGAATGTCCGGTGAGGAAGACCATTTCGCCATGTTCAATATGGAGGTTTATGTTGCTTAGCCCTTCGGAACCGCCGGGGTAGCGTTTGATGACATTATCGAAATGAATCATCTTTTGTTATTAATTTGGTCGAATGGTCCAAAAAGTGAGCATTAGAATATGACTTGTTAGTGTCTATCAAATACAGGTCGGTAGCAACTAACTAGGTCTCAAACAGGGCGTCCACAAACTCTTCTGCGTCGAAATGCCTTAGATCCTCGATGGCCTCACCTACACCGATGAAGCGTATGGGTATATGGAGACGGTCAGCAATGGCAAAGAGGATACCGCCCTTGGCGGTCCCGTCCATCTTGGTTAGAGTGATCCCGGTTACACCCACCGCCTCGTTAAACTGCTGGGCCTGGTTTAAGGCGTTCTGGCCAGTGGTGGCGTCCAGCACCAGCATCACCTCATGGGGCGCATTGGGGTCGATCTTCTTCATCACCCTGACGATCTTGCTTAGCTCATCCATCAGGTTGGTCTTGGTGTGGAGGCGCCCAGCCGTGTCTGCAATAAGCACATCAATATTGCGGGCAGTGGCAGCCTGTAGGGCATCAAAGATGACAGAGGCTGAGTCGGCGCCCGTGTGTTGGGCTATCACCGGTATAGAGTTGCGTTCCCCCCAGGTCTGCAGCTGTTCCACCGCTGCGGCGCGGAAGGTATCGCCCGCTGCCAGCATCACGCTCTGTCCGTCCTGCTGCAGCCTTTTGGCCAGCTTGCCTATTGTAGTGGTCTTGCCGGCGCCGTTTATGCCAACCATGATTATCACCTGTGGTCGTCCGTTTTCTGGACTGACGACAGATTGATCGCACTGTTCCAGGATCTGTTGCAGCTCCTGTTTCAGCACTGAGTGTAGGATGGCTGGGTTAGAAAGCTCTTTGCGCTGTACCTTATCCGCAATGCTGCCAATGATGCGTTTGGTGGCGTCCACGCCAACGTCAGCCATAAGCATCAGTGTTTCCAATTCTTCCAGGAGGTCCTCGTCTATCTCCTTTTGACCCAAAAGAAGGTCGGCCAGTCCGTCGGTAAGATTATGTCTGGTGCGTGCCAGGCGCTGTTTTAGTTGTGACAGTAAACCCTTGCTGTTGTTATCTTCCGTTGTGGCGGAAGAGTCTATTTTGCTTTTCTCTTTTTTACCGAATCCGAACATATTGCCCTTTACTCTGGAACCATTAATCTGTCTGTTGGTCTTTCATCTTCAGATAGCCGATGCTATTTTCGCTTGTATCGTCTATAAGTTCTACTCACTTTTAGAACACCCTTTAGTTGTAAGGATTTAAAATGAGATTTGCCTATCTGTTATCACTGTTATTTACCTTACCAGTCTTTGCTGTGGAAGGTCCCGCTGTAAACGGTGGGAAGGTTACAGAGTATAAACTTGACAACGGTATGAAGGTGATCGTGAAAGAGGATCACCGAGCCCCCATAGCCGTATCCCAGGTCTGGTACAAGGTTGGTTCCAGCTATGAACCAGGTGGAATAACTGGTATCTCTCACGTCCTGGAGCATATGATGTTCAAGGGCACCAGGAAACATCCCCCTGGAGAGTTTTCCCGCATCATTGCAGCAAACGGCGGACGCGAGAACGCATTCACCGGTCGTGATTACACCGCCTACTTCCAGACCATGTCGGCTGATCGTATGGAAATCTCTTTTCAACTGGAGGCGGACCGTATGCGCAATCTGCTGCTGCCAGCAGAAGAGTTCAATAAAGAGTTGGAGGTGGTAAAGGAGGAGCGTCGACTGCGCACCGAGGATAATCCAAACTCTCTAACTCGCGAGCAGTTCAATGCCGTCTCCTATAGAAGCCTGCCCTATGCCCATCCTGTAATCGGTTGGATGAATGATCTGGAGAATATGCAGGTGGAGGATCTGCGTGCCTGGTACAAACAATGGTATGCGCCCAGCAATGCGACTCTGGTGGTTGTAGGTGATGTAAAACCAGAGTGGGTGCTGGAGATGGCGCAAAAGCATTTTGGTCCACTCAAGGCTGAGGGGGTTCCTAGACTTAAGCCGTTACGTGAGCCACCACAACGAGGCGTGATTAGGACGGTAGTGCGAGCCCCAGCCCGTCAACCCTATCTGATCATGGGCTATAAGGCACCCGTAGTAGGAACCTCAGATAACGAGTGGGAGCCATATGCATTGGAGATGCTGGTTGCGATACTGGATGGAGGCAATAGCTCACGTATCAGTAAAAAGCTAGTCAGGGGTAAGGAGATCGCTGTGTCGGCAGGCGCCGGGTATAGCGCCTTCTCCAAATACTCAGACATGTTGGGCATGAGTGGCATACCTGCCAAGGGACATACGGTGGAAGAGCTAGAAAAGGCCCTGAGGGCAGAGATCGACCTGCTCAAGAAAGAGTTGGTAAGCGCAGAGGAGTTGCAGCGGGTACAGGCCCAGGTGGTAGCAAGTCAGGTATATGAGTTGGACTCGGTGTTCTACCAGGCCATGCAGATAGGTACCCTGGAGACCATCGGGCTGGATTGGAGGCTAGTAGACAGTTATGCCGAGAAGATGCGGGCTGTAACTGCAGAGCAAGTGCGTGCAGTGGCGCGTAAGTATCTTACCGAAGACAGGTTGACCGTGGCGGTATTAGATCCGTTGCCGATGGAGCAGAGAAAGCAGGTGCCTGCCGTGCCTGGAGGTCGCCATGGTAGTTAATAGAAACCATCTCATGCCGATATTTCTGTTATTGGTGTCTGTGCTTGTGAGCGCTAGCGTCTGGTCCGGCCCGGCCATTCAACATTGGCAGACAAAAAACGGTGCCTCTATCCTGTATGTGTCCGCCCCTGAACTACCTATGGTGGACGTGCGGGTGGTGTTCGATGCAGGTAGCGCTCGTGATGGAGCCAAACCCGGACTTTCCCAACTCACCAACGCCCTTCTTACCGACGGTGCGGGTAACTGGGACGCAGACCAGATAGCTTTGCGTATGGATTCCGTGGGGGCGAAACTGGGTAATGGCTCCATGCGTGATATGGCCTGGGTCTCTCTGCGCACCCTTACGGAACCTAAGGCATTTGAGACAAGCGTTAGTACCTTGGTTGAGATTCTGAAGGCCCCAACCTTTCCAGTTGACGCTTTGGAACGCAATAGAAAAATAATGCTAGCCAATCTGCAACGTGAAGAGCAGGATCCTGGAAACGTAGCCAAGAAGCAGTTCATGCAGATGGTGTTTGGATCTCATCCCTATGGCACACACAGCGCAGGTACTACAGAGTCTCTTAAGGCCATCACCAAGGGCGATCTGATTTCTCATCAGCAGCGCTACTATGTAGCCAGAAACGCGACCATATCCATAGTAGGCGCCTTAGATAGAAAGCAGGCCGAGTCTCTGGCGAGACGCCTCACTTCAGGGATGCAGACAGGTGAGAAGCCGTCTGTGTTGCCACAGGTGGATGACCTCAAGCAGGCATCGGATAAGAGTATCCCCTTTCCCTCCAGTCAATCCCATATACTCCTGGGGCAGCCGGGGATGCAGAGGGGTGATCCAGACTATTTTGCCCTGTATGTGGGTAATCATATCCTGGGAGGTAGCGGTCTGGTATCGCTGTTGAGTGATGAGGTGCGGGAGAAACGCGGTTTATCTTATAGTGTCTATAGTTATTTTGCCCCCATGCGGGTCGATGGCCCATTTATCATGGGTGCTCAGACCAAGAATGATCAGGCCAAACTGGCGTTGGATGTAATACGAAAAACACTTGATGACTATATACGACGTGGGCCTACGGATGAGGAGTTAAAGGCAGCCAAACAGAATATCACCGGTAGTTTCCCCTTGAACATATCTAGTAATGGCAAGATCGTTGAATATATTGCCATGATCGGATTCTATAAGTTGCCACTGGATCACCTGGATACATTTGTGAGCAAGGTTAATGCCGTAACCAAAGAACAGGTCAAAGACGCCTTCAAACGCCGAGTGCACCCGGATCGGTTTGTGACAGTGATCGTGGGTGACGGCAAGGGTTAGTCATTGTAGAGATGAAAAAAAGGGGGAGGCAGAGCAACCAGGTAAGGATCATAGGTGGAGAACACCGTGGCCGGAGATTGAGTTTCCCCGATATCCCGGGATTGCGTCCCACAGGAGATAGAATACGCGAAACTTTATTCAACTGGCTGCAGTCGAGACTGCCGGGCGCGTCTTGTCTGGACCTGTTTGCCGGTAGTGGCGCCTTGGGGCTGGAGGCAGCATCACGCGGAGCCGGCAAGGTGGTAATGCTGGATCGTTCGCCCCAGGTTATTCAGCAGCTGCGGGAGAACATAGCTCTGTTAAGATTGGATAAGGTTCAGGTGGAACAGGCCGATTCCATGATGTGGTTGGATAATAGATCTCAGACATTCGATATAGTATTTCTTGATCCGCCTTTTTCGGATAATAAGTTAGAAGAGGCATGTCTAAAACTGGAGGATGGTGCTTGGCTTAATCCGGGTTCCTATATATATATCGAGATGGATGCCTCAACTAAGAGCCCTGATCTGCCATCGACCTGGGAGATTCGGAAGAACATGAGAGCGGGGCAGGTGGACTGTTTTCTCTGTTTCAGAGGTTGATCCCTGGTTTCATGATTCTTTGCGCCACAACTGTACTATAATCGTCACTTGTGGTTTCTAAGCACTGTTTTGCCCGTTTTGGTTGATAATTATCTATGATTTTGGGGTTTTGAGGCCGTTGTGGACAGTTTTCTGGACAATTTGGTTGACATCTTGAACTCAGGCAATATTATCGGTCAATCAAAATGATATGACCATGACTACCGCTCTTTACCCAGGGACATTTGACCCGATAACAAACGGCCATAGCGACATTGTGGGGCGGGCAGCGATGTTGTTTGACAAGGTTATAGTGGCAGTAGCTGCAAACCCTGGTAAGAGTCCAGCGTTTTCACTGGACAAACGGGTCAGGATGGCACGGGAGGTGTTGTCCGGACATGAACGGGTCGAGGTCATTGAGTTTGATAGTCTGCTGGTTAACTTTGCCCGCGAGTGCGGTGCAAGTGTGATCCTTAGGGGATTGCGAGCCGTGTCAGATTTCGAGTATGAATTCCAGCTTGCTGGTATGAATAGGCGTTTGGCGCCAGATATAGAGACAGTCTTTCTCACGCCGGGCGAACAATTCGCGTATATATCATCTAGTTTAGTACGTGAGGTTGCGGCACTAGGTGGTGACGTGTCGGATTTTGTCCATCCGGTAGTGGTAAGCGCCCTGGCGGGGAGGGTGCGTTGATTGTTAGATTATTAAACGTGACGAAGGGGCATGGACCCCAAATTTCAGGAGTATAAAGATGGCTTTAATGATTACTGACGAATGCATCAGCTGTGATGTGTGTGTGCCGGAGTGCCCAAATGAGGCAATCAGCGAAGGTGATGAGATCTATGTGATCGACCCTGAGCGCTGTACTGAGTGCGTGGGCCATTTCGATGAGCCGCAGTGTGTTGAGGTATGTCCAGTTGACTGTATCCCCAAGGATCCAGATAACGAAGAGTCTCAAGAAGAGCTGCAGGCCAAATTCGAGAAATTGCAAGGCTAACAGCGATCAAGCCCTTCATTGTGGTTTGCAAAAAGGCCCCATTTTGGGGCCTTTTTATTTGCCTTTTATCTACGCTAGAACGTGGGAATGGGTGTTTAATCCAGGCGATAATCTTCTAATATGTTCCCATAACGATTTCTTGCTTATCCTGATAGATGTATTTTGCGAAGATAGATTTGGCGCATATTTGAATGATAGGAGAGATGCCATGCAATTCAGTCCTTGTCGTGGGAAGGATAACTGTACCGAAGGTGGAACGCACTGTGAGGGTTGCGGGCGCAGCCATGAAGAGATTGCCAGTACGCGTGCATTGATTGCTTCGATTGCAGATTACGCGGTAACTATGGGATATGAAAACTATTCTGAGTTCACATCTTTTATCGGCGATAAGTCCGCAAAGGTGGTGAAGTTCAGATTAGAGAATTCCTAGCGTAAGAAGGGAACTTACTAGACCGGTAAAAAAGGAGTAGGGATATGAAGCCAGCACCTCGTCAGATCACAACGCCACATCCGAAAATGGCGTTAGATATACCTGAAGGCATGGCGCCAGTAGAGTTCTTCAACAGTCCATGTAACCTGAAGAATCTGGCTGAGGAGAACGGGCTTTTTCGTACCCCGGAAAATCTTCTCATGTATCGCAAGATAATCGGGCATAGCACCGAGTTCGATACATCAATAATTCTAGACACTTCGCGACGCATATTGGATCCACTCGGCCGCCCGGTGCGGCGTGACGATATGACTCGCGAGCAGAAAAAGGTCTGGAACCGAATGACCCAGATCCTCTGTGATTATATGTTTGAAGAGTATCCCGATCCGGAGAAACATCTGATCCTTTGTGGTGAAGCCAGCCTCGATTCTACTTGGCCATTAAACAAGCCGGGAGTTCCCAGCATACGAATGATCCACAACCACTTTATCGTTTTCCCTATGCAGGATCTGATAGATGCGGAACATGCCAATCCCAATGATCCAAACCTTACCGATAGCGGACATCACAGTCTGTTTCTACGCCACCTGAGCGATGTCTATCATGAATTCCTTGAGGTGCTGGATCTACAGATCCTTTCCCCGTTGGCAACGGATAACTCTAGCCTCAATCTCACTGGCTATCCTCAGGGTCTTCCGAGCTGGGAGGTTGTGGGTGGGGTGGAGAAGTTAAAGGATCAGTATTTCTGGTATGAATATGAACAGGTCCTGTTGGGCTTTCTGGATTTCTACCGAACATTCTTTTCAATGGTGGCCACGGGTGACCCTAAGGTGCCGGAGAATGCAAACTTTCCTGAGCAGGTAGCTGATGTCTTGTTGGGCAACAACCAGTTTCTGCGGGTAGCGAGGGACCTGAGAGAGCAGGTTATTCAAGACCCAAAGTTTGCTAACGAGATACGCTGGCGTCCTGCCTATAAGCAGATACTGTTTCGGGATGATAAAGGGCGTCTGGTGGTGACTATCTCCCAGAATTCTGTGGGTAACGCCATAACCGAGTTGCTGGGTATAGTGGTTAAGAGAGTTCAAGACCAGGAAAGGTATGCCGAGCTAGAGCCTGCTTTGATCCGTAGACTGCTGGACGCACGAGAACGTCTGATCGCGGCAGATCTTGGAGAGCCTATCGCGGCTCCGGCTTGGCAGAATGGTAGCTATACACCTCAATAGCATGTTGCTGCTGTCATTGCCCGTCAATAATAACCGGCATTCTGCTTGACTATTCGCCCATCCTACATTAGAAAGTTATTGAATGGTCAGGAATAACCTAAGTGTTGCTCCCGGATAACTGTAGAGAAGCCCCGTCTTGTATTGATTACAGGGCTTTCGTATTTTCTGTTCCACAGGATCTAGGTTCCCATGCCTATCAACAGCTTCAGACAAGATTGTTGGAAATGGGCAGATTACGCCACGAGATGCTGGACGTTAAATATGTGGATGCGGAGTGGGGGTTGTTGGTAATACCGCCGCAGGGATTTGAAGACATGAAGGTGAACTTTTTTCACCATATAACAATAAAAAAAATTGAGCAGATTATCGATGAGATAGCGGTTCTGCTGAAAACCCGATAATTCGGGAATAAGAAATTGGTAATGAGGAGAGATGCATGGATAACCGGTCGAAGGACTATTGGACCATTACACCAATGGCCCTTACTGAACTTATAAATGCGAAACGCAAAGAGTTGAATAAGACTCCTATTGATCATGTATCGATGAAGACCCATCTGATAATAAAAACAAACGTTGGGTATCCTGGTGTTTTCGATTTTGAATCCTCAGAACTAACGCTGGACGCGAAAAGGATTGATATCCTCCAACAGGTGATAAACGATCAGTTTGGCATCTACTTGGATAAACTCTCACGCAGTTGTGAATTTCATCCAGCCAAGAAAAATCAGCGCAAACCTGTACAGACCACTGCACCGGAAAGTTCTGAAGAAGAACAGAAGGATGAAGGATTTATGTCGAAATTAGGTCGGATGTTAGGTAGATAGAAAAACCAACGAAGTATGGAGATGCATGAAAAATACAATTCGTTTATATGGCCACACTTTCATTAGTGGCCTGAGCAGGGTATTCCACTGTAATCATTACAATGCATATCTGCAGATGGCGGTGTTGTTATCTGAAGGTATTCCGGGATGTAATCCCCGAAAACTGCTTACTGAGGCCGTTGTTCCACTGGTGAAAAGGCTTTTAGCGCAAGGCTACTCTGAAAAAGATCTGAGAGACGAATTCGCATTTTGTGGTTTTGGTAAGCTGCGTTCAACCGATGAGGGTGACTGGGTGACGCCGACTTCACACTACGGACAGGCGGCCCTGACCCATAGCAGAAAGGAACCAAGCTGCTTTTTTACTTCTGGCTACATATCTGGCATTACCGACCGGATAATGGAAGAGACCCTATGCAAGCAAAAGGGTTCTCCTGTGGATTGGTTTAAGTCCAAAGGGGAGATGTACCCAATTGAAGATCCCTATAGATATAAGGCTGAATATGCCGATGTTCCACCGCGTTTCGAGTTCAGAGACTGTTCCAAGTTTACCACGACAATAAATGAAGAGAAGATCATTGAGGCGGTCTCAGGACTACCCCTTTATGGTAAGAGTGGTGTGGATGATACCGGGTTGATTGATGCGTTTGGTGTGGTCCTGACAAACCATTTTGCCGACTACTACAACTATGTATCCTACGAGACCTATAATGGCATGATCAACGGCGGTATGCCGAAAGACCATACTAGAGATGTATTTGTGCAGGGTGGCCATATCTGCGCCTTCAATACCTTTGGCGGCATCATGTCTAGCCCTGAGTGGTATCAGCTAGTCGCGCCACACTGTAAAGATGATGCTGACTGGATACACGGAATGGTTGCAGTCATCAATGCCCTTGGCTGGGGCGTTTGGCGTGTTGAGGAGATCGATCCTGGGCATCAGCTGGTGATGCGCATCTATAACTCATACGAGGGTGTGGGTTACCGTCGTATCTACAGACAGAGTGACGAGGTACAGTTATCCTTTTTGAATATGGGGGCGGTGCAGGGGTTGGCCCATCTTCTTTGGAAGATTGATATTAAAGAGAGGCCGACGCTCGACCATAATTTTTATACGGATGTCTTCAATAATCCTGAAGGCGGTTTTGATGTAATCCAGACCCATGCCATTGCGGCCGGTCATGAGTACGACCGCATCGTAGCTACTCGCAATAGCAACTAGACCAACTTGTTCTAGTGCGGCAACCTCTGGCGTATGGCCCCATATAGCCAGGTACCGTGCAGGGCGCCTAACAATATAACAAATGCGCCTAGAGAACCGGCCCCTAACAGGGCAAAGATGGGTCCTGGGCATAGGCCGACGATCCCCCAACCCAGGCCGAAGATAAATCCACCTATCGGATAGCGCACGTTACCATCAGCCTTTTGATGAATGGTTATGATGGTACCTTCAATTGATTTGATCGATGTGAACCGCTTTATAAGTTCAGTACCAAAAAAGGCGGTTGCAACGGCAGTTATAATCACCCCGAACATCTGGAATGACTGAAAGTGGAACATCTCCATGATGCGAAACCAAGATGCGGCTTCTGATTTCATCAAGGCAAAGCCAAAGATGATTCCCGCTAGTATGTAAGGCAGTTGCTTCATTGTGTTAGATCTTTATCAGCAGAGGAGTAATGAAATTAGCAGCAAGTATCCCACCGGCAAAGATTCCGAGAACCGCTTTTAATGACTTTAGCTGCAATGTGGCTAGACCGGTGATGGCGTGGCCAGATGTGCAGCCTGAGGCGTAACGTGTACCAAATCCGATTAATACCCCGCTTATGCCCAGGATCACGAGATTGGCCGGGCTTGGATCATACAACTCAGATGGGTAAAACTCTTTTCCCTGGGAGACTCCCCAGCCAACCAGCATATCTTTGGCTGCCTCGGAGAGTTCAATGGCGCCAGGATGTTTGAAAACATACATTGCCAGAAAGCCGCCTATGGCAACCCCGATCACGAATGAAATACACCAGCCAAATTGTTTCCAGTCATATTTAAACAGACTTACATTGATCTGCTTGGGTTGGGTCATGGCGCATATGTGTTCAAGGTTTTGTGATACGCCAAAAGACTTGCTGCCAATAAGCAACATAAGCGGCACCATCAGTCCGATTATGGGACCGGATACATACCATGGCCAGGGGCCGCTCAACCAAACAATCAACTGCTCCATCGTGTTTCCTCATAATTTAAGAGGGCGCATTTTATGGGCAGATTCGATCTGCTACAACCAGGCTAGCAGTGGATGATTGTATGGGTAGATAGATAGAGTTTGCGCAAAATATCTTTTCTGTCTGTCTAGCTCTGACAGTAATTACAGAAGAATGCAGAGCGTTGTCCGATGCGATCGCGTTTGATCTTATTACCACAGACGGGGCACGGTTCCCCCTCTTTGCCATATACCTGCAGCTTTTGGGAGAAATATCCAGGTTGGCCGTCACCTTGCTGAAAATCCCTTAGGGTGGTTCCCCCTTTCTTGATTGCAGCCCGCAGTACATCCTTTATATGACCGGCAAGGATGTCATACTCTTCTTGTGATACCTTGTTGCACGGGCGGTTTGGGTGGATGCCACTCATGAACAGGGCCTCGTTTGCATAGATATTACCTGCGCCCACCACCACCTTGCCATCCATGACGAAGTTTTTAACTGGGGTCTTTCTTTTTTGTGCAAGTAGGTACAGGTGCTTGCCGCTAAAGGCGCGGCTCAACGGCTCTGGCCCAAGTTCTATGAGCAGTTTATGCTCCAGCGGGTTATCCCTGGTCCAGAGCACTGCGCCGAACCTGCGGGGGTCTCTCAAACGCATGCAGACCCTGGAGAAGACCAGGTCAAAGTGGTCATGCTTTTCCGGCTCGGTACCGCGCGGAATAATGCGCAAGCTACCGGACATGCCAAGATGGATGATAAGAGTGCCGTGGCCGAAACGCAGTAGCAGATACTTAGCGCGACGTTCCACTTTTTTTACCTTGTGTCCGGAGAGTATGTTCTGGAGACGTGGGGGTATAGGCCAACGCAGTTGCCGATTCCGCACGGCGACACAGCAGACCTTCTGGCCCTCTATATGGGGGGCGATACCTCGTCTGGTAGTCTCAACTTCTGGTAGCTCTGGCATTTTGGTTGTAGTTTTCTTGTGCCGGATGTTCCGCTAGCAAGGATCCAAATGTTATAGATAGGCGATTCCAAGATCCTTGCTTATCACAATACTGCTGACATCCAAACTGCTTGTCTTGAGCTTTTGGCGTTACCTATTCTTCAGATTCCGGTAATACTAACAAAATTTATAAGGGAAAAGCTATGAGAATGGCGTGTGAGCTAAGGATTTTGCACTTATCTTAAGGTCTCTGAGGGGTTATATAACTCTGCGGAGCTGCCCTCAGCAGGTGGGGAAAACGGTCATTTATAAGGTGAATTATATTCCCAACGCGCATATAGCGACGCTGGTTCATAGGATGGATTGCGCCCATCTCAATGCGAGTATGATTCAAGATCAAGATGGCATTGGGCGGATTAAGACCAAACTCTGTTAGGTCATCTGGTGCCTTGAATCTCCTGATGCTCTTCGTCCCGGCTATTTCAAGGAGATTATTTACCATGGTATCGTTTGCCTTTGCCGTTGATGGTATGGTCATCATCCAGCCGGTTGTCTCGCGTTCCAGGCGAATGGTCTGCCCACTGTTGTTATTGAGCTCTATCAGATTGACTTGATCTGGTAACAGGGTGGTTAGGCGAATATTTTGATTCTTGTCCGGTTGCTCCTGTATGAACCAGACCATGCCTGCCAATAGTAGTGCCAAGAACAGAAGGGATGCATTGATCAGGAGTGGACGCCGCATCTTCAGAGACTTCTGCGCCGCCACCAGATGATGGTTCCTGCCGATAGAAATATCAGCGGCAATCCCAGGAGGAAGCCGAAACCTATGATGCTGCTGGTGGTTTTGGATAGATCCAATCTCAGGTCATGTGCGGTTCTGGCAGGTATATCCAACAGTTTGAAGTCACTACTGAGCCATCGAATCAGATTCAGTCCTAGGTCCAGGTTGCCTCCATTCCCCAGGTAGGTATTGGACAGAAAATCGCCATCACCTATTACCAGCGCGATCTGATTGTCTTGCTTGTGTTTACGGGTAAAGGCTATGCCAATATTTAACGGTCCAGCCACCTCGCCTTGATCCTTATCGCGTGATACTTCTCCCTTGATCGTACCGGTTTCATTCCAGGAACCGGCAAGTGTGCTAAGCAGGGGGGTGGATTTCCATTCGGTTTCACCCACTGCCATTATCGCCGCTGAGTGGGGGAATAATGTGACAAGATTGAAATTGGCCGTGGCAGGATGCTCTGGATAGCTTGTTACGAGCGCCATGGTAGGATCCTTAAGTCGATAAGAGGCGGCGTTAGCATCAACTATGACTCCAGGTAGAATCTTTAGGCCCAGTTTTTGTTTCAGTATATTTAGACCGTGATCTGCGCCTGGTTCGACAAACCAAAGCAGGTTCCCTCCCGCGTCAATATAGTCAATGATCTTATCCACCTCCTGTTTCAGGTAACTGACCTGGGGGCTGGCGATGATTAGCAGGGACAGGTTGTGTGGGATTTCGACCACTGTTGATAGTTTTATACCACGTAGCTTGTATCCCTTGCGCTTCAGGTCGTCTCCAAACCCTCCGAAATCGTGGTTGGCACGGCCGTCTATACTCCTTTCACCATGCCCCTCAATTACACCGATCCAGCGTTCACCGCCTTGCATTAGATGCTGTATGGTATTGCTTAAGGCCTCCTCACTGATGGTTTTGAGGTTTTCCGCTCGACCCTGGTATTCCAGGCGTAGTTCCCCCATTGCCTGGATGCCGAGCCGTCTTACTAGCTCTGGGTGAAGATCTGGATTGACAAATTCGAAGTGGATGTCAGGACGATATCGCTTGTAACGGTCTATGATCTCCTCGATGCGACTTCTCAGCTCCGGTGCTTCCGGTGCGTAGGATGTAATCTGTAACGGCCCTTCCAGACGCGACAGCAGCTTTTGGCTGGTTTGAGAGAGGCTGTTGCGTCCTCCGGCCGAGAGGTCCCACACAAGGAAATAGTGATTACTGAGCCAACCGGCAAGTCCCAATACCACTGCCAGCAGGAGATAGAATAGTAGGTTGTTCAGGTTAGTTAATAGTTTCTGCGGCAGTTTCATGGTTCATCCGCCTTTGTGCAGGCCGTCAATCCGTTTTACGGTCAACGCTAAAAAGCTTGCGGTCACCAGAAGGAAGTAGAATAGATCTGCGCTGCTGATCAAGCCGGAAAGCATCTTTTGCAGATGGCTGATGGGGGATATCCAGGCGAACAGGGCGCTTCCTTCACCGCCAGCTCCTGACGCCAGGTTGATTAGCCAAAGAAAAAGTAACAGGCCATAGGAGCCGGTAGCCGCGATAGTTGGACGCGAGGTGACGCTGGAGAAGAATAGGCCGATTGCGGCGAACAGCGCCATGGCCAGTCCCAGCCCCAGTAGTCCGGCGCATAGCTTACCTAGATCAAGATCTCCACCCAGCAGCAGGGAAAGGGGCATGATGGAGATAAGTGTCAGTATGATTAGTAGGAATATGAGAAGTGCTAGGTATTTGCCTAAGGCTATGGCACTTTTAGCTATAGGGGCAGACGCAAGTAAGGAATAGGTGCCGTTTCTGAACTCGTCGCTGAGTAATCGCATACTCATCAATGGGATCAGGAACATGATGATTATGGCAGCAGAGTTTAGTAGCGGGGTGGCCACCAGATCAGTGACGCCTGGCGCGGATGTCAGTTTGGCTAGGCGTGGCTGGATCTGTACGAATTCATCCAACTGGACCAGGAATATCCATGCCAGAATGAACTGCACCACCGCCAGCAGGACCCAAGCCAGGGGAGATAGGAACATGCTGCGTAGCTCGCGGATTATGATGGCTCGCATGTTATGCCTCTTCATCCATGGTCAACTTGGCAAACACTTGTTCCATGGAATTTTGCTCAGGACTCAGCTCTGCGAGGCCCCATCCATGGTTAATTATCTGTTCCGAAATGGTGGATATATTGACCATAGGACTGAGCTCAATGCGTATTTGCCCATCTCTGGCACTGGTTGCGCCTGAAATGCCCCGGATATTCAGTAGTTCATTCAACTCGGGTGGGTGGTCTAAGCGTATCAACATGGTAGAAGGGGAGGTATCCTCCATGTCGACAATTTTTTCGCTGAACACAATCCGTCCGTTTTTCAATATTAGCACGCGGCTGCAGATGGACTGAACCTCTGGCAGGATGTGAGTCGATAGTATAACACCGTGTTCACTGCCGAGTTCCTTGATAAGGTTACGGATTTCAACAATCTGATTTGGGTCAAGCCCGCTGGTGGGTTCATCCAGGATTATGATGGCTGGTTTATGGATGATTGCCTGGGCAATGCCGACTCGTTGCTGATAGCCTTTGGAAAGATTTCCTATCAGACGTCGTTCCATGCCTTTCAGACCACACTTTTCCATAGTTTCAGAGAGCGCACTTGGAATTGCGTGTTTATCTATCCGATGTAGCCTGGCGCAAAATACCAGGTATTCTGCGATGGTCATGTTTAGGTATAACGGCGGCTGCTCTGGGAGGTATCCAAGGTTGATCTTGGCACGCTGCGGATCTCTATGTAGATCAACTCCGTTTAGCTGGACTGAGCCTCTGTAGGGGGTTATGTTACCGCTGATTATCTTCATGCTGGTGGTCTTACCTGCGCCGTTGGGCCCAAGCAGACCCAGTATTTCGCCGCGCATAAGCTCCAGTGATAAATCCTGAACAGCCTGGAAAGATCCGTAGTAGTGATTGATATTGCTTGCTGTTATTAGGGTGTCCATCAAGGGCTAGGATAACATGTCTATTTTATGATTAGCCATCTTCTCCGAAGCGATTAATTATTAGCTCCTCTAGCGCCGCCATCGCCTGTTTTTCATCTTTGCCATCAGTAGATATTGTTATAGTGGTTCCCTTGGCGGCTGCCAGCATCATGACACCCATAATGCTTTTGCCATTTACCTCCTGCCCCTTGTGACTAAGGAATACATCACTGCTGAATGCGTTGGCGCAGGTCACAAACTTGGCTGCGGCGCGGGCGTGCAGCCCTAGGGCATTAATTATATCTACTTGTTTTTTTATCATGGATTGATTTCAGCGTTATTTAGGTTGGCATTCCATAATGCTTTTTCTGCCACCCGTTTTCGCACTATCCGTTAGATTGGCGAGATCAAGATGAGCATAATTGAATATCTTTATCAGCATTGGAAGATTGACACCAGCCAGCACGTTGATTTTGTTCTTCTGGTACATAGCGGTGGCTATGTTGCCAGGAGTGGAGCCATACATATCCGCTAGTACCAGCACACCTGCTCCAACGTCCAGCTTTTCAATAAGTGCTGATGCTCTATCCTTAAGTTGTTCCGGGTTACTATCATATGGGACATCAATGGTCTCCACCTTTAGTGGACATTGCCCAAATATCTTGGTTGCGGTTTCTAGCAGATCTCTACCAGTAGAGTTGTGAGTTATCAGTAAAATGCCTACGCTCATGATAGTTCTCGGTGGCGGGTAATCGTTTCACGGCCGCTCTGCTTGAAGTGATTGGAGATCTGCTCTGCCAGATAGACCGATCTGTGCTGTCCTCCGGTGCAGCCTATTGCCACGGTTAGATAGTTGCGACCATCTGCCTCGAATATGGGTACCCAACGTTCCAGAAAGGATATGATATCGTTTTTAAGATGCTCAACCATATCGTTTCCTTCCAAAAACATTGCTACCTTTGAGTCTAGTCCAGTGAGTGAGCGAAGTTCTTTTTCCCAGTGTGGATTGGGAAGGCAGCGTACGTCATATACGAAATCCACATCCCTAGGTACGCCATGTTTGTAGCCGAAGGATTGGAACTGTATAGATATCTTGCGTGGCTTACGTTCGTCCATGTGGCTGCGTATTAGGTCTCGTAGTTCATGCTGGTTTGTTCTGCTGGTGTCAAGGCGCAGGTCGGCCTCGCTCAGATATGGTTCCAATATCTCTCTTTCAAGTTGGATGGCGTCTGATAATGGACGGTCATCATTGGTCAGAGGGTGTCTGCGTCTAGTTTCACTGAACCGTCTGAGCAAGACATTGTCATGCGCTTCCAGGAATATCATCTGGCAATGAATGCCGTGCTTGCGCATGTCTTTGACTAGTCTCGGTAGCTGATGTAATTCGCTTGCCTGATTGCGTGCATCTATGCTTACCGCCATCTTACGGTATGGTGATTTGGAGTTTTCTTTTAGCTCTTGGGCCATGGCCCGAAGTAGATACATCGGTAGGTTATCTATGCAGTAATAGCCTATATCCTCTAATGTATGCAGGGCAACACTCTTACCGGACCCAGAAAGTCCCGAAACGATGACCAGCTTGATTTTATCGTCGGCGCACATGAATTAGGCCTGTTGTATTTGGTCTTCTTAAATCGTTGGGCAGCGTGCAGTTAAGAAGTTGAGGATGTTAGCCGTTAGTTTTGACCTGATCAATAGCCTTTCGTTGCCTTTCGATGAAATCATCCCCCGCATTATAACCATGCAGTTTTTGTGTGTATTGTCTAACGGCCGCCTCGACCAGGATGGCGATCTCTTTTCCCGGAGCAACTGGTATGGTCACCTCTGGAAGTTTGAGACCAAGTAGCGTGTATTCCGAGTAGCTGCCGTATAGGCGGTCTATCATATTGATTTCCTGGTGTTTCATTCGCTTCAGATGGATTATCAGCGAGAGATACTTGCTCTGCTTTATTGCGCTATCGCCGAACATGCTGCGGATATTTAGCAGTCCTAACCCCCTGATCTCCAGAAAATCTTGGAGTAATGGCGGACAGTGGCCGCTTATGATATCTGGGGCGATCCTGGCAAATTCTGGGGTATCGTCGGCGATCAGCATATGGCCGCGATTTATCATTTCCAGCGCCAGTTCGCTTTTTCCAATGGCCGAGTCTCCGGTAATGAGTACGCCTATTCCAAAGACCGCCATAAATACGCCATGAACAACTGTGCGCTCGGCCAATATGTGGGTTAGGTGGTACTGTAAGGAGTTTTGTAGCAGATTGTCGTTGTGGGGCGACTCTAACAGGGGGATGTCGCTCTTATCTGCAGCCGTTATCAGGTCATTATCTGCCTTTGCTCCGGCCGCTACAATTATAGCTGCCGGCTGGCCTCTTATTAGCTTCTCTATGGTTTTCTGTCTCTTTTGTGGAGACATACCGTCAAACGTAGCTTGCTCCGCTGGGCCTATTATCTGTATGCGATAAGGGTGGATCAGGTTCATAAGTCCGGCGGAACCGTGTTGCTCGGCCTCAGGGAAATCGCCACGGAGGCTTTTGTGTCTACCCCCTTTACCCGCTAGCCACTTTAACCCCAAAGTATCCTGCAAGGTTGAGACGAGATAGCCTGTGGTGGCATCTGTCATGCATTATTCTCTGTGTTTTTCCAGTGGTCGATCTGTTGCATGACCTCTTCAGGCTGAGTTGCCTGACGCAGCTTTTCACAAAATTCGGCGTTGCTGAACATGGACGCTAACTGCGCCAATAGTTGCAGGTGCTCTTTGGTCGCAGACTCCGGAACCAGCAGGCCAAAGATCAGGTCCACCGGCTGGTTATCGATGGCATCGAAATCCACGCTGGTCTCTAGTTGGATGAAAGCGCCGTACGCCTTCTCTATACCGCTGACCCTGGCATGGGGCAGGGCGATTCCATGCCCCAGCCCGGTACTGCCAAGGCGTTCTCGTTCCAGTAGCTTATCGAATGTATCATTAGGGCTAAGCTCTGGTTCTGCCAGGGCGAGTAGTTCACCCAGGCTTTGGAGCGCTCGTTTCTTACTGGTTGCGGTGTTACCGCAGCTTACGCGCTCTGAGTTGATAAAGTTTTCAGAAAACACTTTTTGTACCAATACATTAAATGCCTATATTAGACGTCAGCCTGCTCTAGACCCTTTAATCCAGCCCCGTTTCTGTGACTGGTACTTTTCTCTTTATATTTTTTTACCTGCCGGTCCAGTTTGTCGACCAGAACGTCAATTGCAGCATACATGTCCTCTTGAGTCGAGTCAGCAAACACATCTGTACCGTTTAAATGTAGTGTAGCTTCTGCCTTCTGGCGAACTTTTTCCACACTGAGTACGACATGTACATTTGTGACTTTGTCAAAATGACGTTCCAAACGCTCAAATTTTGTATCGACGTACTCTCTGAGTGCCTTGGTGATATCAATGTGGTGACCGGTCAGACTAATCTGCATGGTTTACTCCTTGGTTCATTGGCGTCTAGATTAGACGCTTTCTTTCGTTTGATGGCGGTATGGCCATCGCTTCTCGATATTTGGCTACTGTTCTACGGGCTATGTTTATACCCTGTTCACCCAGAATGCCAGCTATCTTGTTGTCACTTAAGGGTTTATTCGGTTTCTCAGCGGTTATTAGTTTCTTTATGAGAGCCCTGATGGCAGTTGCAGAGCACTCTCCACCGCTGCTGGTGCCGACATGGCTGGAGAAAAAGTATTTAAACTCAAGAGTACCCCTGGGGGTATGCATATATTTATTTGTGGTTACCCTGGATATAGTGGATTCATGCATATCTACCGCCTCTGCAATATCCCTTAGCACCAGAGGGCGCATGGCCTCTTCACCATAATCGAAGAAGCCGCGCTGAAATTCCACGATCTTGGTGGCAACCTTCAACAACGTTTCGTTTCTGCTCACAAGGCTTTTGATGAACCAGCGGGCCTCTTGCAGGTGATTCTTAAGATAGTTATTGTCATCACTTTGGTCTGCGCGCTTGATCAGGTTGGCGTACTCGGTATTTACCCTAAGTTTGGGTGTGGTGCTCGGGTTGAGCTCAACGCGCCATTGGCCCTTTTTGCGTGAAACAAAGACATCCGGTATGACATATCTGGGTTCTGATTCCGTTACAGAAGTTCCAGGATGGGGATTGAGAGAACGTATCAGATTGGTTATCTGTTTTAGATCTTCATCATCTATCTTGAGGCGGCGCTTTATCTGGCTATGGTCCTGGCGTGCCAGTAGATCGAAATGACGATCTACCAGCTCTATGGCTTCATTAAGCCATGGTGTGTCAATCGCAAGTTGATTTAGTTGCAGAAGAAGGCACTCTCTAGGACTCCTGGCGGCCACGCCGGGAGGGTCATACTGTTGAACTCTGTGCAGCACCGCCTCAATCTCATCAATCTGGATCTCTTCATTGGCTAGGGCCAGAAAGATGTCTTCCAGGTCACAGGTAAGATAGCCATCATCGTTTATGCTATCGATTATGGCGGTAGCTATTGCTCTATCTGTATCACTGAATGGGGTGAGCTGCATCTGCCAGGTAAGGTGGTCATGCAGGGTTTGTGCGCTGGTATATTGTGTCAGGTAGTCGGAGTTACCATCCTCCTTTATCTGGCTTGAACCAGACGATGGCGGTAGCGCGCTGTCATATATGTCATCCCATACACTGTCTACTGCTAGCTCTTCCGGCAGATCGCTTGACTCCGGGTCTATCTCTGTTTCATTGTTGTTGGCATCTATCTTTATCTCGTCGCCAGTGTCTCTTTGATTCACATTATCAGCTATCTGCTCATCTCTTCCAGAATCCTCTTCAGTTTCCAACATCAGGTTAGACTCCAGGGCCTCTTGAATCTCCTGCTGTAGGTCAAGAGTGGATAGCTGCAGCAGGCGGATGGCCTGCTGCAGTTGAGGGGTCATTGTTAGATGTTGCCCAAGGCGAAGCTGCAGTGTTTGCTTCATGCGGTGTTACTACGAAAAAAGTTGGTACGCAATTTGTATGTTCTCACATTCTCATTTTAGTAAAAAGTGCGTATTAGGTGCAGGGGCAAGAGGTATATTTATTTTATGTTTGGCTGATTCCAGTCAATAATTTAACGAATTTATTGTCGGTTTCTGTTTGGCGACATTTGGGCGAAAGTGGTAAATGATGTGCTGCAAATAGGCGTAATACGGACCATAGTGGAGCAAGTATCCTGTAAAGGTAGTGGAATTGGCGATATTGCGCTCCGTTTTCCCATAAAGATCTAGAGGCTGAAGCTTTTTCCAAGGTATACCATGCGTACCTCTTCGTTCTCCAGGATCGCATTGGGAGCACCGTCAGCGATTATCTTGCCTTCGTTTATGATGTAGGCTCGATCACATATACCAAGGGTTTCTCGCACGTTGTGGTCAGTAATGAGTATGCCTATTCCCCTATTTGCCAGAGCCTTTATTATCTTTTGTATGTCTACAACCGATATGGGATCAACCCCGGCAAAAGGTTCGTCCAGCAGAATAAACCTGGGGTTTACCGACAGGGCACGGGCGATTTCAAGACGCCTACGTTCGCCGCCGGAAAGTCCCATGGCCATGTTTTCTCTTAGATGACTCAGGCTAAAGTCCTGTAGTAATCGGTCACATATCTCTTCTCGCTGGTCTTTGGAGAGGTCCGGGTTGGTTTCTAATATGGCCAGGATATTGTTTTGCACATTGAGCTTTCGAAATACGGATGGCTCTTGTGCTAGATAGCTTAAGCCTAGCTTGGCGCGATGATGCATGGAGAGTTGAGAAATATTTTCCTCCCCAAGATAGATTGATCCGTGCTCAACCGGTATTAGGCCGGCGATCATGTAGAAGCTAGTGGTTTTACCTGCACCGTTAGGACCAAGTAGTCCCACCACCTCTCCATTCGATACTTCCAGAGATACTCCGTTTACAACGGAGCGGCTGCGATAGTGCTTTTCCAGATCAAGAGCGGCTAAGCGAGTCATTGGTTCTCACTTTTCTTTTTTGATTTTATGGTTACGCGTACTCTGTGTTTACCTTTGGCGCTGGTGCCGCCTTTGATAAGTGATTGCTTGCGATCATAGGCTATACGGTCACTCTTGAACGTATCCTTATCCTGGGTAAGTACCGCATTGCCTATTAGATAGAGCATGTCGCTGTCAACGTAGTATTCCATGCGTGAGCTGTGCCCTTTGATTGGTTTTTTTCCGTTTTGAGATTTCTGGGTGATCCGCACCGGGTTTCCCACCGCCTGTATCTGGTCTGATTTGTTTGTATATTGTATGACGGTGACTTTATCCGCAGTTAGGCGAATACTGCCTTGGACAAGGACTACATTACCTTTGTAGATACTTTTGCTGTTACCTTTCTCGTTTCCTTCGTCTATCTGGACACTATCCGCTTCCACCTCGATAGGCTTGTCAACATCGCTTTCAAGGGCCAGGGACGCCAAAGGTGCGCACGACAGCAACACTGCGGCTAAGAGTGATTGTAATGTCTTATTAATTGACCTCATATTTTCCTCTTACATTCGCGGTGAATTTAATCCGCGTCGGCGTGTTTAGCCAAGCCTGCATCCCCTTGGATGTTATCTGATTATCTGGCGTACTAATGGTAATCGACTCTTCTGTTTCCGCATAGTTCTGTTCCGGCTGCACCCTTAGATTGCGTGTGACTATATGCATCGGATCTGCATCTGGCGTTTTGGGGCGGTCCATGGTTACTCTACCCTGGAGTAATAACAGCTCTCCGTCACCTGAGAGCCAGCCTGTCTCGGACTCTATCTTCCATTTTGGGACATTCATCTCGAACGTGGTTATGAGTGGCTCTTCAAGCTCCGTGGTGTCATCATCCGGGTAATGGATCATACGTTTTGCGCTTAGCTTTTTGTCTGGTTTGCCATCTATACCCATTTGTGTGGTAGTGAAGTTCTTCAGATAGTAATCCATCTTGTGTTCTTGTGATGACTTCTCGGGGTCCTCATCCGATGTTACAGATACAATCCAACTAGTGCCCAGCGCAAATATGGCCAGGATGATTCCAATAACTAGATTTTTTTGTCCTATAACTATCATGGCTAGTATTTGGCAAGGATTTCGTTAAATGTATCCTGTGCCTGCATTATCTTCTCGCATATTTCACGGGCTGCGCCCCTGCCACCTAAAGCTGCCGTTTGCCAGTCTGCCTGTTCGACCACCGCCTTAGTTGCATCTTGTACTGCGATGGCGAGCCCGACCTCGCGCATGATGCATAGATCAAGCAGGTCATCTCCTACGTAGGCGATCTGATTAGACTCAAGACTCAACTTTTTCTTTAGGTCGGCAAACGCCTTGAGCTTATCCCTTTGCCCTTGATAGACATGTTTAATGCCTAGACTCTGCATGCGGTTGGCGACAACCAGGGAGTTGCGCGCAGAGATGATCCCAATCTCTACCCCTGAATCTTGCAACATCCTCATGCCATGCCCGTCTTTGGCGTTGAAGGCCTTATACTCTTGGCCGTCATCTCCCATGATTAAGCTGCCATCTGTTAGTACACCGTCCACATCGAATATGACCAGGCGTATCCGTTTTAGTTTTTCTTCAATCTGCGTCATTCAGTTAGTTACCGGCCGGTTTATACCACTCCAGCCCTGAGTAGGTCGTGCATATTTATGGCGCCGATCAGCGATCTGTTTTCGTCCACAATCGGGATGGCGTTTATCTTTTTCTCCTGCATTATCTGTAGGGCTTCGGCAGCTAGCATATCAGGATGGACTACCTGGCAGGGGCTGGTCATCACCTCTGATATTTTGCATTTGTGCACATCTATACCATTGTCCAAGGTGCGCCTTAAATCTCCGTCCGTATAGATTCCGATGACTGTGTGGTTTTCGTCAACCACTACGGTCATACCCAACCCCTTGTCTGTCATCTCCATTAGGCCATCGCGTAATGACGCATCAGTATTCACCTGTGGGATTTCAGATCCAGAATGCATGATATCACTTATGTGCAGAAGTAGGCGGCGACCCAGAGTTCCTCCGGGGTGGGATTTGGCAAAATCAGCTTCGGTAAATCCGCGTGCCTCCAGCAGAGCGACAGCCAGTGCGTCTCCCATCACCAGTGCAGCCGTGGTGCTGGATGTGGGAGCCAGATTCAGTGGGCAGGCTTCTTGCTCAACGCTGACATCAATATTTACATCGGCCTCCCTGGAAAGATTTGATTCACAGTTGCCAGTCATAGCAATAAGGGGGACACCCAGGCGTTTTATCAGAGGCAGGATGGTAAGCAGCTCTTTAGTCTCACCAGAATTAGAGAGGGCCAGTACAACGTCATGGGCGGTGATCATGCCCAAATCTCCATGACTGGCTTCACCCGGGTGTACGAAAAATGCGGGGCTGCCAGTACTGGCTAGGGTAGCTGCGATCTTATGTCCTATGTGTCCAGACTTTCCCATGCCTAGTACCACAATTCGACCCTTGCACGCCAACATAAAGCTACAGGCGCGTGCAAAGTCCTGATTTACACGTTCAGTTAGGGCTTGGACCGCATTGGTCTCATGTTTGATAACAGCCTTTCCAAGCGCCTGCAGTCGCTCTGATTCCTCTGCCGGTAGTTGTAGCTTATCGTGCATGATGTCCATTATAAGATTTCTTGGATGCCTAAAAATAGCATCCCCTGGTAAGCTATGAAAGCGGAGAAGAGTAAAAGTCCCTCTAATCGGTTGATTCTGCCGTTCTTACTAAAGCCGTAGCTCATTATGAACATCATCAGGGTCAGGCCGATCATTATCGGCATATCCCTGGACATGATCTCCGGGCTGAAGTTGCCAGGGGCGATCAGCCCTGGCATGGGCAGTACGGCCAAAAGGTTGTACATGTTGGAACCGATGATGTTACCGATGGCGATGTCGTGTTCCTGCTTCAGAGCGCTGGTAACACTTGCAGCCAGTTCCGGCAGACTGGTACCAAGAGCCACTATGGTCAATCCGATAACCAGATCGCTTACCCCGAATGCATGTGCGATGTTCACTGCACCCCATACCAGCATGCGCGAACTTGCTAGTAATAGCACAAGACCCAGTAGAAACCATGCACTTGCCTCTCCAGTGGACATGTCTTTGGGTATCTCAGCATCAAACTCTATCCCCATTGGATCGGTGTTACGACTGCCAATGCCTATGCGCACCATCCCATATAACACCAACAGCAGTGTTAGGATTAGTATTGCGCCGTCCATACGGTCCAGTGATCCA
The DNA here is from genome assembly GCA_050288625.1 of Sedimenticolaceae bacterium. Classification (GTDB taxonomy): domain Bacteria; phylum Pseudomonadota; class Gammaproteobacteria; order Chromatiales; family Chromatiaceae; genus JAAGZL01. The sequence continues at coordinate 27,233 of JBNKEE010000017.1, read as the reverse complement.
TCCAGCATCAGCACCATGGCCAGCAGGCATACCGCCAGCAACATCGGGAACTCTCGTTTTAGGGTGTTGGATTGAACCCTAAGCGGTGCTATCAGGGCGGTGACCCCAAGAATGAGGGCGATATTCGCTATGTTTGAACCCAGGGCGTTACCTATGGCCAATCCTGGATTGCCCTGCAACGAGGCCATGGCGGAGACCAGCATCTCAGGGGCTGAGGTGCCAAATCCCACAATGGTCAGGCCGATGAGCAGGGGCGAAACCCCGAGATTGCGTGCCATTGCTGCAGCGCCGGTGATAAACCTGTCCGAACCCCATATCAGGATGGCAAAACCGATGATGATTGCTGCTATATCCAGTAACATTTTTCGGTTAGTCGATATAGAATTGCTGGCTGAATTTGGCGGTTATAGGCCTGTTTTCTCCATCAGGGACCACTTCAATGGTGAAATTAACGATCTCACGATTGATTATTGGAAAATCACCGATGTAGTAGATGGCTCCATCCTCCACTATCTCTGCCAGTGTTATCTCCTTGGGTATGCCACTTAGGGCCAGTGCATTTATCTTAATATTTGCCTTTACCGGGATACCTTCTGTTCCAGGCTGATCTTTTATGACGCTGATATTTACCAGCCCCCGGAATTTACTGCGTTGTATGTTGTAGGCCTTGGCGATGGCCGGGGTCAGAAAATCTGTTTTCAATGCATTATGATGAATGGTGTAGCCGTCACTGCTGGTGCTGTTTTCTGCTGCTACCGATGATGTAAGGAACAATAATATACAGAGAAGATATGCTTGTGCTTTGCTATAAGGTTTCATGACTTAATTCAGCCCTAATTTGCGTGGTCACACTGACAGCGGAAGATGGCTATCTCGCCCAGCAGGTTGGGTAGAAACCCAATATTCGTTCTGTGTGCGTGGTCCACAACTATCCGGTCTAGGATCTGGATGCCATGGTTATGGCACAGATTCTCAAAATCCTTAACGGTGCAGAGATGGATGTTCATGGTGTCATACCATTGGGCCGGCAGGGTTCTGGATACCGGCATCTTGCCGCCGAATCCCAGTTGCAGTCGGTTAATCCAGTAGCCGAAATTGGGGAAAGTGACTATACCTTCGCGTCCCACCCGCAGCATCTCCGTTAATAGGCGATCGGGAAAGTGTACTGCCTGCAGCGTCTGGGTCATGATGACGTAGTCGAAAGTCTGTTCATCAAAATCGTTTAGACCGGCATCCAGGTCACGTTGTATCACGTTTATTCCCTTGCGCAGGCACTGGAGGATATTATCCGGCTCAATCTCCAGGCCGTAGCCGGTGACCCCCAGCTCATCGCGCAGCATGCAGAGAAGGGTGCCATCACCACAACCTAGGTCGAGTACCCGCGATCCAGGTTTGATCCATTGTTTGATGTTAGCCAGGTCGGGCCGTTGCATTATCCCCGTACCTCTTCGTCTATCTCGTCCATATATGAACTCAGTAGTTGCATGTAGTAGGGAATAGGCATGAGGAAGGCATCGTGCCCGCCTGATGCCTCTACCTCTCCGTAACTTACTTCGCGTTTGGCGTCTATTAGCGCCTTGACGATCTCTTTGGAGCGTTCGGGCGCAAAACGCCAATCGCTGGTGAATGAGATCACCAGAAACTTAGCCGTGGCCTGCCTCAATGCTGCTACCAGATCGTTGTTATAATCACTTGCTGGGTCAAAGTAGTCCAGAGCCTTGGTCATCAACAGGTAGGTGTTGGCATCGAAGCGATTTACAAATGATTGCCCCTGATAACGCAGATAGCTCTCTACCTGGAACTCTACGTTGAAGTCGTAGTTCAATCTTCCTTCGCGTAGTTCCCGTCCAAATTTGGCCCGCATGGCGTCGTCAGACAGATATGTGATATGTCCAAGCATACGCGCCAGCATCAGTCCGCGTCTGGGGACAGTTTTGTGGGAGTAAAAGTGGCCGCCATGGAAATCAGGGTCAGATAGTATGGCCTGCCTTGCCACCTCATTGAAACCGATGTTCTGTGCGGACAGTTTGGATGCTGCCGCAATAACCAGCGCGTGTCCGATCTGGTCTGGATAGTCTATGGACCACTGTAGTGCCTGCATGCCACCCAGACTGCCACCTATGACGGCGGCCCATTTTTCTATACCTAGGCTTTGCATCAGGGCATGCTGGGTCTTTACCCAGTCCTTGACCGTCACTATGGGAAAGTCGGGGCCATAGAAATTGCCCGTCGCTGGGTTGATGGTGTTGGGGCCGGTAGAGCCTTTACAGCTTCCTATATTGTTGACCGATACCACATGAAATTTATTGGTGTCGAATGGTTTTCCCGGGCCTATGCAACTATCCCACCATCCAGGTTTTTTATCGCTCTCGTAGAATCCGGCGGCATGATGGTCACCAGAGAGGGCATGGCAGATGAGTATGGCGTTGGTCTTGGCCGAATTCAGTTTGCCGTATGTCTCATAGACCAGTTCATATCCAGGCAGAGTGCGACCGCTGATCAGAGAGATCGGCTCGTCAAAGATCTTCTTTTGCGGTTCTACCAGTCCGACAGAGTCGGAGGGAAATGGATCGGGCATTTGGTCTTCAGGCTAATTAGTTTATGAACGCAGAAGTCTAACCCGGATGATTCATGAAGGGAATGAAGATCATGGGAAATATGGCGAATAGGGTTGGTTGATCACTTGAAAAAGTCTCTTGGAGTGGTTCTGAGCAACCAAGATGGCCTGAAGGGCAGGGTGCCGTAGCAATGTTATTCGTTACTTATTTTGCCGCCTTTATTGAGTATCCGGGCGCGTCACCCAGGAGCGACTATTGATTGTCCGTTGTCGCTACGCCCTGTTTTGCTGTACCAGGTGTGGCTTGGGGCGCTCAATATCATCCCAGGTATGGAGATTTACCAGCTTGTTATGCATGTTGCGCAGGGCCGTCAGATCTTCAGAGATATCTTTGTACTGCTGTTCCAGTTCTTGGATTCTCTCATTTAGGGTTTCGCGTGAGTTGCTGATCTTTTTCAGATCCTGCAAGTGTTGTTCGATGTTGTCGTGATGATTATGTATCTCGTACACCAGTGGTTCCAGGCATATCTTTATCCAGGCGTTGATCTCCTGGCGGGCCTGAAAGAATATGTCTCTGGCCTTACTGACCATGGCCACGAAGAATCTTTTTACCACAAAGTGCTTTTCGGTCATGGCCGTCATTGGGCTGTTACGGAATATCTCTGCCTCCTGGGTTAGGAGCTCCAGGTCGGTGAGGTGGCGTACCAGTGAGAACATCTTGGGCTGGGTCGCGGTAAATCCATGTTCTGTTTGAAAGCGTTTGTAGATACTGCGTATCAGTTTGCGGATCTGCTCACTCTCTTTGCTGACCACCTTCATCTCGGTGCGTATCTCTTCGAACAACTGATACATGTTGGTCTTGAGGCCAAGGGTGGTCCAGTTTCCTGCCATACTGTCGCGGGTCTTTTTGATCTTCTTTTCCAGTCTATCCATGTCCAGTGCCTTACGTAGGACCATGGCATGATCCTTTAGTACCTTGCGGCTGGCCTGAAAGCTGTTGATGTTCTTCATGTATAGGGCCTGCTCCTGTCGAGTCTTTTCCATCATGGCCTCTATCACATCCTGGCTCTTACCACTTATCTGGCGCAGTTCATCTAGCTGGGCGTTAATCCCAGCACGTTTGGAAGAGACCATGCCGTAGGTGGTCTCTATCATATCGCTGACGTCAGATATTATGGTCTCTTGTACGATCTCGTGGCGTGAAGTTAGGATCTTATTGCTTAGATGGTCTTCCAGACTCCGCAGATTACTTTTTGCTAGCAGTTCATTGTCTTGTCGTATCTTGGCTAGGAGGCCCTTGTGGGCGGAAGTAGGGAATATGGCCTTTTCATCTACGCCCAGGATCCTAGCGGTGGAACGGCATTGCCCTGTAATAATGCGCTCAATCTTTTCCGCGTCAGACAGGTCGTCCCACAGGCTGTCGATCTTATTGAGCACCACCATAAGGCCGCGCTTGCGGCTGTTTTGAAATCCCTTTATGTGGTTTTGCCACATCTCCAGGTCAGTTTTAGTTACGCCGGTATCCGCAGCCAGTATAAACAGAACCGCTTGACAAGCAGGTAGCATGTTTAGTGTAAGTTCCGGCTCACTGCCCAGCGCGTTAAGGCCTGGGGTGTCCAGAATGGTCAAACCCTCTTTAAACAGCGGGTGCGGGAAGCTGATCATGGCGTGACGCCAACGTGGTATCTCTACAAACGCTGGGGGATTGTTCAGGTGCGGATGGAGGTCTGGGTCGTAAAGTCCAAGACGAACCGCTTCTCTAAGGCTTACTCTGCGTGTCTTTACCACTTCACGCAGCGTGTCCTCTATCTGTTCAGGTGAATCCAGATCCAGAGGATAGTTGACCCACTGTCCGCTCTCTGCCTTTAGGTCCTTCAGGCTGGTGTCCTGTAGCCTGCTCTCAATGGGAAGTAGGCGCACATATGCCTTATCTGTCTCGCTGTCGTAGAACATCTCTGTTGGACACATGGTTGTGCGTCCAGCGGTGGAAGGAAGTAGGCGTCGCCCGTATTGGGCGAAAAAAATAGCGTTTATCAGCTCGGTTTTGCCGCGAGAAAATTCGGCTACGAAGGCTATGGTGAGTTTGTCGCTGTTAAGGGCGGAAACAGATTCCTTTATGATCTGGTCACTGTCTCGGTCGGCCATCTCATTGCTTATTAACCAATCCTGATACTCGTGCAATGTGCGGATAAGCTCATCTTTCCACTTGCCGTATGCCTTAACCTGGTTTTTTAAGTTTGAATCATCCATAAGCTTCTTAAAGTATTTTCTCGTGGTTAGCGCATTATTACATGATTATACAACGATTTTTTACTTTTTCTCCATCTTTTTTTGCATAAGACTATCATAGTCAATTTACAGCAATTGGGAACCTAGTTGGTGATTTTATTCGAAATATCTTGTTTCTGGAGGTTTGCCCAGTCTGCATGGTGACCTGTGACCTCTTTACCCCAAAGCTCTTGGCCAGGAATTTCAGCAGGTGGTCATTGGCCTTTCCTTCAACTGGTGGGGCCGTTATGCGCGCCTTGTAGTGGTCACCATGAGGAGCCACGAATTCGTCTTTCCTGGAACGAGGTTGCACTCTCAGAGATAGTAGTAGGTCATCACCTTCCCAGCGGTACCACCCACCGTCTTCAGAACTCATTTGACGAAGGGGCTACCAGTTAAGTGCAGAATAGGGGGTAGCAGTAGCATCTGCAGTATATATAGCCCGATCATCGCAATCATTGGTGAAAGGTCCAGCCCCCCGATTGGTGGAATTATTCTACGCGCTGGTCGTAGGATAGGTTCTGTCAGGTAGCTGATTAGGGTGGTGGCCGGATTGTAGGCTCCAGGGTTGACCCAGCTAAGTATCACCTGGATCAGGATGGAAAAGATGAACACATTAAAGGCCAGCCTGATCAGTTCCGGTACTGCCCAGGCAATGACCATGTAGCTGGCTGGAAGACCGACCAAGGATATGATTAGTGCCAGTTCAATGGCCTTAAGTATCCACATAAAGATGATTGAAGCGAGGTCGATACCGCCAAGACCGGGTATTATGCGTCTCAGGTATATCAGTACAGGAGATGTAACCTTTACGATGAACTGGGATATGGGGTTGTAGAAATCCGCCTTCACCAGTTGCAGCAAGAAGCGTAGCATGACGACCAGGATATATGCCCCGAACACGGCCTGTATCAAAAAGACAACAGGGTTCGTAAAATAACTGCTTCCCATCATTTGCTCCCCAAGAGTTCTGAAAGCTCTATAGAACGGTCGCGGGCCTGAGTCAGGGCCTGGATGAACAGATCTCGCAGGCCACCTTCTTCGAACCTCTTTAGGGCGGCCTCAGTGGTGCCGCCAGGAGAGGTGACCTTCTCTCTTAAGATGGCAGGGGTGTCGCTGCTCTCCATGGCCATACGGGCTGCGCCCAGCGCTGTCTGCAACGTAAGAAGGTGGGCCGTGTCTTCGGTCAGTCCCAACTCCACGGCGGCCGCCTCCATGGCCTCCATAACTAGAAAGAAATATGCAGGTCCGCTCCCTGAGAGTGCTGTTACCGCATCCAGTAGTCCTTCATTCTCTACCCATTGGGTCAGGCCGACAGCACGTAATATGGTCTCAGCCATGTTTCTTTGATCGTTGCTTACCATGTAGTTTGCGTGCAATGCAGTGGCTCCGACCCTAATCATGGCAGGGGTGTTGGGCATTGTTCTGACAAGGGCGACGTCTCCTCCCAGCCAAGCCTCTATATCCTTTTCTTGTACACCGGCTGCTATGGATATAACCAGGGGTTGTTTCTCCTGTACAGCAGGAGCTATGGCGGTGGCCACCTGTTCCAGTAACTGAGGCTTTACCGCGAGCACAACTATCTCGGCAGACTTTATTGCCTCTGTGTTGTCAGAGGTAGATTCGATGCCAAGCAGGCTGGATAACTGTGCGGTTTTGGCTCCATCTGGATCGCTGGCCATGATATTTTTTGGATCATAGCCATCAGCTATGAGTCCGTTTATGAGGCTGGTTGCCATGTTTCCACAACCGATGAAGGCGAGGGTCTTGCTTTTCATTACTTATCAGGCCTTGAAGTGGTTAATTATAAAAATTATCGCCCAAACTGCTTCCGAGTCCAAGGTTAACTGGTATCTGACTCTTATTTGTACTCTCGTGGTCCGAATATGGCGGTGCCGACTCTGACTATTGTAGCTTTTTCGGCTATGGCAGCCTCCATATCATCCGACATCCCCATTGAGAGAGTTGCTAGAGGTAGGTCGGGAGTGGTTAGTTGGTCTCTAAGTTCACGCAGTTTTCTAAAAGGCGCGCGTTGTGCACTCATATCATGCCTAGGTGATGGCAAGGTCATAAAGCCTCTGAGTCTAATCCTAGGTAGTTGCTTGATCTTGCGTATCAGTTCCTTTGCGTCTTCAGGCCGCACACCGCCTTTGGATTCTTCGTTGTCCACGTTTATCTGTAGGCAGATATTCATTGGCGGCATGGTATCTGGTCGCTGATCATTCAAGCGTTGGGCGTGCTTTAGCTTATCTATACTGTGAACCCAGTCAAATTTCTCCGCAATTGCCCTGGTTTTGTTGCTCTGGACCCTTCCGATAAAATGCCATTCTATATCTGTTTCTCTGAGTTGATCGATTTTGCTTATAGCCTCTTGTATATAGCTTTCACCAAAACGACGTTGGCCGCTGGTATATGCCGCCATGATCTCATCTGGTGTTCTGGTCTTGCTGACGGCTAGAAGTTGTACCGAATCTACTGGTCTTTGGTATTCCGTAACGGTTTGAGCAATGATATTGCGGACCGACTCAAGTCTGGATTGAATAGTTTGGTTCATCTTGGGATCAACGTTCGATTCGTATTTGGCAAAAAAGTGGATTTATTCACATATATCAGAGGGATATTAAACCAAAAGCGGGATAGTTTCCGATAATATTGCTATACCTATGTTAGGATTATTTTATTTGCTCATTAAAGGACTATAAGAGTCGTCTACAATAAATTCTAATAGAAGAATGACTTACTTGGTTGGGGAGTAATCTATGGATATTGCTGAACTGCTGGCCTTTAGCGTAAAACATAATGCATCAGATCTGCATCTGTCTGCCGGTCTGCCTCCCATGATTCGTGTGGATGGCGATATTAGACGCATCAATGTTCCTGAGTTGGAGCACAAGGTTGTTCATGCCCTGGTCTATGACATCATGAACGACAAGCAGAGAAAGGATTTTGAAGAGTTCTTTGAAACAGACTTCTCCTTTGAGATACCTGGACTTGCTCGTTTTCGTGTAAATGCATTCAACCAGGACCGTGGTGCCAGCGCTGTGTTCAGGACCATCCCTTCCAAGGTATTGACCTTAGATGATTTGGGCTGCCCTTCCACTTTTAAAGAGATAGTTGACGTACCGCGTGGATTGGTTTTGGTAACCGGCCCCACAGGCTCTGGTAAGTCCACCACTCTGGCGGCGATGATGGACTACAAGAACGATAATGAATATGCCCACATCCTGACCATTGAGGATCCGATTGAGTTTGTTCACACCAGTAAAAAGTGTCTCATCAATCAACGCGAGGTACATAGGGATACTCTTGGATTTGCCGAGGCCTTGCGCTCGGCGTTGCGTGAGGACCCGGATATTATTCTGGTGGGTGAGTTACGTGACCTGGAAACTATACGTCTGGCATTGACTGCAGCCGAGACCGGACATCTGGTGTTTGGTACTTTGCATACCAGTTCCGCTGCAAAGACCATTGACCGTATCATTGATGTGTTTCCGGCTGGAGAGAAGAGTATGGTGCGATCTATGCTGTCAGAGTCTCTACGCGCCGTAATTGCGCAAACCTTGTTAAAGAAGATCGGTGGAGGTCGCACTGCAGCCTGGGAGATCATGATTGGGACTCCTGCCATTCGTAACCTGATACGTGAAGATAAGGTGGCCCAGATGTATTCTGCAATCCAAACCGGTCAGGCCGTTGGTATGCAAACCCTGGATCAACATCTGCAGGAGATTGTGAAGAGAGGCATGGTTAGCCGTTTAGATGCCCGCGCCAAGGCGGTTAATAAAGATCTTTTTACCTGACGGTACTGTTATTGAAATGATGTTCTGGAGATAGTGATGGACTTTAATGGGATCCTTAAACTTATGCGTGAAAAGAAGGCATCTGACCTGTTTATTACGGTCGGTATGCCTCCCAGTATCAAGGTGCATGGACGTATCTCCCCTATATCTAAGGCAAAGTTGACTGAAGAACAAACCAGAGAGTTGGTGTTTGGTCTGATGACTCCAGCCCAAAGAGAAGAGTTTACCAACACTAATGAATGTAACTTCGCCATTAGTGCAAAAGGCATCGGTCGATTTCGTGTAAGTTCATATATTCAACGCGATTCGGTTGGTATGGTGTTGCGTCGTATAGAAAACGAAATTCCGAACATGGAGCAGCTGTTACTCCCCCCAATCCTTAAAGATCTGGCAATGACCAAACGTGGGTTGGTTATGTTTGTGGGCGCTACAGGTACCGGTAAATCCACTTCGTTGGCTGCTATGTTGGAGTATCGAAACAACAATAGCAGTGGCCATATAGTTACCGTTGAAGACCCGATAGAGTTCACTCATAACCACTCAGGGTGCATTGTGACCCAACGAGAAGTTGGTATAGATACTGAGTCCTACGAGGTTGCGCTCAAAAACACCTTGCGACAGGCCCCGGACGTGATACTCATCGGCGAGATCCGTACTCGTGAGACCATGGAACATGCCATAGCCTTCGCCGAGACGGGTCATCTCTGCCTCTCTACGCTTCATGCGAACAATGCAAACCAGGCCTTGGATAGGATCATCAACTTCTTCCCGGAGGACCGGCATAACCAAGTGTTTATGGATCTCTCTCTAAACTTACGTGCAATAGTGGCGCAGCAACTGATACGTCGACCGGATGGCAAGAGTAGAAGGCCGGTGGTCGAGGTGCTAATAAACACACCGCTGGCCGCTGATCTGATACGTAAAGGCGAAATACATAAGTTGAAAGAGCTTATGAAGCGTTCAACCGAGCATGGAATGATGACCTTTGACCAGGCGCTATACGCCCTCTATTCCGAAGGCGAGATCACCTACGATGACGCTATCCTGCATGCCGATTCGGCCAATGAGGTGCGTCTGATGATTAAGCTCGGTAGTGGAGATGTTGATCAATACTCGGTGGAGATGGACGATATCTCCCTGGTTAATGAAGAAGACTGGTGATTAATCGTTAAATACGGACTTGGCGTCGAATACTGGACCATCAACGCAAACCCGGCGCATAGCCGGGCCCGAATCTTCCGCAACTTGTACTACACAGCCGGCACAACCACCGACACCGCAGGCCATGTACTCTTCCAGAGATACTTGGCAGGGTAGGTTGTACTCCTGACACAGTCTGGCAACGGCCTTCAGCATGGGGTTGGGGCCGCAGGCGAATACTTCTATTTGGGAATGTATCTCGGTATCCAGTGAATCCAGCCATAGTTTGGCTAGATCTGTGACGAATCCGTTATGGCACCCTGGGAATCCCTGGAGACTTGTGAGGCGGTTGGGTATCCCCCAATCCTCCAATAAAGGCATGGTGGCAATTGTTTCCTGAGGGATGCCTGTAATCACCGTCTGTGAAGGGCAAGGTATAAAGGGGAAAGGTACCTCAGACCCTAATATTACAAACGGGTGGATATCGTTTTTTTGATGGATGGTTTCCGCTAAAAAGATCATGGGTGGAAGACCTACACCACCTCCTATCAGCAGAGGTCGTGGTCGTTCCAGATGGATCTTAAACGGATTACCGATCGGTCCTATGATGTTTATCGATTCTCCTACTCTACGTTTAGACAATAGGGCTGTTCCACGTCCGACCTTTTTATACAGTAACTCCACCCAGCCATCCGTTGGTGATGTCCGCATGATAGAGATAGGTCTACGTAGAGGGCGCTGTTGGCTACATTGCAGATGGACAAAGCTACCTGGTCTGGCCTTGGCGGCGCATTCTGGGGCGCTAACACGCAATAGGAACTGATCCCCAGCAAAAGCTTCGTGGCTGAGTATCTCCGCCTCCTCGACGTATATGGTGGAGCGATGTGATTTTGTTTTACCAGTCATAGGGGTCAGGCCTTGAATACTACCTTGCCCTGGAGCAGGGTGTGGGTCACCTCTCCGGTAAACTCCTGATCCAGGAATGGAGTGTTTTTCCCTGCGCTCAGCATGGAACTTGCCTCCAGTTTCCATCTCTTGGCCGGATCGAATATACAGACGTCCGCATCCGCGCCCACGCTGAGCTGTCCCAATGGCAAGCCGAGTACCTCGGCGGGCCCGCTGGTGACGCGGGCTATGGCGTCACTCATCTCAATGACGCCTTCTTCTACCAGTTTCAGGGTGAGTCCCAGCAGGGTCTCAATGGCTGAGATGCCTGGTGTGGTTGATGGGAACGGGTCCTCTTTGGCATCCGGGTCGTGTGGTTGGTGATCAGAACAGATGGCCTTGATTACTCCACTGGCTAGACCCTTGCGCAGTTGCTCTCTGTCTTTTTGCGTGCGCAGGGGAGGGATGACGTGGCAGTTGCTGTTAAATCCATCTACGCAATCCTCTGTGAGGTGTAGTTGATGGGCCGCAACGTTGGCGGTTATCTGAATACCCTTCTTTTGCGCATCAGATATCATCTCCAGGGCTGTGGCCGTAGATATGGCATGAAAATGTACAGTACATCCCGTGTGGGCAGCTAGCGCGAGGTCTCTGGCCACGGCCACGCTCTCTGCCGCCTCCGGTATGCCGGGTAGACCGAGACGGGAGCTGACCGGACCTTCATGCACACAACCGCTGTCACGCAGATGTCTGTCTTCCGGTCGTATAACAATGGTGATACCAAAGGTGGCTGCATATTCTAGTGCACGTCTTTCCACCAGGGTGTTGGCAAGTGGGGCGTAGGCGTTGCTGAGGACTGGGCATTCCGCTTTAGTAAGTGCCACCATCTCGCTGAGCTGGCTTCCCTCTAGACCTTGGGTAAGTGCTCCTATGGGGAGGACTCTGGCGTAGCCTATCTCCATACCTCTGTTGTAGATCATGCTGGCCACGGCAGGTGTGTCGATAACCGGACTAGTGTCTGGTGGGCAGCATATGGTGGTAATGCCCCCTTTTGCAGCTGCTCTGGTCTCACTCTCAATGGTCGCTTTGTGTTCCTGGCCAGGTTCTCGTGTCCTGGCGCTTAGGTCCACAAGCCCAGGACAAACTATCTGTCCTGAGGCGTCGACGGTCAGGTCTGCCTTAAAGCCTTTCGGCGCTTTGCCTATAGCGCAGACCTTGCCATCTTCGATGAACAGGTTCTTTATTTCGTCGATGCCGTTCGCGGGATCAATGAGACGTCCATTGATTATCTCGATTCTGTTCGCCATGGTCATATCTTTTTGGCTCCAGGCTTCACCGTCCCCATGGCCATGGACATTACTGCCATGCGCACCGCTATGCCGAAACTGACCTGCTGCAGGATTACAGATCTTGGGCCGTCCGCAACCTGAGATGCCATCTCAACCCCACGGTTGATCGGCCCGGGGTGCATCACTATGGCGTCTGGCTTGGCTGCTTCCAGGCGCTCTTCTGTTAGTCCGTAGAGTTGGAAGTATTCATGTTCGCTGGGGAGCATGGCGTTGCCCATGCGTTCTTTCTGCAGGCGCAGCATGATTACCACATCCACATCGCTGATGCCTTGCTCTAGGTCGTGAAACACCTTTACGCCGAGTGATTCCGCCTCTGCAGGTAACAGGGTCTTGGGGGCTATTACCCGCACCTCTTCCGCTCCCAGGGTGTTGAGGGCCAGGATCTGGGAACGGGCCACTCTTGAGTGCAGGATATCTCCAACTATGGCTACCTTGAGGCCCTCAATCTGTTTCTTGTGGCGCCTGATGGTGAACATGTCCAACATGGCCTGAGTGGGGTGGGAGTGGCGGCCATCTCCGGCGTTAATGACACTTATGTGCGGCGCTGCATGTGTGGCGATGAAGTTGGCTGCGCCACTGTCCCTGTGCCGGACGATGAACATGTCACAGTGCATCGCCTCCAGGTTACGCAGGGTATCAAGCAAAGTCTCACCCTTGGAGGTGGATGAGGTGTTGATGTTGAGGCTGAGTACATCCGCTGAGAGACGCTTAGCCGCTAGTTCAAAGGTGGTGCGGGTGCGGGTGCTGGTTTCGAAGAAGAGGTTGGTTATCACCTTGCCACGTAGCAGAGGCACCTTTTTGACCGTACGCTCGGAGACGCCAGTGAATGACTCCGCCGTATTCAGGATCTCGGTTAAGAGCGCTTTATTCAGGCCGTCGATCGAAAGGAAGTGGCGCAATCTTCCGTTCGGTCCTAGTTGCAGATTGTTGTCTATATCATTCACTGTCAGATCTTCCTTGGTCTTTCGTTTCGTCCCTGGCCTCATGTTTGGATTCTCCAATAACCAGGCTCAGTGGATCTGGACCGGTAAGTGTTATGTGTTGATCTAGATTGAGTGGCGGACGCACACCGACCACATTGGGTTGTATCGGCAATTCCCGACCACTTCTATCCACCAGGGTGACCAGGGTGATGGATGCGGGACGTCCGTAATCGAAGATCTCGTTCATGGCTGCGCGGATAGTGCGTCCCGTCTGGAGTACATCGTCCACCAGGATTATATGTTGATCGTCCACATTGAACGGAATGTTGGATGGGCGCACCTGGGGGTTAACCCCAACTTGTGAGAAATCGTCCCGATAGAATGATATGTCTAGTATCCCTAACGGCTCCTTGATATCTAGCATCTGGTGAAAACGCTCTGCCAGCCAGGCACCACCAGTGTGTATGCCGATAATGGCGGGGTTAGTTATCTTTTGCATGTTCAGGCGCGTCTTAAGGGCCTGATACATCTCGTTTATCAGTCCATCTATCTCTTGTGCTTGCATGTAGATATTAGTTTTGCTCACTTAACCAGGTTTCCAGAATTAGTTGCGCCGCTATTGCGTCTAGTTCTTCTATATTTTTCGGTTTCCGCGTTAATCTGTTTTTGGCCTCAATCGATGTAAGACGCTCGTCCACTAAGTGTACCCTGAGATGGTACCGGCCTTCGAGTTGTCTTGCGAAGCGGCGTGCCTTGTCTGCCGGCTCGGCCTCGGTATCGTCCATGTTGAATGGGAGCCCCACTACCAGTTCTTGTGGTTCCCAGGTGCTTATCAGGCGAGTGATTCCATCCCAGTCCGGATGTTGTTGGATGGCGCGGAGTGTCTCAAGGGGTGACGCGGTACCTGTCATGGTCTGACCAACGGCAACGCCTATCTTAGCTTGTCCGTAGTCAAATCCAAGTAAGGTCGTCATTATTTGTTGGTTGTGGCCTCTAGGTTTGCGCCTATTGTAGTTATATCCTTACGCATGTCCAGCATCACCTGATAATAGGTTCATATCTACGCCCAGTAACTTGGCCGCAGCCCTCCAGCGTAGTTCAGGGGGTGTATTGAAGATGATTTGGGAATCGGCAGGTCCGTTCAGCCATGCATTGGCCGAGATCTCGTCTTCCAGTTGCCCGCTGGCCCAGCCAGCGTACCCAAGCGCCACCAGATGGCTGCGGGGCCCGTTGCCGGCCGCTATGGATTCCAGGATATCCCTGGACGTGGTTACCGCTATCTCCGAAGTAACCTTCAGGGTGGAGTCCCAATTGCTGTTATCACTGTGCAGAACAAATCCGCGCTCTGGTTGCACAGGGCCGCCTATATAGATGGATTCTTCACCTGCTTCCAGATCAATGTCGGTGATATCCAACTGCTCCAGGATATCGTTAAGATGTAGGTTGGTGGGGCGGTTTACCACGATGCCCATGGCTCCCTCATGGTTGTGTTCGCAGATATAGGTGACCGTTTGGGAGAAATTCATGTCCTCCATGCTAGGCATGGCGATTAGGAACTGGTTGGTCAGGTTTGTGCTGCTGTTCATGCTTTATAGTATTGAGTGAACACCGGATTACCGCAACCCTTACTTTGACAATAATCTATTGCCGCTGAGAAATTGCCAGGTCCTGGTTATGTCTAATATATCTGTCTCTTTTCTGATCTCGGCCGGGAAGGGCGCATAGGGCGCCGCCAGACGGACGATTCGTATCGCTGCATCATCCAGAATTTTATGGCCGGATGAGCGTCTGACCTCAATCTCATAGATGGTTCCGTCTGCGCGCAGTGAAACCAACAGCACCAAGTTGCCATATAGCTTTTGTCTTCTGGCCTCGTCCGGATAATTGATATTTCCGATGCGCTCAACTTTGCGTCTCCAGGCATCGAGATAGTTGGAGTATTTGTACTCTTTGGTGCTGGCGCTAACAAACTTACGGCGTGGGCGTTTGGCATAGGCCTTGGTTTTGCGGTTTAGTTCAGCCGTAAGCCTGGATATTTCCTTGTCGGTGCTGGCCAGCAGTTGAGCAGTGTTGAGTGTTCGCAGTTTCTTTTTTGGCTTGTTCGGTGCGTCTTTGGTCTTTTTCTTCGATTCTGTCTTGGTGCTGAGCAGCTTCTTTTTTTGAGAAGCTGTAGGCTCAGATGGAGGTGTTGCAGGGGTGTTAACTTGGTTTGGCTTATTGGACTGTTTTGTTATAGGTTGAAGGCTATCGGTGGTTGGGCGCTCTGCCTTCTCTTTTGAGCCACCGCCTTCTTGGCTATGCTGTGCTAGAAAATCTGCTTTCTTCGGATCCTTTATTCTGGATTTATTGTGTACGACAACGATCTCCAGGGTGCGATCTGCCGGAGGTAGTTTTTTTGGCTTCTCCATGGTGAAGCTGACCCCCAGAATACCAACCGCATGCATGCTGATTGCGACAAAGAGGGTTAGGCCAAGGCGGTCTACGGCGGTGATTGCGGCTGCGTTGCTCATTTGTTCTTAGTGCTTGTCTTACCGTGCCCTTCTATCAGTGGAGGGCTAATATTGATCTTGAACTGGTCTGAATCAAATGTAAGCCTTTTCCTCATGGCTGGGTTCATATATGCCTGGTCTTTTGAGTCAACCAGAAGAACATATTTTATCCCCATTTTTTTTGCAATGTTGTACCAGTTATCCGGTCCGGCGACAAACAGGGCGGTGGCTGCTGCATCTGCGGTAGCGGCATCAGGGTGTATTACCGTAACCGACCTGGTGCCGACTGCGGGGTATCCAGTGCGTGGGTCTATTATGTGGTGGTAACGCTTACCTTTCCAGTTGAAGTTGCGTTCATAATCTCCGGATGTGAAGACGCTCTCATCGCCTGACACCTCTATACTGGCCAATACACCTTGTCCTGATGGGTGGCGAATTGCTATTTTCCAAGGTCGTCCTTTGGGGGATCCTATGGCCCTTAAGTCGCCTCCGGCATTCAGAATAGCGTTCTTTACTCCCAGTTGGCGCAGATGGTCAATGGCGAGGTCAATGCCGAAACCCTTACCGAAAGCGCCAAAATCCAGTTTTACATTTGGGTTGGTACTGTGCAGGTTTATCCCCTTCAGCACCAGATCGGTCATGCGTGGGTTTTGTTGTAATAGTTGGTCGATCTTTTCTGGTGTAGGTGGTTTGTGTCCTTCCGGGGAGTTGCTGTGAAAACCCCACGCGTCTATCAGTTTGCCAATGGCTGGGTTGAACAGATGATCGCTCTGTATAGAGAGCTCTCTACCTAGCCTTAGCAGTCCAAGCACAGAAGGCGGTACGGCAAATGTTGCACCTTCTGAAATCAGTCGGTTGGTTCGCCCTAGCGGACCTGGGTCCCAGGCGTGCCAGGATTTATGCATCCAGGCAAAGTCCTTCTCTATGGCTGCGGTAGCCTTTTCAGCCTCTTCTCTAGGGAGGCCAGCTATGCTCATGTCTATCAGAGTGCCGAAGGCAAGGAATCTAGTGGTTATGATCTGCTCTTGTTGGTCGCAGCTGGTTGAGATTAGAGCAATAACGGCTAGCAGTATCGCGGTCAAGAATCTGGTTATTCTCTTCATGCCTTGATTCGTTCTTCTATTTTATCCAGTAGCTGAGCGCTTATGTTCAGGCCGAACTGTCTATCAAGTTCTCTGATGCAGGTGGGGCTGGTCACATTTATCTCTGTTAGATAGTCGCCGATTACGTCCAGCCCAGCAAACAAGATACCTTTTTCGCGTAGGGTAGGGCCGACCTGCTGGGCTATCCAATGGTCTCGCTCAGACAGCGGCTGGCCTTCGCCACGTCCCCCGGCCGCCAGATTTCCACGGGTTTCACCAGCCTTGGGGATACGGGCCAGGGCGTAGGGAATGGCCTCTCCATCCACCATCAGGATGCGCTTATCTCCAGCGCTAATCTCAGCCAGGAAGCGTTGTGCCATGGCGTATCTGTTTTCGTGTTCGGTTAGTGTTTCGATTACCACGTTGGTGTTGGGGTCATCTCTGCGTAGACGAAAGATCGAAGTGCCTCCCATGCCATCCAGAGGTTTTAGTATTATATCTCCATGAATGTTAAGGAAATCAACTAGTTGTTGCTTGTTTCTTGTGACTACGCTTGAGGTGCAGCATTGAGGGAACCAGGAGGTAAAGAGTTTTTCGTTTGCGTCTCGCAGGCTGCTGGGGCGATTTACTATAATAGCCCCATCTTTTTCCGCAGCTTCCAGGATATATGTAGAGTAGACGTACTCCATGTCGAATGGTGGATCTTTGCGCATCAGGATAACATCTAACTCGCTCAGAAGTGCATGACGTTCAGAACCCAAGCTAAACCATGATTCTTTGTCGTCTTTAACTGTTATCTGTTGCATTCGGCCGTGAGCGCGATGATCTTTAAGGTAGAGATCGCTCAGCTCCAGATACCAGATGTCCCACTTCCTAGCCTGAGCCTCCAACATCATAGCGAAGGTGCTGTCTTTATATACGACGATGGATTCTATTGGGTCCATCACTATGCCAATGGATATGCTCATGCCTATATGTTACCCGATTATGTGTGGATTAGGATAAATTAACGTGGCCACTGGAAACACTGTTCGCGTGAATGGTGACCATTCATTCGATTTTTTATGGGTTGGTTGTGTCGGCAAAAACCAACTCTTGCTGTTTGTGTAATACAAGAAAATGTTTCAATATGATCAATGAGTTGTTGCAGAATCTTAAATCAATTGCTATGGTTCGGTTGTATAATAATTGTCACATACGAATTTCAAGAGCCATTAGGGTTGTATTGAGTTGCAGACTGCCTGATTATTGTCAGGTTGTCAGAAAAAATATAAGACAGATAACATCTAGCTAGACAGGGGAAATCGGGACTTTAATTTTCAGTACTGGCGATGTGTAAACGAGAGAATCTGTAATGCAAAAAGAACCTGATAATATCTCAGGCCTCAAGGTGATGGTCATAGATGACAGCAAGACTATACGTAGGACGGCCGAAAGTCTGTTGAAGAATGCTGGATGCGAGGTATTAACGGCAACCGATGGGTTTGAAGCTTTGGCCATGATCGCTGACAACCACCCAGATGTGATATTTGTCGATATCATGATGCCCCGATTGGATGGTTATCAGACGTGTGCCCTCATTAAGAATAATGCAGAGTTTAAACATACCCCGGTAATAATGCTGTCTAGCAAGGATGGCTTATTTGACCGAGCTCGAGGCAGGATCGTTGGTTCCGAGCAGTATTTGACCAAACCCTTTACCAAGAATGAGTTGTTGGATGCGATTAAGGAGTATGCTTCAAGGGCTGCGTAATCTCTTTGGTAGAGGATATATATGAATGTATGTGGTGAATGGTAATGAGAATATTTTCTAAAAAAAGCGAAAAAACAAATGACTCTAGTGATTCTGTTGATCTGCAAGGCCGCACCATTCTGATTGTTGATGATTCTCCTACAGAACTACATATCCTTAAGGGCTATTTAGAGAGTGCAGGTTGTAGTGTGCTGATCGCGGATAGTGGCGAGTCGGGAATAGAGCAAGCTCGTAGCGAGAAGCCGGATCTGGTGCTTATGGATGTTGTCATGCCTGGATTGAATGGTTTTCAGGCCACCAGGCAGTTAAGTCGCGACCCGGAGACAGCAGATATCCCGATAATCATGGTAACGACCAAGGACCAGGATACGGACAAGACTTGGGGTTTGCGTCAGGGCGCGAGGGAATATCTGGTAAAGCCAGTAGAGAAAAACGAACTCTTGTCCAAGATCAGGGACGCATTGTAGGTGGAATAAAAGCGGAACTGAATGATGCCAACTGCCAAGTCTGAATCCAGTGATATTATCCAGCTATTGCAGGATATTGAGAGTCAGTGCCGCAAAAATGCCTTTGATATACCGCACAAGGAAGAATCAAAACTCTTTTGGGAGGGGGTGCTCTTTACCATCTTGGGTAAGAAGTTACTCACAGCTCTTGGTGAAGTAAAAGAGATACTTAATTATCCACAAAACGTATCAACTGTTCCCGGGGCGCAAAAATGGGTGCGTGGGGTTGCTAATGTTAGGGGTAGTCTCCTACCGATATTTGATTTACAGGAATTTCTTGGAGGAAGTTCCATTACTATTGGTCGCAAAACAAGAGTTTTGGTTATTGAGCATGAAGGACTGTTTGCTGGACTGATGGTGGAAGACGTATTCGGTATGCGTCACTTTAATACAGAGTTGCATATACAGGATCACAACACAGACGAATCTATCGGTCGTTATTTAGCCGGTGCCTACGATGTTGATGGTGTTCTGTGCCCTGTTTTGAGCATGCGTGTACTTGCAGAGGATCAGGATTTTCAGGTGGTGGCTGCCTGAGTCTTATGTGAAGTGTATTTCTCTAGTTAACAGCAATATATGGTGTTGTGAGGATATTAGTAATTTTCGCTCTCTCGGGAGATATTGAAAAATGAAAAAAAGATCTGGGAAAAAAGGGGCAGCATCAACACGGCCTACTATGTTGATGACTGTTGGAGCCATGGTCATGTTGGTCTTGGCGGTTGTAGTGGTTTTTCATTCGTCAAGTTCGGATGTTCGTGATGAGGCTTATCAGATGCGAGCCGCAGAACTGCGTGTACTTTCAGAACGAATAGCAAAATACACTTTGACTTCGATTGCCGGTGATAAAGACGCCTTTATTCAATTAGAAGGTGCGAAGAACACCTTTGGTAAATACGTTAAAGATCTAAGGAACGGCATACCTGACAAAGATCTACCACCAGCCCCCGAGGCAGTTACAGATGAACTGGCAGGGGTTGAGGCTGAGTGGAAAAAGCTAGGTAAAAATGCTGATGATGTCTTATTAAAAAAGAGCGACATCATCGCCATGCATGTATCTGTTGAATCAAGTGGCGATCTGGCTTCACAACTCCAAACCATATCCCAGGAAGTAATAGTAAATTCAAGCAAGGTTGATGCCGCAGCTAAAAAGTTACTTGCGGCTTACCAAGAGTCACCGGGGCGTTTTTCGGTATTAGGGCTTCAGGCTGGTCCGGGCATGGCTGCTTTTTTCGTAATCATAGCGGTTATCTTGTTTGTACTTAGAAAACAAAAGGCGGCTGCAGGTAAAAAGGACGTCGAAGACCTGCTTAAGACTCAGAATGAGAAGAGTCAGGAGGCGATCTTAACCCTGTTGGACGAAATGGGAGATCTTGCTGATGGAGACCTTACGGTATCAGCCACAGTAACAGAAGACGTTACCGGAGCTATCGCTGACTCTATCAACTACACGATTGAGGCGCTACGCAACGTGGTTATATCCATTAACCAGACCTCAGAAAGGGTTGCGGCATCTGCCCAAGAGAGTCGTGCGACCGCAATGCATCTTGCTGAGGCATCTGAACATCAGGCGGACCAAATTACCTCCGCCAGTAGCGCCATCAAGCAGATGGCTGAAACTATTGACCAGATGTCCAGCGACGCAAACGAGTCGGCTGAGGTTGCGCAACACTCGGTGGAGATAGCGAGTAAAGGTGCTGATACGGTGCGTCGAACCATTCTTGGAATGGATAACATTAGGGAACAGATTCAGGAGACATCAAAACGTATCAAACGCCTTGGTGAGAGTTCTCAAGAGATTGGAGACATCGTTGAGATTATTGACGACATCGCAGACCAAACCAACATCCTGGCCTTGAATGCAGCGATGCAGGCGGCCATGGCTGGTGAGGCCGGTCGAGGTTTTGCTGTGGTTGCGGACGAAGTGCAGCGACTTGCGGAACGTTCCAGTAATGCAACTAAACAGATTGAGGCGCTGGTAAAGACCATTCAGGCGGATACTAGTGAAGCGGTAAGCTCTATGGAATCCACCACGAAAGAGGTGGTTGCTGGTGCGAAGCTTGCGGAGGATGCAGGTGACGCCTTGATGGAGATTGAGAACGTATCGACTCACATCGCGGAAGTTACACAGAAGATCGCCAGCTCAGCTCAACAGCAATCTTCAAGTGCAACTAAGATTGACGAGACCATGAGCGTTATTCAGGAAATTACCACACAGACATTGGACGGAACCAACCAGACCGCAACGTCAATTGGTATGCTTGCTGGTTTGGCTGATGAACTAAGAGAGTCTGTTGCAGGATTCCGTCTGCCTGAATAGTCAGGTCAACGGGATGAATACTGCCACTGGTAACTACCTTTTCAAGGTGATGATGGCGAGTCAGGTATGAGTGAAACTCAAGACCACAGTAAAATAAAGTGGATTAAAGGCGAACTGGACCAGGTCGTCTTGCAGGCCCGTAATGCACTTGAGGAGTACACGGAAGGCGTCGGTAACCCAGAGCTGATGACGTCTTGCGGACA
The DNA here is from genome assembly GCA_050288625.1 of Sedimenticolaceae bacterium. Lineage (GTDB taxonomy): Bacteria > Pseudomonadota > Gammaproteobacteria > Chromatiales > Chromatiaceae > JAAGZL01. The sequence goes on along the minus strand of JBNKEE010000017.1, from coordinate 5,964 downwards.
ATATCTGCATCAGGTAAAGGGTACCTTGCAGATACTGGAACTGCACGGCGCAATAATGTTGTCCGAAGAGATGGAGCTTGTAGCCAAGGCAATTGCAGAAGGTAGCATCAGTCAGGATTTTGTTATGCATGCCGCCGAGGCCCTTATGCAGGGAATGGTTCAGCTTCCGGATTATCTGGAAAAGATCCAAGATGGCGCTCTTGATCACCCGGCAATAATTCTTCCACTTATAAATGATCTACGCATAGTTCGTGGCGCAGATATTCTTTCTGAGATGGAACTGGCCGCTCCAGAGTTAGAGCAGAAACTTACTCGCAGAGATGGTGTAGAGGAAGAGGGTAGTGCTAAGCTTCCTCGGGTAGCCAAGAAACTACGATACAAGTATCACTTGTGCCTGCTGAAATGGTTCTACAACACAGACCCTATAACTGGTATAGAAGGGCTCAAGGTAATTTTAGAAAGACTGCAGGATGTGTCTGGAACCGGGCAGATGCGCAGTCTTTTCCAGGTAGCCAGGGCCGCATTAGCAGCGCCTTTAGAGAATCTTGAATCCCCTAATACCCAAATCAAGCTGCTGTTTGGTAAGGTCGACCGAGAGCTAAAACGAATAATCAAAGATGGTGAGCGCACTGTAGCAGAAGCCCCTACGGTCAGCACCATGAGAGACCTGCTCTATCATGTAGCTCACGTCAAGCAAGAAGATGATCTGGTTAAATCGGTAAAGAAGGAATTCGATCTTGATAGTCTGGCCATAAGTCAGCAGTTGGTTGCGCAAGGAAGGGATAGTCTAGCATTGCCAAGTAGTGAATTGATGGAATCCCTTAAGGAGGCTATCAGCTCTGAATTGGCCGAAATCAAAGATGTATTGGATCTCTTTATTCGGACAAAAAACAACGATTCAGGGCAGCTGCAGTCACTAGAACAACCAATGCGCAAAGTTGCCGATACCCTTGATATGATTGGTCATGCTGATCTTTGCATGCGTATGAAAAAGCAGGCCGATAAGATCAAGAGTATCGCAGCAGCAGGTGCTATTACCAACGAGTCAGACCTGCTGGATATAGCTGGGGATATAGTCTTTGTTGAGGCGTCACTAGAAAACCTCGCCAGCTTTGTAAAGACCCAAATAATTGAAAACACCCAAATATTAGATACCAGCAAAAATGATGCGGCAGAAGCGCAACCATTATCCGAACAAGAACTACTGCCAGACGGAGAGTTTGATCGTCTTACAGATTCGGTGGTGCGTGAGGCCAGTGTGGATATGGCCAAGATCAAGGATGCTATCCTTGCTTACATCAAAGACCCAAAAAAATCACAAGTTCTGGAAAAGGTACCACAGCACTTCCATGCTATAGCTGGGGCATTTGAGATACTCAAGATGTTTGATGTCTCTGGCCTGTTGCGGGCAACTGCTGGGTATGTATCAAGTGAACTGATTACTCATAAAACCATTCCGGATATTCAACGGTTGAACGCATTTGCTGATGCGATCACCAGTATTGAGTATTTTATGGAGACCATTGCTGATGGTCGGGGTATTCAGAATGAGATACTGGACGTAGCTCGTGAAGCCCTGGTGCGTCTCGGGACAGAAAGTGATTCTGTGGATGAAGATTTTTATGCCAGCGCTGTAGGGGAAGAGACTATTCCTGGGTTGATCCATGAAGATGACATGGATCCTTCATCTGACGAGAAAGAGCTGTCAGACGGGTCTGATAACATTGCGCGCTTTGCAGAAGAACACGATGTCGAGGTATTACGAGAGCATGTTCCATCTGCTGAAAAGCCAAGCCTAGAAGAGATAGATCCTGAGATTCTGGATATATTTGTTGAAGAGGCACGTGAAGAACTGGAAGTTATCCGTGAATTCATGTCCAGATGGCTGAATGACGTTGAAGATACTGAGGCCCTGGTAACCTTTCGCAGATCGTTCCATACGCTCAAGGGGAGCGGCCGATTGGTAGGGGCAAAGGTAATTGGTGAATTCGCCTGGTCAATAGAGAATATGCTCAACAGGGTTATTGATCAAACCTTGCCGGTATCAAATGAGATTACCGATCTACTGAGAGAGGCAATGGATGTTCTCCCGGTACTTATCGATTACCAGGCCAGAGGTCTTGCGCCAGAAGTGGATGTACAGCCTATGGTTGAGCGAGCGAACAAGCTGGCGACCCCGGATTATTCAGCAGCTCCCACCTCTGGAACCGTAGTTGACCTGGAAATTGTAGAAGTCGAGCCTGTTGTAGATGAGAAAATAGATGGGGAAGGTGCTTCTGGTTCTGATGAGGCTGAAGTCGACACGGAGGTAGAAGAGGAAATCGAAGAGCAGACGGAACCAACGCAGGCCGAGGGGATAGTCCTGGATCCGACGCTGCTAGAGATATTTACCTCAGAGTCACGCACCCATATAGATACCATAAATACATTCCTGAATGATTGTAGGGGTAAGGGCAGTGTGTGCAGTCTTGATAGTGAGGTATCGCGCGCCTTTCATACTCTCCACGGTAGTGCGCACATGGCTGGGGTGGATCCAATAGCCGAGGTTAGCGCTGCGCTAGAGAACTATGTAAATGAACTTCTGGAGCAAGACAAGGTTGCCGATAGCACACTTCTGGATCTTATAGAAAGAGCAGATGGACAGTTCGAGGCCATACTTCAATCTATAAATGTGCCTGGAGCGGAAATTCCTGATTGGTGCGCTCTACTCAAGGACATTGAGTCGGCGCACGATCTAATATTGCCGGAGGATGAAGAGTCTGAAGATTCCGAAGAAATAGAGGGGCTTGAAGAAGATGTAACCTCGATTGAGATCGTCGATATACCCAAAGAGTCAGAAGAACTGGTTCTGGTTGATGATGCGGATTCTGCGGAGTTGATGCCGCATGAATTGGAATCGTCGCCAGAAGAAGAGATAAAGCACGAGCAGGATATCGAGCTTGAGTTAGAGCAAGAAGATCTAGAGATCAATATAGAACCAGATATAGAGATAGAACTGACTGAGCCGTCTATCCAGGTTGAGGATAAGGATAGGGGTGCAGAGGACACGGATATTGAATCCGAGGCAGAGCAAGATGTAGAGCCGCCCCTCCCGATCGAGAATAGGGATAGGAGTGCAATAGCTTCAGATATCGAATCCGAGCCTGAGGATGACCTGCTGTCGATCTTTATCGAAGAGGCGGTTGAACTAATGGACGATGTTGATCATGCTCTTATTGCCTGGAATGAAGAACCAGCCAATATGCATTCTGTGCATGAACTACAAAGAACGTTGCATACTGTTAAAGGCGGCGCCAGACTTGCTGGTGTGAAAGAGATCGGTGACTTGAGCCATGCATTCGAGTCACTCATTGCTGAAATCGAACGCGGAAATGTTGAGAACAGCATTGACGTGCGAGCGCTGGCTCAAAGCGTGTCTGACAGATTGGCTACCCAGATCGAAGAGGCCAGTGATATAGGGCATGTCAGTTCTGCGGATGAGATGATTTCTGAGATCAAGGCGTTCATATCGAATGAATTGGCGAGTCCCGAACCTCACGTAGAGGTTGAGGAAGAGGGAGCGAAGGACTCCCTGCCTGAAAAAGAGCCTGAGAAAGAATTTGAAAAAGAAGAAGAACCAGAGGAAAAGGGCGAGAAACCTGAATTAGAAGAGGAACCAGAAGAATCTGAACAGGATTTGGAGATTGGGGAGGAATCTGAACAGGAAGAAGAAAATGAAGAGGATTTAAGTCAGGTTCTATCTTTTCCCGAACAGCAGGAAGAACCTGCGCAGACAGACGAAGAACAGATTCAGAGTGAAGAGGTGGAACTGGTGAGGCCGATTCGCCGTTCCGGTCGGGAGTATCTGCGTGTTAACCCTGATGTGATGGATAAGCTGGTGAACCATGCGGGTGAGGTCAGCATCTTTCGCTCACGCCTGGAGCAGCAAAGCGGCGCTATGGGCTACAGCATTGAAGAGATGAGGAACACAGTTGATCGTTTGCGTGACCAGTTACGAAAACTGGATATGGAAACTGAGGCACAGATCCTGTTTCGCTATGAACGCGACAAGGAAGAGGGTAAGTTAGATGAGGAAGAGTTCGATCCATTGGAGTTGGATCGCTTTTCGACCCTGCAACAGCTATCCCGTGGTCTTATGGAGACGGTGGGAGATCTGAGTAACATAAACAAGATCTTGGAGACTGAGCAAAAGGGCACAGAGACCTTGTTGCTGCAGCAATCCAGGATTACCACAGATCTTCAAGACGGCCTCATGCGTACTCGCATGGTCTCATTTAACCAACTGGTTCCGCGTCTGCAACGCATTGTTCGTCAAACGTGCCGCCCATTGGGAAAGCAGGCTGAGTTGGTTATCAAAGGTGCGGAGATGGAGTTGGATCGAAGTATCCTGGATCGTATGACCGCGCCTTTGGAGCACTTGTTAAGAAATGCCGTTTCTCATGGTATTGAAGATCCCAAGAGACGAAAGAAAAAGAAAAAATCCGAAATAGGTACCATTAACATAGATCTTGCCCGTGATGGCAATGATGTAGTCTTGACTATATCTGATGATGGTAAGGGGCTTGATTTTAAGGCGATCAAACAGCGCGCAGAAAAGCGGGGCCTGCTGGTGGATGGTGCAAGCGCCAGCGAAGACGATCTTACCCAATTTATCTTGGAGCATGGTTTCAGTACGGCCGACTCAGTTAACCAGATAGCTGGTCGCGGCGTGGGTTTAGATGTTGTCGTTAGTGAGGTGAAACAGCTTGGCGGCACCATGGAGATTGATTCTACGCCAGGCGCAGGAACTAAGTTTATCATCTATCTACCGTTGACCTTGGCAATCACAGATGCGCTCTTGTTGAAAGCTGGCGGTGAAATATATGCAGCACCTTATACCAACGTTGATTCGGTGGTTAGGATTAACCGGGAAGAGTTGGTGTCTTTGTATGAAGATGGCAAGGGGGTCTATGTTTACGGCGACCATGAATATTCGATTAAATATCTTGGTGCGCTTCTGAGTACCGGTCAGCCAAATCTGGCGGAACAGAGAAAACGCATACCGATTCTGTTGGTGCGAGCAGGTAAGCATCGTGTTGCAATGCATGTAGATGAGGTTATTGGTCATCGTCAGATTGTGGTTAAGTCTGTTGGGCCACAGCTTAGCACCATTAGATGGATAACCGGCGGGACTATTCTTGGTGATGGGCGTGTTGCACTAATCCTAGATATCAATGCGCTAGTACGTAAGGATGCTGCGTTAACGGTTGATGCCGAAGAGCCGATTCAGGTTATTTCGGAAAGCTCTGGAGACAAGATTAAAATCATGGTGGTGGATGACTCTATCACCGTGCGCAAGGTAACCGGCAGGTTGTTAGAGCGTCATGGTATGGTTGTGGAAACAGCTAAAGACGGCGTCGAGGCGCTGGCCATGTTGCAGGACTATCATCCGGATATAATGCTGTTGGATATCGAAATGCCGCGTATGGATGGTTATGAAGTGGCTAGAAACATGCGTAGCTCGGAACAGTGGAATGACATACCCATCATTATCATCACTTCGCGTACTGGAGAGAAACACCGTAAATTGGCGATGGAGCTCGGGGTAAAGCGTTATCTCGGTAAGCCCTATCAAGAGACGGACCTGATTGAGAACATTCAGGAAGTGTTGGAAGAGAGTAAGCAATGAGCAAAGATTCAGGCGCTGATATTGAAATCCGTGGTGTACTGCTTCCTCTGCATGAAGCCCAACTGTTGTTGCCAAACGCATCGGTGTCCGAAGTCGTGGGGCTGGAAGAGCTTCGGGTTGTGCCTGATATGCCGAGTTGGTTCTTAGGTATCCAATTGTGGCGGGGCCAGGAGATACCGGTAGTCTCTTTTGAGGAGTTGGTTGAGGTTCCTGCGATCGAGTCGAGTTCGCGTTCAAGGATAGCGGTATGCAATACCTTGGGTGGAAACCCGAGGCGTCCATTCATCGGCCTATTG